>JBCCGK010000039.1:0-93845 GCA_039029315.1 Bacteroidota bacterium | reverse complement strand
GCCAAAAACAAGGAACTGATCTGCCCAATGCACCAATAGCGTTTTAGGTGAGGCTTGAGTTGGTTTTTTTGAGAATGCGGCTCACTTCTGTATGAGAATCTCTTCTACAAAGCCTAACTCAACAGCCTTGCCAGCCAAGAGGCGTAGACTCCACTGCTCAAAGCCATCAGGGGCATCGCTGCAAGCCAAAGCCGTAATCTGGGCCCGTTGAACACCATCGATGCTCTTGGGACGACCAGGACGAGGCTTGTCTTGTAAAAACTCAAGTCCAGAGGCCCGGTATTTGTTCCGCCAGCCTGATACCGCCGGATAGCTCACCGATAGACTATCACAGACCGATTGAAGAGTTTTTCCACGATCTAATTCCAAAAGCGCCATCGCTCGCTTGAATACCCGGATTGGCAAAGAACCGGTGGAAGTCAGCTCCAATAGATGCGCTCGATCTTCCTCCTTCAGGTTGATATGATCTTTCTGCATAATTCGGTTTTCTACAAAAATACAAATATTAATTTATTTGTGTTACGCTGTACTAAGGAGGGCTTGGCAGATTTATTATTGTAATTGACAAGCGTGATAGTTGATACCAGATAGGTGGACGAGAGTGTCTTTGAATTTGGGTATAGAGAAAAAGGGGATATAATGGCTTGATTGGTAAGAGTTCTCCCTTTTTTCCCCTATGCCCACTATATCCCTCACAAATAATTGTGTCCAAATACTTACTTACTTCGATCTGTCTGTCATAAAAGCAATATGGAGGTCAATCCTGAAATTGACCTCCATAGGCATATAGCAAACTTATCCTTATTACTGCTATATCAGATGTAAATTATTCCTGATCAGAAGAAGTGCTTTCTTCAGAATTTTTTTCTGTTGCTTCGGCCGAGGGATCGGGGAACCATTGTTCTCCTAATGATTTTCCGAGGGAAGCTCCACTCATTGCCCCCATCACAGCGAAAGCGTATCCAAGCATGGCACCAGCGACTGTTCCCAATCCGGGGAAGGCTGATCCAATCATGGCACCTGCAGCTGCACCAGAAATCGCGCCACCGGTACCGCCTACATTCTCAACAGATTTAATTTTGAAATCTCTTGCCGGGAGTTGCCCATTGGCATATTGATAAGTATGAGTTCCCTGATCGATGATTCCGAAGGCCATGGAAGTAACAAAATTGTACTTTCCTAGTCGCCTCAGAGCCTCTTCTCCAAATTTCTTGACGATCAGGCGTTTTGCGCCTTCACTCAAGCCAAGCGCAGCAGCTGTTCTGCTTCCGCCTTTTACAGCAGCCTGGGTCCCTTTATAGACCACACGATAGGTATATTGCTTTTCATCAATTTTTCCTTTTCGAAAATCCTGAAAGCTTTCAATCCCCTCCTTCATCATTCCGTTCATACCAGAACCAAAGGCATCGGCCACAGCTTTGAGCAAGATATCTGCACTTATGGGAATGGAGGGCAATTCAGGGTATTCCGGTGGATTTTGCTTGCTCCCTTCCCAGTCTATTGGTACAAAGATTGGTTGATTTCCGTTTTTCTTTGTCATAGATGTTTCACAATTGATTTATACCACTATACGAATATAGGGATTTCAGGTTTGTTTTTCAATCGAATGAGGGTAGAATGAAAGATTTGGTGCAGGAATGGTCCAACCTGATTTGACCATCTGTGCGTAACATACAGAAAGCGGGTGTTTGCTCGTTGTTGATGAAACCATTTAGCAAAGATTTATGAAAAGTATTCGGGTGATATCTTCCTTGTTTTTGTTCAGCTGTATATTTGTTCTGGGGATGCAGGCACAGACAGGCTATAGTACTGTAAAGGAGGCGCTGGATGCAGCTCTTAAGGAACATATCAAGGATGTGTATCCCAAAAAAGGGTGTGAATGCAATGATTGTCGGCATCGATATGCGGGAAGCTACAAGGTCAGCAAACATGCCACAGTCAAGGGCACTATGCGTGTCGATGCCCTGGCCAAGATCGTCTGGAAAAATACCTTCACTGCTGGTGAAGGGGTTGTCCCTGTCTATGCAGAATTCAAAAAGAAAGATGGACAGGTCTTCCTAAGCAAGCTTCGCTGGCGCAAGGGTGGCTGCATGCCATGGGAAGTATTGGTGAACGGCTTGCAATAGAACATACATTAGTCCTGTATCATATCGAGAAGACGGTCAGCTTTGGTCTGAAAAGAGGTTTCCTGTTGGCTCAATGACTCCAAGACTGGAATCGCTTGTACTTGCTGTCCTTCCTTGATCCAGCTAATGGCCAGGTTCCATTGAGCACGCGGATAGTACGTCGGTTCTGAGACTGTCAGAAAACTCTTTCTTGCCAAGTCAATCTGTCCCAGTTCCAGGTAGCTCAGCCCCTTGAAATAGGCAATTTCATTTCGGGTAAAGCTATCTTGTGGAAGGGGCAGACGCTCCCAGATCTGGAGGGCGCGGGCATATTGGCGAGAATTAAATGCCTGATAACTCGTATGAAGGGCAGATGGTGCACGAGCAGTCCGAATGATCGGTGCCGGGTCCATGTGATAGGCAACAGCTGACACCTCCAGATGTTGGGGAGATTGGGTTCGGAATGGGAGCAGGGCCAGGCCAATGGATATCAGGAGAACAATCCCTGCTGCATATTGAATCCAGGAAGGCAGAAAGCACTCAGGATGTTGCCCAAGCCAGCGTGTCAATTCTTCTCGTCTGTTTGTGCGCCAAATATCTCTTCCGGCTTTGAAGCTGGCTCCTTTTGCAAGAATTTGAAGCCTGACTTCTTCCTCTAAATCAGGGAGCAACTCGATGGCTTGCTCAAACGCAAACGCATCCTCTTGTGTGAGTTTGCCAGATAGATATTGATCAATGTAGGCTGTGTTGTAATTTGGATGTTCCATGCGTAAATGGTCATGATTGATCTGAGGAGAATTCACACTGGAGCGAGACCTGTTTTCCTCGGAGCATTTGTTTGAGTTTGGCGATACATCGATATCGACTCGTGGCGACTACCCTGGCTGATTTCAAACCAAGTTTTTCAGCAATTTCTGTTTGAGAGTAGCCCTGATAGTCAGACAAGAGCAGAATTTGCTTACACTTTCCTCCCAAAAGTGCCAGTAGCCCTTCTGCTGCCACAAACTCCTCCTGCTCCACCAACTCTTCCAGTATACTTCTGGCTTTTGAAGGAAGGTCAGGGATGTCTTCAATCCATTGATTGTTGGGAGATTTTCGTTGACGGAGTTTGTTTTTGCATTTATTTTCAAAAATTCGATAGAGATAAGTACTCAAGGAACAATCTCCCCTGAAATTGCTTTTCTCTATTTGTCGACAAACTGCAGTAATGGCATCCAGGTAAGCTTCTTGTGCCTCTTCGGATGTTAGACCAAATGTCCGCACCCCTCGATGACAGAATTTATGGTGTTTTTGAAAAAGGATTTTGGTAGATCTTTCACGTTTCACACCTCCCGCCAAAATCCCCTCCATTAGGTCGGTATCAGAATCCTTCTTGTTGAATATCATGATAGGTATTTTGGTTGTGCTAAAAATCGATCCTCCTACTTTCTTGGTCGTATGAACTACAGAAAGGTCCGCCTATTCTTGAAAAAATGTAAACATCTATCTCATTCCTTCGATGAATCAGCAGCATGGCATCCATTCCTGTTAGAGACTCGATCCTGAAAAATTATTCCTGTCAGGAAGTCTTCAATACAAGATTCCAGCGACAGGCACTGATAGTAAGCATGGATGGCAATTAAGCTGTCATACAAAAAGCTACCCCCCACTCTATTCACACTTCGACAAATTATTTTTTCCTGAATTTGCCGACGAAAAATCCCATAGCTCCGAGAAGCAATATCCCGATCACGCCCATCCAGATCGTCCCATTTAGTCGGCGTCTGATTGGTCCAGGATCTCCAATTACTACAGGGCCTGCCCAAAAGAATGGATGAGCAAATCGATGATCATGTGATTGGAGGTAATCCAGTTTGGCTTTTTGCATGGAGGAGCTTTTGTCATTTCCGCTTGCCAAATCACGATAAAATGCTTGCATCAGCTCTGCGGTGCTCTTGTCATCTACACTCCACAAGGTGGTGATGACAGACTTAGCTCCGGCAAAAGCAAATGCCCGAGACAAACTCATGATACCTTCTCCTTTCTGAAATTCTCCCAGACCTGTTTCACAAGCGCTGAGAACTACCATATCAGCTGTTAGGCGAAGGTTGAAGATCTCCGGAAAGGTGAGAAAGTCATTTTCTTCTGTAGAATCCGCTATGGAGGTAAAAGCAATTTTGGCCTTACGTGGTTGTTGGTCATGTGATTTGGAGTGGGTAGCAAAATGAATCACAGCATACTGTTCTGACTCAATCGCCTCCATGACCTGATGTTTGGTCGCCAAACTATCTTCCAAAATCTTTGCCCCAAATCGTTCTGCAATGAAGTCAATTTCGGCCTCACTGAAGCGTAAGGGTCCGTAGCCATCTCTGCGCAGTGAATTGATATCAGCAAATATTTGGTCCTCATCCTCAAAACTTGGCCTGATTGCCAGGATTTTGGGAGCAGAAGGGAGGAGAGTTCTGGCTTGCTTTCGCCAATGAACCGTGGCAGAAAAAGCATAGCTGATGGGAAGTTCGCGCAGCAGGTAGGCATGTGTCTGATACTGATCAGGAAACTCTGGATGCTTGCTGAGCAGAACCTCAAACGGCAAATATCCCAGCGAACCATCTGGAATGATGGTGACGCGATCAAGATCTTCAAACAAGGGAGCGAGAGGGTGAAGAAGCTCCTGATACAACCCAAAGGCGAGTGAACAATATTTGCGGCTATTGGCTTCATACATGGCATCCGATCGTTGATCTGCCAACCAATACTCATACAGACTATTTCGCAGTTCCTGCACCGTCGAATCCAGGGAGAATGTGGGAATGATTTGACGGAAGATGATTGTGTCGGGACCAATGCCAAAGACAAACAGGGAGCTATCGCCAAGCACGAATTCTACAAGGGCCGTTTGATCTTTTTTGCACAACCGCTGAATTTCCTGCAAAGATTTGACATTGGTCTGAAACTTCTGAAGATGGTATTCGGGGAAATCTCGCTCAAAGGTTGCAATTAATTTCTGATAGGCTTGCCGTGCCACATGCAATTCTTGGCTATGCGTCTCCCACAGGGTATGAAAAAACAAGGTATCTCCCTGCTCATCAATGGTAAAATGATATTCCTGAAAATAGGCACATTTCCGTTCATGATATTGAATGGTTCGAAGCAATTCTCTCTCCTGTTGAAGCAGCTCATCCGGGACTGTCAAAAACTGTCTGGCCTCCGATTCTGAAATCGCCTGATGCAAGCGCAACGACTTACTTTTCTCTGCAAAATAAAATGCCTGATCCAGATAGGAAGCCTGCTGTGATTGCTGATAGCGTTCATAACAACTTTGGATCGCCCGCACATATCCGGGAAAAGCACGTTTGGCCAAGACCCGCTTCACTTCCTTCCCTCTGAACCTCATCCGCAAGGTATCTACGATCCTGTCTGCCTTGTGGAAATACATCAAAGCGGAATCCAGAGATGTTTGTTGTCCATCTGTGTAGAAGCGGTCCAGAAAGGTGTGTCCTTTGGCAGAAATGAAATTGAAATACAGGTGTGGATCGCTCAACTGGTCTAGAGATACTTGAGGAGCTTTCTCCGTTTCATTTGAGCTTCCTGTAACTATGGTCAATCCCTTCTCCAGACTTGTGAGGGCTTCCTCGTATTCCTTGAGTCCAAGCTGACTTTGAAAAGTTCTGTACTGAACAGTCGCCAAATAATTCCTGTTTTTTCGGAATGCCTGGTCGATCTCTTTCAACTGGTCAATATGCGTACCCACCGCTCTATAATTCTCTCGAACCAGATCCAGTTCGATTTTTCCCAAATAGAACAGCAGCGTATCTACAACTGATGGATGAAAATCTTGTTCCAGCGCTTTGTAGATATAGGATTCTGTAGAGTCAAACTGTTGCAGACCGAGATAGGCATCGGCCATGGTCCGATAGCAGTCTGGAAGATAATTGAGCGAGAAGCCTCTATATAAAAGGCAGGACCACTCAAGGGTTCGCATGACCTTCAAGGCTTCCTGATATTCTTCCTTGAGAATATAGAGTTGGGCAAGAAGTAAGTCTTTCCTTCCACTCCTCCTTGCAGGACCGAGGTATTCCATGGCAAGATCAAAATCTCCTGTCCGCATCGCCACATCCGCCAACTGATGATAAGTCATCATGTCCCGATAGTCAATGTTGTTGATCGCCTCGGCCACGGGGATTTGTTGAAGGAGATAGGCTTCGGCGGCAGGTAGATTCTCTTTTTGTATCTCCAGATTGGCGGCTGTGGAGTACCATTCCAGCATTTCCTCTGAATGGGGAGAAATATCCAGCAGGGCCAAATCCAGATACTGCTGGGCTGAATCCAGTCTGTCTTTGCCAATATAATAGCCTGCCAGATTGGTATAGATACTGCCTCTTACAGCACTCGATCCTTCAACAGAGGACGGAATTGCCGACAAGGCCCGAAACATGGCCTGATTGGCCTTGTCATACGCACGTCTGAAGGCATACATCTCTATCATTTCTTCATAGGCCTTGGCAATCCATAAGGAGGAATCACCCGCGGCAAGGAGGTGATCAGCAAGAGGAAGGATCTGATGGAAGAGGGCCAATGGCTTGTCGACAAAGCCTCTGTATTTTCGCATCAGGGCGAGGCGCTGCCGCACCGTGAACTCAATCTGGAAGATTGGGAGTTGATGGTCTTCTGCATAGATTCTTGCCCGTTCTGCATACTGGATTACACTGTCATGCGCAAAAGTCGCTTGAAAGTGAATGACCTTTTCCCGGATGGGTTCAAATATACTGGTATCTGGTTCCTGTGCATGAAGAGATGAGATCATCTTAAGCATGAACAAGAAGGCAAAAGTGAATGTGGAACCTTCAAATGACAACATGTATATCAATTAGCTTGCTTTCTCCCTATATCTACAATGATCGACCAGTATAAAAGTAAGATTTGTTACTCTTTAAGTCGTAAGTTCACGAATGAGGTCGCATCTTTCGAAAGAAAAAAAATCCTGCGAGCAGAAGTCCGCTCACAATCAACAGCATCAAGGCATAGTTGGCTGGCCTCCAAATAGGTGCTTGATCTCCGATCACGATGGGACCAGCCCAAAAGAATGGATGAGCAAAACGATCGTCGTGATTCTCGATATACGTCAGTTTTGCCATCTGCATCGCTTGATCTTTGCTTGCGCCAGCCTTCAATGCCTGGTAGAAGGATTGAATCAACAGAGAGGTGCTTCGGTCATCCACGCTCCAAAGTGTGGTAATCACTGATTGGGCACCGGCATAGGAGAAGGCGCGAGCAAGGCTCATAATGCCTTCTCCCTTTTGAAATTCTCCCAAACCCGTCTCACAGGCACTCAACACAATCATTTCTGCATTGAGTCGAAGGTTAAAGATTTCTGCATAAGTGAGGAAGTCATCCTCCCGAAGAGAATCTTCGCTTGGCGAAAAGGCAATTTTTGCTTTCCGAGGTTGATGATCATGAGATTTTGCGTGAGTGGCAAAATGAATGATGCGATACTCTCCATTCGCGAGTTCATTCATAATGGTGGGTTTGACTGCGGAGGAATCTTCCAATGTCCTTGCCCGGAATGTATTGGCTATGAATCTTACTTCTTCTTCACTATGTCGCAGGGGACCGAAATGATCGCTTCGGCGAGTCCGAAGGTTTGCATACGTTTTGGTAGATGGAGGAAATCCAGGACGAATGGCCAGGACGTTTGGTTCTCTCAAATAAAAGCGTTCTCCTCCTATTCGCATAAATAAGGTGGCAGAAAACGAGTAGGAAATGGGGAATTTTCTCAACAAATACGCATGGCTGTGGAACCTCCCAGGATATGCTGGAGGCTCGGTAAGCAGAACTTCGAATGGCAAATACCCCAAAGAACCGTCTGGGATAATGGTCAGCGATTGAATATGCTGAAAGACAGGCATTATGGGTTCCAGGATTTCCCGATATAGGAGGTTGGCCAATAGCGAAAAATCCGTATGGGCTGTTTGAGGAGCGGCAAGGCTTGAATCTTCTTGTTGCGGATATGTGAGGAGAAGAGTCCGCAAGGCCTGGACAGCAGAATCCAGCGATATCGATAAGGGAATTTGCTTGAATACAATGGTATCCGGAGAAATACCGAAGATAATCAGGGTGCTATCATCATACATATATTCAAGCATTCCTTCCTTGTTCTTTTTGCATTTGGCCTGCAAGTCTGCCAGTGAAATGGTTTGTCGGGAATATTTCTGTTGAAAATAATCAGGAAATTCTGTCTCGAATCGCTGAACCAGTGCCTGATAGGCTTGTTTGGTTTGGAACAGCTGTACATACATCAATTCTCTGCGCACAACCAGACTGTCATTTTTTCCTGTCTCTAATAGTTTTTGTCCAGCCTCATAGTCTTTTTGTATGGTTTTTTCCAAATATTGAATCTGATGAATCAACTCATGTTCAGCCCTCAGCAATGAATCTGGCACATTCAAAAATTGTCGTGCCTCCGATTCTCTGACCGCCTGGTACAGTTTGTATGCTTTGCTTCTTTCTGTAAAATAGAAGGCTTTCTCCATATATTGTTGATCCCCTGTGAGTTCGAATAATTGATGACACAGTTTGATAGACCGAAAGTAGGTCCGAAAACCAGAGGAACTGATAATTCTGTTCACTGCCTCTCCCTGATAATGGATTCTGAGGGTATCTATCACTTCATCGGCTTTCTGATAATAGATCAGTGAAGAGTCCAGATAAGATTTCCTGGGGTCAAATTGATACTGATGATCATACGCATGAGCCTTTGAATAGAGTAATGAATAATAAGTGTGTGGATTGGTCATCTGATGCATAGGCGGGATCATATACTGACCAGACAATGAGTCCAACTTTGAAATCATTTCCATTCCATCATTGACAGCCTGCATGGCCTTTTCTGACTGGCCCAATGCACTATAGACTTCACATAAATGATAATAACAAAAGCCTAAATAATTGAAGTAGGCGCGAATCTTATGCTTGTGCGCAAGAATGGCCTTAAGTTCTATCAGTGCCTCCTCGTATTGCCGGGTTTCAACCAATAAATTGGTCATCGCACTATGATATTGCAAAGAGTCTAAATAGGAGTTTTGTTTTTTTGAGCTTAGGATATGTTGATACGACTCTTTGGCTTGATCGTATTGTTTCAAGCCCAAATAAACATTTCCATACACATTGTGCATCATCGGCAAATAATTGAGCAAAAAGCCTTTCTTGTCAAAAATTCTCTTTTTCGCAATAGCTAAGTTGTTCAATGCCTCTTCATAATCCCCTACCTGTGCATATAAAAAACCCAGAGAAATTGACTTTCGAATACCTGCTCTTGCCTGACGGAGGTAATCCAGCGCACGATCATAATCTCCCATGTAGATATAAATATTGGAAAGTTCATTGAAGATCAGTAGGTCTCGATATTCGATATTATTGGTGAGTTCGCTATAAAAGAGGTGCTTCAAGGCATATTCTTCTGCTTTGTAGAGGTTCCTTTTTCTGTTTTCCAAAGAACTTGCCAGACCATACCATAAAAAAAGTCCCTTAGGCTCTTGTTGAATCTGTTCTTGCGCCAGAGTCAGATACTTATCCACAGAATCCACCGATAAGTTCTGATTCAAAAAATATTCTCCCTTCAATAGATACAACTCTCCCTTGACCTTGGAAGGAGCAGACCTTGACTTTGGAAAGGCCTGAAACGCCTCATCCAGGCATTTTTTGGCTTGGGAATACTGACGTTTGTAGGTATGTATCCTGGAATATTCTATGAGGTAGCTTACAATCCAGAGAGAGGAATCCCCAGATTCCAGCAATTGTCGGGTAAGCGGTCGCGCCTCTGAAAATAATGCCGACGGAACTTCAACCTGATTCGGGAACACTCTGAACAACGCCAATCGCTGTTTGGCAGTAAACTCCAGCTGTTGCACAGGATACTTGTTTTCCTCTGCAAATCGACGCGCTTGCTCGACATAGTAGTAGACGCTGTCATGTTCATAGCATTCAATGAACGCATCTCCTTTTTGTCGAAGAATAGTCAGAATACTCGAATCGACCTCTTGGGCAGATCCTTTGGTAGCAGTCAGACAAAGGACAAGAGTAGACAGAAGAAAGAAGCTTCGGAAAAAGAGATTCATATATCTACTGAATTTACATGCTGAATCATAAATGAGGATACTTTTGAATGAATGCTGAATAATCTCGGCTTTGTACTGGCATGTGGATAGCGGTTTGAAGATTCTTCCAGGTCACATGCAAGCACGAATCAAGCCTGAGTTTTTCTTTGAATGTTTCTTGCCACAATTCCTATCATCATCACAAGAAGAGCAGTCAGTCCAATCCAGAACACAGCACTTGGAATCCCTTTTTGTCGAACCGGATCAGGATTGCCGATTATGACAGGGCCAGCCCAAAAGAATGGATGAGCAAATTGATTGTCATGATTGTTGATATAAGCTAGCTTCGCAAGTTGCATTGCTTGATCCTTGCTCATCCCTTCTTTCAGTGCCTGATAAAAAGATTGCATCAACACAGAAGTGCTTCGATCATCCACACTCCACAAGGTGGTCACGACAGACTGTGCACCTGCATAAGTGAATGCCCGTGCCAGGCTCATGATACCTTCTCCTTTTTGGAGTTCTCCCAGGCCCGTTTCGCAAGCGCTTAGAACCACCATGTCAGCATGTAGATTGAGATTGAAGATCTCCTCATAGGTGAGAAAATCCTGCTCCATAAGGGTATCATTCACAGGACTAAAAGCGATTTTGGCTTTGCGGGGTTGGTGATCATGGGATTTGGCATGGGTAGCGAGGTGGATGATTGAATATTGATCATCTTCGAGTGCTTTCTGGACACGATCCTTGATGGCAAGGCTATCTGCCAGAATAGTTGTAGTGAATTGCTGGCTGATCCCATTCACTTCGGATTTACTAAAACGAAGTGGTCCAAAACCATCTCTGCGTAAAGTCTGAAGATCTGCATACATTTGATCATTGGAGGGAAATTCAGGCCGAATTGCTAGAACATGAGGGCTGCTATGATGTATCTGTTGAGACGTTTTCCAGGCTTGAATGGTCGATGAAAAAGAATAACTGATAGGAAATTCATGCAACAGATAAGGATGATTCCCAAATCGCCCGGCTGATTCTGGCAAACTTGTAAGAAGGGCTTCAAAAGGGAGATAGCCAAGAGGACCATCAGGAACGATGGTGAGTCCATTGATTCCTTTCAAATGATTCATGAATGGTTCCAGCAACAGTTGATACAGTCGATATGCCAATTCTGTATATCCCTGATGCTGTTTGCTTGGCGCTGAAGAAGGGTACTGGGGATTCATTCCATAAGAGAAGATGTGTTCCCGTAAATGTTGAATAGCTGAATCAAGAGAAAAAGAAAGGGGGACTTCCTCAAACATGGTCGTATCAGGTGTTATCACAAAAGTCAGCAAGGTGTTCTTTTCAAATACATACTCTATCAGCGCACGATTGGATTGCTGAGAAGTCCTTTGTAGGTCTGCCAATGGGAGGACAGCGGACTGATACTTTTGTTGATAGTAGGCAGGATAATCTTGTTCAAAACGGTGGATCAAGTCTTTATAAGCCCCTTTTGTTTGGAAGATCTCTTTGCCTAGATTCTCTCGGCTTCTCGCAAGCTTATTCGGATTTGTTCGTTCCCACCCCTTCTTTTTCTGCGCCCTCAAAGCAAAATCCTTCTTTTCCTGTTCCCTCAAAGCAAAATTCTTTTTCTCCAGCACCTGAATCTGGTGAATGAGTTCGTTTTCCAACTTGAGGAGGGAGTCAGGTACATGGAGAAACTTTCTGGCTTCGGATTCCCGGACAGCTTGATGCAGGCGATAAGATTTGCTCCTTTCAATATAGTAAAATGCCTTTTCCAAATAGCTATATTCGCCAGTAAGTTTCCACAGTTGGCGACAAAGTAATATGGCCTTGAAGTATAAGTCGAAGCCAGAGCGACTTAACAGTCTTTTGCTGGCCTCTCCATGAAATTGAATTCGGAGGGTATCCACAATCTCATCTGCTGTTTGGAACAATTGGTAGGCAGAATCCAGATAGGCAACATTGTTTGTGATTGGATAGTGCTGGGCGTATGTCTCTGCCAGTGAATATAGATTGACAAAGTAGTGATAAGGATTGTTTAATCGATGGATAGAAACTGCTGAAAACCCAGAGTCAATGGAATCAGCCAATAATAAAATACGTGCCTTCTGATGATAAAAAAGGGCTCTTCGGGCTTGATTTAATGCTAAATGAGTTTCGCCCAATTTATGATGTAGAACGATGGCAACATCTGTATTTGATGCAAGGTATTGTTTGAATTTCTGCATCAATTGGAGTTGAATAAGTGCATCAGCATATCTTCCTTGTGTGAAATACAGATCGCTCATAGCGTCATGATACAAGACAGAATCAATGGTAGTGAGCTTGTTCTCAGTCTGTATGGAACGATGGTAGGAGCTTTCTGCTTTTTGATAGGCTTTGAGACCGATATATACATCTCCCATTATTCGATAGGTGTTAGAAAGATAGTTGCGAAAATACCCACCTCCGCGGTGGATCAATTTTTCGGATTCCATGAGATATTCCAGGGCCTCCTCATAATCCCCCAATTGAGAAAGAATATTCCCCATTTGATTGGATTTTCGTATGCCTGTTTTCGCCAGTTGGAGGTATCCTACAGCACGATCATAATCTCCCCTGAGCAAACAGATTCGAGATAAATCGTTGTACACTAACAAATCGATGAAATCGAAATTGTTAGTGAGTTCAGCATATGTTAACTGGTGGAGTGCATGTTCCTCCGCCAGGAGATAATTGTTCTTTCGAAGTGCCAGTTTGCCAGCAAGTACATGCCAGCTCATCAATCCAGCAGGGTCATCCTGAAGTTCCTTTTTGGCTAAATTCAAATAGCTGGATATAGAATCAGAAGACTCAAATCGAACATAGAATAACAGGCCCTTGGCTACCAGGAGCCTGCCTTTTATCACTGACAATTGTTGATGAGAAATGGGGATGGCCGTGAGGCCCCGGTCCAGGAATAATTGAGTTTGATGATAGTCTCGTTTATATTGGTAGATTTGTGCCATCCCGCCATATAGGTTGGCAATCCACAGGGAAGAATCGCCTGATTCAAGCAAGTGTTGAGCCACTGGCAAGGCTTCTGAGAATAAGGTAAAAGGCACATGAACCTGATTCGGAAAAACTCTAAATAAGGCTAGCCGTTGTTTAACAGTAAATTCCAACTGCTGAACCGGATAGTTGTTCTCCATGGCAAACAGCCGTGCCTGCTCCGCATAATGATACACACTGTCATGCTCATGGCATTCGAGAAAACCATCTACTTTTTGTCGAAGAATGGTCAGAATGCTCGAATCTGCCTGTTGGGCTGATACTTCTGGGGAAGTCAGACAGAGGATAAACGTCAGCAGAAGAAAGTAGCTAGGGGAAAGAATATTCATATCTCTTGTTGAACTATCATTCTTGCACAAAAAAGGAATTTTATCCCGAATGAAAAACAATATGATTTCATCCAGATGACTGGTAAGACAAATGATTGAGGGTTTGCTTGATTAGTCGGAGGAGGGAAGAAAAGGTCCGGGGGGAGAAGGAGAAATAGCAAACTATGAAAAAACGCGGCAGTTGGGGAACTGCCGCGTGTATTGGGGATTCTTAGGATCAATCCTTTTCTTTTAGACTAGGTAGATCCTTCCTTTGAAAATATGGATTTCCTTCTATTTGGTTCTCACCAAACTTTGTATGATAAGCAATTCTAGTGTAGATCCTTCGAAAGAACCCCATGGAGATTGGCTGCTTTCTATAGAGGTAGGAACATCGATGTCTCTTTGTTCGATCCTGGGATTGTTATCAACTTGTTTTAGGATTGGCGTTCCCTCTTTATTTCTTGATACCCCAAATGAAAAAGTTCTAACAATATGAGCTGCATTACTTGCGAATTTTTGTTTTCTTGTTTTTTGAACATTAAGGCCTATACCAGTCTTTGAGCTTTGTTCGACGTTTGGTACAATTTTACTGGTTTGAGACGCTTCAGATGACAAGGAAAAGGTAACATTCGTTTCGTTTTCATTTTCTATATCAGAGGTGGCCATGGTTAGGGTCAAATGAATTTCTCCTGTTTTTTCTGTAAAATCAATGGCCTCTACCAAAGATACCCCTTCATTATCATCACTTCCTTCTGATTGTATATTCACAGCTATGCCTTCTTCCTCTTCAATCAATTGTATCCTAAAAGTAGCTGATACAATAGGATCATTTGGAGAAAAGAAATCATGTTCTAGAATGGAATATTGGAATAAATAACTTGGAGGTTCTGTCACCATATTGCCATCAGGATCAATATATCTAATTGGATTATTCACTGTGAAAATGTATGACCCATAACTCAAATACTTTTCACTCATAGCATCCACTCCATTCCATCTCCCAATACTCGCATCATACATCCGCGCTCCATAATCATACCATTCCAAACCCAATTCCTCGTGTCTCTCTTTTCCACTGTATAAATAATCATTGGTTGGATTCGCAACTTGGTAATCGGTCCCACTCATGCTTAGTCCAAAAGCATAATAATCATTGGCCTGTTGGATGACAGGGCTCCCTGAACCATCATCAGCAAACATCACTCGATTATTGCCTAAGTGATCAGAAAGGTGATATTCATAGGAAAATCCGCCACTACCATCGGGGATAACTCGCCCTTCTCCATGCTGAAAAAAGGCCAAAGAAGTATTTCCATTTTCTTCTTCATACTGAAATCCATTGATATAATCTCTCGTCTTCGAACTCGTTCCATTTACCCGCGCTTGAAGCTTTACCCCGGTTGCCGAATACACAAACTCCATGCTCCCATTGGGAAGCTGAATCAGGGTCGGCTTATTCAAATGATTGTATTCAGCCGTCATTCCCTTATTATGATCAGTGATGATATTTCCGGAGTCATCATAGATATAATCCACCCCTGTATTCGTTCCATCAACAAACTGGTCCACATCTGGAAGGCTAGCTGACACCTGATCACTGATTTGTGTCAAGCGATTGCTGCCTGCATAGCTGTACATCAAATCGTCCATCAGACCGAAATCCTGTGAACCTGTTCCGGTTTTTCCATAGCGCTGTAGGCTGAGAAGGTTACCATTGAGATCGAAGGAATAGTTGCTCCGCCAGTCAGGGATACTGCTATTCAGTTGTGGCATATCCCAGGGACAAGCCCATGCACCGCTTGGTCCAGCTTGCTGACAAGCAGTTTGGGCATATTGAGCATTTAAGATTCGATCGGCCTGATCATAGCTGTAGGCATAGGCTTTGGTGGTGCAATCATCACCGGTTTGCCATTCTACCCAGGAAATGTTGCCATTATAGAGTGCCTTGTTGCTGTAAGTCAGGCTGGCATCTGCAAAGGCATCATCGTAGTGGAGGCGGAATCGGAAGAGATCGTTTTCTGGATTGTTGCTTTGGCAGTCGCCGGGAGTTACTTCATTGATGTCGGTCATCCAGCCTCGAATATTGTAGGCATAATCGATGGATTGCAGAGCGGTGCCGGAACCATCTGTATCATGCAGATTTTTCTCCACCAATCGTCCGAAAGGATCATAGCTTTCAGCTGCCAGGACGATCTCAGGATCATTGTTGTTTTGCTGAGTTACCCGGATGACATGACCCAGATGATCATAGCAAAAGGTGTTTTTGACTCGGATCGGCCCTGTTGGCCCTGCATGCCGGACAATGCTTGTCAGTATCTCCCCTGCAAAATTGACTTGATGCGTCGATATATCCATTCCTCTGAGATGTTGAGATTGGGTCTGGATCTCTCGCAATCGATCATCATAGAAGGTAACTGTTCTGAGAAATGTCGGATAAGTGTCAGGATCATTGGCGAGTGTTTGATGCGGGTCCAGAACTTTGACCAGGACAGCTGTGACCAGGCCTCGAAGATGGGAAAAGGCTTGATTGTCGGGAATGTCTGGTTCAGGCCAATACTTTGCATCAGATGCCTGATCCCGATCAAAGTCGTAATCATCATAAAAGGTGATGGAAAGAACCTCCGAATGGCCAAGATCTGGAAAGGCGATATTGCTATAGCCCTGAATGCTCTCCCCTGTCTGATCGAAGCTTAACACTGCGCTGCTATGTTCATGGATTGGATGGGTCAAAACATGTGTTTGAAGGGCTACCCGATCATAATTGGAAGTAGATGAATTCAACAGATTGTCATAAATCCCTGTCAGAATGGGTCTATCCAGATTGTCATATTTGGTGAAGGTCCATTCGTCCTTCCCAGGCCCTCCAGGGAAATCGGGGAGGCTCCGCTGATTGGCATCCTGACTCAGGATCAACTGTCCCAATTCATTGTAAACCATATACATCCAGCCAGCTCCGGGAACTTTTTTCTCTACGACCTGCTGCCGCTCATTATAGACATACTGAAAAGCAAAGCGGTCCAGCAGATCCTGTGTCAAGACCTGATTGCCAGGAAGCATGAGCTCTTTGAATCCTTCGGGTTGCAGGACATATTTCAGATTGCCGAAATGATCGTAGATGTTGTAGGTACTGGCATAGATATCGTCATGAATGTCGTTGGGCGTGCCATTGTCATCCACTTGTGTACTGCTCATAATTGCCAGCCCTCTATCATCTATGAAAGAAAAGGCCAAGGCACCATTTTCATTCTCTGTTCGCATGACCTGGACGGGAGAGTTTGTCGCAGCGAGATAATTATAGTTCCAATTGATGGGGGTTCCTGGAGTAGCATCCAAAGGAAAGTATGGGACTTCCAAAACAGAAGGGATCTCAGTAGAGCCAAACTGCAAGTAACTGGTTTTGATGGTATGCCCACTTTGATCAGATTGCAGCGTTTGAGGATCTCTGATAATTTGCCAGGAATTTCCAAAAGCTCCCTGCTCTATGACCCGATTGAGAGGAGAGGCTTCAAACTCTGTTTCAGCAAAAGCTGCTTCTCCGGGAAAATAATTCTGAATTTCGGTGGCTTGAGCTGTACCAACTTGGTTTCTTAGACTACCTGCCGTATTTGCATCTGGATAAGGAAGATATTGCTTTTTCTCCCTACCAAAAGGGTCATATTCATTGAAAGCTACAATGTCCCGTAAGTCAGGACTGCCTTGAACCACAATAGATTGCTGAGATCTGCCTAATCCATCCAAATATGCCACGCCTTCCTGTAGATCACGTGCTGAAAAATCAGCAGGATGATTGAGGATGTCATCTGCATTCTGCACCTCTGTCCTAAAGGTACGACTGATGATTCGGTTCGTATTGATTGTAGGGCTAGCAAGAACAAGAGGATCGTTTTCACATTCAGGTAAATTAGCAGGACAATTGTCTGCCAATTCAATGGTCCAGTCGGCAGGATGTAGGATCGTATTGCTGACGGTGATGATGTTAGAAGCAGGGACAGAAAATGCAGCATTATATGCTCCCAATGCCAAACTGAAATCTGTAGCTGGTAGGAATGAAAGTTGGCCTTGAGAAAAAGCATTCAAGCCGATGCTGGATACATGACAGCCAATGTCTCCGGTCAATCGACCTTGACCATCAGTTTTTACTACAAATCCTGGAAAATCATGACCCGCTCCTGAACCTGATGCATATTCTCCTCCACTAGCGATCCAACCTCCATCCGAGCTAGATTCAAGTGTGTAAAACCTTGCACTTTCCCCCAGGCCTGTATCAAATAGGTGAAACCATTCCAGTTGAGCCGATGCCGAGATTTTTGCCAAAAAAGGATGTGTCAGGCCATCATTGCCTAACTGACTCGTACCTCCTGCAAGCATGAATCCACCGTCGGAACTCACTTGTATCTCTGGTACCTCCCATTCTCCTGCCAAGCCGAGATCATAAGATTGATTGGAAATGATTGCGCCACTTGCATCCAGTTTGACCAACATCAGTTTTTCCTGACCAGACTCGATCACTTTCCCGGCAATCATGCTGCTCCCATCATTGTGTGTGGCAATGCTTTGGGCGAAAATCGATTCACCATTGGTCAATTCATAGGTTTTTGCCCACAAATCTTCTCCATTTGTATCCAGTTTGATCGCGACCAATCGAGTATCATTGATGGGATTGCCCGTTGCTTCTGCATATCCGCCAATGATCATCATCTCATTGTTGTTGAAGGTGATCATATCTCTGGCTTTGAAATAGCGATGGGCGATATCTCGCGAAAGCGAAATCGCTCCCGTAGGACCCAACTTGATCAACTGACCACCAGAAGTGAGAAAGTAACTACTGTTGCCACCAATAGATTTGCCCGCGACAACTGGTAAATGGCAATAGCCCGTATTGAATACCCGACTGTAGACTATGGAGCGATCCGTGGGATCTAGCCGAAAAACACCAGTTGCACATGCCTGGAAGGTGCCAGCACCATCGGTAAAACTTGATTCAACCATATAGACGATATCTCCATCATCCATGACTTGATACCCATGCTTGAATGTCTGACTGCTGTTAAAGTCAATTCCTGGAACTTCTATGATGAAATCATCAATCAGATTGCCATAGGGATCGAGTTCTATACCATGAATATTGCCTGCAGCCAATGGCTCACTCCCACCAACAAGACCTGCTCCGAGAACAAGATAATTGCCCGTTGCCAATTGAGTTACAATGTATTCTCCATCATTCTCCTCTCCATATTTGCCCATAAATGTGTTATCATATACAGAGGATGGCGGAGGGGGATAGGTGCCAGGAAGGACAAAATCTGTGGTGCTGACAGGAGCTTGCACGCTGTTATCAGGTAATTGTATTTGGATAGAAAGGTGTTGTCCACCAAAGCTTTCCACCATTAAGGCCTCCAAATAATATGCATGTCCAGCAATCATTTGAACAGGACCTGAGAGTTGACTACTCAAAGTGGAATAATTGTTCTGTGGGACAGGAGAATTATTAAAAGCAATGCGTTGTTTGGCGACGGGACTGTGATTCGTGCTCAACCATAGTTCGGAGATATCATCTGCTGAAATAGCGAAATAGTAGGTGCCAGTTTGTGGGGCAATATATTGCCCGGACAACTTCGCCCCAAACATATCTCCAGTCTCATTGGGCATTCTGGCAAAATCTGTGAGTACCTGACTGTGGTCTGGCTGACTTGGATAGGCAGCATGAGATTGGAGATCGGCAATGGAGCTGTAGCTGCTGAGATTGTCAAAGCGTTCGTATAGAAGTTCTCCGGTAGCTGAATAGTTGCTATTTCCACTAACGGTAATGGTCACACTTTTCTGGTCAGATAAGCCTTGTCCATCATCTACTGTCAGGTTCACCTGATAGTTTCCCGGGTACAGAAAGGTATGACTTGTGTTGACGCCTGTTGCGGTAGCTCCATCGTTGAAGTCCCACGCATAGCTGAGAGGATCATTTTGTGGATCTGTGGAGGAAGATCCGTCAAAATTGACAGCCAACGGAGCAGGACCGGAAATCGGGAAAGCGATCAGATTGGCTGTTGGGGCAGTATTTCCGCACTCCTCCAATGCCCAACAGATCGCACCATTGAATAATGCCCAGCCATTTGCAGTCAAATCATTCGCACTGGTATTCCCCAAGAAGAGTCCAATCCGCCTTCCTGGAGCAGCCATACTGATCATTTGACTTCCAGATTCATAAGCAAAGTAGACAAGATTGCCGGAAGGGAGCGAAGCTGCCCGGATTGCTGAAGTAGAAGGATTGCCTACGGCATGTATGGCAGTGGCAGAAAAAGCATCTACTGTCGCTCCTGCTTCGCCTATCAGTGGATGTCCTGTAAGCAGAATATCCAGATCAAAACCGGACGATTCCTGCATGTTTCCCGACACTGACATGTCGAGGTCATCATAATAAGCATGTTCCCATGTCACGACCGCAGTGTTCCCATCTCGAACCGCATCGCCAAAATTGCCAGCCAGTTTGCTGGAACTAACTGTTGACGAAATCAAAATAAGATCTCGATTGGAAAGAGCAGAGATGGAAGCAGCATCGTCATCCAAAAGCGTCACAGTATGACCTAGCACTGTTTCAAGTTGTGATTTGACAGCATAATCACCATCACCAGGATTAAGGTTGGTGTTGCCTACAACAAAGAGGATGTCTTTTCCTGCCAGGATAGGTGACAGTTTCGGAGATTTGGCGATCGCAGGTAGGGGTACGAGCAAAGCCAGGATGAGGGTCCAGAGCAGGATTTTTCCTTGAAAAAAACTGCATAAGGATTCCGGACAGTTATGAGGATGTGTTTTCATAACAGCTATGGTTTAATACTTATGTGAAAAATGAGTGTTGAGCCTAGTGGTTCAAGACATAAGTTCTTGACAGCCCAAGCCTGGTCATTTTGAGCCCCTACTGCCTTATTTTTTCGTCAGACAGATAGCTATCTTCCTCAAAAATGCGTGGTAGACACTCAAAAATCCTGCGACTTAATTATCAGAAACTTACCCCTTGAACAACTAGTTGGTGTGGTATTGATATTCGAATTGTTGTAAGAGATTACCTTCAAAATCTCTGATCTCTATGAGTCGGCCCAGCGCATCATAGGAATAGTAGGTGCTGATGTTGTTCGCATCGGTTTCAGTGTGGATTCTGAGAGAGGAATCATAACAGACGGTACTCATTTGGGCATCGATGGGATATAACCTTAATTCGTCCACCCAATTGTAATAGGTCAATGGAGATTGATTGCCCATGATTTTGACCTCTTGATTGGCGGATAAATCCATCTTTAATTCATAGTATTTCCAGCCATTGACGATCCTTTCTCCATTGGAGAGAACAGTATGACCAGGAGAAACATCGAAATCGTTTTCCAGATTCTTGTCCGTGCTCGTCCAAAAAGAGAGAATATAAGTGCCTCCCGCTTTTACACTGGTTTTGATTTCATTATTTTCACTGACATTGTATCGCCCCAGCCCTGTATGCGCATCTGACTGGTCCCAGCCGCCTGTCCCAACCATTTCCCAATTCCCATCAAGCCGTTTGCCGTTCGATGGAGATCCTGGAATTGAGATGGGCTCGATGCCTACATCGAAGCTGGTATATGCTGCATTTTCAGAAGCAGATCCGGTAACACGCGCCTGGACCAGTTGACTATAAGGGGTCCATATCAAGGCTTGTGGTTTGCCGCCAGGAATGGATTGTACATCTGTGACCAGGCCACTAGATTCATATCCTACTTTTTGCCTTGTTTGATATTGTTGTTCGTCTGGGACCACATCCTGAAACAAGGGGCCATTTTTGTTTTCCACCCAAGTTGAAAGAGGGCTCTCTGTTTCCAATATCAAAGTATTCACAGGTTTGATAACAATTGTTGAACTCTGGTCAATATCATCAAAAATAGTAATGGTTCCGCCAGTAATCTCCATAGTACCTGTGCTACTTCCTTGCCATTGTTGTACCTCGATTGGGGTATTCATCATTCTTTTTGTAAGCATGGTTCCGACAGAAATTGTTGAGTGAAAACTTGGATTAGAATTAGGATCAAATAAAGACGGGGATTCATAATCCTGAGGATATTTATATCGAGTCTCATAGACCATGCCATCACTTGAGGTGTGAGCGGCTGATGTCATCAGGCCATGATCTGGATTGGCATAGGAATACGATTCAATGGTTTCGGTGAAAAGATTTGGATCATATTGGTCATAGACTCGAGTGGTACTCTGTTTGGAATGGAACCATTCCGTCAATATCTCATAAGGAGAAAAGACAACTTCTTTGCAACAATCATCGGGATTGCACTGGGTGTTGTAAATATTAGGGCCTCTTGATAAACAATTGGCAACAACCCCCAGGATGGCGTATTGATTCGGCGTATTAGACATGGGATCATCATCATCATGAAACAAGTATTCATGCTCAGTCTCCTGAAGGATCTGATAGCTGTTATTCTCATATTTGTAGATTTCTGATTTTGTCAACAAGCCTCGCTTCCAATCGAGAATGGTAGCTGGAGGATATGGATAGATTCCCGTATAATCTTCATGAAATCGATCTGGATGTTCCTTGGAAGTAGAAAAAGTCAAAACCTCTTTCCCCCCTTTTTCAAACTCACCTGTTGTGATCTCGACACGGCTATATTCAACGGGGGTTCCTGTACTATAAGTCAAGGGAAGAAGAGATTGTGGATTCGCGACCAGATAGGTACTGATTCCTGTCTTGGTAAAAGTTGCCGCTCCTACATCCAGACACAGTTCTTCAATCACCTCTCCAGTTTCAGAATCAAGGAAATTTGTGCAAATCTGTGTTCCTCCCTGCGGATCGATATACTTACGTGCGATTAGATTATGAAAGAAAGTGTACTTCGGAAACTGATACAAAACGCCACTTGAACAAAAGTCTGATTCATTTTCATCCCATTCCCGATAGTGGTAATTGTGAATCAGGTCAGGAGAACTTCCATCATCACTGGAACTGATCATTCTTTTGATTCTCAGACCTCCGGCTTGTTTGATACAGGGTTGAGGGCTGGGGTCTGGACTGAGCTTTACGGAGGCGAAAATATCTGAATTGCCAGCATCAGTGGGATTGAGAACGATTAACCTGAGATCATGTGTTCCATTAGGAAGGAACTTGATGACGCTTTCATAGCCTCCATTTTGATTCGAAATCAGGACATTGTCCGCTGAAGGGGAACCGGAAAGCCCCAGGGTAAGGGATACCCCACAGGCATAATCTGGAGGGTCATTCATAATAAGGGAAGGATCGCAGGCATTCGCAGAAAAGATGTCTATCTGGATGAATTTGCCTGCCTGGCCCAATGAAGGAACGACAGGACCATTGATGGTCAAAGTCAGAATGTCCTCCTGCGGTTGGTTGTTTAAAGCATCCTGAGCGGAGACTGTTCCCGCAAATTGAGTAATCCCTGGTGTCAGAGGATCAATGCTGACATCCAGATGATTGGCTACGGCAGTGTATTGATGATTTTCAAATTCAAAAGAAGTTCTCCCTCCCGTTGGATAGATGATTGTCTCAAGCGCACATGCCTTGCTTGCGGTCTCCTGAGATGTTCGATTTCCTCCAGGCAAAATAAAGGGACCTAAAGGAGAATTGTATGTCAAGGAAGGAACGTGTGTTTGGTTGCCTGCTGCATTATAGTATCCCCAATGATCCTGGTCATAGGATAGACGATGAGGAAGCTTAGTAGAATTGTATACAAATTCATGCGGAGGAAGAGGATTCACAGGGTCTGTGATGTCCTGAACACGGTCTAACCTCAGTCGATATCCCCGCCCAGCCTGATCATGACAAAATGTAGGTTCCCAGGCAGGAGGAATATAGCTAGTAGAAAAATAAGACGTATGAAACGCATATTTTTTGATCAAGTCTCCAGATGAGCTATTGATCGTCAGATATTTCAATGCCTTGTTCGTTGGAAGTGTTGGACAGTTGGTACCGCTTGGATCGATACAACCTGATGCGCCAGAAGGAACATCCAGACGCTCTTGTACATCTGTCTCAAAAACGGCCTCGAATCGTTGATTCCAGATTCGTTGGATACTATATCCTTTGTGTTCGATACTCCTCCAATTTTCATGATCAGTCGGTTTATCTGCAATCACATCTGATTCAGTATAAGCATATAATTGATAGCGGTTGGCCGAAGTCCTTAGGCAATAACTCGATCCATGCTCTTCATATTCAAAATGAATCATGTCCCCATCAGCTGACTCAATATCCATGAGATGCCAGGCAGAAGGAACGATGAAGGTACCTGGCTGACTGGCATCATATCCAGTACTTCTTCCAAATGTATAGGTCAGTTCAATCGCTTCTCTTGTTCCGTCTTTGGATTTGCCAAAATAGTAGGTATTGCCCTGATCATCTTTGACCACCCAGTCTGAAATGTATGTCCCTATCGTTTGAGAAATCAGACTGGTATTGAACTGAATATCCCAATTGGCATATGGAATCAGATGACAATCCTGTGTCGTCTGCTCAATGAAAAAACGTGAAGAAACGTTTGAAGTGTTGAGAGAGAATGCATCTGGTTCAAAGTCCAATTCTTTATCGATGATATCCTGATAGGCATCTTCTCTGACACTGACATCAGGATTTGTGATGGTCCCAATCAGATCTTTTCCATGATTGAGATAACCACTTCCCCCAAAAGATAATTCCTCATCTGCCAGACCTCTGACAGATCTGGAAATGAGTCCTCCGGCAAACAAAGACCATCCAAGCCCTGCTCTGCTTGCGATTTCCTCTACTTTGATTCCCCCTGCATGGTATTTCAACCCAATAGGAAGGGAGAGTGATTTGCCCGCAAGTTCATATAAGGGAATAGAGATGTTGGGGGTGCCAGTATAATGCCCAACAGGGATCTCACTGAACTTTGCGATGGAAGATGCTTCCGGAGATGGCGGAATGATGGCTGATGTTTCCAGAACTTGTCCCCATAAGGACCCAGAAATCCAGATCAATGGCACCAGCCATACGATCCAATAAAATCGTTTCATAGTTGTACAAGTGTAAAAATGTGAAAATGATAGATTACACTTGGTTAGACCCCGAATGAGGAACAACTGTCAACAAAGGGGAGATTTTTTTAAGAAAAAATGAGGGTTTTGTGCGTATAGCTTAGCGGGAAAGCCTGCGAGATCGGCTCCCGAAAATAAGAAAGCCGCAAAGCACAAAGCCTAAAGCCAGTAGGAGCCATATTCGCCAAACGGAGGTTTTTCCTAAAAGGACTGCACCACCATCCCCAATCACCACTGGCCCAGCCCAAAAGAAAGGATGGGCGAAACGGTGATCATTGACCTTAAGATAAGCGAGCTTGGCCTGTTGAAGAGCCTTTCCTTTGCTTTCCCCTACCTCCAACTGCGTATAGAAGTCCTTCATGAGTTGGGCAGTACTTTTATCATCAACGCTCCATAAGGTAGTCACAACTGAACGAGCTCCCGCATAGGCAAAGGCTCTCGCCAAACTCATCACTCCCTCCCCTTTTTGGAATTCTCCCAAGCCCGTTTCACAAGCACTCAAGACCACCATTTCTGTTTGAAGGCGAAGATTGAAGATTTCGGAAAAACTCAAAAAATCATTGTCTTCTGTGGAATCAAGGATAGCCGTCAGGGCAATTTTGGCCTTTTTGGGATAGACATCATGGGATTTGGCATGGGTAGCAAGATGAATAACAGCATATTGCCCGGAATTCAGCGCATGTATCACTTGTTCTTTGGTGGCCATGCTATCTTCCAGGAGATCTGCCTCAAAAGCATGTGCAAGAAAATGTGTTTCCTCTTTGCTGAATCTCAGCGGCCCAAACCCGTCCCGACGACGAGAGCGAATGCTGGCAAATGTTTGCTCAGATTGATCAAATGAAGGCCGAATGGCCAGACAATTCCTTCTGCCTCTTTTTGGAATATGATCACGAAAGAGCGTGGTAGCAGAAAACCCATAAGTGATAGAATACCGTCTGATCAGGTATGGATGGGAGGCAAAATGATGCGGCATCTCAACCTGTTTTGTCAACAGGACTTCAAACGGCAAATAAGCCAATGTGCCGTCCGGGATAATGGTCAGCGTCTCAACCCTTTCCAGAAAAGGAAGAATAGGAGCCATAATTTCTTGATACAATTGATGGGCAAGAGAAGTATAGCTGTGAACAGTAGTAGAATAGGAAGAAGCAGAACGGGAATCTGACAACCAATAGGCATACAAACTCTCTCGAAGTGCCTGTATACTCGAATCAAGGTCCATCTGAATGGTCAATTGCTGTAGCAAAGCAGTGTCGGGTGTAATGACAAACACATAGACGATACTGTCTTCGACCAAATATTCGAGCATAGCGCTTTGGGTGTTGATGCATTCCCTTTGCACCTCTTTGAGGCTTTTGGTCCTTCGGTCATACTTTTGCAGAAAATAATCAGGATACTCAGTCTCAAAATGTCGTAATAGCTGTTGATATTTTTGTTTCTTCTTGAATAAAATCCGACTACTCGTCTCTCTTCGAGATCCCAGGTGTTTACCCGTTCCTTTTTGGACATTTTCTTTGGCTTTGTCCCTGAATGCTTGAAGTTGACGTTCCTGGTATTGAATATCACTCAGCAATGTCTGCTCCTCCAACAACAGAGAATCTGGAACGTTGAGGAATTGACGTGCTTCAGACTCTCGAATACTTTCAAACAAACGAAAAGATTTACTTTTTTCTACAAAATAAAAGGCCCGCTGGAGATATCTTTCCTCACCCGTCTGTTGATAGAATAGCTTGCTCACGTTTACAGCTCTCATATAGAGGAGAGAGGCATTCTGACCAAGTTCTTTTTTTGCCAATTCTCCCTGAAATTGAATTTGGAGGGTATCAAGCAAGTGATCGGCTTTGTCAATAAAGAACATCGCCGAATCGAGATAAGGCTGATGTTTTTGTTGCTCAAATAGGCTTATGTATACATTGGCAAAATCACTGATATAGGAAAAATAAATATGAGGTTCAATGATGTTCTTGATAGACATCTCGCCTAAGTCTGAAAGGGCAATTTCTCTAGATAGAAGGATTTGGGCTGCTTTGGTAAGACTGGACAAGGCTTTTTGAGGGTGGGCTAATTTCAAATAGGTTTTGTGAAGTTCGTACCAAATGTATGAGTCCATTTTGTTCACATTCCCCCCAGGAGATCTTTCGCAGAGTTTTACGTAATCAAAATGAGTCAAGGCTTGTGAATAATTGCCCTGGAGAAGATAAATCTTCCCGAAATGATAGTGGAGGGAAAGAGAATCTACAAAGGTTTTATTTTTTTTGACATCAAAAGTTTTTTGGAAATAGGTTTTTGCACTGTCCAGGATCTCCATTTTGAAATAGGCTCCCCCGAGTAAACTATAAGTCGAAGACAAATAGTTGAGTAAGTACCCTTTCTCTGTATGTATTTTTTGTTTTGCATAGGTGAGATGATGCAAGGCATTTCCGAAATCTTCATCTTTCAGATAGACATAGCTCAGGAGGAGGTCTTTCCGAACCCCATTTCTTGCTTGACCAATGTAGCCTAATGCTTTGTCATAATCGCCAAATTTAATATTGGTATGTGCAAGTTTGTGGTATAGGACCAAATCTCTATACTCATACTGATTTAGTTGTTCGACCAATGACATTTGCCCCAGGTAATAGCGTTCAGCTGCAGCAAAATTTTCTCGTTGAAATTCCAAATGGGCTTTTGAGCCATACCAATGAAACAACTCAATAGATTCTGGGGCCATCAATAGACGTGCCACATCGAGATAGTAAGTAGCAGAATCAAGATCAGGAGAGGAAATATGATAAATACCTAATTTGGTAAGTACTTCACTTTTTACTTTTGAAAATCCTTCTTTCTCTGAAGGAATTGCTGCCAGAGCCTTGTCCAGGTAAGTCTTTTCCAATGTATCCTTCAGGAGAAACGAATAGAGACCAGATAGGCTCTCAAAGGACTTCACCACCCACACAGAGGAATCTCCTCTTTCCAACATTCGATTCGCAACAGGAAGTGCTTCTTGCAATAGCCTAAATAGTTTGTCACTGGATCTGGTATACACGCGATAGTGGGCCAAAACCTGCTCACAAGTGAACTCCAATTGTAGCTCATCCAAGTGATTCTCTATCGCCAACCTCCGCACCTTCTCAGCATAAACAAGCACGCTATCATAGTCTTTGCATTCATTGAAATAGGCCACTTGCTCCCGCCATGTCTCAAACGCACTGGTATCGATCGTTTGGGCATACAAGCCCTTGGTGCCAATTAGTTCTACAAGCAATAGGAAAATGAGTATATAGATTCTAACCAGATCCATAGGTCTACAATTGTCTTGGGGTTGATGATACCTTCTTTTGCTTAATCCTCAAGGACGTTATTGATGTCCAAATCTTCCTCTCCTTCAATCGTTCTTCTTTTCGGGTGATTCTTGTGAAAAGATTCGCATCCGAAATGTAAAAAGAAGGAAAGCCAGCAGGCAAATAAGCACAGTCAGTAAGGGAGTAATCAGAGGGATGTGCGATTGAAACTGTATTGCCCCACCATCCCCAATCACCACTGGGCCTGCCCAAAAGAAAGGATGAGCAAAGTGATGGTCCCGGCTTTGCAGAAAGGACAGTTTGGCTTGTTGGAGTGCTTGTCCTTTGGCTGCTCCCAGATCCAATTGGGTATAGAAGTCCGTCATGAGCTGAGCAGTACTCTGATCATCGACACTCCAAAGTGTGGTGACCACAGACCTTGCACCGGCAAAGGCAAAAGCACGCGCCAGACTCATAACCCCTTCCCCTTCCTGGAATTCTCCCAAGCCTGTCTCACACGCACTGAGGACCACCATATCTGCATTGAGTCTGAGGTTGAAAATCTCTCCGAAACTCAAAAAATCATTGTCATCTGTGGAATCTTTTTGGGCTGTTAAGGCAATCTTGGCTTTCCTTGGGTACATGTCGTGAGATTTGGCATGTGTTGCCCAATGGATGAAAGCAAATTGTTGGGTATTCAGAGCCCGTAATACTTGTTCCTTGGTCGCCATGCTATCCTCCAGGACAGTTGCCCCAAATGTTCTCGCTAAGAAATCCGTTTCCAATTTACTGAAACGCAAGGGACCAAAGCCATCACGTCGGCGGGATTCGATGCTTGCAAAGTGCGGATGGACTTGATCGAAACTTGGGCGAATCGCCAGGAGACCCGACCTGGCCTGGCTCGGTATGGCCTGTCGAATCAGGCTTGTCGCGGAAAAGCCATAAGTAACAGCAAACTGTCTGAGTAAATAAGGATGGTTGGCAAAATGACTCGGATTGGCCACTTGTTCCGTCAACAACAGTTCAAAAGGTAAATAGGCCAATGGCCCGTCAGGAATGATCGTTAATTGCTCAATCCCAGACAGAAAAGGACGAAGAGGAGAAAGCAATGCCTGATAAAGTTGGTGAGCCAATAAGGCATACTTCTCAGAATGAGAAGCATAGATAGAGTCGGATCGAGAATCAGACAACCAGTAGGAATACAGACTATTTCGCAACTCCTGTATGCTGGAATCTACATCAAGGGCGATCTCTAGCCGAGACAATAGTATGGTATCTGGACTGATCAAAAAGCAATAAATAGCGCTATCGGCAATGATATACTCCAGAAATCCATTCTTATTGGCGATACATTCTTCCTGAACTTCCAGGAGGTGGGCAGGTTGGAGATGGAATTTTTGTTGAAAATAGGCAGGATGATCCCGCTCAAACTCTTCGAGCAATTGTTTATAAGCCAACTTGGCTGCATACAACTCCCGACCCAAGGCTTCTCTTTGGCGTGATCGTCCATCGATTCCGGTTTCGCGAAATCTTATTGGCGCATCCTCTCTTTCCTTCTGAAGGGATTGCTCCAAATACTGAATTTGGTTGCGGAGTGATTGTTCGGCATATAATAAGGAGTCCGGCACTTTCAAAAACTTCCTGGCTTGAGATTCCTGCATGGCCTCAGCCAGACGGATGGATTTGCTTTTCTCTGAATAATAGAAAGCCTTTTTCAGATAACTGGGATCATGAGAGAGCTTGTAAAGGAGATGACAAATGTTGATTCCGGTGAAATAGGATTCATATGATTCCTTCCCAATAACTCTTCTGACAAGCCCCCCTCTAAACCGTATTCGGATGGTATCTGTCATTTGATCAACCAAGTCAAAAAAATACAAAGCTGAATCGAGATCGCGGACTTCCTGCTCCTGTTCATATCGTCTGAAATGGAGTGCACCAAAAGCTTGCAAATATCGAATATAGAGCTGCGGATCGTGGTACCACTGATGCTGAATGGAATCTCCCCAATGTAGATCTTGGGAAAATAGAAGATGTCTGGCTTTCCTGAGTGCATCAAAAGCTTCTGCCAGGCTATCCATTTTTATATAGGTAGTATGCTGTTCATACAAGACATAAGATTCGAAATTTTTGAATGTCCCCTTGAATTGTCTGACATTGGCTCTGGCATCTGAAAAGAAGGAAAGGGCTTCCTGATATTTGTTCTGCTGAAGACGAATGATCCCCTGATTATACTGAAAAAGCATCGTGTCCTGCAAGGTTTTTGGTCGTAACTCGATCGAATCAATTGAATCAAATGCCTTTTGGTAGAAATATGCCACACTATCCAGCATGTCTAAGTGATGATAGGTATCCCCTAACAATTGATAAATCATGGGCAAGTAATTGAGATTGCCCCCAAGATGTCTCATGACCGAAAACTCTGCCATAAATAATTGATTCTTGGCATTCTCATAATCCTCATCCTCGATATACAGGTTTGCCAGCAACATGGCCTTCCGTGGACCTCCCCGTGTTTGGTTGGCAAATTCTGCAGCCCGATCATAATTCCCCATCCTGCGATTTACCTTTGCCAGACTAAACAGGATAAACAAATCTCTTTCATCCACCATTCCCAGAGAATCAGCAAGGTGTAATTGTTTGAGAAAATAATTCTCCGCTTCCAGGAAGTTTTGTTTTTGATATTCCAGATGGCCTCGTGCACCATACCAGCCCTCAAGTTCTACAGATCCTCCACGCATGTGTTGTTTTGCCATTGAGAGGAACAAAGCAGCTGAATCGAGTTGATTGAGAGAAAGATGGATGGATGATTGTGTCAGCAATAATCTACGCATTAAGTCGGAGATTCCTGTTCTGGTTTGTGGAAAAGCAGCCAATGCTTTGTCCATATAAACTTTCTTGAGTTTATTGTTGTGTCTGAAGCCATATAAAGAAGACATGAGTGCCAGCGTTCGTACAGTCCAAAGGGAAGAATCCCCAGAAGCCAGCATCTGATCCACCACAGGCAAGGCTGCAGTAAGTAGATTGAACAAGGGATCACTGCTTTTGAGATACACCCTATAATGAGCCAGATTTTGTTTACAGGTAAATTCTAACTGTCGCGCAGTGAACTGATGCTGTTCTGCGAAGCTTCTGGCTTGCTCGGCATAGACAAGTACACTATCGTATTCCTTGCATTCATTGAAATGTGCCACTTGCTCCCGCCAAATGGCAAACTCACTGGTGTCAATAGGGTGTGCACACACGTCAGGCACTCCTGACAAGACAATCAGCAAGAGAATTGAAAAAGAATAAAAATACGTGTTGACCAGATACATATAAGCACAATCTACTTTGGTCCTGTGGAATCGTTTATTCGTCTTATCTTTCCATGGTTGATATCCAAATATACAAACGCCTCAATCTCCCTATACTTTATGAGTCGAAACCTCCAGAAAAAAGTCGCTTTCTTGCCAAGAATAGCAGAAGGGCGAGGAAGCAGATACTCACAAGAACAAGATGACCTCCCAGGAGCGGGTCTGGAGAATGCAATGTAATCGGGGAATTATCTCCTATCACCACTGGACCTGCCCAAAAGAAAGGATGGGCAAAGCGATGATCGTGTTGCTGAAGAAAAGATAGTTTGGCTTGCTGAAGCGCCTTAGCTTTACTTGCTCCCTGCTCCAGTTGTGAATAGAAATCTTGCATGAGTTGTGCTGTACTTTTGTCATCGACACTCCAGAGAGTAGTCAGGACAGATTTTGCCCCTGCATACGCAAATGCGCGGGCCAGACTCATGACTCCTTCTCCATGTCTATACTCCCCCAAGCCCGTCTCACATGCGCTCAGAACAACCATTTCGGCTTCCAGCCTCAAATTAAAGATCTCTTGAAAGCTTAGAAAATCATTGATTTCAATGGAATCTAGAATAGCTGTCAGGGCAATTTTTGCCTTTTTGGGGTAGATATCATGAGATTTGGCATGGGTGGCAAAATGAATCATAGCATAGGCCTGCGTGTTGAGGGCATGAAGCACTTGCTTTTTGGTAGCCATGCTATCCTCCAGGACCGTGGCACCGAATGCTTTCTCCAAGTATTCTGTTTCCAGCTTGCTATACCTCAAGGGTCCAAAGCCATCACGCCTTCGAGACTCTATACTTGAAAACTCTTCTTGATTTTTGCCAAATTCAGGTCGAATAGCCAGAAAACCTGAGGTCTTGGCTGAACTGATAGGTGTGCGAAAGAGCGTTGTAGCTGAGAAGCCATACCCTATGGGAAATTGTTTGATCAGATATGGATGGTTGGCAAATTGTTCTGGCTTATTTACTGGCTCAGTAAGAAGTAACTCAAATGGCAAATAGGACAAATAGCCATCCGGGATAATATACAGAGCGTGCGCTCCCCTCAGAATCGGATAAGCAGACGCAAGGACCTGACGGTACAGTTGATGTGCAAGGGACGCATAGGTGGAAGAATTCTCTGTGTAGATGGAATCAGACCTCTGATCAGATAGCCAATAGCTGAACAGACTGTTGTTGAATTGTTGAACATCAGAAATCAGATCAGTCTCCAGAGCTTGTTTGATCAGCACGGCTGTATCAGCGCTTATCACGAATAGGTACAGAAGACTATCCCCTATCATATATTCCAACAAGGCATTGCCAGATTGAGCCAGATGCCGTTGAACATCGGAGAGACTGGTCATTTCGAAATTGTATTTTTGCTGGAAGTAGGTCGGATATTCCTGCTCAAAATGATCAAGAAGGTCTCGGTATGCTTGTTTATAGGCGAGAATGGTTCTCCCCTTTTCTTCACACTTCAGAGATAGCCTGTAGCTAATTCCCTTTCGGACATTATCCTGTATTTGATCCTGAAAGATTTGCAGTTGTTGTTCGTGATACTGAATTTCATTCAGCAGTTTTCGTTCCTTCCGCAATAGAGAATCAGGCACATCCAACAATTGTCTAGCTTCTGATTCCCGAATGGCTTCGAACAGACGAATAGATTTGCTTCTTTCAGCAAAATAAAAAGCTTGTTCCAGGAAGTGATGCTCTCCTGTATGCTGAAATAAGAGATCACAGGTTTCCACAGCATGAATTAAGGTTCGAAATGCCTGTTCATTCATCGCTTTTTTTGTAAGATCTCCCCTGAACCTGATTTGAAGGGTGTCAAGGACACGGTCTGCGAGTTCATAAAAATAAAGGGCCGAATCCAGCATCTGTTGGTCCAACGTTTGTTTATACATATTCAGATATATGTTCCCCTTGGCTTCAATACAGGAAAAATATATTTGAGGATTGGCAAAATGCTGGATCGAAAAGGATGACAAATCCGGGTCAAATGCATGACCGGGCTTGAGAGTTGCCAGGGTTTTGTGGACAAAAGTCAATGCTTGTTCTGTACTGTCCAGGCCAAGATATGCTTCTACAGTACCCAGCCAGGCATGTGCATATTTAAGTCGCATTCCTATTAGGGTTTCCTGAACAAATGCTTTGGAAGACAGAAAATATTCAAGCGACTGTTGATAGTTGTTAGTCTCCAGGTACAAGAATCCCAAATTGGTGTGGAGCAAAAAAGAATCCTGATCAGAAAATGTTTGTTTAACGTCTTGAATTTTGAGATAGTAGATTTCAGCTGAATCTGCCACTTGCATGTTTGTAAAGGTTTCTCCCAATAGCTGATAGACAGAAGGAAGGTAGTTGAGAACATATCCGCCATTCTGCAAGATAACCGCTTTCGCTTCGTGAAGGTAAAACAGGGCAGCGGGAAAGTCCTCGGCATATAAGTGAACTTGCCCAAGAAAGAGATACTTTCTTGGCCCCCCTCTTGCCAGTTCAATATGCTGCAAAGCCAAATCCAAATCTCCCATATTGAGATAGACATTAGCCAGGAAGTGATACAGCATAAAATCTCTGTATTCGAATTCTCCCAGGATAGATACAAGGGCCAGTTGCTTGAGGTAGAGATCTTCGGCCTCAAGGTAATTTTGTCGCTGAAACTCCAACCTTGCTTTGGTTCCATACCAAAAAAACAATTCACGGGATTCTTCCTCTGTAAATTCACCGGCAAGCTCAAGGAAGATGGATGCTGAGTCGAGTTCACTGTGATAAATGAAATGTAGCGCCAGATTCATCAGTACCCCACATCGTAGACCTGGATATAACTCCTCTGATGGAGGGAATGAAATTAAGGCCTTATACAGATATGTCTTCTCTTGTTCAAACTGATGGCGAAATGCCAGAACTTCAGCCATCTTTGAATAAAAATTGGGAAGCCAATAGGAATGAATACCTTTCTTCGCCATTCGATCAGCCAATGGCAAGGCATGTTGAAACAAAGCCAACAATCGCTCGCTCCTTCCAGGATATACCCGGAAGTGAGCCAATGTTTGTTTGCACGTGAATTCTAGCTGTAGCTCGTTCAGGCGATGTTCCTCTGCGTATTGGCGGGCTTGTTCTGCACGGATCAACACACTATCATACTCATTACAGGCGATGAAATGGGATACTTGCTCTCGCCAAACGGAAAACTGACTGGTGTCAATGGCTTGTGAGAAGAGTTGAGGCATACAAGCGAGTGAAAGCATCGCATGCAGGAAAACAAATATCGATAGGATGGAGGAGTTCATTCAGACAAATGTTCCAGTAGAAGTTGGGCTTTGGGGTGTAAGAATGATGCTTGTATGGCGTTCGAGCTCAGATATACCCGCGCTTTGTCAGGATATCCTTCTTTCAGCCAAATAAGTGCCAAATACCAATGCGCCTTGGCCTGATAGGCAGAGGTGTCCAAACTTTCCAATGCAAGTATGGCCTTCGTCGATTGTCCCAACTCCAGATAACTCAAGCCTTTAAAATACGCCAACTCATCCCTGGTGAATTGGTCAAGGCTGGCCGGAACCTCTTTCCAGATAGACAGGGCTTCAACAAATTCCCCTTGATTGAATGCCAAATAGCCTTCCAGTAATTTTGATCCAGACAGCTGGTTTCGTGGAACCGGGGCTGTATCTACTTCATAGAAACTTAAAAAAAGCTTATCTGGCCCTACTTGAGGTGCTGGATGGAAGACATAAGCTGCTCCAGCAGAAAGGAAGAGGATGAGGATGACTGCGGCAAGCTTCCCCCATCTCAATCGACCTCTTCGATCCTCTTCTTCCCATCGTCGAAAACGCTCCCGTTTGGCAGCTCTCCAGCTATCTCTGCCTTCCTTAAATGCGGCTCCTTTAGCAATGAGATGCTTGTTGACTTCCTGCTCCAATTCAGGGCGGCTGGACAGTATTTGCTCAAAGCCTTCGCGCTCTGCGGCAGACATCTGTCCCGACAGATAGCGCTCTATCAATTCTTCTGTATGTAAGGATAAATCAGACATGCTCAATCAGTGGTTTTTGGCTGGAGTTCGCATTCATGAGAGACGGGCTTCCCGCTGAGGAATCTTTTGAGTTTGTTGAGGCATCGATGCCGACTAACAGCGACAACCCGGGCAGTTTTTAGACCAAGTTGTTGGGCGATCTCTGCCTGGGAGTATCCATGATATTCCGCTAAGATCAGAATATCCTTGCACTTTCCTCCCAGCTCGCGAAGCAGTTCTTTCACTGCTTCGAATTCTTCCTGCTGGATCAATTCTGCCAGGGCATCATGCGCGCGTTCGGGCAGATCTGGCATCTCGTCGATCCAGCTTGTAGGGTCTCCTTTCCGGTCCCGAATTTTGTTTTTGCATTTGTTGTCGTAGATGCGGTAGAGGTAGGTACTGAGCTTGCAATCTCCCCGAAAGTTGCCCTTCTCGATTTGGCGACAAAGGGCTACCATGGCATCCAGATAGGCCTCCTGTGCTTCCTCTCTGGAGAGGCGGTAGCTTCGGATGCCGCGCTGGATCAGCTTGCGGTGCTTGTGTAGCAGACTGTCCATGCAGCGCTCGCGGGCGACGCCACCGGCTTGTATGCCTTGGATCAGTTCTGATTCAGAATAGAGAGATCGGATTCGCATGAACCTTGCCTTGATGTGTAAGTAATGGCTTTTGCTTTGTTAGTCGTAAGGCGAGGTGGAAAGGTCCGGGGTGGGGAGGGGAATATGGTATGGGGTATAGGGCGGATCTGTTAGGAGGTTATGTAAAGATGTGAGTAAAAAAACACAGCAGTTGGGGGAACTGCTGCGTTGGTGAGGTTAAATACTAAACAACTTTGACTACATTGGACTCTAATCTATTGCCGATTGTCAACTTGAAATGTATCCCAATCAATTTTTGCAACCCATATTTTCTCGTTGGCAGAAAAGACTATCTCTCCAATTGTAGAAAGCCCATCATCATCATTAAGCAAGAATTTTTGGCCTCTTTTCAAGGTTATTTTCTTTTCCTTTAGATCGGCCAAAGTTCCATCGGAATTAAGCCTTACCCTACCAAGAGGGTCACAATTGTTAAAATCGGCAAATATTCGATCTAGCATTTTTTTTGAATTATTTTTTGTTTGGATTGCGTATAACTGGATTTAACAATTCGCTTGTTTTTTCTGGTGAAAGTCCAGTAAGAGTAGCATGATTGGGGCTTCTACCACTAGTTTTAATTACATCCCCACCAGCATTACGCACATCCCCAACTGTTGTTACGCCGATTTTACCATGTGGGAGTGGCTTTGCAAGTTCTTTTACTGAACATGTTCCACATTCAACTGAAACTCCTGTTACTCCTTCTGGATGTGTCCCAGTTCCTTTTTTAATTAACTCGGGAGTATTCGTTCCTCCTCTGACAACAGCCGCATCATCCGGTAAAATTCCCTTTCCTCCATTATCTATTTTTGTTACTGGTACATTTAAAAGCTTACTTCCTTTAATGGCATCAGACCCTAGATCTAAAAGTTTGAGACCTGTGAAGTCTAACGCAGCCTCCTTTAACCCTTGGCCCAATCCTTCTGCAACTCTACCTCCAAATTCGCCAGCACCGGGATGGTATTTGAGTTTTGGAGTTGGGTTGATCTCACCACCTGAGTTTGGATCTACCTTCTTTATCCCCCTTGCTTCGTTCCAAGCTTCTCGTGATTTCTCTGCTTTATGATTATTAACATGCTCAATCTGAGCCCGACTAGGTCCTACATTATTGTCGGGGCCTGATTGGTGATGGTTAACAGGAGGTTTAAACTTTTGTAATCCCCACAAATCAATATTAGCGATGGGCTCATTTTCTGCATAATTATATGGGGTTACCCAATGAAAGTCTTCTGCTATTGGATCGCCCCCTGTAAAACGACCTAAAACTGCCTCATACATCCGCGCCCCATAATCATACCAGCCCAATCCAAAGGCCGTCTGCTCTTCCTTCCCATTATAGCGATAGCGATTCTCAGGATTGGCAATTGCCTGCCCATTATCAAAGCTCATATTCAGCCCAAAAGGATAATACGCATCCACCTGAATCACTGAGGCTGTCCCTGCATCATCCTCGAAATAGACCCGGCTATTGCCCAAATGATCGGCAATTTGATATTGATACAGGAGATTGTTTGCTCCATCTCCCACAACCCGACCTTCTGCATGTGCAAAGAAATCAAGTGCGCCATCCTGATAATGGAATCCATTGATGTAATCAGTCGTTTGGGTGCTACTCCCTCCGGTACGCATTTGGAGCTTGGTGCCAGCAGCATCGTAGATATAGTCAATCCAGGAGCCATTGGTGGGACCGCCAGTAAACGAAACCCTAACAGGCTTGTTGAGATGATTATAGCTAATGCTGATGTTCTTGTTAAGATCAGTAATCAAATTCCCATTGTCATCATAAGCATAATCATCTCCGATATTGCTTCCATCAATAAATTGGTTCCCACTCCCGCCAGCGACAGCATCTTCTACCTTCATCAGGTGATTCCCACCTTGTGATTGATAGGTATAGGTCAGGTCATCCATCAGACCAAAATTGCCTGAATTGATGAGACCTCGACGCGTCAGTTGCTTGATATTGCCATTGAGATCATAGGAATAAGTACTTTGGAATCGATTCAGTGTGGACAGCAAAAAGGCATTGTTTTGTGTGCTGTAATAGTCTGCCTGTAGAATGCGATTGTTCTTGTCATACACATAATTATAAGCATGCACCTCATCTTCTGTCCCTTGCTGCCAGCGGGCTGCTGAAATATTCCCATTGAAGAGAGCCGTATTGTTCAGAAAATCTGTCTGGTCATAGAACAAATCCATGCCAAATAAATCATTCTGTGAATCTCCAGTCCCTGCTCCTGGTCCCGCCTGGGTGTCATCTGTTTGGTTAATCCCTGTCAACCAATTGCGAATATTGAAGTGATAGTCGACAGATTGAAGAAAAGTCAATCCGCCATCTTCAGAATGAAGCTGCTTGTCCACAACCAAACTTCTGTAATCATATTCCTGCTCTACAAGCACAATTTCTGGATCATCATTGTTTTTCTGCGTACTGCGAATCAGTCGTCCTTGATGATCATAACAAAAACGATTTTGGACACTGATAAGCCCTTCTGGTCCATTGTGTCGAGTAACAGTTTTTTCAATTTCTCCAGCGAAATTGACCACCATACTGGATACATCTGTGCCATGAAGGTGGTCAGCTTGTGTCTGGATTTCGCGCCCTCTGTCATCATAGAAAGTGATGGTTCCCAAAAATGCTGGATTGCTAGCTGAAGAGAGTACAAGATTTGGGTCCAGAACTTTTATAAAGGCAGCTGTTACTTGTCCTCTGACTCGATCGAATGGAATACTTCCTAATCCTTCAACATCGATCTGGTAGCTGGCATTTTCATTCTGGTCATGATCAAAATCGTAATCGTCGTAATAGCTAACTGAATGCACCTCTGCCAGTCCAATGTTTGGAAAGGCAAGGTTACTATAGCCCTCGATCAATTTTCCTTTGACATCAAACACAGCATTATTTTGACGATTTTCAAAGATGTCCTCTCCATCAATATGCATTTGCAAGGCCGCACGATCATAGCCAGAAGTAATCGGATGCAAACTATTGTCGAATAAACCAGTCAGAATCGGACGATTGAAGGCATCGTATTTGGTGAAGGTCCACTCATCTTTTCCACTAGCCCGTTGATTGGCATCCTGAATCAGGACCACCTGATCCAATTTGTTGTAAACAGAATAGACCCAACCAGCCCCAGGAGCTTTTTTCTCAATGACCCGTTGTCGTCCATCATACTTATATTGAAATCCCCATCTGTCAATGCTGAATTGAAAGACACGATATTTATCCAAGGCAGGGTCTTGTGGATCATCATAGATCAGCACAAAATCCTGAACTGCCTCAGGAGGCAATACATAGGTGAGATTGCCAAATCGATCATAGACATAATAGGTCTGTGCATAGGTATCATCAGCTGGATCTGTGAGATCAGATCCTTCATCGATCTGTGTCATCGATAGAATCATTCGCCCCAATCTGTCTGTAAACTGGATGTTGATACTTCCATTTTCATCTGTCGTTTGAGTTTTGATTAGTTCTCCAGCAGGATAATAGCCCGCATCATAATTGAAGGCAGTACCAGCAGGAAACATCAGTACTTCGGTCGGTCCATTGCTTCCATAGCTTGTTTTGACGGCATTGGCCCCAAGCTGCCAGGGAGTGCCTACAGATCCTTGTTCGATGGGCCTTGACAATGATGAGGCTTCCAGGGCAACTTCTGCAAAGGGAAACTGATTGCTGGATGCTGGGCCACCCATTTGGGGCAAAACGGTTGCGAAAAAACTGGTTTGAAGCGCATCCGGGATCATATCTGTTGTTCCGCCATCCATCCTGAAGCTTCCAGCTGGCCCTGCATCATTGAAGGGAAGATATTGTTTGACTTCTCTGCCCAAATGATCATAGATGTTGAAGCTAATGATGTCCGAAAGATCGGGTGCTGCATTGGCAGCCACACTTTGCAGGGGACGTCCCAATCCATCAAGATAGGCAACAGCCTCATGCATATCTCGTGCATGATGAGAGGCAGGATCATTCAAAATAGTCTGAATATCCTGAACAGCTATTCTGGGACTTCGACTGATGATGCGGTTGATTCCGGTAGTCTGGACAGCCGCCTCAAAAGGAGCATGCTCACAATCAGGAATGACAGTCTCGCAATTGCCACCAGTAATAGAATTCCAGCTAGCTGGATGTTGGATACTGGGATCTCCTGTTGCTTCAAATGGAATGATATAATCCAGGGTCTGACCACTGGCAGCCAGGGTACTCTCATCTTTGGTAAGAGGCATGGAATGGAAGCTAGCCAAGGCAACAGGCAAATCATTGACTGAACAGGAGTATGGATCACTGAGATTGCCATTGGCATCGGTTCGGATGACCAGACCAGGAAAATCTGGGTCGTAAGGCAGATTGTAATGACCTCCACCCATGACAAAGCCCCCATCCAGCGTTTGTTCTATTTGATAAAAGGTGCTGTGCTCTCCCTCAAAGCCATGATCATAATATTTGATCCATTCCACTTCTCCATTGGGATTTATCTTATAGAGGAATGGTTTTTCCAGGCTATCAGGGGAGAATATCGGAGTTCCTCCTCCTGAGAGCAGATAGCCTCCATCACTGGTTGGCTGGAGATCCTCAATGTCCAATTCTCCAGAATGTCCCAGATCAATATATCTGGGCTGGCCAAAGGTTTGGGTTCCCAAGTCAAGATCAGCGAGAAAAATTTTCCATTCTCCCCCCATTTTCACCTTGCCACCAATCAGAGCAGAGCTCGCGCTTCCATGAGAAGCAACAATGGATGGGATGATTTTTTCATTGCCAGCTGTAGTGTATTTCTTGGCCCAAACTGTGTGCCCATTATTGTCCAGATAGCTGATATGCATTTCTGTTTCATGGGCAGAGCTGACTGAATAATTGTATTTTCCTACTGCAAGACTATAGCCATTGTCAAATGTGCAGAGATCCAGGGGCTGGAAAAGTCGATGTCCAATCTGTCTGGAAAAGACCACTGTTCCCGTTGGACTGATCTTGAAGAGCATGGGCTCTCGATTGTTCGCAGCCAGGACAATGTTTCCTCCATCTGTTGGGTCAATCTCCGCTGCCAGAGGGCGAATATAAGTCGGCAACTCAATGTGCTTGCTATACACCAGATTTCTTGCCGAAGGGTCTAGCCGGAAGATGGACATGCCTACAGAACTACCAGCATCTCCACGGATGGCATAGAAGATTTCTCCATTGGGCATCACAGAGTAGGCTGGATTGAGAGTATTGTAGATATCCATGTCAAGATTGGCCACTTCCAATACATATTGACCATTGGGCATGACTTGACCGTAGGCATCTATTTCCACCACATGTACATTGCCAGCTGCCACAGGGTCGTTTGCATCATAATTGCCAGCCCCCAGCAACAAATAGGAGCCATCTGCTCTTTGGGTGATGATGTATTCGGCCTGATGATCTTCTCCATACTTCTTGACAAAGGTGGTGGGAAGAGTGGACACGTTCTGAGGAGGATAGGTGCCAGGCAAGGTGAAATTGGTAGCAGCAACCGGGCCTTCCTCTGTCCCATCTGGATAGCGGACTTTGAGAGCAACATGCTGCCCGCCAAAACTCTCCTTCATCAGGGCCTCAATATGATAGGCCTGTCCCTGAACCAGACTGATGGGAGCAGACTCCTGAGAACTGTATTTGTCCCATTGGTATTGAGAAGTGGAGCCAGCATCATTGTGCGCGATGAGTTGCTTGGCAGCCGGATCATGATTGGTGCTGAGCCATAATTCGGCACGATCATCCCCAGCAATCCAGAAGGTATAATCGCCTGTCTGAGGAGGAATGAATTGCGCAGATAACCTGGCACCAAACTGATCGGCAAGCCCTGTTGGCGGGTCAGGAAGTTCAAAGATACTCGTCAAGATATAGAAATGAGAAGGCGTATCAGAAAAAGCCGAAGAGGAAGTCAAATCAGATACATGACTCCCTGAAATTCCGTCCCAACGCTCTAGTTGAATCTCAGCAGTGGGAGCATAATTACTTGTGCCATTGACAGTGATGGTAACCTGATCCTGATCTGTCAACCCCTGACCATCATCTACAGTCAAGGTGATGGTGTAGACACCGGGATATGTGTAGGTATGCGAGAGACTCATTCCACTGCCTGTACTCCCATCATTGAAGTCCCAGCTATAACTGAGTGGATCATTTTCAGGATCGGAAGATGTAGAAGCATCCAGAGAGATGATCAATGGAGCAGTGCCAGAGGATGAGGAAGTTGTAAAACTTGCTGTCGGAGCTGTATTTCCACATTCTTCCAAAGACCAACAGACAGCACCATCGAACAGTTCCCAACCAGCTGTTGTGAGATCATCTGCGCTATTGTCACTCAAAAAGAAGCCAATTCGACGACCTGTAGCGACCTGATTGATCATGTTATCCCCCATCTCATAGGCATAGTAGACCTTTTTGCCTGAAGGAAGCTCTGCGGCAATCAAGGCATCGGAAGAGGGTGTGCCGCCAGGATGCGCCGCCGCAGCTGAGAGAGCATCTGCGGTTGAGCCAGCAGCACCTACAAGGGCATGGCCCTGAGCCAAAATATTGAGGTCATTGCCTGACCACTCTGTGTTATTTCCCGACACAGACATATCAAAATCATCATAGAGTCCATGTTCCCAGGTGATGACAGAGGTCGTTTCATCACGGACCGCATCCCTGAAATTTTGGCTCAGGGCATTGGAACTGATAGTGGAAGAAATGATGATCAGGCTCTTACCCGTGAGGTCAGTTGTGCTTACGCTAGCGTCTTTCAGACTGACAATATGGCCCAGATCGGTCTCAAGACGGTCTTTGATGGTCTGATCCCCAGCATTGAGATTGGTGCTGCCGACCACAAAAAGAACATTCTTTGGGACGAAGGCAAGATCGGTGGTCTTCGCTGGAGGAGCAGTGAATAGACATTGACTCCACAGAAAAAAACCGATGAAACATATCCTTACATAAAGGACAAAGGAGGTGTGAGCAGCAAGCTGCTGATATGCTTTCATGAGTATTGTTGTTTAAATGATTGAGTAAGTTGGCTTATTCGGTATAATAGTGGTATTCAGTTTGGTTGATGATATTGCCTTCAAAGTCCTTGACGTTGATTAGTCGGCCAAGGCCATCATAGGTATAATACAGACTTTGGTTGTTGGCATCAGTAACCGTGTGAATCCGAAGGGCTTTGTCATAACAATAGGTAGTCATGTGAGCTTGAGAGGGATACAAACGGAGTTCATCGATCACTGTTGCAGCATCATTGCTGCTGATCATTACTGTATTATTTGTGCTGCTCAAATTGATTTCATATTCATAATAGACCCATCCATTTTGATCAGCATCAGATTGACGTTTAGGATTGGGAGAAGGGAGGATGGTGCCATTGGTAAAAAAGACCATATCATCATTCCCCTGAAGCCAAAACGATAAGGTATAAGATCCTGCGCCCAACCCATTGGCAGTGGCAGTTCTGTTTGGAGAAAGATTAAATCCCTGCCAACCAGTTTTTGAATTGAAGAGTTGATAGCCCCCTGCCTGTCCATCCAGGGTCCAATTGCCTTCCTGGAGGTTGTCTGTCTCTTCAAAACTTGTGTAAGCGATATTTTCTGATGAAGCATTGCTGACCTCAGCCGTAGGACGCAAATCAGAATATCCCCAAATATAGGAAGAGGATGATCCTCCTGTTAAGGCTTGAGAGCTTAATCGACCACTGCTGTAATCATAGTCAAATTCGACTCTTTTTTGATAATAGCTGGAATTCGGAAACAGGCTTGTGTATTGACCATTAGAATTCGTTTGTTCGGCCAAGTTAGCCTGGCTCACTGGCGTAGTAGTTTCAAATCCATACATATCGTGAAGCCGGACCTTTTTCTGAACGCTATTGCCCAAGTTGACATATTGATTCAGCTGTCCACCAATCATTTCCAAATTCCCGCTCTGACCTTGCCAGGTTTGACTTTCTATTGGCGACGAAATCAGATTCAAATCCAAAAGATCTTGCGCTGTTAGACTGGAAAATATATCTACCACTGTATTGGGATCATAAGCATCCGGAAATTTAAGCCTTTGTTCCTGAACCCTACCATCGCTATTGGTGGTGCTGACGGAGATGGGTTGATGGTGATCCAATTCTGGATCATATCCATAATCTGTTACCGTGTTGACACCATCAATACTGATTTCCTGGCTGGCCATGAGATAGGCACTGGTTCTTGGTCGATAGAAAAAGAAGCCATAGAACTGGCACTCATGTCCTTCATCATACAACCATTTGACCTTGATCATAGACCCAGGAGGCTCTGTATAGGACAAGAAGAATGGATTATTGGTCTCCAATGACACTTCTTGACCGGATTCATCCAGTACTTTTTTCGTGAAAAGATTTCCATGATTATTCTTGTACAATTGTGGAGGAGCTTCAAATAAGGTAGTCCCCCAAAATCCACTTCCTGGACCCAGGATTGGAAAAATATCCGGTGCAATATTTAGCTGATACTGATAGACTGTTTTCCCAGATCCAGGCAGGACTTCCGTTACTTTTGGATACACCACATGTCTCCCTTCATAATTACTCATGGGAACAGGAGGAGTTGTCGAATAAATAGCGTAATACTGAGTTGCGGTACAATAAAATGATCCAGTAATTCCATAGGTTGGCTGAAACAATAGATGACCTGCCGTTAAGTTATTTGGTCCCTGTTCTTCATACAGATATTGCTTGACCACATCAGGGGTAGCAGGGATATTGTCATCTGATCTAACTTCAGCTAATCTAAGTCCACCTACAGGATAGGGAATCTGCTGCATAGATTCATGATACAGGCTGAAGTTGGTTTGGCTATTGACAGAGGTAATGATACAGGTATAGCTGGTATTGGGAACCAATTGGACGCCAGCATTCAGGATATCATTGAGTGGTTTTTGTTTTTCCTCCAGAGTATTGCCATTCGCTCCAAGAGTCAAGGGGAAAGATCCTAAAAATGTGCTGCCCTGGAACAATTCAATCTTGCCACTAGAGCTGCTACCACTACAGCTAAAGTTGGAATTCAAATTGAAGACTTTTAAGTCAAAAAACGCATTGTCAATCTCATTTGTATTTGAAAAACTAACAATTGCTTGATTCGGAATTGATCCGCAGCAACTGGAAGAAGGTATCGCACATGTCGTCAAGTCTTGAACCAAGTATACAGGACCTGTCCCCTGCCATTTGGGAATTGTGTTGGCTTCCATGGTAAAGAGAGTGCGTCCCCCGGTGGGATATTGAATTTCAGTAAGACTCCCATACCCCATAAATGCCGGGTCGGTTTCACGATCAGCGCTTCCATATGTGATAGGAATTCCCCCAATGGGGTGGGTCAGATTGGTTTCGGGGATATTGGCTTCCAGAATTTCATTGTCGTGCTTTCCATTGTAATATCCCCAATGATCAATCGCTTTTGACAGTCTGTGTGGCAAATAATTGGTCCCATCTGTATTCAAGGGACCAGCATAGGTAAAGGTATAAGGCCCTTTGCTGAGACTGCTGTTGCAAGAGAATTCCTGTACCTGATCAAGCTTTAAGCGCTTAAAGTAAGGAAGAGGGGCATTGGGACCATTGTAGACAGTCTGTCCATCATCAAAATAGGTATAGGAGAAATCAAATCTGGTACAGGCGATATTGTCATTCGAAGAAATCTGGATATGATCCAGCCGCTTGGCAGGTAGATCTTCCCGTAAAGTATTGGCAGCAAAATCGATGGAATAGCCAGAGCTACTGCCCTGAATGGAAGTCAGTTTTTTCCCTGAAGTAGTATGCAGAACATAGCGATGTTTCGCTATATCCTCGCCATTCCCACCACAACTCACTCCTCCACCAGTAGTCGTAGATCCTTCACTATACTGACAACTGGCCAGGTTTTTATATTGATAGTTTTCATCCGTATAGTCAAAGGTAATGGAGTAAAGTTGATCGCTGGATTCCATCTTCAACAGCATCCAGGAAGATCTCCAATTTCCAGCAGATAGACCAGCCTGAAGGTATTCATAGGCTGTTTCAGTTCCGTCTTTCCCAAATATATACCTGACTCCATCTGGACCGATGATGGTAAAGCTCACGAAACCGCTTTGTGTAATATCAAATTCGGTTTCGATCTTGACATCCAGATTTTGAGGAATCACATAATAATCATGATTCTTGTCAAAAAAGAATTTTCCACTGAGACCAGGGACATTGAAGGAAAACATATCTGCCTCCCCATCCTCAACTCCAGTAGAAATATCCTTCAGGTATTGGCGATCTTCAAAATTGTTTTCAACATCATCGCCATTGAACCAGTAGCCATTGGCCTCGTCAGGGGTACCAAGAACTGTTCGTGAGATCATCCCGTGAGCACTCAAGTTCCAGCCCATCCCAACCCAACTGGCCATCTCCGCTACCCTTAGCCCAGAAGCATGATAGGAGAGAGAAACTGGTAAACTCAAAGACCCTTCTTCCAATGTGAATATAGGAATTGAGATATTAGGAAGTCCACTGACTAAATCGACAGGGATATCTCCGTATTTGGCCATCGCAGCAGCATTGGGAGGGGGAAGCACAACATCCTGTACCCATGTATTGACAGCTTGACCAAATGCTGGTCTCACAATCCAGGGCATGAGCAGAATGAGGAGGAGTCTCAAACAAGGAGTCCGTTGCAAGAGAATACAATGTTTTGTTAGCATAATTGAAGTTTTCAATGGTTATACTTTGATTTGCTTTTTGAGTGAGACCCCGAATCAGTTTGTTGGGTTAACATCTCTTCTGATTTTCTAAAAAAAATCCCATGCCACGACGAAAACCCTTCAAGCACCACAAGCGAGAGATCTGGCTACAGCTCTGCGAGCGCCTCGATGCAGACTTCTTCGAAGGCAAGCGGAGACGGCATGATCGCATAGAAGCCTTCCACGGAGAGTGGATGATCACCCTGGATACCTTCCTGGCCAATGATGTCACCTGGACCCGAATGCGTGCTCCTTATGTCAATCGCGATGATTTTGTGTTTCGGATCTTCAAGGAGAATGTCATGCACAGAATCGGGAAGGCATTCGGGATGAAAGATGTGGAGGTGGGCTACCCGGACTTCGACAAACAGTATGTCATCCAGGGAAGTGATGAGCGAAAACTACGGATGATGTTTGCCAATCCAGATATTCGGGATCTGATCAGCTTTCAGTACAGCATGTATCTCGCACTTCGAAGGGATGCGCCTCTCTTTCAGAAAAAATTCCCCAAAGGAGTCAATGAAGTATACTACCAATCGATAGGAACCATTGCCAATTTAGAACGCCTGCATGATCTTTTTGAACTTTTCGCTGCGACTTTGGATCATTTATGTGCAATTGGAACAGCTTATGAAGATGATCCTGAGTTTCGCTATTATTGAATATCATCGAGATCCAATTTTTTTCTAATTTCCCCCCATGGCAAAATTCGATCCTTTCAGCAAACACAAACGCGCCATCTGGCAGCAATTGTGTGATCACATAGACGCAGATTTCTTTCGAGGAAAATGGAACAAACCAGACCGTATCGAAGCCTTTCATGCAAACTGGATGATCACCATCGATACCTTCAATTCAGATAAGGTCATCTTCACGCGCATTCGTGCGCCCTATATCAATCGCGATGATTTTACCTTTCGCATCTTCCGGGAACATGTAGGCCACAAAATCGGGAAGGCATTCGGGATGAAAGATATTGAAGTTGGCTATCCTGCCTTTGATCGCGACTTTGTAATCCAGGGAAGTGATGAACGAAAATTGAAGATGATGTTTGCCAATCCACAAATTCGACAATTGATCAGCTTTCAACCCAAGATTCATCTCGAACTCAAGGAGAAAGCTCCCCTCTTCCAAAAACCCAAATTCCCAGAGGATGTGAACGAATTATACTATCATGTGGTTGGAATAATCAAGGATCTTGAGCAGTTGCATGATCTATATGATCTGTTTGCAGAAGCTTTGGACCACTTGTGTGCCATCGGGACAGCCTATGAAGACGATCCTAATTTTCAGTATTATTAAAACCGACACCCCTTCCTGCCTTCAGATCAGCAAGCAAAAAGGACAAAGCCGAAGCTTTGCCCTTCACACATTTGGTACTCACCAAAATTTTATTGGGACACAAAATAAATCAGAGAGGTCTTGGATAAGCCGAAGTCAGGTAGGTGTAAAGCTTTAGTTCAAAAGCCACGATTTAAGGCAGACATAGCAGTTGTATCAGGTGAATGTTTAGGAGGGATCGCGCCTAATTTGAAAAATTTTCGTCCAGGTGAGACTTGACCAGTGCTTTTTTGGCCTTGATTTTTGCTTGTATTCTTAATGCTTGCTGTGTCAATTCCGGGTGATTGAGTTTCTGGCCTAATCCCAATCGAATATCCAAGGGGACAGTCTTGAAAAATTGATAAAAAGCATTTCGGGATTCGGGATTGTCTTTTTGTTTATCCATCATTCCACTTCGTCCCAAAGCAGCAACCAGTTGAAGAAAATTTCCACTGTAAAAGGGATACAACCAATAATACACCTTCCCAGGTAGCAAGAGGGCATCTGTGCGAATGCTTTCTAGCAGGGCCTCCTTGGCATGAGAAATATCTTCAGGCGAAAATCCGTGAAGATGGGTCTGATCAGCAGGATATCTTTTTTGGAAGCTTTGGAGTCGGGAGAATCGTTGTTCGATGCGGAGAAGAATGGGTTCAGCTTGCTGATATTGTTTCCAGTTTTTCATGAATCTGTTCGGGTAAATCTATAGACTTAAAAAGATGTAAAAGGAACAGCTTCGGGTGGTCTTGCTTGAAGGATTGTTGCTAATTTTTGGACAATTTATATAAAAAATATTACATATGAAAAATTAATTTAAATTTTGTTCTATTTTTTTTTGAATTCCTCCCTCATTCCCCCCAAACAATAATTCTCAGCGATACACAATATTCAATTCTTTTGCTGCGTTGAAAGAGTACTTAGTTTAAGATTACAATTTAAATGGGTAGATTAGATGTGAGGAGAGCGTTTTTTGCGCTCTCTTTTTTCATTTCTTACCTGACGATCTCCCTCAATTGACAGACCAAACACAAACAAAGCATGGGTGGTGGACCCTTTGGTTCACCATCCATGCTTTATGAACGAGATACATCTGAATCTTCGAAGAAACAGACGCCTGTCTGGCTTGGCTTATTGATTTTCCGTTTCGGGATACAAGACAAATTTCACCAACTTGTCAGCATCAAAATACTGCTGAGCAGCTTTCTGAATATCCTCTCCTGTCAATTTGTCGATTTTATCTTCCGCTTGAATCAACTTACTGGGGTCCAGCTCATGTTGATAGGAAAATTCCAGATTGTTGAGCCAATATCTGTTTTGCTTCATCCCTACCTGAATGTCCTTGCGCTGAGTTTCCTTGATTTTTTGCAGATTCTTCTCGGATGCCCCTTCCTCCCTCAGAGTTTTCATATCATTGAGGGCAGCATCGACCAGGTCATCCACATTTTCAGGGGCACAGGTAAAGGAAATATTGATGGAATATCTCCCTTTGGGATCACGTCTGGTTCTGGCAAAGGCCCCGACCCCATAGACGCCCCCTCGATCTTCCCGCATCGACTCCCGCAGCATAATTCGAAGCACCTGCATGGCGGAGTTGAGGTGGTATCTACTCTTGGTATCCCAGTCAAAATCTCCATAGATTTTGAGTTGAACCTGGCTCTTGGGTTCTTTCCCTCTATTGAAAGTCTTGGACAATGGGCCTTCGATGGGATAGAGATTTCTTTCTTTCCAGTTTTCGCCACGATTGGAAGAGGGAAGACTAGCGAGATATTGATTCAGGAGTGGTTTGATGGTTTCCACTTCAAAATTCCCAAGAAAAATAAAGGTAAAATCACTCGCATCAGCAAATCGATCCTTGTAGACTTCATAAGCAGTAGTCAAGTCAATTTGTTCGAGCATCTCCGGAGGATCTACAAAGCGTCTTCGCAATTGTTTATGATACATGGCATCTTGAACTTCGTTGCGGAACCATCGATCTGGGTTCGCCAGCTGATTTTCATTCATGGATCGAATCCTTGCCATAAAGGAACCAAAGGCCTTTTCATCCTTCCTGGGAGAGGTGAAATAAAGATGAATCAATTGCAGACAGGTTTCGAGATCTTTGGGAGAACTCATCCCACCGACCCCTTCTTCCAATTCTGAGATATAGGGAAATACACCTACAACCTTGTCAGAAAGGAATTTGTCTAGCTGAATATTGTCAAATTCACCTATGCCAGAAGCGCCAATGATACTGGTGGCATACTTGGCAGAGATATACTGCTCATCAGGATAGACAGAAGTTCCACCGGGGCTGTACGCACTGATGCGAATCTCATCATTTTTGAAGGTCGTCGGCTTGAGAACCACACGGACCCCATTCGACAGGGTGAGTTCTGTTACATCAATGTCTTCCACCCGCTTCACTTCGGTGATACTGCCCGCAGTTGGAAGCGTAGCCATTAAGGGGGCATCAGAGACATTGTCTTCATAAGGGCTTAGCTCGGCTTGTTTGACTTGTTCCAACAGCTGACGCACATCCGCATCAGTCGGCAAGCTGATTCCCTCTTTTTGAGCCCCGGCAATGGTGATCACCCGGTTGTCTTCCCGGATAAATTCCTTAAAGGCTTCGTTGACTTCCTCCAGGCTAATTCCTGGCAGGTATTCACGGTATAACTTGACTGTATTGTCTACGCCTGGAACCGGATCTCCTTCCAGGAAGTGATAGACATATTGACGGACAATTCTTCTTGATTCTGTTTTGTCTTTTTCTTTTAGGGACTTTTCCAGTCCGGCTTCGATGGAGCTTTTGGCGCGATCTAGTTCACTTTGGGTATATCCAAAGCGTTGAACGCGTTCATTTTCCAACAGCAGAGTCTCCAATCCTGAGAGGAATTGTTTTTCACTCACGATGGCCGTTGCCGAGTAGCTGTCTTTGGTCTTGGCCAGGCTCCCATATCCTGAGAAGGCAAAAGTAAAGGGCGGAGTCTCGGCCTGGGTCAATTCACTCAGGCGTGCATCGAGCAAAGAACTTGCCAAATCCCTGACGATTGATTCCCGGAAATCTCCGATAGTCTTGGTGTATTTGACATCGTGCTTATAAAGAATTTCTACTCGATTGAAAGAAGCTTCTTCATCTGCAGCAATCGAGATCAGCGTTTCCTGATGATCTGGAATGGGATAGACTTCTCGTTTTTTGGGATTCTCGACAGCGGAAATTCGACCAAATTTCTCTTTGATCATTTGCTCTACTTCATCTACATCAAAATCTCCCACAGCCACCACTGCCATCAAATCTGGTCTATACCAGTCGCGATAATATTGGCGGAGAGTTTCATGTTCAAAGTTCTTAAGGACTTCGGTGGTTCCGATTGGGAGGCGATCTACATATCTGGATTCATAAAAGGTTTTGGGATAGGTCTGCTGCATCATTCGCCAGCCTGCACCGAGACGGGTTCGCCATTCTTCAATGACTACGCCACGCTCTTTTTCAATTTCCTCTCCATCAAAACTCACATTATGGGCCCAGTCTTCCAGGATTTGAAGACCTGTGTCAAATTGTTCCGGGTCATCGGTGGGGACCCGAAGTTCATAGACCGTCTCGTCAAAACTCGTATAGGCATTCAGGTGGGCACCGAACTTGGTTCCAATAGATTCCAGATAGTCTACCAATTCACTTTTGGGGAAGTTTTTGGTCCCATTGAAACACATATGCTCCACAAAATGTGCCAGTCCCAATTGCTCCTCAGACTCCTGAATTGAGCCAGCATTTACCGCCAGACGCAGTTCTGCATAGTTTTCAGGCTGACCATTTTTGCGAATGAAGTATGTCAGACCATTGGAAAGGGTTCCTCTCCTTGTATTGGGTTCAAAAGGAATCGTTTTTTCTGAATAAGAAGAAGTAGGAGGTTTGGCTTCAGAAGCAGCCGCAGATTCAGGACTCATCGTTTCTGCTGGAGAAGGGGGAGTAGCGGTTGTGCTCGTTTGAACGGATTTGCACCCCACAAAAACCGTCAATGCCAGGAGAAGGACTCCCAACATACGCAAAAAATCATTTCTCATGATGGATCATTAGATATAGGTTGTAATTTTCAAATCAAGATAGTCATTGCATCAACTCACAAATATACAGAAGGTCTTGCAATAAGATCAATGTTCATTTCACTCCCAATATTTCTGGATTGCTAAGTTTAGGACAAAGGGATGGCCATGCACTATTTTCTATCATTCCATCCATGAGTAATTCGCACTGGAAACCATCGCACAACAACTGATCAGTCCCACCCACATCGCTTGTCGTTCTCCCGAAGCTTGCCCGCTAATATTCATTCGTTTCTGCTCAAAAGCGGGACAATCAGACACGCTTGGTCATTGGGTACCAACAGGGATGTGACCTGCTCGTATGATGAAACAAAACCTTACAAAATCATATGAACATGTTTACCTTTCAATTCAACAAATCGATCACATTTACCTTTATAGCCCTTCTCGGAATCCTGATGAGCAGTTGTGTCGGACCTCGTGGTCCTCAAGGTCCAGCAGGACAAGATGGATTTGATGGACGCGATGGGGCAGATGGCAATGCCAATGTCATCAGCATCAATTATGCCGCAGATCCCTCGCATTGGTATGATGTTGGAGCTCCTGGCGAGGATGGGTATTTCATGGCGCTGGACCTGGATGTTCCGGAAATCACACAGGACATCGTCAGCAATGGTTTGGTTCTGGTTTATTACCGTGCAGACACACAAGATCCGTGGACCGCTCTGCCCTATACCATCATTGCCCACAATCCTGATTATATAGAGAAACTGGACTTCATTTATGATTTGGCATTTGTTGGTCTTCAAAGTCAAGCCAGCGATCGAAACGCAACCGCCTATGAAGGCATCATTCGAGTCATTGTCGCTTCGGCAGTTCCGGTAGGAAAAATGGAAGTGGATTATTCCAACTATGATGAGGTAGCTACCTATCTGGGCATCTATGAAAACGATCAGAAATATCGATTAGCCAACAAGTTTAGCAAACACCAACAATAACATAGCCCTATTAACCCTATTCATTTTGGTCATCCCGCGCAAGCGGGATGGCTTTTTTTATGGAAAAAATCAAGCGCTCACTGGAAACGAGAAGCATCCTTCACTCAGGATTCTCCTTTGGAGGATGCCCCAGCCAAATAGTGAATGATTTCTTCCTGAATTTCGTGTATGCTTCTCCCCGTTTTTTCCCTGATTCGCTGCAAGTCTTCATATTCAATTTTTCTACTTTTTCTGGCCGATGGCCTGATGACCTCTTTGATGCGAACGGGGCCGAAGGGGGTTTCTACTTCAGATATTGTTCGTGGCAGCTCTATTCGTTCCATTCGCTGGTATCGAAGGCCAATCGAGGAGGTGTGTTCCAGAAGGAATGCCTGTACCTGTTCCAAACCATGATCCTTGACCAATACAGTGAGATTCAATCCCGGCCTCCCTTTCTTCATCTGAATGGGCGTGAAGAAAAAATCTACAGCTCCAGCCGCTAATAGTTGATCCTGAAAATCCCGCCCGATATACTCCGGTGGCAGGTCATCAACATGTGTTTCTACAAGGTGGATGTGGCTGCTTGCTTTTTTTTTATGGGTTTCAGGAGCGACACCCGCACCACATTGGGATTGACAAAGTCCTTTTGGCCGGGACCATAAGCGATTTGTTGGGTTTGAAGAACAGGAGGAGAAAAATCCGGTTGCAAATATTTCAGGATGGCGGCTCCAGTTGGGGTCACCTTCTCTCCTTCTTCACTGCCTTTGTAGGTGGGCATGCCTTGAAGGATATCCGCAGTAGCAGGAGCTGGAACTGGCAACATCCCATGTTGTGTTTTTACCATCCCAAAACCCGTACAGATTGGATCAGAATAGGTATTCTCTATTCCCAGCTGATCAATGAGGACCGCACAACCAACGATATCCAGGATGGAATCCACCCCACTTACCTCATGAAAATGGATGGTGTCCAAATCCATATTGTGGATGCGAGATTCTGAAGTACCGATAATGGTAAAAATGTCTTTTGCGATCTGCTTGGCGCCAGCAGAGATATGTCCCTTGTCAATGATGGCCAGAATATCCCTCAGATGCCGATGTGCATGATGATGATGATGGGTATGCCCATGCTGGTGTTCATGTTCATGAGAATGATGATGGTGGTCATGATCATGAGCGTGAGAATGATCATGGGAGTGATGATGATCGTGAGAATGAGAATGATCATGGGCGTGGTGATGGTCATGGCTATGATCATGCGTGTGTTCTGTCTCATTCAGGTCCACGATTTTCACATGCTTACAGACAATGCCATTTTTGTTCACCTGATGAATTTCCACCTTTCCATCGGGAAGATGCAGCTTGCCGGGAAGCTTGACAAGTTCATCATAGGCATCAGCCAGGCTACACAAAGCACTGAGAAGCATATCACCTGACAGGCCAGAAAAGGGTTCGATGTAGAGAGTACTCATGCCGGAAATTTAGGGAATTTTATTCGTAAAATGTTAGCCTTCTCACAATTCAGTTGAAGAGACAAATTTTCCCTATTGCGTATCCTCTAGTGTATTTTGAAAAAAACAGCGAACCGGATCTTGCGAATTCGGTATTGAACAGCTCATTCTTTAATAAAGCGAATCAGCACCTCCCTGGAAAGCTGAAAAAAGTAGACCCCTGGCTTCAGATCAGATACATCGATCTTGTCTTGATCATTTATGTGAGCTAGTTTTTTCACCTCCTTTCCCAACAAATTGAGAATGGAAGCCTCTTCATTGTGCAGTCCTTCTCCCTTGATATACAAATAAGAGGAGGTGGGATTGGGGTAAACAGAAAGAGAAATCCTGGCCGATTGAGGCTCTCCTTCCTGCTTGACAGATGACAAGGCATGAAAGTTACTGGCAGGCAGGTCGATGACAAACAGAGAACAAAACAAGAACAAAAAAGCGATGGTCGGTTTCATATGCTTGGGGGTAGCTGTGGTGTTGAGACAAAACAAGCATTCTTCCCTCACATATACATGGACCATTGTTCCAAATCGTTGGCGTATTGTTTCACATCTCGCTTTTCGCGGCTTTGTTGCCGAAATAGATCGGGACCAGGGCTGTCGGATACATAATCAAACTGAATACAGCTGCAGCGATGGCAAAGTCTGGTCTGCCTAGAGAGACGACTGCCAGGCTGATGGCAAGGGTTCCATTCTGGTTTCCGGATTCGATGGTGATGGCCAGGGCTTGTTTGAAACTGAGTTTGGTGAGTCGGGCTGTCAAAAAGCCAACCAACATGGTGGTGATGTTAAGGGCCAGCGTGATGAGCAGAGCACTCTGGAAGTACTCCACAATATGCTCTCGCTCCCGGATCAATAGACCAAGAATGACCAATGTGATTAAGACCACCCCTGCAATGCGCACAGGACGGTCCATTCTGTCGGCGAAATCGGGCTTATATTTTCGAATCGCCATACCAATGCTCAAGGGGATCAAGATGATCACCAGGAGGGAACTAAAAATGGTCCCCAATGGAGCTTCTACGGTTGAGCTTTCTCCCAAAAAGGCAGAAAGCGCAAAAGTGGTGATAAGTGGGATGGTGATAATCGTGATGAGGCTGTTGATGGCTGTCAAGGTAACAGAGAGTGCAGTATCAGCCTTGGCGAGGTGAGAGATCAGATTCGATGTCGCTCCTCCTGGACAGGCTGCCAGAATCATCACACCCACTGCGATGGCCGGGTCTACCCCAAATAGCTTGTTCAGGCCAAAGGCAATGAGGGGAAGCAGAATGATTTGGTTGAGAAAGCCCAGCAAAACGGCCTTGGGCATTTTGACAATGCGTTTGAAGTCGTCGATTGTCAGGGCCAATCCCATGCCGATCATGATGACGATCAAGGCAAAGGCGAGAAAAATTGTAGCAGAGCTGTCCATATGAGAAAGGGAGTGTATGATAGGAATCAGGCTAAGGTTGGAAGAAGCGATACAATAATTTTTTCTGGCGCTCTTCTGCCGCAGCCCGCATTGTCTATAACAAACTTTTGAATCTTGGTCTACGTGGTTGCGTATCGCCTAGTCGTTCTTTCTTATTGGCTTCATAGGCGCTGAAGTTTCCTTCAAAGAAGACAACTTCTCCTTCATCCTCATAAGCAAGAATATGGGTGGCCAATTTGTCAATGAACCAGCGATCATGGGATATCACCAAGGCACAGCCAGCGAAATTCTCTATGGCCCCTTCCAGGGCTTGCAAGGTGTTCACATCAATGTCATTGGTTGGCTCATCCAGCAGCACAACATTGGCTCCTTGCTTGAGGGTCATGGCAAGGTGCAATCGGTTTCTTTCTCCTCCTGACAGCACACCAACCTTTTTTTGCTGATCTCCTCCCTTAAAGTTGAATTTTCCCAAATAGCCTCTGGCATGGATAGCCCTTCCACCTACATTCAGAAATTCATGCCCGCCACTTACGACTTCATATACTGTTTTTTCTGGAAGCAATTCTTTGTGAGACTGATCCACATAAGCCAGCTGTACTGTCTGACCAATCTGAATGTTGCCACTATTTGGCTTTTCCTCTCCCATGATCATTCGAAACAGGGTCGATTTTCCAACACCATTGGGACCAATGATGCCTACAATTGCATTTCTTGGGATGGTAAAACTCAGATTCTCAATCAGGATTCGATTGTCATAGGATTTGGTAATATTCTGCACTTCTATGACATCATTCCCCAATCGTTGACCTGCCGGGATGACCAATTCCAGTTTGGCTTCTTTTTCTTTGGCTTCTGCCCTGGACATCTCCTCATAGGCATTCAGGCGGGCCTTCCCTTTGGCTTGTCGGGCCTTCTGTCCCATTCGGGTCCATTCCAGTTCCCGGCGCAGGATTTTTTGGCGTTTGCTTTCGGCTTTCTCTTCCTTTGCCAGTCGATCCGCTTTTTGGTCCAGCCAGGAGCTGTAATTCCCTTCCCAGGGAATCCCTTCTCCTCTGTCCAATTCCAGTATCCAACCCGCGACATTATCCAGAAAGTATCTATCGTGTGTAACGGCAATAACAGTGCCTGGAAAGGACTTCAAAAACTGCTCCAGCCAATGCACACTTTCAGCATCCAGATGGTTGGTTGGCTCATCCAACAGAAGAATATCTGGCTTGGACAACAACAACCGACAGAGTGCTACCCTTCTTCGTTCTCCTCCAGAGAGGACAGCAGCAGGCGTATCATCAGGAGGACAGCGAAGTGCTTCCATAGCAACTTCCAAAGTATGATCCAGGTTCCAGGCATCCAGATTTTCCATTTTTTCGAGCAATTCTCCTTGCTCTTCGATGGCTTGCATCATTTCCTCATCGCCCAGTGGTTCTGCCAGTTTGTCGGAGGCTGCATCATAGGCTGCGATCAGATCCACGATATGTTGTACGCCTTCCTGGACGATTTCCTTGACAGTTTTGCTTTCATCCAATTCTGGTTCCTGGGGAAGAAACCCAATTTTGTATTCTTTATCGAACACAATTTTTCCCTGATAATCCTGGTCAAGCCCTGCAATAATTTTTAACAGGCTGGATTTACCAGAACCATTGAGGCCCAGAACGCCAATTTTGGCACCATAATAGAAAGACAGCCAGATATTTTTGAGGACTTCTTTGTTTGGAGGGTAGATTTTGCTTACCCCCTGCATAGAAAAGATAATTTTTTTGTCGGACATAGCGTGTGTTGGGTACCGAGTTGTGAGTGAATGGGGCAAATTTACTGGAAATCTTTGATTTTTTTGTAGCGACAGATTACAAGCTGTTGCTACAACGATTCGCTATTCCCCATCCCCAACATCCGAAAGGCAGCGATGGCAGCCCCATAACCATTGTCGATGTTGACCACAGTAATCCCATTGGCGCAACTGGCCAATAATGCATGGAGAGCTGCTTTCCCTCCCTCTCCTACCCCATAGCCTACGCTAGTCGGGACAGCAATGATCGGTTGAGGCAACAGACCGCCAAGGACAGTTGGAAGGGCTGCTTCAAATCCGGCTACTCCTATCAGAACAGAAAACGATTTGAGGTGATCCAGACGACTGAGCAGTCGATGGAGGCCAGAGACCCCAACATCCACGATTCGTTCAGATCGGATTCCCAAATATTGGAGGGTATAATGAATCTCATTGACCACAAACAAATCGGAAGTACCCCCGGCGACTATGCCAATTCTTGCTTGTTGCGCACTCAATTCTTCCTCGCGAAGCAAAAAGATTCCTGACTCCTGATCAAAAAAGGCATCAGGATATTGCCTCAGCAGAGGCGGAGCTTTTTCAGCCTGGAGTTTGGTGATCAGGGCATTTTTGTCATCTGCCACATAAGACGCGAGCAATTCCAGCAATACTTCTGGAGATTTTCCAGCCCCATAGATCACCTCGGGGAATCCCAATCGCCCTTCCCGATCCCAATCAATGTGAAAAGTGTTCATACATTCAGGAATTCAGAGAGCGGTTCAGTTTGCCAGAGACAAAGCCTTCTTGATCAATGGTGCAAAGATCAAAACCCAGGTCCTTGATGGAACTTTCTATGGGCCCAAAAACAGCCTTTAGGTGCAACAGATAAGCTTCTGGCACTTCAATCCGGGCCTCTTTACCAAAATGCCTCACCCGCACTTCTTCAAATCCATGCGCATTGAGAATGCCTTCAGCAGCTTCTATCTGGCGAAGTTTTTGCTCGGTGATCCGATTGCCATAGGGCACACGGGAACTCAGGCATGGGCTGGCAGGTTTGTCCCAATTGGGGAGGCCAAGGTATTTGGCGAGGTCCCTGACATCTTGTTTGTTCATGCCACACTCTACAAGGGGAGAACGAATCTCATGTTCGGAAGCAGCGATAAGACCTGGCCGATAGTCTCCCAAATCATCTTTATTGGTTCCATTCAAGAGGGTGTAAGAAGGATATTTGGACGCCATGGTTCCGAGGTCTGTGTAGAGATGCGTTTTGCAAAAATAGCAGCGATTGGCGGGATTGGACAGATAATTTTCATCATCGATCTCTCGGGTTTCGATGATTTCCAGCTCTATCTGAAATCGCTTACAAAATTCTTTGGCAAAAGCGATGTCCTTCTGCTTGACACTGGCTGATGTGGACATACACCCAATGCCGGTTTTTCCCAAAAACTTATTGGACAGGAATAGCACAAGTGTGGAGTCTATCCCCCCAGAGAAGGCTGTAATGCTTCCTTCCAGGGGATGAAACCAATCTTCCAGTTTGGATATGTAATGCGCCAGTTGTTGAGACATGGACTGATTTTAGACTAAAGATAGAACAGACAGCCGACTTTTGCATAGGAAAGTCTGCTGAATGTTGGGAGCAATCGTTTTATGTGAGCAGGATAGAGCTGGCAGATATAGAAAACCGAAGATGAAATCGTCATGATTTGGCTACCTAGAATAGCATCCACTATTTCCCGACCACTCCCAATCTTGCTTTGGCATTCAGTTGGTCCATGCTTTGCCCGATATTTTGTATAAATTCCCTTCATGTCGGATTCCCCCCCTCAAGTCGAAGCGCCCAAAGCCTTGCCATTCTGGCGAGAATTGTTGGGAATTCTTCCCTGGGGCTTTTTGTATCTGCTTACCCTGACCGAAAATTTCTCTGCCACCCACGACTCCATCGCCTATCTCAATGAGTTGGAACTGGACCCTGAAATCAGTTGGTATTCACATCATCTGCTGTGGCATCCCTTCATGAAAGCATGGATCTCTCTTTGGCCTGCTTCGGTAGCAGTCTATATTCGCATTGAACTCCTGCATGCCATCTGTGGAATGATCCTTCTCATGCTCTTCTACACCTTTGTTCGCAAGCGGTTCGATTTGCCAATGCGTACAGCCTATGCTGCCACAGCTCTTCCGGCATTGTCCTATGGCATCTGGTGTTATAGCACGGTGGTAGAAGTCTACATCATGCCGCTCTGTGCCTTGATGGGATGTCTATTGCTTCTCACCCAAACCAGACAACACCTGAGTTCGGGATTATTAGCCAGTGCTTTGCTTGCCATCGCCATCCTCTTTCATCAATCACACATCTTGTTCATTCCAGCTTTTTTGTTTGGGATCTACTGGAATCGAGACCAACACAGGATGTCAGGCACATCTCTAATCGGTCTTCATTTGCTTGTTCTTGCAATCTTTGTTGGTCTCCCTTATCTCGGCGTTATGACGACTGTCCTGGAGATGCAGAGTCTAGCAGACATGTGGAACTGGTTAGTGGGCTATGGGCATACCTCCACTTATTGGGCTGAACCAGGTATGGGGATGCTTACCCAAGCAGGTGTCGGTGCAGGACGTAGCTTCATAGGGGGGCAATTTGCCTTTGGGCTGGAGTCAATCGCAAGCGGAACTGCAAGGACAGGTTTCGGTTTGTCAGATGAGGCCTTTCTTGTTCGCACTCTCAAACAGGACTGGATCTTGATCCTGATCGGGATCTCAGTTGGCTTTGTCCTGTGGATGTTTAGCAATCTGATTCGGCTTCCCTACAGATGGAAAGCCGCTTCTGCCAGACACCAACAGCTTGCCAAACTCCTCTCCCTTGCTCTGCTCAGCTATTCCCTCTTTTTTCTCTTCTGGGTTCCCGTCAATCCAGAGTTCTGGTTGCCACAAATGTTGTTTCTTTGTTTGTTGATCGGGAGATTTCGACTCATGTCACATCGGGCCTGGTTGGCGATTCCTGCATATGCCCTAGGAGCCATCAACTACTGGGGAAGCATGGCCCATTTGCAGTTCGGGGAGAATGACCTATATGAAGTGGAAGCCAGAGAAATGGCCACCTTTGCTGGCGAAAATGATCGAATAATTCTGACAGACAGCTGGATTCGGGCCGAATACCTCCGGCGATATTCTGGCGCAAGCATAACAGTTGTACCGATTTGGTTGGCAGAGGGTGGCAGCTATGAATCGCTGATAGCGGGTATAGAATCAGATCTACAAGTCTACCGTCAAATCATTCTACAAGTAGATTTTTCAGACACAACATCTGATCCTGCCTGGTGGGCACCTTTGGAGGATAGATTGGAAGTAATCAACCTAGAAACAGGGCCCTTTTATCTCCTCCGCTAAGTCTGCCTTTTCGATTTATTGTCAGGTTTGTTTGAGGATTTTTTGCTGTCTCAGTATCCCATCTCCAAGCTTGTACAACAAGATATAGATTCCAGGCGGCAAATGGCTTACGGAAATCTCCACAGGCCAGGAACTCGATCTACTAGCATAGACAAGGCGAGCCCGAAAATCATATAATTCCACCTCTCCTTCAATTTCTGCTCCTACATCTACGGTCAGGGAATGGGTCACAGGATTGGGATATGCTGCCACAAAAAATATGCGAGGATCTTGACTATTTTCCTCCTTACAGACAGCTGTTCTGTCATCGGGATAACTAAGCTCCCAGTTTCCAGGAGCACATTCCTGTACCCTGTCCATAAACTCAGTAAAAGGGAATCCAAATACAGAGACTCCGCTGACCTGATCATAGGTAAAGGCTCCACTCAAAAGACCTCCATCATTGACAAGGGAGGGAGTCACAAAGGGGACATCACGATTGCTATATTCGCCTACTTGCTCCCAAGGATGCACAGCTGTTTCAATCGGAGAAAGCAGCAGAACGGCTTCATCTTGTTGCTCCCCAAACAGATGAATGGCTCTGCGGGAAAAGGTTCCATTGCACTCAAATGTTTCGCCATCACGAATGATGATGCACTGTTCCTCTACGGTGCCTCTGAATACTTGCAATACCTGTACTTGAACTCCATGATCTATTTCACTGATCAATTTACCAAGAATCACAGGTCTGTGGGGATATGTTGATACTGTCGTGCAAAAATCATCGACATGAAAGGAACAGCTCAAGGCAGGAAAAGACAGGCCGAGCAGAAATAAGAGAATGGCCAAGTGTTTCATAGTTATCAAAAGATTAGAAGACCCAAACACACAATTTGGATGGGGAGGGGTTCCAGGAACATCCAAAACTTAATATTACAAAGTAAATCTGATAATGCCTGAAGGCATTAACGACCTGTGATGATTCTCACTTTTTCCTTTGCGACAAAGCTTCCTTCACGATGCAAGGTCAATATATACACCCCTGAAGCGAGATGAGAGACAGACAGCTCAACAGGGAATTCTGGTTTATGAATACCCAGAACATCCTGCCCCAAAATATTCCACAACTTGATCTGATCGATTTGTCCTACCCCATCGATATGGATGATATCTTTGGCAGGATTGGGAAAAATGCCAGTGGGTCCCCAGCCTGTTTTGATACAGCCTTTGGCTTCCTTCACAAAGTCCTTAAGGGGGAATTCGCCTACACCAAGATCATTGGCTGATGGCAAGCGAAACCCGCCTTTCAATAGATCTCCCTCTCGAATCATATGAGCAGCGCACCAGTTCATACAACGAATGCCATAATCTCCCAATTGATCCCAGGGATTGATGATACTATCAATCGGAAACAGAATCATAACGGCCTCCTCCGCATCGGGGGCAAACAAATCCCTAGCATGCTTGGTATAATATCGAATGGGTGCTCCATCCCAGATCGTGATAACAGTTTCAGGTACATAGCCTCGATATACCTCCAAGACCTCCACCTGTATTCCCTGATCTACTTCCTGGATCAATTTGCCGCGAATGACTGGATTATCTGGATATTCGGCCAGGAGATGACACATACTCATTCCGGCCACAAAATCATTTGCAGGAGAGGTTTGGCTAAACAGGCAAATGGGGAAGCAGATGAACAGGAGTAGTGCGTGTTTCATAGTTTTTTTTGTTAAAAGACGAATACAACACAGGATTCGCTGGATAAATTCCAATATCACCCAATCCTGCGGATGTGGTTGTGAGGCCGAGGATGCTCTGTCTCCGGGAGAAGAAAGGAGGGTAGATTCAGCATCCCTTCTGAGCGGGGAAGAATCATCGTTTCCCTGAATGCAATACAGAAGCTTGCTTATGTCTCGCTCAGGCTATAGTCAAGGCATGAGCGGGCATATATTCGATTGATTTTGGGGCCAATTCTGTATAGCCGATGTGGGAATCAGACAATGATTAGAAAACGCAATTTTCAGTTATTGTCAAATATACCATTTATTGAAATGATCGTACAGTTTAGGTATCAAAACTTGCCATTCAATCATATCTTCTAGGAGGAATTGCAAAGGGAGTGTAAGTTGAGAATCAATAAGCGAATATTTATTTTCTACCCATCCATCTCTAGAGTTCTTGCGGTAACTCTACCTTCCTGTTTTGACCAATATCATTCCAACTCTTGCCTGTTTTTTTGCTAAAGATTTTGTGTCTTTGGAATGAAAACACCTATTGGTTTACCATCTGCTAGATCATAAGATACTGTCCCTACAACTTGTATAAAACGTCCGATTATTCCCTCCTTCCAAGGAGTTCATAATCCCATACTTAAGTTCTACCTAACCTAACTACAAACCTTTTCTTATGAGTTATTTGATGGAACAAGTGAAGGTACAGATAGCCCAACAAGATGTCGAATCTGCCCTGGGAAGTCTGATTTCTTCTCTTAAAAGTGGAGAGAAAAGTCTGTATGACCAAGCCTTGGCCTTGTCTCGAAAGTGCAAACGATTTGGGCAGGGCCGTACTTCCAAGCAAAAGGAAGCGATCAAGCAGACGACGCGGCAGCTAGATAGTTTTCTGGAAAGTCTCGAACAACAGCATCAGCCCATGTTGAGCTTTATCGAGTGCATCAAGGCTGCAGACGAGCACTTCGAACAAGGAGAATGGTTCAAGGCCCAACACCAATATCGACAGGCCAACCAACTCCATCAGCCAGACTTTCAGTTGACAGAGGACGTCATCTCTCACAAGATCGAATTATGCCAATTGGCTCTCCAATACACTTATCATCTGGATTTGGGGGCGGAGTGCATGGAACAGCAAGTGTGGAACAAAGCACTTTCACATTTCACACAAGCCAATGCCTATCTTCATGAGCAACTTCCTTTCTCCCGGGAAGAGCTGGAGTTGAAAATCGAATGGATTCAACAGATTCTCACCTTCGAGCATCATTTGGTGAAGGCGCAGGGGCTGCAATCTCAACGCAATTGGGAACAAGCCGCCTTCTCCTTTCAATACGCCCTCTCCCTCCATCAGGAAGGATTCAGTCCCAACAGAGAGTGGCTAGAGCGAACCATCGGAGAATGTCAGGCGCAGGCAAAAGCTTCTTCGAATCGCTTGCTCTCTCGAATCAAGAACCTATGGCAAGGCAGCAATCTTCAACCCCTCTGGTGGGGAGGAGCGTTGGTGGCCTTGGTGTTGTTTTTTTGGTTTTCTCAATCTTCTGTAGATCTGGGATCTCCATCACCAGTAGACAAAGAATCACAAGTATCACCCCAATCAAGGGCAGTCGTTGTGGATGCGAACCAAAAGACACCAATACCAAATAATGACATGGCTAAGGCAAAGGTTCCGGTCAGCGAATCGATCGATGATCAAGCTCCCAATCCTGCTACAGAAGAAATTCCCGTTGCGCCAGTCCTTTCTCCACCCTCACAGGTGTCTACACTCGATCAGGTCGACGATTTGCTGAAAGAAAGGCAAATTTGGGCCGAAATAGATGAAGACATGCGAGCCAATCAGCAGAACAATCACTCAAGTGAAATTGTAAGTGAGGCAGAACAGAAATCATCCGTTGTCCCACAACAGAATGCCGAGTTTGAGTCCGCTGACAAGAAGGAAGCAATCACGACTGAGTCGACTGTAGATGTATTCCAGAAGATTGCTGTTCTTCCATTCTGCGATGGAATCAATGATCCCAAAACCATCAAGCGATTGTATCTCGATGCCAGTTTCTCTGTCAGTAATCATGGCAGTGAAGCATGGAAAGCCATCTCCAAACATTCAGTCAAAGGAACGATGAAGCAGCTTGGACTCAACCACACGCAAAGTTGTAGCAAGCTCCACAATGCTTCTATCGGTCGTGCCCTGCAAGCAGATTATTTGTTGACAGGAAATGTCGAAATGATGGAGGATAAAATCCTTGTCCATTGCCAAATTCTTCAGCCAAACACAGGCCAATATTCTAAGGAAATTACCGTAGCCGACAAAGACTTAAACACCCTCAGAGAAAAATTGAAACATGAACTTCCCAAACTTGTTGATCAAAGTCTTTAATTGGATTCCCTTACTTACTCTTAGCTGTTTATTAACTGCATTTGCTGTGGATGCTCCTCCTCCGAATGAAGGGCTTGAAGGGATTGCTGTAGATAGTAGCAGACTTCGCATTGCCATCCTTCCGTTTCAGGATGAATCGCGCTCTGTCGAGCAGGACAAACCAAATAGCATACAGTTCTTTAATCATATCATGGGCTCGGTCAAACAAGTCCATGCCTGTCAAAAAAATCTGGATTGGATCTCCAAAAGCCAATTGTCCAAATCCTTTCAGACCTTTGGTCAGGAGATAGACCCCGCTTCTGGTTCTCCAAGCTATTCTTATGATATCCTGGATAGTATTTGTACCAATCTGGATACAGACATCCTCGTTCAGGGAGAGTTTTTGGTGGATGAAACGGGAGAGGTTGAAGTCTTCTATTCCTATGAAAACTGTCATGGATTCTACAGTAGCCAGATCAAATACCAATCTTCTCAACCCATCACAGGAACCATAGAGAAAATAGATGAACTATACAGTTCTGTCGGCAAGGCAATCAAATCGGATATCGAGGCATTTTTGGATTGTCAGGAAGACGTAGATGTACAGGCCTTATTGAGTTCCGGGCTAGAGACCTATAAGCAGGCTGACTCTCTTCCGGCGGCTTATTATCGCGCCATCGACTATTTCGAACAGATCCTCTCTCATACGCCTTCCCATGAAGAAGCCTTGTATTATGCTGGTCTGGCACATTTCAGTCTTGGCGAGCACAAAAAAGCTTCAGGATATTTTGCTCAGATCCCTGAGTATAAAGATACTCCACAATATCAGGTGTATTGCCGCATTGGCTCTCGTCCTGCATTTTGGTATGATACTGACAGGAAACGAAAAATCTGGTGGGACAAAGAACTCAGTCCAGAATGGCAAGCAACCTTGAATATTGCTGTCCTCAAGAAAGAAAAAAGCCATACCCCGTCTATCGAGGAATTGGCTGAGCTATTCGACAAGACCAGTGTCCAAATTGTCAATCTTCCCCTGGACAATCTGGAAGGACTCTCTGCTCTCACGAATATTACGCAACTAAGTTGTAATAAAAACAGGTTATCCAGTTTGCAGGGCGTGGAAAAATTGCAAAACCTTGGTCAGATCAATCTTGACAATAACAAGCTGAACAGCCTGAAAGGCATTGACAAATTACCCTTGCTTACCCGACTATACGTCCGCAACAACCCAATCAAAAGCTTAAGCGGAATTGAACAGGTTGACAAAAACCGCTTTGTTCTTTTTTGCAGTTATAATGTTCCCAAAGAAGAAATCAGACGAGTAAAAAATTTGGGAATCAATATTCAACAATAAAACTTACCTACCACCATCCATATGAAATTACCTAGCTTCTGTTTGGTCCTGCTACTTGCAGGGCTGATCATAGGTTCCTGCTCACAGATTTTTGCCCAACAAACGGATACAAAGGCCAAGATAGTTGGTGTAATCAATGATGAATTTGGTCCCATTTCAGGCGCCATCGTCAGCCTTGAACCAACGCATCTTACATCCATTACCAATATTGATGGGGTATTCTCTTTTGAAGCTGCTCCCGGAGAATATGTCCTGATGGTTGAAGTCGTCAACTTTGGAAAATACAGACAGGGTATCACCACTGGTGCCGACACACTGTTCAACATAACCTTGAAGAAAGAGGCCCCTACCGTTGGCGGTCGAGCTGATCCAATTGACATAGTATCTGCTGAAGACATTGAGAAATCGCCCTATACCAAGCTGTCTCAGGTATTGCACTACCTCGTTCCGGGATTTCACTCTACTCCACAAACCATTTCGGACGGAACAGATCACATCGATCCGATTTCCTATCGGGGGTTGGGACCAGATCAGGTACTCATTCTGATCAATGGGAAGCGCTGGCATTCCAGCTCTCTGGTCAATGTCAACGGGACATTTGGAAGAGGCTCCGTCAGCACAGATATCAATGCGATTCCCAAATCTGCCGTAGATCACATCGAAATTCTCAAAAATGGAGCAGCTACGCGATATGGCTCTGATGCCGTCTCTGCGGTCATCAACATTGTTCTCAAAGAAAAAGGATACAACAGAATCAGCTCAACTGGCGGATCTACAAAAGCGGGAGATGGTTCCCTGATTCAATTCAGTGCCAATTATGGATTCGAAATCGGAGATCGCGGCTTCATCCACATTACCGGAGATTTTCGGGATAAGGGCGGCATCAATCGGTCGGGTGCCTATACCGGAACCGTATTCGGCGATGATCGGGACAATGATCTGGCCGAGTTCTTCCAACACACTGGCTATGACAACAATCGCGTGATGAGCATTGGCAGTGCTGCAAGCAGGGATGCCAATTCCATTGTCAACGCAGTATATCCCCTGAATGGAGAGGTAGAAATTTATGCCTTTGCCGCCCACAACTATCGGATTGGAACAGCAGCAGGGTTTTATCGATTTCCGGCCTCAGAAAACAGAGTCGTGCCAGAGATCTACCCATTTGGCTTCTCCCCTGAGATCAGAACAGATATTATTGACAACAATGTTACCCTGGGGGTTCGTGGAAATGTAGGCGGTTGGAAACTTGATTTTAGCAATACGACTGGTGGGAACACGCTGGATTTCACCATACAGAATTCCAACAATGCTTCCCTTGGCATCAATTCTCCAACCAAAGTATCAGCTGGCGGATTCAGACTGAAACAAAACAATACCAATCTCGATCTCTCCTATGGGAGCAGGCCTGGACTCCCCTTCCTGGATTCAGTGAATGTCTCCTTTGGAGGTGTTTTCCGACATGAAGCCTACCAAATTGTCGCCGGACAACCAGAATCCTATATTCAAGGGACTGATACCACAGCTGGTGGAGGACTCAAAGCTGCCGGCATCCAGGTTTTTCCAGGGTTCAAACCGTCAGATGAACAGTTTGGCAACAGAGCCAATGCTGCAGGTTATATTGGTCTTGAGTTGGATGTTACGCCCAATTTCCTGCTTCGGACTGCAGCTCGATATGAAGCTTATGAGGAATTTGGAGACAACCTGAGTTGGAAAGCCTCCGCACGTTATCTCCTCAAGTGGATGACTGTCAGAGCAGCTTATAGTACTGGTTTCCGGGCTCCTTCTCTTCATCAGGTGAACTTCACCAATGAGAGCACACAGTTTCTTGGGGACAATGCTGTAAGAGTAGGGACCTTCAACAGTTTTGATCCAGTAACCCGGGCCTTGGGTGTGGCACAGCTTGAACCCGAGATTTCTCGCCAACTCACTGCCGGGATCAGCCTCAGCCCATTTTCCAATCGGAATCTGAGCCTCAATCTGAATGTCTATAACATCAATATCTCTGACCGAATCATTCTCTCTGGAAGATTTTCCAGAACAGCTGCCAATGGCAATCCTACCTCCTTTGCCCCTATTTTGGAATCATTGGGCGTCGGAGCCGCACAGTTTTTCACCAATTCTGTCAGCACAAGTACACAGGGGATCGATGTGAACCTCGAATACAAAGATCTGGAAGTAGGGGATGGGAAACTGTATGTTCGGCTTGGGTGGAATGAAGCCAAGAACAAGGTTACCGAGATCAATACCCCCGAAACACTTGCTGGATTGGAAGAAACCCTGTTTAACCGGGAGGAAATCTCTCGTTTGGAACAAGCCATTCCCCAATCCAAAATCCTGGTTCTGGCAAGGTACAGCCTGAATCAACTGGAGTTGAGTCTACAGGGCACACGATTTGGAGAGGTGGGCTATATTCATCCCAATGATGGCAATCAGGAAAGCTGGGTCGTCAATACAGCGACCGGATCTGCGGAGTCCCGGGATCAGCTTTTCTCGAGCAAATGGATAACCAATCTGGAAGCGGCCTTCCACTTGACTCCCCAAAGGTTAAGCAGTGTTCGAGTTGCCATAGGCGCGACGAATATCCTGGATATTTATCCTGATCCACACCGGCATTCTGCCAACATCAGCTCAGGAAGATTTGTCTATAGTCGACGCGTCCAGCAGTTTGGGGTAGAAGGGGCGATGGGATATGGAAAAATCAGCATCGGATTTTAATTGTCCTGATGCTTATGTCTAGAGAGTTTCTTAGTTGAGTGTGCCAGATAGAAGGGTACGCTTCTTGAGAATATATTGTTTTTCAACGGAATTGGACACATTCTCCAGCGCCTGATCCAAATACGAGATGGCCTGTTGGATGTGTCCAATATTTTGATAGTATTCCGACTTAACCCCATAATATAGATAAGCCCTTTGTTCCAGATCAGCAGGATTGATCTGATCCAATAAGGCCAGGGCCTGATCATTTTGCTCCAGTTGAATCAGGACAATTGCGATATTGAGCAAAATCAATGGGTCTTTTTGGAAGGTATACAGCTGATTGTACAGCTTCAGGATCTTCTCCCAATCCGTTGTCTCAAAGGAGCGTGCTCGTAGGTGTTGAACTGCAATCGCAGCTTCGATATGATAGACCGAATGATCGGAATATTCCATTGATTTGTTCATAGAATCATGCCCAAGCTGGATCAGTGGGCGAAACCATTTGCTTCTATCCTGATGTTTCAGGCTGATACTTTCGAAGGTCTCCGAGACTTTGCTTTCCAGACGTGAGGCATGAAAGCACATCAGGCCAAACAGGGCATATCCAGAACCTGTTCTGAGTTCTTTTTTTTTCAGGACCATTTGGGTAAGTCTGATGGCTTCCCCGCATAAGTCTTTGCGGATGAGGAGTTCTTTGTGATTGGAGTGAAACCCTTCATTGAAGATCAGATACAATACTTCATGCACACGTTCCAGGCGTGTCCGCAATTCAGACGCATGAGGCAGTCGGAACAAAATCCCCTTTTCCCGGATCGCCTTTCTTGCCCGAGCCAATCTTTTTTTGATGGTTTCATTTTTGAGCAATAGCGCGGAGGCAATTTCTTTGGTACTAAAGCCAGCGATGGTCCGCAAGGCGAAGGTAATCTGGTCTTTGGGATGGAGACCGGGATGGCAGGCAGTAAAAATCATTCGAAGCTGACTGTCCTCAATCTCATGTTCCAGAAAGAGGTTGTCGAGTGTCATGACAGAAGGCCCGCTATCCAGTTTCTGAAGGCGATTGTGATCTGCCTTGATTTTTCGCAGCAGATCTATCGCACGGTTTTTGGCCGCCTTCATCAACCAGGCCTCCGGCTTGTCCGGGACCTGATCTCTCCATTTGACCATTGCCAGGGCAAAGGTATCTTGAACGGCATCTTCAATGGTTTCCAGATGGCTCAGGCCGAATATTCGAATCAAAACTGAGATCATTTTTCCGTATTGATGACGGAAAAGATGGTCTATCATTTTGTCTTTCATCATTTATCGTACACCATAACCTCCCTCACTTCTACCGTCCCCCCCAGATCATAATCCGGGTAGCCTTCGGCGATTTGGCTGGCTTCCTCTACATTTGCGGCAGAGACAATATAATATCCCCCAACCAATTCTTTCAGTTCTGCTGACGTTCGATCCGTGGTCGTTCGTTCGGCACCAGAAATAGTCCGAACTTCCCCTCGGAGGGCATGTCCTCCCTTCAGGATTCCTTTCTCCTCCATCTTGGTTTGCCATTCCCACCATCGACCCATCTGTTGTTGCATTTGCTCTGGCGAAAGGTCCATATCGCTATATGGCTTGCCAATGAATATCAACATAAAATCTTTCATATGCTTTTGTTGGTTAAAGTACTAAGAAATTGGGAGACTGCTTGACCTATAGAATTGGAAAAGACATGACTTCTTTGCCTGCATAACAGATTTCCAAAGTGTGCTTTCTTCTCCCTCCTCCATGTCAAACAGCCTTTGCTATGAATTCAACGCGCCTTACATGCTGACACATTCATGAATATCAATTGAGCATCCTGCTGCCCAGGAGATGTGGGGGTGATTTGTGAACATGCCTTTAACGCTTTCCAGGCTTTCTCCCTGAACGATAGAGTATCCACTTACCTGTGTTCCGCTTCCATTCCAGTTGCCTTCCTGGTTGACATTTTGGCCAGGAGTCAAGGGTGCCCCAAAATCGACAATATTGGCATCATGTTGGGCTTTCCAGGCCATCCAGGGTTCCATGCCTGCGGCTTTTTGCTCGGGCGTGGCGTTTTCCATTTGAGCAAGAACTTCAGCTGGGGCGTTGTAGATAGCAATAAACTTTTTCATTGTTTTGTGATGTTAAGTGATGAAAATTGAGTTTCACCTACATGACGAAGCTGATGTGTGAGGGGGGGACAAAAAAAGAGAAACTTTTTTATTTTTTTCTGAGGAACAGGCAGGAATCCTTCCCATTGTAATATCGCATGACAGATGTAGCAATCCTCTCAATCCGTCTGTCTCATTCGATGATCGGAACTCATGTCAAATCGGGACGGAGTCAGTCGTCTTAAGCTCGCTTCTTCTTTCGCTGAAAGGAAGTCAAGCTTCTGTGATAGCCCATTTTTTCAAAAAACCCCTCATTTCCTGCCTGAGCCCCAAAGAATAGGGAGGTCGGACTATGTTCCCATGCCTGTTCCATCAGGGCTCTCCCAATGCCTTGCTTCTGGTAGGCAGGATCAACCAAAATCTCAGGGATGGTCCCAAAATAATATCCATCAGACAGAATCCGGACACATCCCACCAATCGATCCTGATCCCAGGCTGTGATATTCAGGGTTCTGCCCAAGGCCTGAGCGGTCTTGGCCTCATCAAAGGTCCCTGGCCATACTCGCTGGACCAGAGAGAGGAAGATGTCAGCACTTAGTCTGTCATCATCCACGAGGTATTGAATCTGGATCATGCTTTAGCGCTTGTTCCGAAAGTTAATTTGATAAATATGGTCTTCAAGAAAGTGAAAAATGGCGTCCTCATTCAGCTGATCAATTCCGGTCTCATGCGTTTGTACAATATCGATTCGTTCAGATTCTATCCCCCCTCTATACCAGTGAAACAGTAGGCCCAAATAGCCACAAATGTTTTCACTTGCAAGGTCTGTCAAAAACTGTATCCAGACTCGTGCATCTTGTTCATAGGTCTTTTTGCTCCATTCCTCAGATCGTTCGTTTTTTTGTTTGCTTCTTGCCTTGTTGTCAAGCCATTTCTGAATTTTTGCTTCAGACCAGCCTTTCTTCCGCAGTTTTTTAATGTCTTTCAGGGAAGTATCTGGATGGGTGTGTTGATAACAAGCAAAAGCGCCAAAAGAAGTCCCACAATCGCAAAATTTACTTTCTTTCCATAGATATTGCTGATCTGACTGAAGCTGCCTTTCTATATGCTCATTTCCCAAGGTAGAGAAGCTCACCCCATAGGACTTGCCTATGGCGTTGATGGCTTGTAGATCAGCATGGGCAGGAAGGATGGCAGTGATATAGTGGCACATGATTGCGAGTATTATGGGTTAGGAAGGGGAAAAGGGGAATTTTTTTAGTATTCCCCTTATTGTACCAGAGGGAGAGGATATTGGTTTCTTTTACTCAGTTTGACTTTGGCCATTTTTTATAGGAGAAAAATCCTCCCATATGCTCTGGAAATCGTCTTTTTTAATTAATGCACTTCGCTGTTTTTGGGTGATGTTGATTAATTCTCATTGAAAATTTATTCACAACTGTACACTTTTTATTTTCCTTTGTTCTTAGATTTCTTTGCAACTTTTTGGCGGCAAAAAGTTGCGTAAAAACCGCCAAAATTCTAAGCCCAACTCACAAATCCACCCCAGTTTACCGAATTTTGGGGGCCAACTCGCCTAGACTGGTAAAAGTGTACGGTAAAGAAATTTGAATTCCCATTTTGGCCAAAGTCAAACTCAGAGACTGTTTTGAAATTTGTGCTGAGAATTTTTATGGTGTATTTTTTTCTCAAACAAGGCTCTTTTTTGTTCTCATAGTAGGGCTATGAGAACAAAAAAAGCTGTAGGATGAGGAAAAAAGACGCATACAAAAAATAAGTGACAGATTTTCAAACAGTCTCTCAAAAGGCCAATATCCGATCAATCATGGGTTGAATGTCTAAATGCCTTTCTGGAGAGCCGCCCATCAAGGTAGAGCGAATTTTCCCTTCCTTGTCGATGATGACATGGGTTGGATAGCCTGAGACACCATATTGATTGGCGACCTCAAAGGAAGCGGGGATAACCCGATAGGCAAATTCATTGTTCGCCAGGAACTCATTCAGATTGTCTGTATTATCCAGTGCGAAGGCCAGAAATTCCACCTCCTTGCCCTCATAGTGTTTCACCATTTCATTGAGACCTGGCATTTCAATCCGGCAAGGCGCACAACCTATGAACCAAAAATTCAGCACAACAACTTTGCCTTTCAGTTCCTCCAGATTGAGTGCATTTCCTTCCAAATCCTCTATCTCAAATCCTGGTGCATCGAAGACAACTTCATTCTCGAACAGCTCTTTTCGCAACGCCAGCAGATATGATTCAAAGGAGTCTGAATGAGCCAAATGTGCGAATTGCACCCTGGCAGAGTCCAGCCCTTCCTCACTGCCCATGTCCGCGGCTTTGACATAGGCGGTGATCGATGAACGGGGATTGTGCAATGCCTGGAGAATTTGTCCTTTTAGCATATAGACATAACTCTCTTTTTGCACTGCATTTCGTTCATACAGTTCCAGAAGGCCCAGTGCCTGTGCATAAGCTCCAGCCGAGTACAATCCTTTTGCCAGTTCATATACTTTATTTGGAAGGTCTTGTTTCCATGTGTAGTCCTGTTTGACGCTGTGTGTGGCATCAAACAGGATGTTGGCAGCCTGATTCAGATAGACCAATTGGGAATCAGGATTTTCCAGAGTCAGGGCATGATACATAAAGAGATCGGCATTATCTGGCTCCTGTTTCATCCAATAACTTGTAATAGTGTGAATGGCCTGTTTCATTCCTGGCTGATCAGACTTGCTCACCAATAGGCGTAGTTGTTTTTTGGAGATTCTGTGTTTGGGATGCTCCATCATGAATGAGCGAACTACAGATAGCAGATCATGGTCCCCATGAGAATGCGAAAATCGTTGATAGCTATAGTAGGAGAACGCCTCCAAGATCAAGGGAGATTCCGGGAAGCGATTGATCAAGGTCTCAAAATGACTTCTCGCTTCCTCAAATTCGCCCAGTTGCGCATGTCCAGTCAGCAGGACGTAGTGATAGGATTGGTTTTTGACACCTTTTTTGGATAAACGAGACATTTCGTCCCGAATGATGATCTCTGCGGAATCCTTTTGGGAATAAGGCAGGACTTGCCATCGGTGCCTATATACCACATAATTTTGGGGAAAATTGATCAGTTCTTTTTTGTACTCTTCAGGTGCATCGAACAAATTCGAGGCAAAGGCATTTCGATAATGATCCCCTTTTTTGCTGATTGGGCGAATCAATGCTGAAGTTCTTCTGTCATACGCCTCTGCTGTATTAAAGCTTAAACTTACAGCGGCTGTCCCCTTTTGGATGGTCAGGGAAGCAACAAAATTCGTATCTCTTCGCTTCATTTGGATCATATCAGCTTGTGTGGAATAATCTTCCAGGTAAATAAATGGCCTGACATAGATCTCATCCTCCATTGTAAAGGAGCCAGCTGAATCGGGGGTGTAGATAATCTCCACCTGTTCGCCCCAAAGTGGTTGATCGTTGGATACCTCTGCTGTCTGGGCGAACAATGCAGGGGTGCCGAGGAATAGGAACACAAACAAGAAGCTTTCGGATAGTTTCATGAGTTATGGTTGTTTAGGTGGAATATTCGGATCAATGGGTGATATTCATTTTTCGCTTCATTTTTTCTCCAGGATAGCCTTCTTTTCCAAAATACACCGGAGTAGAGGAAAGGCTGCTTTCGGTATTCTTAAGAACATTGAAATGAAGATGCTCAACACTGGTGAAGCCCGTTTCTCCAGACAATCCAATGGCCTGCCCTTGTTGGACGGCATCCCCTACCGCTACAAAACTTCCCAAATGGTCCAGGTGAACATATTGGGTAAACAATCCCAATTGCGGGTGATAGAGGGTAATAAAATTGGCATAGGGTCGCCATCTTTTGGAATTGCCTCCATATGTATAGCCTTCAATCACACCCACTACCGATCCATCTGCTGCCGCACAAATGGTGTCTCCAATCTGTAGGTTGAAATCAATCGCGTATCTGGAATAATCTGAATTATGCGAGAATGACCCCTTATATCCCTGAATGATTTCATATGTCTTGCCTTTGGGGAAAGGCAGAGCAATGGTGTCCGAAATAATTGTATCAGCGGGATCACCGAATACATAGCGGAAAGAAATAACTGCTTCTCCTTCTGTCCAATCAATAAGGGCTCCCTGAAAGCTGGTATCCGCATTTGCTGGAAGAATGAAAGGAAAATGCTGGTCTAGGACCTTCTGAATAGCGAGCTGCTTGGAACTTGCAGACAACCTTAGAGGACATGCAAGCGGATTTGGCAAGAAAATAAACAGGGAATCCTTCTCCACTTTGTACTCCCGCTCAAAGGTAAACTGTCTCAACTGAACTTTGGGCAAGGGTTGACAGCCAAAACTACAGACAACAATGATCAAGAGCGTCATCCAACATCCTAGCAAGCGCAGGGCAGGAGCAGTATGAAAAAGGAGGAAGCTCTGTTTTGTAAATGTTTTCATGAGAAGGTTGTGGCAAAAGCGGTATGAAAAGAGAAAGGTATGTTGAATAGAGAGAATCTTTTGAACAGAGGCATTGTTAGTAGGCTTCGACAAAAGGACATCGCAAAACAAAAACCCGGTCCTCCGCTCGGGTCAGCGTTGTATACGTCCATCGGATATATGCCAGAATATTGTTGCCATAATCAGGTTCAAATCCTATCAAGACATTCTGCCACTGTCCTCCCTGAGATTTGTGTCCGGTAATGGCATATCCATACTTGACTTGCAAGGCATTCAGATAAGGATCTGATCGCAACAGCTCCGATACCTTTGCTTTGCTCATTCCGATATATTCATGTCGCCTTTCTTGCATGATGGACATCCGCAATTCATGATCGAGTTGGGGCGTCTTTGATTGCAGCAGGTCCAATACGAGTTTGCATTCAACCAACATTAGTTCCCCTTTTCTATCCAGAAATTCCAGGCTGGCGTTTACCCATTTCAAACCATAGCGTTCCTCATAGGTTTCTGACATGACTTCTCTCACTGTGCACATCTCACCATTGGCAATGAAGGGCATACGCTTGGAATCTCCCCAGGCGTAATTGTTTTTCACCACCATCAGGAGATCTCCCGGAATGAGCAGCTCTTCCGTCTCCAACAATTGGTGCCGAATCGCCTGATTGACACGAACTGCCTGATAGTTAGAATAGGTCAAAAACACTACCCGATCTGGATTTCCTTCCTGATAATAGCCCATATAGGTTTCCAGGGCTTCCCAGGGATTTTCCAACACCTGCACTTCTCTTCCAATATTGAACTCAAGATCCTGCGGCCGATTATTTAAAAAAGCATCTCTGACACGAACTGCATTTTCCAGCACATTGGAATCATTGATCTGCCGCTTGACATCTGTCAGATGGGTATGATAGACAGAAAGATCCGTCTTATTTTCCAAATGGGGGGCATCCAGTGCAGGAGATTCGGAATGTCCCACAGGAGGTAACTGAACCGGATCTCCCACCAATACCAGTTTTCTGTAAGGGTCCATTCCAAACACATATCCGGCAAGATCATCCAGCAAGCCGCCCGGAGTTGACCCATCAGTCTGGTCGCCAATCATCGATGCTTCATCTACCACATAGACAGTCTTGGTCAGTTCCTTATTCGCTTTGAGGACAAAATGCACATCTCCATATGCATTTTCCAGCGGACTGTATATATGATGATGGATGGTAAAGGCCAGCCGCTTGGTGCTGCGGGTGATCACTTTTGCTGCTCGACCAGTAGGTGCCAGCAAAACCACTTTATATCCTGATCGGCGAAGCATCAAGGTCAGGAGGTTGATCAAAAAGGTCTTGCCAGTTCCTGCTGATCCAGTCAGCAGAAAGGTTGCCCGCTCTTCTTCAGCATCCATGAAATAGGAAAAAGTCTTCAGGGCTTCTTCCTGGTCCTCCGACAGTACAATATTCTCTCTGCCTAGTAGATCCTGAATGAGTTGTTGACGCAAGTCCATGTTGAATCCCCTGAAAAGCTATGGCCCAGCAGGAGAATCCTACTGGGCCTTACAAATATACGCAACATTTCTTGAGGAATCTTTTCTAGGAAGCTGGAGGAATTCTAAGTTCTTTTACCTGATAGAAAAAGCCATCACTAATCTCAAAGAAATAAGTTCCGGCATCCAGATTTCTGACAGTATAGACCAGTCTGCCTGGATCTGTGTCAAAATGATGCTCTTCCTGTATCAACAATCGGCCAGATTCGTCCACCATACGGACTGTAGAAGCTTCGGGATAGACAGTGCTTAATTCAATGTGCATCTCCTCTTCCCAACCTGCATCAAGGGTTTCTTTTGGGTATACGACGAACCCAATCGAAGACTTGGTATTACCTGGAAAGGAGCGGGAGTGTAATTGTTTTTCTACTGATATCATATCCAACATAGCAGTGGTAGGTGTTTGGTTTGAGGAAAGTTGCAAAACTTCCGCTTAGGAAAATGCAAAAACTGCGCCAACCGAATAAAACCTTTCTCAACTGGTCAAGAAACATTCTTTATTGGAGAGGCATTATTTTTTTCACCGCCCATATCATTCGACAATGGTACTATTCCCTTTCAAAGAATGATTTTATCAAAAAATATTTCCACACAAGAAGATCAAGCGCTTCTGCCATTCAATAAATCAGCCGCCCGATCGCTCAATATCCACTCAATGAGGCAAGTCTATCCAGATGAAAAGGATAGGCTCCCAGGGTATGTTGAGCCACTCTTGCCCGCTTGAGAAAGAAGCCAATATCCTCATCATCAGTCATTCCAATCCCTCCATACATTTGAACGGCTTCATTCGAAACAAGTTGCGCAACCTGAGCCAACTTTGCCTTACAAAGACTTGCCAGTGCAGGCAAGGTCGGATCATCTGTGTCGATGGCATGCAAGCCTTTCAACACAACAGATTTGCAGAGTTCTATCTCACAGAACATCTGCGCAGCTCTGTGTTGCAGTGCTTGAAAACTCCCAATTGGCACACCAAATTGTTGGCGTTCCTTGAGATAATTGACCGTTCGATCAAAGGCTTCCAGGACAGTTCCCAGCAATTCCGCGGACAATCCGATTCGTGCAATGTCCAGCGTTTTCTCCAGAAGCTCTCCTCCCTGGTCCAGGTCTCCCAAGAGATTGTCAGCAGGAACAGATACCTGATCAAAGGTGATGTTTGCAGCATTCCGACTATCTGTCATCATGACTCGCTCTATTGAGAGTCCCTTTGAGGAAGCATCTACCAAAAACAGGCTCAGCCCACCTCTATCTCCGGCAGTTCCAGACGTGCGGGCCACAACGATCAATTGATTGGCCATATGTCCATCCAGCACAAAGGTTTTGCGGCCATTCAAGACAAAGGTGTCTCCATCTTGTTGTGCAGATAAAGTGGTTTTGGCTGGATTGTGGTGCTTCGTCTCATCGATCGCCAGGGCCATCAGTAATTCTCCACTGACAATCGCTGGTAACAAACTCGATTTTTGGCTAACACTTCCCCCAGTCTGGATGGCGGTTGCTGCCAACAGGACGGTAGATACCAGAGGAGATGCTGTCAGGGTTCTTCCTGTTTCTTCCAGGACTTGCCCCAGGCCTGTATAGCCAAATCCCAGCCCACCGTAGGCTTCAGGCACAGCCAGTGCAGGCCATCCCATTTCGACCATTTCTCTCCACAATTCCGAATCGAACCCTTGGGAATCTTGTTTATCCCTGAGTTGTCGGAGGGCAGCTACTGGTGCTTTCGCATGGAGGAAGTCTCTTGCGGACTCCTTGATCATCTGCTGTTCTTCTGACAGAATCAGCGGAAGTTTGGTACTTGTATGTTGAGTCGTAGACATAATTTTCTTTGTCGGAAAAGGTACAGGAATGTTATTTACTTGGAAGCCCTAACAGATGCTTGGAGATGATGTTCAATTGAATTTCGGAGGTTCCTCCTTCAATTGAATTCCCCTTGGTTCGCAGCCAATGGCTCGCTATGGGACCCTCCCACTCAAAGCTCTCCGTTCCCCCCAAAGCCACCATGGCTTCAAACCGGGCCTTATTAAGTTCTGTGCCATAATATTTGTAAAACGAAGACTTGGCTCCCGGCCCATGCCCAGCCTTGGCTTCATCAGCAGCTCTTTCGAGGGTCAGTTGGTAAGCCCAGGCATCCAGCTCAATCTGAGCAACTTGTTGGCGCAGGATCGGATCTGCCAGCTTGCCATGTTCTGTCCCTATCTGCTGCAAGGCAAACTCATGCAATGCCTGCTTGTTTTCTGTATCGCCAATTCCGCCAATCATCCCGCGCTCATGAGTCAGCAAATATTTTGCGATGGTCCAGCCTTTATTCTCTGTTCCCACCAGGTGGTGTTTGGGCACCTTGACATTGTCAAAGAAGGTCTCACAAAAAGGAGATTTCCCGCTGATAAGCTTTATGGGGCGAACAGAGACTCCTTCGGACTCCATATCGATCAGCACAAAGGAAATCCCAGAATGTTTGGGTGCATCGGGTTCAGTCCTGACCAAACAAAAGATCCAGTCGGCTTTGTCAGCATAGGAAGTCCAGACTTTTTGGCCATTGACCAGATAGTGATCTCCTCTATCTTCCGCCGAGGTTCCGAGGCTGGCCAGATCTGATCCTGCATTGGGTTCACTATAGCCTTGACACCATCGAATTTTGCCTTGTACGATATCTGGAATATAGTGATGTTTTTGCGCCTCAGATCCATATCTCAACAAGGCAGGTCCCAGCATCCAGATCCCAAAACTCAACAATGGTTTGCGACAATTCAAGCGTCGCATTTCTTGTTGAAGAATTTTGTTTTCTTCCTTGGAGAGCCCACCTCCCCCATATTCTGCAGGCCAGGCTGGTGCAGTCCACCCACGACTGGCCATGGCTTCGAACCATTGTTGTTGTTCATCACTGATAAAGGTAGCATTTCGCCCTCCCCAGTATGCTTCGGATTCATGTTTCATGTTCGTTCGCATGGAAGGAGGACAATTGGCTTCCAACCAGGCGCGCGTTTCTGTACGGAAAGTTGCTAAATCATTCATATGCTTTGCGTTTGCCTAGACAAAGGTGATCAATTCTTGCTGAGTAAGATGAGGGATATGATTGAACCGCATGAGGCTGAGATTGTTTCGAGAAAACAACAACTCGGTCATGGCGGTATTTTGAACAATGAAATTGAGTTCCATGGAATCCAGATGCGACAATCCCAGGGTATAGCCCATAGAAGCCGCTGTTGTTCCTCCTGAGGTAAAGGCCAGGACCGTTTTTCCCTGCTGGTTTTCTTTAATGATCTGATCCAGTCCTTGATTCACTGCGGAACGAAAGGCAGCCCAGGATTGAATATTGCCAGTGTGATCTTCCAGGTTTCCCTGAGACCATTGTCGACAAAAATGTTTGAACACCTGAAAAAACAATCTTTGGCGCATGCCTGGTTCTTCCTCAATACGGGCCATATGTTTTTGTACAAAAGGATCGTGCTCCTGAAGGTAGGGCATGGCTTCCATCATGGCCTCTGTGGCATGATGCTCGTCCAATCCTGCCAGGAGTTGCGGTTCAGCCCAGGGGACATTGGCAGCCTTGTAAGCAGCTTCCACTTCTTTCAGTGTCTGTTGGTGGCGATGAAGCGGCCCAACATAGATGGAATCAATGTTGGGTTCGTAGTTGGCCAAATAGGTCCCCAATATGCGACTTTGCTCCTTGCCTTTGGGAGACAGCTGATCGTAATTCTCTGACATGAAGGAGGCCTGCCCATGTCTGATGAGAATCAACCTGCTCATGTCAGGTCAACGATTACCCGACCTTTGATGCCACCTTTCAAGATCTGGTCTATATAGGGATTGAGTTCTTCCAGGCGACAGGTTGTTGCCAGACTTTCCAGATCGTCCACCAACCAGTCTGAGGCCAATCGATTCCATACTTCTCTCCTTTTGGGCATTGCAAAAGTAGCGGAGTCCATTCCCAGCAAATTTACGCCATTGAGAATAAAGGGAAATACAGTCATAGACAACTTGGGAGATCCTACCAAGCCACAAGCAGCAATGCTCCCTTCCTTGCTGCATCCTTTGAGAAGGGTTGCCAGGGTATTGCCTCCTACGGTATCGATTCCTCCCGCCCATTTGGGTCGGAGAAGAGGTCTTCCAGAATCATCATCGACAAAGGCACGATCGACAACCTCCTTTGCACCAAGTCTTGTCAAATACGGAGCTGCATCGGCTTTTCCCGTAGAAGCGATTACCTCATATCCCGCCTTGGCCAGGACACCGACTGCCATACTTCCTACTCCACCTGTCGAACCAGTAACAACGATTGGCCCCATGCCGGGATGCTGGCCCAATTGCTCCATTTTGTATAAGCCGATACCGGCAGTGAGACCTGCGGTACCAATGATCATGCTCTCTTTGAGGCTCATGCCTGTTGGGAGAGGCACCACCCATTCGGCAGGTACTTGGATATACTCTGAAAATGCCCCATCCGTATTCATTCCCAAGTCATAGCTGGTAACCAAGACCGCATCCCCTTCCTTAAAATCAGCATGAGTACTTCTGGCTACCAGGCCTGCACCATCTATGCCCGGAGTATGGGGAAACTTTCGGGTGACACCCTTGTTTCCGCTTGCCGACAAAGCATCCTTGTAATTCAGGGCTGCATAGTGAACTCGAATCAGAACTTCGCCTTCGGGAAGATCGGCGATGTTTCTTGTCTCAATTGACCGATGATAGGTTTTGTCTTCTGCCTCGGTAATGCGCAGGGCGCGAAAAGTGGTAGTATCCATGAAAAAGGTGCAGTAAGCAGTGAAAAATCGGGTCAAAGATAGAGATTTTCACATAGAGTTCAGAGGTCCGAGTCATTCCTTTTTCCGGCTGGTGTCCTTCCTCTGTCAATTTGCTTGTTATGTTTTTCTGCTTTCATGATACCAAGAGAGGAATTCACCTATCCATGTTTATGTTTTATCTCAAAAAATTACCAACCCATGCTTTCACGAATTTTGTCGTTTTTCACCCTTCTATGTCTGCTGTTAGGCCTCAACGCATTCGATTCTCCCGAACCCAAAGCCGTAGTCTACAAGCAAGTCCAACGCCAAAAAGTATCGAACAAACTCATCCAAAACCTCAGAAAATCTCCTCGTGCCCGGAAAGCAGTCACTTTTGAGACCGGTGCCTACCTCAGAGCCAAAGCGGGATTTAAATTATTCAATTACCAAAATGTGACCATCCTTGTCAAAGATTCCAAGAATACCTTTGGATCAAGTATTCAGGGCAAAGACATCAAGTATTTCAAATTCAAGTTTGACATCGTCATTGTTCCCATCTGCGAATGCAATCAGGGATCAGACGATTGCGAATTGCTCCAGGATCACCAAGGAGCTGTGGAATGCCGCGGATCTATCTGCATGGATTGTGTCGGTGGATTTGATATTTTTGGAGGAATAGACGAAATCCCTGAAGTCATTTCTCCCTGGTAATTGTTGAGCGAATCTGGTAGCAATGTCAATCAGAGGGATGCGCATTTGTTTTTTTATGCCAAAACCTCTTGAGGTCTGAGATCTGAAAACAGTCCCCTAACTCGCTATTTCTTCAATCTATTCCCCCTATCTGCCGAAATCCAATTGTTTTGTATCTTCGGAACATTCCTTAATACTTGAATTGTCCGAAGATGCATTACTCATACACACCTTCTTTTGTTCTCCCGGTCCTGCTGATGATATTGGCCGCGGGATGTCAGGCTCCAAAGGATGCCATTGATCCCCGCAAACCAAACATTGTCTTCATTCTTACGGATGATCAGGGCTGGGGGGATCTGTCTCATAATGGCAATACCAATCTCGAAACTCCCAATATTGATTTACTGGCACAAAATGGCGCCAGATTTGATCGATTTTTTGTCAGTCCGGTTTGTTCTCCGACCAGAGCCGAAATCCTGACGGGGAGATATTCAGTCAGAGGGGGTGTCTATTCAACTTCTGCGGGCGGAGAGCGGCTCGATCTGGATGAAACGACGATTGCTGATGTGTTCCAGGCAACTGGCTACCACACTGCCGCCTATGGCAAATGGCACAATGGCATGCAATTTCCTTATCATCCCAATGGAAGAGGGTTTGATGAATATTATGGGTTTGCATCCGGTCATTGGGGAAATTACTTCAGTCCCATGCTGGAGCACAATGGACAAATCATCCAAGGGAATGGATTTGTGATTGATGACTTTACAGAACAGGCCATGTCCTTCATGGAAACCCATCAACATGATCCTTTTTTTGTATATCTGCCATACAATACACCCCATAGTCCCATGCAGGTTCCTGACCGCTGGTGGGACAAATTTAAGGACAAAGAGCTGACACTGAGGGACAAGGAACCGGATAAGGAAAACCTGCTCCATACCAAGGCGGCCCTGGCCATGTGCGAAAATATTGATTGGAATGTTGGGCGATTGGTAGCCAAGTTGCAAGAATTATCCCTGGAAGAGAATACCATTATCGTTTATCTGTCGGACAATGGTCCCAATGGAAGACGCTGGAATGAAGGCATGAAGGGGAGAAAGGGATCAACTGATGAAGGGGGGGTCCGCTCGCCCCTCGTCATGCAATGGAAGGGACAGATCGAAGCTGGCATTGTTGTTCCACAGATTGCCAGCACCATTGATTTTCTCCCAACTCTGGCAGATATGGCGGGTATCCCCTACCCGACCTCCAAGCCTTTGGATGGTATGAGTCTAAGCCCACTCTTATTGGCCCAGTCAACAGAATGGCCTGAACGCACCTTGGTCAATCATTGGCGAGGGCGAACCAGCATCCGAACACAACAATACAGATTGGGACATGACAACTTGCTATTCGATATGGTTCAAGACCCTCGTCAGCTCACAGATATCTCCGAGCAAGAGCCAGAAGTCAAAGAACGATTGCTGGCCTTCAAAGAAGAATGGGAAGCCACTGTCATGACAGAGCTGCCCAAAAAGGACCCAAGAAGCTTTCCGCTTGGCCATCCAGCCTATCACAGCACACAAGTCCCTGCCCGGGACGGAATCGCTCATGGAAATATTCAGCGCTCCAACCGATGGCCCAATTGTTCCTTTTTCACACATTGGACAAGCCTGGAAGACAAGATCACCTGGCAAATGGAAGTAGCTGCAGATGGAGAATTTGAGGTAGAATTGTATTATACCTGTCCACAAGCAGATGTCGGCTCTGAATTTGAGCTTCGAATAGGCGACAAAATCCTGACGGGGAAGATCACCGAAGCTCATGATCCGCCTCTTGTTGGCATGGAGGAGGATAGGGACAAAAGAGGAGAATCTTATGTCAAAGACTTCAAGGTTCTCACACTGGGGAAGATGCACTTAGAAAAAGGAGATACCCCCATGACATTACAAGCGACCAGCATTCCGGGATCTCAAGTCATGGATGTGCGCTTGTTGATGTTTCACCGCTTGTGAATACCAAAAAGATGGAAGAGCTATTGAGGGGGTAAGACAAGGGGATTCATGATTGATCGTGTGCACTTGATCAAGACAGTCATTCCAAGAATAGGATAAGTTCCAATCTTTTGCTTATACATTTCAACCATAATTTCGTATGATTTCTCATCAGATTTCCAGGAGACGATTCAGCAAGAGCATTGCAAGCGGCGTACTCAGTTTTGGGCTGGCCCCAGGCTTCTTTTTCAATCCGCCGACGGTCGCGGAGGAAGATGTTGATTGGCACAATGTAGAGGATTGGGGGATAGAAGGGAAGGGATGGGCACAAACCAAACGATATTATGACAGATTGCCTGCAAAGGCTGAGGGAGTCGTGAGAGAAGCCGTCTGGAATCTATCCAGGCATTCTGCCGGAATGTGTGTATGGTTTGCCAGCAGCGCATCCCAGATTCAGGTGCGTTACACACTCTTACATGAGAATCTGGCTATGTCTCATATGCCAGCGACCGGCGTGAGTGGGCTGGATCTGTATGGACAGGATGCCCAGGGAATGATGAGATGGGTATCGGTTGTTCGGCCAGACAAACAGGAAATGGAGACGCATTTGGCCAAAGGGCTTGCTCCCGGAAGGCGAATCTATTCCCTCTATCTTCCCTTATACAATGGGGTGGAATCACTAGAAATCGGTGTTCTCAAAGGAGAGTCCTTTGAGGCAATCCTTCCTCGACAGGAACGCCCCATGCTCTTTTATGGAACATCTATCCTGCATGGTGCCTGTGCGTCCCGCCCTGGCATGGCATTCCCGGCTATCCTTGGCAGGCGACTAGGCCGACCGACCATCAATCTTGGTTTCTCTGGCAATGGCCGAATGGAAGCAGAAGTTGGGGCCCTTCTGGCAGAACTTGATCCCTCCGTATTTGTGATTGATTGTCTGCCAAACATGAATCAAACGACCGTCAGTGAGCGAGCTGTTCCTTTGGTCAAACAAATAAGACAGGCTCATTCTCATACTCCTATTTTACTCGTTGAGGACAGAAGTTTCACCAATACGCCATTTTTCCCAAAGAAAAGGGCGCACCATCAGGCCAGTAGAGAAGCCCTCCGCCAAGCACATCGCAGCCTATTGGAGGCTGGACTTGATCACCTCTACTATCTCGATGGGGACCACTTGCTGGGATTGGACGGAGAAGCTGCCACAGATGGCTCTCATCCCAATGATTTGGGCATGGTTCGATATGCTGATGCGTATGAACCTGTGCTGCGATCACTCTTGCGCCAGTATTGAAGATTAGTATTTGCAAGAGTCCCTCTACTCTTAGGATTGTGTGATAGGAGGCCCTTTGCAGCACTGCCACAGGTCGGAAGTTATTCAACAAGTGAACTGCTACTCCTGTCTATACATCAGGCGGCGGATGGACTTTCAACAAACAAAAAGCGGGTTCGGGGCTGGTCCTTTTGACTTGGGCTAAAACAAGCTGTTTCTCCCCTTCGACTGTTGATCTTTCTAAGAGACTGTTTTGGAATCTGTGCTGAGAATTTTTATGATGTATTTTTTTCTCAGACAAGGCTCTTTTTTGTTCTCATAGTGGTGCTATGGGAACAAAAAAAGCCGCTGGATGAGGAAAAAAGGCGCATACAAAAAATAAGTAACAGATTTTAAAACAGTCTCTAAGCGAATCTATATGATTTCCCTCTTTCTACCCAAGCTGAGACATTTCGTAGGATTCCTCCTCATAGGCGGCTCACTAACAGGAATCTTATGTGCGCAGCAGACCGATGAAGGCAATGATTCATTTGCACAGGATTCTCTCCAATTGGAAGATCTTCAGGCACAAATCTTCCAACTTGCCCGTTCAAAAGCTTGTGATAGTGCTCAGCGCATTGTTGAACAAGCCTCCAACTATTTGTCTGATCTGGAGAATCGATATGATCAAGCATCGCATCAGGCTTTTGTACACATCAAGCTCACTCAGATTCATTTATATCTCGGAAAGTGCTATAAGGTAAGTCCCCCCCCAAAGAAACGAGATCTGATAATCAAGGAATTCCAACTGGCTTTGGAATTCGTAAGGGCTTCTTCTGATACGTCGCTGCTCATCCAAGTACATGAGGAATTGGGAAAAGCTTATCGGCGGTTCTATCTAAATATTGAACAATCTCTCCTTCATTTTTTTCGCGTGTTGGACCTTCGAAAAGCACTATTTGGCGCACAGGATTCTTTGGTTGGATTTGCCTATTCAGATATTGCGGTGAACAATTGGTTTGCGGGAGATTTTGAAGCAGGAATCAAATACAGCACAGAGGCCCTGAGTATTTACAAGCAGTGGATGTCAGAAACGCACAGACGCCTGATCAATGAACACAATAATCTTGCATTGATGTATATCTTGAAAGGAGAATATCACAAAGCATTGGCGTATCAAAAATATGTAACGGGTCTTGTCGAGCGATCTGTGGGAAAGAACAGTCTCGAAGCCTCGCGCAACTACAACAATATGGGACTTTCCTATATCGGTATGGGCGAGTTCGAGTCCGCTTTGGCTCCCCTTCATCAAGCCATTGAGATCAATACACGTATAGGCGCAGCACCTTATCTGTTAGCAGATCATCACAATAGTCTTGGGAAAGCTTATCAAGGATTGAATCGATTGAAGGAGGCAGAAAAACAGTACCAGACGGCCTTAATGATTAGGCAACGAGATCTGGATCCTGGTAATCGTTCGCTCGGATTAAGTTATCTGGCACTTGGCGATTTATATGTTGAAACTGAAGCATATGAGCAGGCAACCCAATCCTACCAACAGGCCTTAGACATTTTCCACCCTCTTTTTGGCGATCAACACATATTCATTAGTGATGGCTTGATTGGATTAGGTAATTGTTATCAACAACTTGGGCAACACGAAATGGCACTGGATAGCTATCAACAATCCATTCAAGCAATTTTGGGCAGGAATCAACTTGCGATACAAAACGGAAGTCATCCCGTTGTGGAGCCCTGGCAACTCAAGCCAGAACTGATCGATGGAATCATTGGAAAAGCAAAGGTGCTTCGCTCTTTTGCCCAACAGGATTCCTCTTCTCTTTCTGAGGTACTGCATGGCTATCGCTGGGCTGCTGAACTGATCGAAAAAATGATCACGGGTTACCAAAATGAGGAAGCCAAGGCGAGACTTCTTGACCAAAGCTATTCGGCCTTTGAAGGAGGTATCGAAGCAGCCTTTGCATTGGGGCAGGAATATCAAAATCCTTTAAGCTATTCCAGCTGTTTTGAATTCATGGAACGTAGTAAGTCCGTCTTGTTCCGCCATGCAACCCAACAACGACATGCCATGAAGTATGCAGGGATTCCTGATAGCACCTCCCGGCTCGACTTGAAGTTGCAACGACAACAGGCTTTTTACCAACTGAAAATCGCTGAAGCTGAGCAAGAGAAAGATTCTAGTCTGGCCTCTTACTATCGAAACCAATTTTTTGTCTTTCGCCAACGCCATGACTCTCTTCTCTTTCTCATCAAAGAACGATATCCTTCCTATCATCAGTTGAAGTACAGGCAGCAGCAAATCCCGCTTACATCTGTTCAAAAATCTTTGCGGGAAAGGAGGGATTCTACTGCCATCATTGAATATTTCTGGGGAGAAGAGAAGGTATATGTGGCCATCATTACAGCGGACAGTTTCGGGATACGATCTATCGAAGCCCCAACAGACAGCATGAAAGCATGGTTGACTGCATATCGGGAAAAAATCGTCCGTGCCCACCATGATTTCGAAAAAGAAACTGAGCTTGCACATCAGCTGTATGTATTGTTGCTACAACCAGAGGTAATAGCTTCCAACACCAACAAGCTGGTTGTCATTCCCGATGGATGGTTAAACTACTTAGCATTCGATTTGCTGTTGATGAAGAAGCCAGGTCCACAGGAAGTTCGCAATCGGGACTACGCTTCCCTCTCCTTTTTGATGAAAACAATCGACCTCAGAATGGAATACACGTCCAGCCGTCTGGTGGAAGGGCATAAAGATTTCTATTCATCATATTCTGAAAATTTTGCGGGCTTTGCGCCTCAGTATGGAGAGGATTTTTTTGCAAAAAATCGATCAATTCGCTACTCCTTTCCTGGCAAGTCGATCACATTTGCCTCCCTAACCCATAATCAGCAAGAAGTCAGCCAAGCTGCAAAAGAAATGAATGGTTCCTCCTTCCTCGCTGAGGCAGCTACTGAAAGCCTCTTCAAACAACAGGCAGGTCATTTCCGTTTGCTCCACATCGCAGCTCATGCCTTTCTCAATGATAGTTTGCCTATGTTCTCAGGCATTCCGTTTACAGAATCAACAGACAGCCTTGACGATGGGTTTCTTTATTCCTATGAACTCTATAATCTAACTCTGGAAGCAGAATTAACCGTATTATCAGCCTGCAATACAGGCTCAGGCAAATGGCAACGTGGAGAGGGAGTAATATCTTTGGCAAGAGCTTTTCAGTATGCTGGCTGTCGCAATATTGTTATGAGTCTTTGGGAAGCCGATGACGCCTCTACTGCACAAATCATGGGTGCCTTTTATAGAAATTTGAAGAAAGGACAACGCAAAAGCGAAGCGCTGAAACATGCAAAACTCTTGTATTTGACCAATGGTTCCAACAAGCATCCCTCTTATTGGGGGAATTTCATTCTGATTGGAGATGATGTACCCATTCATATCAAGGAGTCTTCTCCTCTCCCGATCTTGCTTGGGATTTGTTTGTTACTTATCATAGGGATATTGGGGGGATGGTACCGTAAGCAGAGACAATGAACGAACTATCGCCAGACTTGTTCGTGTGATAACATCTCTTTTGCCTGGGGAGCAAACTGATGGTATGCATGATTTGCAATCATCTGTAATCTCTCCTGGGCCCGTTTTGTTTGCCCGGTTCGGATCAATACCAAGGCTTCATAGTATTGTGCTCGTTGGAAAAGATCCCCTGTCACCAGGCTGAAATTTGTTTCAGCCATTTTCCAGTTTTCTACCCGCACATAGACCCAGGCCAGATGATATCGCAATTCGCCGGAAGAAATAAGCCAGTCCGGAGTCTCAGGAATCAGTTTTTCCAATAACCTCCGTACGCGGTCATATTCACCCACCTTATACCAGCTATTCGCCTCGATCAGGACAGAATCCAGGTAGGTTTGATAGGCCTGTAAGCATTTGGAAAAACTTGCTGAATCTGTCTTACGCAATTGTTCTAAGTCTAACATAAATTTCGCCAAATCAGCCTGTTTCATATCTTGCAAGGGTGTTCTGAGGGAGTTGTTTCTACAGTTGTTGGCAGCTGTATCTATGATGTGGCTTCGTCGCTCCGCCAGATTTGGGTTCTGAAACTGTCTGACTCTTTCCTCATGTCCAGCCAAATCCACTTGATCAGCAGGATGGTAGTATGCAAGAAATAATTCCTCCGAATTCCGAGGTTCGCTCTTTCTTCCCCCCCACCAAACGATGGCCAACAGCAAGGCGAATGCGGCTGCGACACCAGCGGCCCATGCGATTCCAGGGCGCTGAATGGCATGGATTCGCTTGATTTTTGATGCTGCACGCTCCTTCCCAATATCTCGCACCAAGGCATCGAATTCAAACGATTCTTTCGCTTCCAGGGTATCAAGGATAAGCCCCATCGCTCGCACCTCCGATTCGAAGGCCGGATCATTTTTCATTTGCTGAAGGAATGCAGACCGCTCTTCTTCAGATAGTTTCCCAGCGAAAAATTGATCTATCCATTCTTGTTTTTCCTGTTCTTCCATAGACCATAGGTTAAATGGACCAAGCCCGTTTGTCCAATTCCCTGCATTCCTGAAACCTTGAATCCAGTTTCATCTTGCCTATCAATTTATGCAAACAGCGGAACTTTCTCAATTGGGCATACCCGGCGGACTTCCCTAAACGAGTGTCAATTTCGCCAAGCTTACACTTCTCTAGATAGTACCACGACAGAATTTGTCGATCTGTCACTTCCATATTCTGCAAGTAACTTTGAACCATTTGCTCACATTCCCGCTTTTGGATCAATAGCAGCACCTCTGGATCATGGATTTCTCCAATGTCCAGATTTTCCAGAGGAAGTTCAGATCTTTTTCCCATTTTTTTTCGGATGATATTGAATGCGATTCCGTACAGAAAGCTTGAGAATTTTGCTCGTAGTTCGAAGGTGGGGGATTTCACTTTTCTATAGGCAATGGACAGCACCTCTTGAAATATGTCTTTTGCTTCCTCTTCACTTGTCCCCCATTTGCGAGCGAGCGAGAGGATACCATCCCTTCCTGATTCAAAGTTTTGATACAGCTGATGAATGATTGCAGATTCATGCTTGCGTAAGCCTCTTACGTACTTGTTTTCCTTCATGATCTGATGAGCTTCCGACACTAGCCATATTAACAATTCTAGTGTGAAGAGTTCAATATAAGAACTTCATAGAAAAAAGATTTCGAAAAAATATCCATTCCGATGATAAGGATTCTTCAAGTAGGGGGATATATAAATACCTGTGTCAAGAGCGCGCATATGGTCTCGAAGGCAGGTAGAATTCCTACTCTATGTTTCATTACAAAAAAATCTCACTCATGTACAAAATTACTCTCCTTTTCTTATTGATTTTTTGGACCCTTCAGAGTACTGTGGGCCAGAATGTTCCAGACAAAATCTCCTATCAAGGCATTCTGTATGAAAATGCCCAGCCCTTCACTGGCTCCAAAAAGTTCAGCTTTACAATCGGGAGCTGGACAGAAACCCATGATACTGTACAGATAACAAATGGCAGGTACATTGTGCAGCTTGGATCTATCATGCCTTTAACTGTTTCAGATTTTGAAGGGCAAGCCGTTGCCACACTGGAAATTAAGATAGATGATAATACACTTTCTCCAATGGTCGATCTACTCACTGTTCCTTATGCTTTCTACGCCCAAAAAGCAGAAGATGCCAATCATCTGAATGGTCAGCCTGCCTCATTTTATGAAATCCCTGTTGGAAGCATTGTTGCCTATGGAGGGACCACTATCCCGGTTGGATGGTTGCTGTGCGACGGAGGTGAGGTAAGCAGGACGGATACTACTGCTGCCTTATTTGCAGCATTGGGGGTGGCGTGGGGAGCAGGAGACTTTGCCAATACCTTTCATTTGCCAGATTTGCGGGCAAGATTCATTCGCGGCGTAGATGGAGAGGCAAATCGGGTTACGGATGATAGTACCAGAGTCTCTGATTTTATTGGGGGAAATATTGGAGATGCAGTAGGAAGTTATCAGGAGGGTGAAATCCAGAACCATACTCACGAAAGGCAATTGGCAACCAATTGGCCAAATGATACGGGGCCTGAGTGGAGGACCCGACGGATTACTGATGGGAATATCATCAATCGAGATCCTTCAATTGGGTATACTGGCGGTGCTGAAACCCGACCGATCAACGCCAATGTCTATTTCATCATCAAATACTAAGAATATGTTTCAACTTTTTTCTGTAATCTGCTGCCTTTTGCCGATTGGACTCCTGGGACAGATCACCCTGGAATGTGCTTTGATTGGAAGTGGCGGTGGAATAAGCCAAACCGGCAGCTATCAACATGTCAGTGCCCTCGGAGAATCTATACTTGGGATTGCAGGGAATGGAACAGACTCGACCGAGATTGGTTTTGTGTTCAAATCCGAAGCCGCTCTTGCAACCAGTATCCATCCCTTGTTTTCGCTACCCCAGATAGAGCTCTACCCCAATCCAACCCGAGGGCTGATCCACTTGGAAAGCAACTCCTCAAGAGTAACTCACTATAAAATGTGGGATGTGCAAGGACGGCTGATTCGATCTGCCGAAATTCAGGAACAAGAAATTGACATTTCGGACCTCAAACAAGGAAGCTACTACTTACAAGTGTTTGACAGAAAACAAAGACTCCTGGCAAGCTTTCATATCATCAAATCCAACAACTAATCCCCTAACTCACATCAAAATGAAAACAATCACATTTTTTCTCTTCAGCCTCTGCTGGAGCAGCTATCTCTATGCGCAGCATTTCGCTCCCCAAGCGATCAATTATCAGGCGGCTATCCGAGACACAGCCGGAAATCCCTTAGACAATACACAACTAGATCTACTGTTCACAATCTTCGATTCTGTTATGAATGGTCAGGAAGTGTATAAGGAAAGTTGGAACAATCTTACGACGAATCAACTAGGATTACTGACGGCAGCAATAGGGAAAGGTAATCCTGTTCAGATTGGAACTCAGCCCTCCATTTTTTCTAACATTCAATGGGGTTCCAATCCAAAGTTTATCAAAGTAGAGGTGAAATTACAAGGAAGTTCTGCTTGGCAGGACATGGGACAATCAGAATTATTGGCAGTGCCGTATGCCTTATTTTCTGAAAATGGTGGATACTGGAAGAGAACAGACAGACATGTTTTTTTCCCGGATAGTGTTGGAATAGGAACCTCAAGTCCTAATATGAGATTGTCCATAGCAGGAGGTCTTGAATTTCAAAGTTCTGATGGCGTGTTTCATAGAGTTGCCATGTTAAAGACGAATGTGGAACCAAATGGAAACTCAGATCTTGGTATTTGGACCAGGGAATTGGGGGATCAGTTTGAAAGAGTGACAATTACTCATGATGGCAATGTAGGGATCGGAAATACAAATCCATCTTGGAGACTAGAAGTCAATGGTACTGCTTGTAAACCAGGAGGAGGGCAATGGAGTACTCCCTCCGACCTGCGTCTGAAAACGAACATTCGCAACTATGATTTGGGACTTTCTCACATCTTGAAAATTCGTCCCGTCAGCTATCATTACAATGGCAAACTAGACCTTCCTGTTGAGCCACAATATATTGGTGTTATTGCCCAGGAATTACAAAAATTCGCCCCCCAAATGGTCTCAGCGTACGAAGGGTCTGATGGAGAAAATTACCTAAGTGTCGATCCCAGTGCCTTTACCTATATGCTGATCAATGCGGTTCAAGAACTGCAACAACAAATTAATCAGCTTGAGGCAAAAGTTGTGTCTTTACAAGAACCCTAGGATATCAACTAAAGATCATAAAACTGAAGGCATTACAGATGTCAGCATCATCACATTTATCCACAATGTCCCGGCTTACCATTCATTTCACTTATTTCCTCGATTTATCAATAAAAAAATGAAAACTTATTTATATCTATTCCTTTGCATCACAACAACCATCCCTCTCTTTGCCCAAGTCCCACAAGCCATCCAATATCAGGGAGTTGCCAGAGATTCAAGCGGTATGATCCTGGCTGATACCAGTTTTATGGTGCAGTTTAGCATCCAAATTCCCAATGTACCCAATCCTGAAGTCCTCTACATCGAAGAGCATAGCCTCTCAACCAATCAATTTGGCGTTTTTACTGCAAAAATTGGGAG
>JBCCGK010000038.1:0-94770 GCA_039029315.1 Bacteroidota bacterium | reverse complement strand
TGAAGTGATCATCCCCAATATTTTCTCCCCAAATCAGGATGGGATCAATGATGAATTTGCCGTCAGGTACACTGGAAAGGAGGCATACTCCCTCGTTGTGCAGGACAGATGGGGGAGAACTGTCTTCGAAGCTGAAGGGCCCTCTTCTACCTGGGATGGACAAGTCGGCAATAATTCTGCCCCAGAAGGAGTCTACTATTACATGCTCAAAGTTGGCTCAGAGGAATATTCTGGTAATGTTACTTTGCTTCGATAGGTCTCTTTTCACGATAAAAACAAAGATCCTCAAGCGAGTTCGCTTGAGGATCTTTGCTTTTATTGAATACGAATCAGGCCATCTCCGGTCTCCTGTATATGGCTAGTTTGACCATATCTACCTACAACTCAAGCCTTGTTTTTCAGATTGAATCGCGTCTCATTCTTCTGACTCCTCTGCGTGTTCCTGTTCTGCTTTCTCTGATGGTTTGTTTTGACTAAGTAACTGGTCTCGAATGATCTGCTCTACGTCTTCATACAGAAGATGTCTGCACACCCAAAATATTCCCACAAAAATCCCAAAGACTAAGCCCACCATTAGATAGAGCATGGTTGAGGGCCGCAAAGACTTATAAGGAGGATTGGGATGGTCCAATACCTGAATGATAGGGGTGTCCTGCTGAAGTTGAGCAGCGGCTTGTTCTTTGCTCAACGTCAGGGTAACGAACATTTGCTTCAAAATATCCTGCCGAATCCTTAATTCAGCTGGGTATACCTGGTCTTTTGCAAAGATATTTCCACGATTTTGATCAAGGTACCTGGCCAGTTTGTTTGTCGTTGTTGTTAATTCCCTGTTGATCGAATCGGCTCTTTGGGTATAAAATGAGACACTATTGGAAGCTTTGGCAGTCTTCTGCTTTTTGTAATACTCATCAAGCTCTTTGATATATAGGCGACTAATCAATCCGGCCATATCTGCCGAATAAAATGAGATCACCATGTTAATAAATCCATCAGGGGTAGCTTCTACAGACATACTGCTCCTAATCGCAGAAGCCATAAAATAAATTTTGGATTCTTTGCCCAGGGGTTGTGGCTTCCTGGAGATGAAGGCTTTTAGCTGTGAAAAAACAGACGGATGCAGAGGATAGACATCATAAATCACATCTGCTACCAATCTTCTTTCTCCTTTCCAATCAATCGAGTCTGAGGTAACGGCCTCACTGATATTTCGGCTTTTGAGGACACCGATCATAAATCCCGTCTCCCCACCTTCGCCGGGATTCCCCAAAATCAGAGAGAGTGGATTTTCTCTGTTTACCCCAACCTGTTGTCCTGTATCAGGATGAAAAACTGTTGTTGCCAAAAATAAAGGAGGCTTCACAAAAGATTCCAATACCAAATAAGTCGCAGGTGGAATCGCAAACAGGAGGATAACCAGCCACTTTCGACGGATTCTGTCAACGTATACTCCCAGTCTTTGAAGAATTTCCTGGATTTGCAAAACGTATGGTTCTTAAGGAGTGAAAGTTCTATCAATCAACAGGTAGAAAGTCAACATAGAGGAAATACTTGCCATGATTTCTTGCGCATTGATTCTCAGTCTAGGCTTTCCATCATTTTCTCGATCTGGTTTCCGTTCTACATAGATAATGGACCCTTGCTCGATTCTGGGGTTTTTGCGAAAGAATAGAAAATTTCTGGTACTTTTCACCCTGCCGTCGACATAAGTCACCGTATTAAGCTTTCGTTTGGTTCTTCGATCGAATCCACCAGCCAGGTTTACATAGTATTTGAACGCCTGATGCGAGGGTTCAAACAAGACTGTGGTTTCTGGTTTCAGAACATTCCCGGTAATTGTAACTACATCTACTCTAGGAGGCACGACGAGGGTATCGCCTTCCAGCATGGGGATATCAAATTTGGATCCTTGCCGCTTGAGAGCACGATCCAACTTGATTGCAATTGACCCAATGTTTTCTCTTCGCAAGTAGGCTCCTGCCAGATCTGCCAACTCCGTTACTCCTCCTGCTCTTGCGATCAGAGAACTGATTCGTTCTGCTTTGGTTGCTTTTACATATTCTCCTTCAAGATAGACTTCTCCTTGTATGAAGACGCTTTCCTGAAGCTCAAAGGCCGGGTTTTTTCGCACAAAGACCTTATCAAATGAATTGACTTTTAATTCATCCAGACTCAGGTCATCCTGCCAGTTCTGATCTGTAGAAACAGTATGCAAGACTACTGGGATCGGAATGATTTCGCCTGTTGCATCTTCTGTCTCAATGACTCTTGACAATTCTATATTTTCAAAATCTGCCTCCATTTTCAATCCTTCTGCCATATATAGCAAGTCTCGCAAGCTCATATTGGGATGCACTTGAAATGTATCCGGATTATTCACCAAGCCAACTACTTCTACATAGCCAGGTGAGAAGAAATCTTTTTCAGATCGGACCACTACCTTATGAAAGTCCGCCATTTCAATGCTGTCCGCAGCAATGCTGTTTTGCCAATCTTCTTCTATCTTGATCCTGACGATCTCTTGTCTGTCTGTCCCATTGTTGAAGTTGCCTCTTTCTTCCAGGTCAATATCTACATAGAGCTCTACTTCATTTACATCTGCATCTTCTGCCAATCCCCCTGTCTGATAGAGGAGGTCCTTGAGTGTCATCCCCCTTTTGAGTTGATATCTTCCAGGATTGACGACCGAGCCTTCAACATCTATGTATTTGAAAAAGAAAAATTCATACTTCGAAAAAACACGTACCCGATCATAATTGTGAATCAACAAGGTATCAATCAGTGGGTCTTCCTGCCAGTTTTCGTCAATAGAAATCCGTTGAACCAATTGTTCTTCTGTTCCCAGTTCATCCATTCCATCCATTGACCCAATATTATCGACATCTCCGACCTTACCAGGTACGGCATTGACATCAGAATCCGAACTTTCTCCTTGTGTCTCTTCTTCTTGTTGTTGGCGAAGTCTTTCAATATTGAGGTCTTCGGCCCGTGTAATGATCGATAATTCCACATTGTTGAAATCTGCATCCCGTTTGATTCCTCCAACATAAAACAATAGATCCTTCAGTGTCATCGTAGGGCTTGTCTCATATATGCCGGGTTTTCGTACTTCTCCTTCTACAATGATGTCTCGCTTGTCCAGGAAGTCATTTTTGGAGAAAATGACAAGTGCATCGAAGAATTGAAGGATCAGATTGTTGGACTCATTGAACTCCGTGGAATCGGTTTTGAACAATTGGTTGAGATTAATGGGAATATAAACGACCTCACTGGAATTGGGAACAATGCGGACGATATATGCTCGATCCAGATAGGCATCAATGCCCAAGCCTCCAGCTCTTGTGACCAAGTCTGACACCCGCTCTCCGGGAAACAACTGGTAGGTATCTGGATATTCAACATTGCCAAACACTTGAACAATATTGAAGGCGCCCTTGTTGACGGACTTGACAATCAGCCTGTCTCCAGAAAACATTTTATAGTCTTTGGCTTCGTCCTCCAGATAAGACCGCAAGTCTATGTCTCTCAATACTTCCCTCTCACTGAATCGATCCAATCTGGCAATCTGGGCTTCTTTACGCAGGGCGTCATAGTTCAAGCCGCCTGCGAATTCAAGCAATGAGTTAAGATTCTCTGTTTCTTTCAACTCATACTCCATGGGTCGTTTGACAGCACCTTCGATTTCTACGACCTTTCCCTGGACAGGTACATAAATGAAATCATTGTCTTTCAGATAAATAGGATCGTCCCTTCCATAAACGAGGAAGTCGTACAAATCAAGCGTCTGGATGGTTTTTCCCAGGCGCTTGATCTGAATATTGCGGACAGAACCGATGTTGTTGATTCCTGCTGCTGCATAGAGAGAATTGAACGCTGTTGTGGACGCGCTAATTCTGTATGAACCTGGCTTTCTGACCTCTCCTACGATATTCACATTGATAGAGCGTCGATTGGTAACCAGCAGAATTTCGATGGTCGCTTTTCTTCCCACAAACCCTCTATAGCGTTCTTCCAGAAGTTTTCTTGCACGGGCATAGGTAAGTCCCAAAACATAAATCTTCCCAATATACTGTCGCTGAATAGATCCGTCATCTGCCACCGACAAACTCTCGGAAAATTCATCTGATCCATAAACAGTAATGCCAAACATATCTCCGGGGCCGACGATATAATCATCTGGCGGAATTCTAGTCCCAGACTGATTGAATTTGATAGAAGAGTCCCGAAACAAGTGCAGACCAAAGATATTGCTGACTATGGCTGGAGTTAAGTTGACCTCGTTGACCTGAATAGGCTTATCTTCAAATTCTGCATCTTCTTCTTCCAGGACAGCATCATCGCCTTCCAGAATGACATCCTCAATTGGAGGTCCTGCTGCTGGAAATCCAGAACTTGAGCTGGGATTGAGGGTTCCTGGCTGAGTTCCTATCTGTCCGGGAATCGTTGTTGTTCCGGGGATGGTCGGCAGTTGGTTCAAAGGAACATTTGCATTCCGCAATTGATCAATTCTATTTTGCAGATTCGGAAGTTGTCCCTGAATGTTTGGCGGAGGGGTTTGCCCTTGTGTGGTGACTGGTTGCGCCTTTGCAAAATTCCCTACTCCTAAAAGGAGGAACAATGCAAAAATTTTGAATTGAAAGAATTCTTGATGCATAGTAGATTTAAAATCTTCGCAAATTTACAAAAAGCTTGAAGATCTACATGTTATAATCCTTACATTCCCTGCGTGTTTCTTACGTCCTGGCATAGTTCTACCAAAACGCCACCACAATCTTTTGGATGAAGAAAACAGATCAATTTGTTGTCAGCCCCCAATTTCGGCTCTTCATTTAAGAGTCGAACTCCTTCATTACGTAAACGACTCATTTCCTGATAGATATCTTCCACCGCATAGGCAATATGGTGAATCCCTTCCCCTTTCTTCGCAATATATTTAGAGATTGCTGACTGATCAGAAGTCCCCTGGAGCAATTCAATTTTCGTTTCGCCAAACTTCAGAAAGCTGGTAATTACAGCTTCGCTCTCAATTATTTCACGTTTATAGGGGTCAACCTGGAACAATTTGGCGTACAAACTTTCAGCCTGAGATAAGTTTTCGACTGCGATTCCAATATGCTCGACTTTCATGCGGGTTATGTATATTTGTGAGCGATTTAACAATAAATACAATGAAATTACACAGAGAGGGTAAAGTTACAATTCCAATTTCAATTCTTGTTATTGCGGGATTGGTTTGGGCCGGATTTGCAATCCACGCCATCTTGGGATACATTTTTGCCTTCCTGGGCGTTGCACTTGTTCTGTTGGTTTTCAACTTTTTCAGAAATCCAGACATCGATATTGCGACAGATCCCAAAGGAATCCTTTCTCCCTGTGACGGGAAGGTCGTTGTGATTGAGGAAGTGGAAGATGAGGTCTACTTTCATGGAAAGGTCAGACAAATCAGTGTTTTTATGTCTCCACTCAATGTGCACGTCAATCGGAATCCCATTAGTGGCAGCCTGAAGAAAGTTCAATATTTTCCTGGAAAATATCTGATGGCGTTCAATCCCAAATCCTCTCAGCTAAATGAACAGACCTATGTAGTCGCAGAAAACGATCTGATCACTATAGCTTACAAGCAGATTGCAGGGTTTTTAGCCAGAAGAATCAAGTGGTATGTTCAGGAAAATGATCAGGTCGAACAAGGGGGGGAGTATGGGTTTATCAAATTTGGCTCTCGCATTGACATCCTGATGCCACTTTCAGCCAATGTCACCGTACAATTGGGTGATAAAGTACTAGCTGGCAGAACCACACTGGCAACAGTATAACCTGATCATCTGAATTCTTGCTTATTGGGGTCTTTGATCTTTGAGAGTTGGGTGTAAATCTCTCAGAATATCCTCCACATACTTGCGATGATTGGACAGGCGCGGAACTTTGTGTTGTCCGCCGAGCTTGCCACGCTTTTTCATCCAGCGATGAAAGCTTCCCTTTGGCAAGACATGAATCACCGGAGGGACCAATGCCAAATCTTTTTGTCTTTTTGCTTCATAGTCTGAATTCAATTGTTTCAGACTTTCGTCCAAGAGGAATCGAAATTGATCGATACTGGAAGGGTCCCGCTCAAATTCAATCAACCACTCATGTCCTCCCTTCATTTTGCCATCCAAATAAATCGGTGCTACCGTGTAGTTCCCGACTATCCCTCCTGAAGTCCTGCAGGCATGAGCGACTGCCATTTCGGCATTATCGACCATGAGTTCTTCTCCAAAGGCATTGATATATTGCTTAGTCCTTCCGGAAATCTTGAATCGAAATGGATTTTTGGCTGTAAATTGAATGGTATCTCCAATTTTATATCGCCACAAGCCACCATTGGTACTAATGACCATCGCATAGTTTCTGCCCAGTTCTATCTCTCCCAGAGTATGTGTCTTGGGATGATCTTCATCCAAATGATCCACCGGTAAAAATTCATAAAACACTCCATGATCCAATAGGAGCAACAAATCTTGTGAATCAAACTCATGCTGGAACCCAAAGAAACCCTCTGAAGCATTGTAACAGTCCAGATAGGTCATGTGATCCGTTGGGATGAGTCGCTTGAATTGATCTCGATATGGCTCAAAACTTACTCCTCCGTGAAGGTACAATTCCAGATTGGGCCAGATTGCCAACAAGTTTTCTTCTGGCAAATTGAGTTGGTCTATCAAATAATGAATCAAGACAAGGGTCCAGGTAGGCACTCCTGTGATTCCTGTAACATCTTCATACAGGATTTCTTTTGCCATTGCTTCCATCTTGGATTCCCACTCGGTCATCAGGGCAGTCTCTTTGGAAGGAGTTCGGGCAAGTTCATAAAATCTTGGCAGGTTTTCGGTGATCACTGCGCTCACATCACCAAACTGAATCTGTGGATATTTTTTCCTCCGCTCATGACTTCCTCCGATGGAGAGAGATTTCCCGGTGAATAGTTTGCTCTCTGGTTTGTTGTGCAGATAAATCGACAAGAGGTCCTGTCCTGCTTTGAAGTGCCCTTCTTCCAGAGATTCTGTGGTGACGGGAATGTATTTGCTCTTGTCATTTGTGGTGCCAGAGGATTTGGAGAACCATAAGGTTTTTCCAGGCCAGAGTACGTCGCTCTCGCCTTTAAAGGATCTATCTATCCAGGGAAACAACTCTTCATAAGAGCTAATTGGCACCTGTCTCTGAAATGCCTGAACAGATCTGATGCTTTGGTACCCGTGTTTGTTGCCCCATTGCGTCAGCTTGCCCTGGATCAACAAGGACTGAAAAATTTCCTCTTGAACATCATGTGGGTTACGCATAAAGCGTTCGATTTGCTCCATGCGTCTTTTGAGAAACCAACTGGCAATTTTGTGAACGACTCTTAACATTAGCGGTTGAGCTGAAAATTTTCGCCTAAGTACAACCGACGAGCTTCAGGATTCTCCGCAATTTCTTCAGCAGTCCCTGAAATACGGATTTGTCCTTCATACAAGATGTATGTTCGGTCGGTGATATTCAGTGTTTCATGGACATTATGGTCAGTAATCAGGATCCCAATATTTCTTTTTGCCAGATCCGAGACAAGATTCTGGATGTCCTCCACTGCCTTTGGATCAATTCCGGCAAAGGGCTCATCCAATAAAATAAAATGTGGGTCCACGGCCAAGGCCCGGGCAATTTCTGTTCTTCTTCTTTCTCCTCCAGATAGAACTTTGCCCTTGCTCTTGCGAATCTCGGTAATCTTGAATTCTTCCAGCAATTGGGCGACCTTCTCTTTTCGCTGCTTCAGATTCAGATTGGTTCCCATCTCAAGAACTGCCATGATATTATCTTCGACAGAGAGATTTCGAAATACAGATGCTTCCTGAGCAAGATATCCAATTCCCAATTGACCGCGTTTGTACATGGGATATTTGGTGATCTCCTTATCATCCAGAAAGATTCGGCCTCCATTAGGTCTGATTAGGCCAACAATCATATAGAATGTTGTGGTCTTACCTGCTCCATTTGGGCCGAGCAAGCCGACAATCTCTCCTTGATTCACATCAAGAGCTACATTGTTGACCACTGTTCTCTGTTTGTATTTTTTGACCAGGTTTTGTGCGCTTAACCTCATAGGATACAAATAAAAGGTATTCAAAAGATAGTAAAAAAAAGCGATGCCTCTAAAGGCATCGCCTTGTTTTCATTCAAAAATGACTTGTTAAGGAATAAAAACCCATTTTTTATTCAACAAAAGATTGGCAGTTCTCAATTGAACCAGATAAATCCCAGGAGAAATTCCTTGTGCAACCCAATCGAATTGGTGGGTGCCAGCAGATAAAGTCGAGGTCTCCAACAAAGTGTGGATCAATCGTCCATCAAGGTTGTATAGGCCAATATTTACTGGCATTGGGGCACTCGTCTGAAGAGCAACAGATAAGGAGGAAGAAGAAGGATTGGGGTAAAGCTCCCACTGATTGGCGATGGACCATTGTTCGACAGAGGTTGCTACGCCCCTTTCTGCAAAGAGGAATCCGACGCCTTTGTTGCCAACCTGATTTTGCTTCCCAATTACATAAAAATCCTCTCCAACCAACTGAAAATCAAATACGTTAGCGATTTCTGCCTGATTATTGATCACAGATACATCATGCCAATTTCCCCATTTATCTCTTCTGATTAAGCGAAGTTCGTCTTTTACACTGGCATAATTGTACAAAATCCAAGGCCGATCGCTCTCATCTATCAATAACTTCAAAGGAATGCCTATTTGGCTGACATTTTCCCCAGCTACCCCTACATGAGACCAACTGCCTCCAGGAACTTTTGTGGCGAGGTAAATAGAATCCACTCCTGCATCCCTGAAGGCTATATGAATGGTTCCCGTAGAGCTTCCTTGAATCGAATGAAAACTTGGAGTGAACTCTTCCGTCGCACTCATATCCTCTACAGACCAGATCCCATTCACTGATCTGTAGGCATACTTGAATTTGGCAAAAAACACATCATTGTAGGACACATGGAGCCCCCCACCTTGATCAATAAAGAGGTCAGGCCTTTGTCCAACGATCAAACTGGAACTGTCCAGAACCGAAATCACCCATTGGCCGCCACTTTTGCCGCGAGCATACTTCAGAACTCCCTCCGAAATGTCATAATAAACCATATGCAAGGAATCCGCATATTGTTTAAGGACAATATCTCTGGCCATGCTCTCTGTATCGATGATTTCTGTTTGCCAGGACAAGCCCATCCGGTGTGCAAGACGCAGGGTTTCATTGGCCTCAAATACATAGGCGATACAGGGTTCTGAAGAAGCATTCATCACCATAGAAATAGCTCCCAATCCGCGACCAGCGCTATCGATTGCTTCATAGGTCCAGGAATTGTTGATTCGTTCTCCAAAAAACAATTGCTCTTGCCCCCCTTCATCAAAAGCAATGTAGATCTTGTCATCTCCGGGGGTACGGACGACTTCAGAGCTGATAGCATTGGCTCTTTCTTCAGATATCGTTGCAAACTCATGGACCCAATTTGTCCCAGTAAGAGATCTTGAACTCATTCTCAATCCTTTTTTCTCTACATCATATACCAGAACATACAGGCTATCTCCAAAAATGTCTGACTGAACTTTGGTATTGGTAACGACATCAAACAGGTTCTCGGAGGTCCAATTGTTTCCTCCATCTTGAGACTCTGTAACAACCAGGGTACCTGTGCGATCATCCATGTAGGTCACAAACACATCTTCGTCTGAATTGTGTGTGATAGAGAAATGGCTCCGTGAGAAATTATTGGGGAAAAAATCGTGATGAAAGGGGGTATAGGCAGAATCTCCCAGAGAATTCAGATTTACCTTGGTGTAGAAAAAATGTTGTCTGGAAAAATTGAGAGGCCCCAATCCATAATGATTGGCAACACGGTATGTCAAATGCAAAATAGAATCATTGGACAAGGACCCATCGATGAAATTAAAGCCTTCATTGAAGCCAAAGTTGGAATATGTCCGAAGCAAGGAATCTACTGAGTTGGTTTCCCATTGATTCAGAGAATCAGAATTGGCCTGAAAGACAAGCAATTCATGATTGTGCAGGGAATTTCCAATGGCAACAGGTGGTCCATTTTTGCGAGGAAAAGCTTGACAAAACTCCCCTACCCGATCGTCTCCAACCAGACAACCATTGTTCCCTCTATATGGAATGGGATCAAATGGCTCATATGCCCAGCTTCCATTGGCCTGTTGTCTCAGAATATTCATATTCAGCTCATAACCTGCTCCATAGTATTGAATTCCATTACAGGTAGAGATAATGGGGACCTCCCCATTGAAAAAGATAATGGCCGGTTCGCCCGAAGCCTGGATGAAGATATCAATGGATGGTTGGATATAGGTCGGGAAGGTCAAATCTGCACCATATGGTCCAATCCGAACGCCAGAAAATAGAGACTCAACAACCCAGCTTCCTGAGGCATTGGTGGCATAGCGCAATTGACTGCTTCCAGCATTGTTGAACAAATAGGTGATGTGGACATCGCCATTATCATCCACGGCAATGCTGGATCGATAGCCATAGTTTCCAGTATCCACAATTGGAGCAATGGTCCAGGTTCCACTTGATTTGTCCCGAAATCCATAGGCAAGTCGATCTTCTCCCTCTAGCCAAAAGGACAAGTGCATATTCCCATTGGCATCTATCGCCAGATCAGAATTTGCCCCAGAAGCTTCTGTGTCAGTCAAAATATTCTCATACTCCCAGTTCAAGGTTTGCCCTGGTAAGCGGACAACTGAACAGCATGAACATACAAAAAGAGCTAGGATCCAAAAGTTACGAGATATTGGCATGTGAGAGTTGAATGTCTTTCAATCGAAGGTTAATGGTGGTTCTGTTATTCCAGGTATTCAAGGTTGGTTGATAGGCAATGTCATATAGATCTCCGGAGAGTTGCTGCCATTTTTGGGCAAGATTGAAGCCGATGCACTCCACTTGGAACCCATCCTGATTGGCCCAAAACTTCACATGGTCCTGTTTCAAAATCCGGTGGGAGGTGATTCGTACTCCCTTACTCATAAATACGGGTTTTCGATTGCCCGGTCCAAATGGTTCCATTCTGTCAAGGGTCTTGACAAATCGCTCATCAATCTCTTTCAAATGCAGTTCCTGATCAATGGCAATCACAGGTGTCTGCTGCTCTGGGGTAATAGAGGAGGCAACCACCTGATCAAACTTGAGTTGAAATTCTTCCAACTGATCCCGGTTCATGCTCAATCCAGCAGCATATTTATGCCCTCCCCATTGCAACAAATGCTCAGAACAGGCATCCAGGGCCCGATAGAGATCGAATCCAGGAACACTTCTCGCAGAACCGACCAGTTTGCCTTCTGATTGGGTAAGCAATACCGTCGGCCGAAAATGAGATTCGATCAATCTGGAAGCAACAATTCCGATCACTCCCTTGTGCCAGGCCGGATCGAATAATACAGTACTCGACTTGGTCCTAAAGGTCGGATCGGATGCAATCAGCCCCATGGCACTCTGCGTCATACTTTTGTCCAGATTCTTACGATCCTCATTCGATTGATGAAGTCGCTGGGCCAATTCGATCAGGGCTTCATGTTTCCCCAACAGAACTTCTACGGCGCCTCTGGCATGATGCAGTCTCCCGGCAGAGTTGATACGAGGACCTACAAAAAATACCAGATCAGAGATGTTCCACTTTCTTTCTTCTTTGGCCTGGTTGAGCAAAGATTGAATGCCCGGAATCGGACGTGTTCTAAGCTTTTTCAGTCCAAAGAATGCCATTGCACGATTTTCTCCGGTGATGGGTACAATATCGCAGGCAATACTCAGCGTTAACAAGTCAACATATCTGGCCAGGGGGTCGTAATCCTGAGATGGCAGAGGAAGACCTTGCTCTTTCATCTTTTGGACCAGAGCGACAAGGAGTTTTACCCCTACCCCACATCCTGTAAGTTCTTTGAAGGGATAGCTACAATCCGGTCGTTTGGGGTCTAGAATCGCACAAGCATCTGGAAGAATGGCTCCAGGATTGTGGTGATCACAGATGATGACCTCAATCCCTTTGGTTTGGGCATATCTGACCTTTTCAACCGCTTTGATGCCACAGTCCAGACAGATCATTAAGTCTATCCCCTTTTTTGCAGCATGATCAACCCCCTGATAGGATAATCCGTATCCTTCCTTATAGCGATCCGGGATGTAGTATTCGACCCGAAATCCTAGCTCTTCGAGTGCAAGTGTCAGGAGAGAGACAGCAGATGTACCATCTACATCGTAATCTCCAAACAATAGGATAGAAGATTGGGTTTGGTACACATCTATCAACTTGGCTATGGCTTTGTCCATATCCTTCATCAAAAAAGGATCGTGCAACTCAGACAATTGCGGAACGAAAAATGCGCGTGCTGATTCGTAGGTTTCGATTCCTCGTTGCACAAGGATATTGGCCAGAGATAGAGGAAAATCTCTGTCTGTCTTCAGTGCTTTTGACAGCTGGTGTACCTTATCCTGCTCCGGTAAAGGCTTTAGTTTCCAAATCAATTGAGTCATGTTTTCATTCTTTCCGGCAAAAAACACGTATCTTAGAGAAGCATACACTTCCACTAAAGGAATGTACACTCAAAATTATTGTCTGTACATCCCAACATATTTGCAATCTAAATTATGAATCACTTGTAAAAAAGTGCAAAGAATTCAAAAAAGTTGCTAACATGAGACTTTATGCAATTACACTCAGAAAACTACTGGGTGTGTTCTTTCTTTTTCTACTGTGTGCCCCTTCCTTCGGACGGCATTTGGTTGGGGGAGATTTTACCTATGTCTGTTTAGGCCAATCAAATGGCCAAAATGAATATCGGATTTCTCTGAATGTGTATCGGGATTGTGTTCCTGTGCAAGGTGCTCCGTCCAATACTCCCTTTGATGACTCGGTGAAGATTGGCCTATTTGATGGAGGAGACAAACGGTTCCTTCGAGAAATTGTCATTCAATTAGTAGATTCTGTCATTCTTGACCTTAGTTCTAATGACCCTTGTATTCCCGCTCCCACAAATCTCTGCTATACAAGGACATCCTACACCCAAATCGTCCGCCTGCCAGACAACCCTAATGGCTACTACCTGGAATGGGGAAGATGTTGCCGCAATGAGAATATTGTGAACATCATCAATCCAGGTCAGCAAGGCATGGTTTTATCCGCCTATATTCCTGACACAAAGCTGTGTAACTCTTCCGCTTCATTCGCTAACAACTTTCCCACATATATCTGTAGCAATGATCAGTTCAATTATGATCATCATGCGTTTGACAAAGATGGAGATTCCCTAGTCTACCGTCTCGTTACCCCATATACTGCAGGTTCTCCCGAGACGCCTTTTCCAGATCCGGCAGCCCCGCCTTATGAGCCTATTACCTGGGCACCAGGATATGGTGGAAGCAATATTCTGGATGGATCTCCAGCCTTGACCATTGGTCGCGAGACAGGCGAATTGAGTGTTCGACCCAGACAAATTGGACAGTATGTCTTCGGGATATCAGTTACTGAATACAGAGATGGGGTTCGGATAACTGAAGTTCGACGGGATATTCAGATCAATATTATCCCTTGCCCAATCAACTTTCCTCCATCTATCATCCGACCTGTGGCTGGAGAAATTTCAGAAGACACCCTTACCTTCGTCAAGAGTCGCGGCTCGTGTTTTGACTTCATAATCGAAGACATCAATGGGCAAGGAATTGATCCTGATAATCTCAGTATTAGTGTGTCGGGTGCTTTGTTTGATGGGAATCATGGAGCGGAATACTTTGCCGGTTCTGGCATATCTCCACAGGATCTTTCTATTTGTTGGGCCCCCTCTTGTGAGTTAGGTGGCCTTGCGGACAATCGGATCATTGTGCGTGTAGAGGATGAAAACAATTGTCCTAGTCCCAACATCGTCTATGACACCCTGTATGTTCGGGTGTTGGATGGCCCTCTCCTCACGCCAAATCTGAAATGCTTCAGTTTCACACCAGATGGTCATGGGCTTATTTCATGGGATACCCTGGGATTTGGAGAAGATAGAGACTTTCATTCTTTCATTCTCTTCAGGAATGACGGTTCTGGCTGGGAAGATATTACCACCATCTCTGATCCTAATATCACCTCATATATCGATACTGATGTCAATAAGAATTCAGGCAACACTTATTGCTATCAATTACAAATCCAGAAGAATTGTTTTGGCCCAACTTTGGGAGAACCCAGCAATATTGAATGTTCAGAAAAAGAAAACCTGTCCAAGTTTTGTCGAATCAGCGCAGATCCTGGTACCCAAGGCATAACGCTCGAATGGTCGCCTAACCTGAATGTTGGATTTGCTTCTTATAAGCTGTATCGACGGGGGGCCAACGATTCTGAGTTCCAACTGTTGGTCGAAATCCAGGATCAAGCGATTCTCCAGTATCAGGATGGGAGTGCTCCGATTGAAGATGGACCAGTTTGTTATCAATTAGGCGTCATCGATGAGTGTGGAACGGAAGTTATTTCAAGTGAGGGATGTAGCATTTATGGACAAATCTCCAGTGAAGATTTTTCGGTTTCTCTTGATTGGACGCCATATACGGGATGGTCTTCTCAAGTTGGTGCATATGAAATCTGGTCGTATTTGCCTGATTCCAGTACTATTGTTCTATCCTCCCTGCCTGAAGATCGCACTTCCTATCGAGACAATGAAGTCAGAAACTCTCAAGCTGTCTATTGTTATCGAATTCGAGCAATTCCCCCTGAAGGAGAGTGTGGAGAAGATGCCTGGTCGCCAGAGATCTGTATTGATTTTGATCCGTTGGTCTATGTCCCAACGGCCTTCAGTCCAAATGGAGATGGTCGCAACGATCGCTTTACTATCAAGGGGGCCTTTCTGCCACAGATCTCTTTGCAGATCTATAGTCGGTGGGGAAGAAAAGTATATGAAACCAATTCTTTGGAACAGGCCTGGGATGGAAGCATCTCGGGAGGGACTGCCCCGGAAGGTGTATATGTGTATCATCTGAGATTCGAATCACCAGATGGAAAGATGCTGACCCGAACAGGGAGTATTGTGTTGATCAGGTAAGGGAGAGAATAGGTACAGAGTTCTGATTTGCATACCCCCCCTCATCATGATCAATCAGAACTCTGTACAGATTGCGCGCTAGCACGCTTGAACATCAATTTTATTCAAATTCTTTTTACTCCCTTTCTACCCATCCGCCCTCTTATTGATTGAAGGGCTTGCGGGAAATCCCCATTCATAGGAACGAGCCTGTGTGTGGGAATTTAAAAGAAAGGGGAAGAAAGGATTGATCCGCTATCCTAATCGAAGAGTGTTCCCAATTTCATGGCGACTCCCATGTCGCCTTGAATATTGAGTTTTCCACCCATGAAGGCTCCCATAGGATTGAGTTCTCCTGAGAGCATATTTTTGAAATCCTCAATATCGACACCGACTGTGCAGTCTGCTTCTTTGTCCTCAAGGCTGACCGTATTACTCTCGCCACTTCCATCCAGATAGACAGTTCCTGCATCATCATTGAATTCAAACTTGATGGTAGATCCTAAAGCATCGGCTGCACTGGCCAATTCGCTTACTTTTGCAATTATTTCTTCTAATGCCATAACTTCAATGAAATTTTTTAGGAAGGTTAAACATGAAGGGAGGAATTTGTGATTCCTCACTCAAATTACGGCACTCTTTCCCAGAAGAAAAAGGGAAAATATTCTTTTTTCTATATTTTCCTTTTCTCCTCTCTCATCCTGCCCTAGTTTTGGATAATCAAATTGCCTTTCATCCTTCAGAAGAATCGATATGAAGCGTGTTGTCGTCCTTACTGGTGCTGGAATAAGCGCAGAAAGTGGTCTTGGGACTTTTAGGGGTTCTAATGGTTTGTGGGAAGGTCATGATGTGCAAGAGGTAGCATCTCCGGAGGGATTTGCCAGAGATCCAGAACTCGTCTTGAATTTTTACAATGAAAGAAGGGCACAAGCGAATCAGGCACACCCCAATCCTGGACATCTAGCCTTGAAAGAATTGGAAGAACATTATGATGTAGTCATCATTACGCAGAATGTTGATGATCTTCATGAAAGAGCAGGGTCGAGCCAGGTTCTTCATCTCCACGGAGAGTTGAAACTAGCTAGAAGTGTTGCTGATGAGCAGTGTGTCATAGAATGGGATCAAGACATTCACTTGGGAGACAAAGCACCTGATGGGCAACAGCTTCGCCCGCATATTGTTTGGTTTGGGGAAGCCGTACCCATGATTGTCGAAGCTGCTCAGGTAATGGCAACTGCAGATATTGTCATCATTGTTGGAACATCTTTGGTTGTCTATCCTGCCAATACTTTGATGGATTTTGCTAGGCAGGAATGTCCCATTTATGTTGTTGATCCATACAGACCACAATTTTCTTCAGAGAATCCTGTAATATTTTATGAAGAAATAGGCTCTACAGGTGTCCCCAAGCTTGTACAGCATCTTATAGACGCAAAAAATCAAGAAATATAATTTGTAAGGATTCCTATCGTTTAAAATTTGCGGAAAGCGAGAATATCTGTTTCTTTACATTATATCAAAAGAGAAAGCTTATCCCATTTTCCCAAACATACACTACCAAAAATATACCCTGCTTTTGATAGTTATCTGTTTATTTCTTATCTTATTCAGATACTATTTCACTAGCAGAGGAAATTAGTCCCCGAGACCAAAAGAGGCTGTTCTTTCCAGAACAGCCTCCGATTTTTTTCAAGACTTTATATTTTTATGCTGGGCTGGTCTGTCCCGTCTTCCAGTTCAAGATTCTTTGGGCGATATCTGCCTTCATCCCACTTCGGAGAGAGGCATACAATTTTTCCTCATGTGCAGATCCCAATTTGATGTTGGGTTGCATTTTTCTTTCCATGAGTAGCTCCTCCACGATCCTGGGTAGGCCAAAAAAAGTCGATGCCTTGTATGTCAATGCGACATCCTTCACTTCAATGGCATTTACATGGGAGATGATTGCTTCGATATTTGGCTTGATAATGGTCAGCATTTCTTCCTCTATCGTGTCCTTTACCGTGTCCATATCCTGATCTTCCAACACAGCGAGGGTGAAGCGTTGTCGAATGACCTGTGCATATTTTTCTTCCAACTCTTTGATGAGGCTGATGGTTTTACGTCTCACCTGATTGATCTGGCGTAGATACCACAGGAGATATCCGCCAACGGTCAACAGCAACAAGAAGAAGATCATAAACATAGGACTAGCAAAAATTCTCATTGGCTTTAAGATTGAGGTGTGATGTATGTTGGTTGTATACCATAAGGATACGTATTTTTTGTGAAAGTTGGTTCACGCAAAGAAGGAAGAATCCTCAAATATCTGCCTCAATGCTTCTGTATGTGTAGGAAATGCCAGCGGAATCGCTTTGGGGCTAATCACATATTCTGAAACTTCGTGATCTACAGCAGCTTCCGGGACGTCTTCTTCCGAAGTCTCTGGCCCAGTACAAAAAATCAAAATATGACTCCCATCATCTGTATTAGCCAGACTAAAAAATCGAATATCATCCGCTGCAAGCTCTATTCCTGTCTCTTCTCGTAGTTCTCTTGCCGCGCCTTCTTGCCAGCGCTCTCCCCAATCCAAATACCCTCCAGGAAGGGCCAACTTCCCATACCCATCAGATGTCGCTCGACGCACCAGAAGAATGCCCTTCCCTTTTATTGGCAACAATACTACGACCACGGGTTTGGGGTTCATATAACTTGTATGCTGACAATTCGCACACTTTCTGGGAAAAGCTTCCTCAAGATATGGAAAAGGATTCCCGCAAAAGGAACAGTGGGAATTGGGGAGGTAATTCATAATTATGCGTACCTTTGGCTTTGTCAAAAATCAAAATAAAAAATTCATTTGAAGGCTAAATTACTTGATGGGAAATCCCTTTCCCAGACCATTAAAAAAGAAATTCGGGATGAAGTAGAACGATTGACTCATGCGGGGAATCGTCCTCCACATCTCGTAGCTATACTAGTTGGGGATGATCCGGCTTCACGTACCTATGTCAGGCACAAGATGCGTGCCTGTGAGTATGTAGGCTTTAGCTCAACATTCAAACGCTTACCAAACAATGTGACAGAAGAGGTATTGCTGCAAAAAATTCAGGATTTTAATGATGATCCCGATGTAGATGGGATCATTGTGCAGATGCCACTCCCTGATCATATCACCAGTCCAGAGAATGTCACCCAATCGATCAATCCGCTCAAAGATGTCGATGGCTTTCATCCAGTCAATGTTGGTTTGATGACGCTGAATTTTCCTTGTCTGATGCCTGCGACTCCTTCTGGTATTCTGGAACTACTCGATCGCTACGACATCCCGACTAAAGGGAAGCATTGTGTCATGGTAGGCAGAAGTAGGATCGTTGGCAGACCTACTTCTATCATGATGTCCAGAGGAGGAAAGCCAGGAGAGGCTACGGTGACTTTGTGTCATAAACATACCCCTGCCGAAGAACTAAAACGAATCACACCTCAGGCGGATATTTTGATCGTTGCTGTCGGCAAACCAGATCTGATCACCGCAGACATGGTCAAGGAAGGAGCTGTTGTAATTGATGTCGGCATCACAAGAGTTCGAGCATCAGGCACCAAGTCAGGCTTCCGGCTGAAGGGAGATGTGGATTTCGAGTCTGTTGCCGAAAAAGCCAGCTATATCACGCCTGTTCCTGGTGGTGTAGGACCGATGACGGTAGCCATGTTGCTTCAAAACACAGTTGTCGCCTTCAAAAAGAACCACAATATCGTGTAATTGCGATTGGATTGCTATCTTTGCAAGCCATTATGAAAACTGTCAAACAGAAGGAAGTTGCAAAATCATTGCATTATCAACAGGCAAACCCACTGCCTGTGATGGAGCATTTTTTGACTTTACAAGGAGAAGGAAGCTGGACAGGAACAGCAGCATATTTCATTCGACTGGCTGGATGCGATGTTGGCTGTCACTGGTGTGATGTCAAAGACTCCTGGCATCCATCTCAAGATCAATATTTATCTGTCTCAGAGATTACAGAACTTGCGCTTGCCTCCGGCACCGAGCGAGTTGTGATCACGGGAGGCGAACCAACTGTTTACGATTTATCCTTGCTCACCCAATCTCTCCATCAAGCGGGATTGATCATCCACATGGAGACTGCTGGTGTGCACCCCTTGACAGCTGAGATAGATTGGATCTGTTTTTCGCCAAAAAAATTTCTTCCGCCTAAGGATGAGTTTTATCAGCTTTCCCATGAACTCAAGATCGTGGTCTATCATGAGAAAGATGTAATCTGGGCTGAACAGCATGCTGCCCGATGTGCAGATCACATAGTCAAATACCTACAGCCAGAATGGAGTCGGGCAACACGCATCACTCCTCACCTGGTCGACTATGTCAAGCATCACCCAACATGGCGACTAAGCCTGCAAACGCATAAGTTCATCGATATCCCTTAATGTGATTGCCTCATGAAAGTGCTCAAAATTATCATCGTTGCTTTGATCGTCCTGCCTGCCTTGTTTTTTCTGGTTGGATTTCTCTCGCCGACCATCACTTACGAAAACAATTTCAGGACCAAAGCCTCACTACAAACGGCATGGGAAGTCTTCATTGATGAAAGCAAGATGAAGGATTGGATCTCCAACTTCAAAAGCATCAAATTGATTGAGGGATCTGACAATGAAGTTGGCAGTCGATATGAAATGACGACAGAGTATGAGGGACAAACGGCTACCGTCATCGAAAAGCTTACAGCATACAAAGAGCAAGAACAGTTTGCCTTTGAATTGGAAACAGAATATATGACGATCCATGTGGACATTCATTTTTCTCCAGACTTTGATGGGTCGGAGTTCCGTGCTACCCATGAGGTGAAAGGGAAAAATGCCATTTGGCGATCGATGTTCCGCCTGATGAAATCCAGCATGGCCCAACAGTCGCATGATGATTATCAAAAACTCAAACGTCTGATGGATGCGGAAGCCTCCTAGTATTTCTCTTTCCACAGCCCGACTCCTCCTCCGGCTTCAGGAAGGAGAGAGCCTTCCTCGAAGTGTCTTTCATCCCTCCTCTTTGCTCAAGCAGCTATTGGACGATCAAGTCTTGACCTTGGTCAGAATCGGCAAAAATCGCAGCACAATCCGCCTCACACATCCAGCTTCTTTCTCCTCTTATCTGGCTAATCAATTCGCGATTTCAGATCTTCACGCCTTTGTAGCTACCCTGGAAGATCCTCATGCAGAAAAATCTGATTTTGTACGCATTGCGGGAAACAGCAAACTCCAACGAAGACATCACTTTCGTGGCCTTTTTGTAAAGAGTCTGGAGCGCATATCAGCAACACTCAACCAGCAATCTATTCTGATATCCCCTGTTGCTGGCAGGAGTCTGTTCATCGAAGCAGACCAGGAATTTATTCCGGCTCCAGATTGTGTGATCGTCGGCATAGAGAATTATGAAAACTTCCGACTGATTCATTTACAACAAGCTTATTTTCAGAAAGCTAACTATCTGTTTGTATACAGACAGGCTGGCGATCTTCTCAGAGAATGGCTGACAAGTTTGCCCAATTCCTATCTGCATTTTGGCGATTGGGACCCTGCTGGAGTTTGTATATACCGAGAAGAGTTCAGGCAGATGTTGGGAGAAGAACGATGCCAACTATTTGTCCCAGAAAGGATTGACTCACTCATTCGGCAATTTGGAAATCGCGAACTCTACGACAAGCAGTATCTTCAGGCCAAACGACTCATCTCAGATAAAGATCCACAGGTAGATCGGCTCATCCGACTACTTCATGACAGTCAAAAAGGACTCGAACAGGAAATTTTGATCCCAAAAGTGTAACTTGCTTCTGAAGTGTCTCCTTCATCCTCCTTCTCTTTTCTGACAGCTTATCTTCTCATATATGTTCAAACGTCTCAGAAAATATCTTGACAAGACCAAGGTCATCAGGGAGGTTGGCTCATTTGATGAAGCTGGATTAATCTGCGCTGTAGAAGAAGGAAATCTTCCTTGCCTCGAGATCCTGATCAATGCAGGAATGAATGTCAATGCCAGAAGTGAACGAGGCGTACCCGCTCTCAGTCGGGCCATTGACAAAGATCATCTTCAGGGGCTGCGGCTACTGATCCAGTCCGGGGGGGACATCGACCAAAAAAGTAGTTCAGGGAACAGTCCACTGATGCACGCCATTGATCATGGGAACAAACATATCTTTGCCTATCTACTTGATCTACAGCCAGAGCTTGAAATTCCTGACAAGAAAGGAGAAACAGCGTTGTTTCGTGCCATTCGAGCTGGGAATACCACCTTTGCAAGAAAATTGATTGAGACAGGCTCCGATTGTGAATCCAGAAACAGAGAGGGAATTACTCCTCTGATGCTCGCTGTAGATCAGGAAAGAATCGGAATCGTGAAGGCATTGTTGAGTGCTGGAGTGGATCCACGTGTCAAAGATCGCAAAGGCCAAAGCGTCCTGGATCGGCATCATGTGAGCCCCCGCATCACAAAAATGCTCAAAAAAGCTGCACACAGCCACGCGCAAGAACAAGAACACCCAACTCCATCCTCTCCCTTGCCATCAGATAGCCTTCTCCCGGCATATTTGTTAAGCCAATCCTCCAAATTTGGCTCAATGGCTATTGGGTTGATTGATGGAGTATTACAAGCACTCAATGCCCAGGATACTGTCGACGAATGGGAACAACGAGGGAAGTTGTTGATAGAAAAAGTCTTGAAGCAGGCCTTGAAACAAACACCAGACAGTCTTTCTCAACAAGCCCCTGCCTCTTCTGTACCTGCTGATCAGTTGCATCCTGCCTTCTGGGAAGCCATTTCTCATGGTTCTGTTCCTTTGACTCAACTCTGCTTGCGACTTGGTGCTGATCCTGCTGCACCGACACCTGATGGACAGAGGAGTTTGCATCTGGCTCTCCCCCACCCTGAAGTCTTGAAATTGTTGTTGGCCACTGGTATGAGTCCAGGTTTGACCAACAAGCAGGGGAAAACAGCAGCAGAACTCGCCGAAAAGCAGAACCTCGCCGAGGCACTTACTCTCTTACAAACGTCTTCATGAGCTTTCTCCTATCTTTTTTTCGTTTTTCCACTCTTCTCCTGCTATGGATTGTCTGGACTGGCACCTCTCTCTTTTGTCAGGAGCCAGCGATGGGCTTTCCCCATGCCTGGATCGGTACCTGGACTGGTGATTTGGAAATTTATCAGGGACCAGAACTAAAACAAAAGATTCCGATGGCTTTGACCATTGAACCAACAGACTCTTCTGATAGCTGGAAGTGGGTTCTCGATTACGGAAGAGACTCGAAGGATGTCCGAAATTATCTATTGCTTCTCGTAGATGTCAAAAACGGGCTGTATTCGATCGATGAACAAAATTCGATCATTCTGGAAGCAAGGCTTTTGGGAAATACGCTCACGAGTCGATTTCTTGTGAATCATAGCCTTCTCCTCGTAAGCTATCATTTCAGAGAGGAAGAGATCAAATTGGAAATTTTTGTGGGACCCGATGACAAAGGCACCACTACAGGGACGGAAGTTGAGGGGGTAGACATCATTGAATCCTGGCCCCTATCAACCAAACAACAAGCTATCCTCAAAAAGGAATAAGTAAGTAGGTGTATGTATACATATGCTTATTCTAATCCTCCCCAACCCCCTCCTGGCCTTGTGGGTTGATGTCTCCCGCTGGCGGGAGATCGAGAGGGTGGAAGATGATTGCCAAAATATACATTTGTCCAAATAAGTAGGGAGACAATTTTGAATAAAGAACTATGAACAGGCTGTAAGACAGCGAGTTAGCAGAACTTACTTTCATATCTAATTGTGTCCAACTACGTAATCCTTCAACATCAATAAGAAATGACTTCTGGTGATCTTAGATATTTTTCCTGAATTTCTTCCAGCGGACTTTTTCTGTCGGTCATGTGAATAATCGCGTGAAAATCATTCAGTTTGTGCAGTAGGGACAATAAGACTGCACGGTCTTCAATGCGCAGATCCCCAGAAACGATATGAGCTACTGCATCCATTTTCCCCATGACATCAGCCAGCATTTGTTTGCCTGCTGTTGTCAATCTGACTCGTTTGGACCTGCGATCCTTTGGATCTGAGAAGGCTTCCAGCAGTCCATGCTTTGTTAGTCGCTTGATGATTTCAATCCCGGAAGTAATTTCAAGAATATGCTGTTGAATCAATTCTGTCTTTGTCATGCTATCCTGGTAGCTGAGGGTTGCCAGAAAAGCAAAATCATCAAAGGTTGACAAGGGGGTATCTTCCAGTGCCTTCTTGGTGTAGTGTTTGGAATATCGATAGAGATAGCCGATCAGAATTGTAAGGGCAGTTTCTGCCTGACTATCTTTTGCCTCTTCCAGTTCATCTTGGTCGGGAGGAGAAATCATGACAGGTGTCGGGTATGCCAGTTGGCGATTGAGCCAACCCGAGAATCCCATCAGGCTTATCTCTTTGTTTTGAGCGTCGGTTTCATATTGTTCCAGATGATCAAGAAGCTGATGTAAGAGTTGATAATTTTTTGTCATAGGACGGACCGTTGGGAAGGGGTGTAGACACGAATACGTAGAATGCCTCTAAAAACATACCAAAGTCGTAGACTATTTTACCTGCATCAGGAAAAAATCTCCAAAATTGAAAACAAGCTTCGACGAATTTGGTTAGGAAGGTGTAATCAGTCAGTTAAACAAACGATGAAAAGATTTCACCTTATCCCCTGTTGCCTTCTGATCCTGCTTTTGTCAACTATTCAGGTTCAGGCCCAATCAGGCATCATTCGGGGACGAATGTATAACGAACTCAACAACGATCCATTGAAATTTGGAACGATTTTGTTGAAAGATGTCGGAAAAGGTACATATTCCGATAGCAGCGGGAACTTTGAACTCAAAAACATCCAACCTGGCTTATATAATATCGAAGCTAGATTCAGCGGTTTTCAAACCAAAGTTCTATATGAGATTCAAGTCACCAATTCCAAACCAACTGTACTTGAAATTGCGATGGCAGAAGCAGAGACAACCACTGACTCTGTCGTCATTCTGGCTTCTCCCTTTAAGGATGTTGAAGAAGCCCCTCTTTCTCTGCGAACCATTGGGACCAGTGAGATCAAACGAAATCCTGGTGGAAACCGAGACATCTCTCGGGTGATTCAATCTCTTCCTGGAGTTGCGAGTACGGTGAGTTTTCGAAATGATATTCTGATCCGTGGTGGTGGTCCCAATGAAAACCGCTTCTACATCGATGGCATCGAAACGCCAAATATCAACCACTTCGCTACTCAGGGAGCGTCTGGCGGTCCTGTCGGCCTGATCAATGTAGACTTCATTGGGGAAGTGGATTTTTACTCAGGTGCTTTTCCTTCCAATCGAGGAAATGCCTTGAGTTCTGTGTTTGAATTCACGCAAAGACCTGCCAGAGATGATCGATTGGGATTCACAGCTACTTTGGGGGCCAGTGATCTTGCCTTGACGGTAGAAGGTCCTTCGAGCGAAAATTCATCTTTCCTCTTCTCTGTCAGAAGATCTTATTTGCAACTTCTCTTCAAGGTGCTTGCGCTTCCTTTTCTGCCCAATTACAACGATTACCAGTACAAGCACAAGTTCCGATTGGGACAGCGACATGAGTTGAGCATCGTCAGTCTGGGTGCATTGGACGAATTCCAGTTGAATCTCGGTGCAGACAGCACAGATTATCAGAAATACATTCTTGGCAATATTCCTGTTCAAACCCAGTGGAACTACACCGTCGGCGCGAGCTACAAATATTTTGGCAACAAAGGATTCTGGAATGTGGTCGCCAGTCGCAACATGATCAACTTCAATGCGGAGAAGTATACCGACAATGACAAGTCCCGGCCCATCTTACTTGATTACAATTCACAGGAGATCGAAAACAAACTCAGAGTAGAATATACGGGCCGATCCAATGGATTCAAATGGAATTATGGGGCCAATTATGAATTCGCGAAGTACAATTCAGATACCTACAGTGTGTTGCGGTTTGGGGTGGTTGACTTTGAATCTGATCTGAACTTGTCCAAATATGGTGCATTTGCTCAGCTAAGTAAAAAACTGATTGAGAATCGTCTCATCCTCTCAGCAGGAGCTAGAGTAGATGGGAATTCATTCTCTGATCAAATGCAGAATCCTTTGGAACAATTTTCACCCAGATTTTCTGCCTCCTTCCTGATCACACCAGAGCTGGCCGCTAATTTCAATACTGGCATCTTCTACCAACTCCCTCCCTACACCATCCTGGGATATCGGGATTCGCAAACCGGCGCACTGGCCAACACCGACATCACTTATATCCGAAATCGACAAATGGTAGGCGGATTGGCCTACACCACAGCCACCAATTCCAAGATCTCAATCGAAGGATACTATAAGCAGTACAACAATTATCCCTTCCTCACCCGAGACTCTATCTCATTGGCGAACCTAGGCGGAGATTTTGGGACAGTTGGGAATGAACCAGCCACCTCCACTTCTCTTGGTCGAACTTATGGCCTTGAAATCTTGTTACAGCAGCGATTGTACAAGGGGTTTTATGGAATTCTGGCCTATACACTTGGATGGAGTGAGTTTCAGGACAAAAACGGCGTCTACCGCCCTTCAGCATGGGACAGCAGACATATCGTCGCTTTGACGATGGGCAAGAAGTTCAAAGGGAACTGGGAAATCGGGGCCAAATGGCGATTGACAACCGGAACACCTTTCACCCCGGCAGATGTAGAGACCTCCAGCTTGAGAGAGATCTGGGACATTCGCGGAAGAGAGATTCCTGATTATGATCAACTCAATTCTGAGAGAACAAAGGCCTATCATCAATTGGATATTCGGATAGACAAAAAGTGGTTCTTCGACAAATGGAGCTTCAATCTCTATTTTGATATGCAGAACGCATATGTCTACTCCATTGCAGGACCACCGATCCTAGATGTCGTCAAAGATGAGGCGGGGATTCCTCAAGTGAATACCTATGATACTAGTAGATATCAGACCCGATTTTTGGAGAACGACCTGGGAATCATCCAGCCAACAGTCGGAATCGTGATCACTTATTAATTTCTGTTTTTAGTCATTTTTACCTTGTTGCGGAATTCCTCTTCAGATTAAAGGGGAATTCCGTAATTTGTTTGGATCAATCTGACTGAACCATACATGAGCACCCTCCATTTAGATATTCCGTCCAGTATTTCTTTCACCCAAAGCGCGATATTTGGTTCCCTGAAGCTGGAGACACAGAGTACAAGCAAAATCGAATCCATCCAGATATCCTTCAAGAAAACCATTCAGCTCGTCGGCAAAAAGGGTCAGCTAGAACAGCACTCACAGAATCTCGGCCAAATCGATTGGTCAGGAAAAACCCTCATCTCCCAGGATAAGAGCTTTTCCTGGGACTTCAGTTTGCCTATCCACATCTCCGATCCCAAGCTGGCAGACCTCAAAGAAGAAGGTCGCCTTGGCCAAATCCTCCAACGGCTCGAAACCAAACTCAGCGCAGAATATCCTTCCCACCAATTGCTTGTCAAAGTGAATCTCAGCAATGGCGAGCAAATTAAGAAGACGCATGCGGTGAAGGTGCGGTATTGATCTTCCTATACCACTAACAGTCCATAACTTTCCCACTACCCTCTTGCAGATAGAGGTGGGCCGGTATTTTCCGAACTTGTCAATGACAAGGCTTCCTCGGAGGTTTGTGTGGCTGGGCGTGTGAAGGCTCAACCTCCGAGGTATGCGCAAGGGCCAAATACCTCCTCGCCACCGCCCCAGACCTCGGAGGAATCGCCCACACACTTGCCTACAAATCCTCCGAGGTCAAGCCATTGTCAGGGACAAGTGCAATCGTGTACCACCAATCAACTAAAGCACCCTTTGCTTACACCTTCTCCCAAAACAATGATAGACAGCACAAAAAAAATTCCTACTTTATTCTCCATATCTCCCTCCCTATGTCCGAACTCCCAGTTATCTTTCTGGCCTTCGCCAATGATCGCAAAGACTACCTTTACAAACTCACCGAAGAGCAAAACGCCATTCGGGAAGCCTTGGATAAGGTATCTGGTCCCAATATTCCCCAGGAAAACAGATTGTGTGAAGTTATCTATGAAACTGATACAGATCTGAACAAAATCTGGAAAACTTTCGATCGCTACAAGGATCGTATCTCTATTTTCCATTATGGGGGGCATGCTTCAGATTATGCCCTCCTGCTCAAGCAAGCGAGCGGGGAGCGCGAGATGGCCAATGCTGGAGGACTGGTTACCTTTCTTGGACAACAAAAAGGCCTAAAACTGGTCTTCATCAATGGCTGTAGCTCCCGAAGACAAGCGATGGAGCTACGGGACAAAGGGGTCCCCGCTGTCATTGGGACTTCTCGTCCCATCAATGATTCCATCGCCACCACCCTCTCCAGGCAGTTTTATGTCAGTCTGGCTGAGGGAAGATCCCTGGAACAAGCCTGGGAAGGAGCCCAGGCCCAGGTCACAGCCAAGCGCAAGAAGGAAAGCAAAACAAGAGATTTTGTTTTCAATTTCAACCTTGAGACTGAAGACATGATAGAGACGCCTGACTTTCCCTGGGATCTCTATATCCGAGCCGGAGCAGAGCACATCAAGTCCTGGAATCTGGCCAGGGAAGCCTACAATCCTCTCTTTAATTTGCCATTGCCGGATCGCTATTATCTCAGTTTGAAGAATTCTCCCTTTGTCGGGCTGCATTTCTTTCAGGAGGCGGATAGCGCCCTCTTTTTTGGCAGAGCAACACAAATCCGGGAATTGTACAATCATCTGCAAGGCATCCATCCCATCATCCTCTTTTATGGAAAATCAGGGGTGGGCAAAAGCTCCATGCTGGATGCGGGTTTACTGCCGCGAATCAAGGATAGCTATCAGATCATCTATACACGCCGAATTCAGGAAAAAGGTCTCCTGGGTACCTTGGAAATGGCTTTGGATGGCCAACTCACAGAAAGGATCTATCTTGAGGAAATAGCATCCGAACAATCTGAACAATCTGAACAAGGGTCTTCTCATCAAGAACCTCCACAAGCACAAGCCGAACTTGAGCAACTTCTTCTTTATGCTATCGAAAAAAGTACTGATTCTGTTCTTCGGCAACAATTAGAAAATGCTTTGAGCAGACTTATTCAAACCAGGGAAGAATCAAAGAAAAGAAAAACCGCCTCGGTTTCCCCTGACCAACTCACCACCATCCTTAGCAAATGGCAAGGCATAGAGCAGCAAGAAGGAAAACCACTTGTGATTATCCTCGATCAGGTGGAAGAGAAATACACCCGTCCCATGCCCGGCTCTGCCTCCACAGAAGATGAGCTGATTCAATTTTTGATGGCCATCCAGCCTCTCTTTGGACAGAATCAAACAAACATCAAAGGCAAACTCATCCTCAGCTATCGCAAAGAATCCCACCCTGAGATCCGGGACAGCTTTCAGGCACTCAGGCTCCCTTATGCAGAACTTTTTCTGAAGCGACTGGACCGCGCTGGCATCATCGAAGCTATACAAGGTGTGAATCAGCATGATATCACCCGGCGTAAATACCAGCTTCAGATCGAAGATAATCTACCCGAAATCATCGCAGATGATCTGATGGAAGATAGCGAATCCCCCATCGCACCGGTCTTGCAGATTACCCTCGCCAAACTTTGGACAACGAGCCATCAGGCAGAACATCAGCCTGTGCCATTCAGCAGGCATGTATATCAGGAATTGCGGAAAGAAGGCATCACCATAGGTGAGTTTTTTCAACAGCAGATGGACAAACTGGCAAAGCTGAAAGTGGAAGAAACAACATATGAACAAGAAGTAAAATCTGGTCTCACCCTAGACATTCTACACCAACACACCACCAATCTGGGTACAGCAGGTAGCTGTAAACGAGCTGATTTGCTGAATCAATATGAAGTAGAAGGGGAGAAACTGAAAAAACTGATCCAGGAATTGCAGAATCTTTCTCTGCTGGTGAGACTGGATCAGCAGAAGGCCAGAGCTTCAGGCAAGCGTGAAGAGAATTATACCACCATCCTCGCGCATGACACGCTCGCCCCCATTGTGATCCGGGCTTTCAATCTCTCCGATACCCCCGGACAGCGTGCAGCGCGCATCCTGAACAACAAACTCGCAGATGTCGGCTATCGATTATCTCAGGAGGATATCAACAAGATTCTGGCTTCTCATTCTCTGAACACGCAATCAGAGCAGTCAGAATATGCACTCCCGGCAGAATTGGAACAGGAATACATCGGTCCTGCCAACTTCATCGCCATGCTGCGTCCTCACCTGAAGGAAGATCTGGATGGGAAGATCGAGCAAGACATGCTGGCAAGAGCCAGGATTAATCTAAATGTGGGCAAAGAAGAAAGTTATTTGGCAGAAGCAGATCTGGCTATCGTGGAAGAAGGTGCAGGAATAGAAACAGGCAGTCTGCCCGGCATGCCAAAACTCTCTTCAGCCGGACAGAAGCTGATTGATCTCAGCCGCCAAAAGCGTGCAGAAAGAATCGTCAGAGAACAGGCCAACAGACGTCGCCAACAAATCTTCACAGCTGCAATCACGGTTGCTCTGCTGATAGCGACCGGCCTGGGTATCTGGGCCTATAGCTCAAAAGTCAAGGCGGATCAAAAGACCAGAGAGGCGCAATCCGCAGCCCTGGCTGCCAAAGCTAGACAGGTATATGAGGAAGATCCTACTATTGCGATCAATCTGGCGATGGCTGCGCATACACAATTTCCTTCTCAAGAGACTCAGTCCGCCATTCATGATCTCAGTGAGGATCCCTTAGTTTCATATTACCAGACTAAACATACAATTGGAGATACTGCTGAGTATATTTCTATGGCTTTCTCATCCGATGAGCTTCACATCCTTACTTCTCATGATACAACAGCCAAGCTATGGGATAGAAAGGGCAACTTCCTTCTGGATTTCAATGGCCACACAAACACCGTAATGTCCGTAGCCTTCTCCCCAAGTGGACAAAACGTCCTGACTGGAAGTAAAGATAACACTGCTCGACTGTGGGATTTGGAAGGTAATCTCATCCAAGAATTTAAAGGTCATAAAGAAATGATTTGGTCTGTAGCCTTTTCCCCAGATGGTCAAAATTTTCTGACTGGAAGTTTGGATCAGACTGCTCGATTATGGAATCTACAAGGGAGGCTTCTACAGGAATTCAAGGGTCATAAAGGGTTTGTTTCTTCCCTCGCATTTTCTCCAAATGGCAAAAGCATATTAACTGGAAGTTGGGACAATATCGTTCGATTGTGGGATCGAAACGGCAATTTACTTCAGGAATTCAAGGGGCACAGGGGTATTATCTCGACCCTTGTTTTTTCGCCAGATGGCAAAAATATCTTAACAGGAAGCAGTGATAGGACTTCTCTGCTATGGGATTTGAAAGGCAACTCTCTCCAACAATTTAATGGCCATACAAACGATATCACATCCCTAGCCTTTTCTCCCGATGGCAAAAACATCCTCACTGGAAGTTATGATAAGACTGCTCTGTTGTGGGATCTACAAGGAAATTCCCTCATGAAATTCAAAGGACACACAAGTAGTATATTATCTCTTGCTTTTTCATCCGATGGCAAAAGTGTAGTTACTGGCAGCGGAGACAGAACCGTTCGACAGTGGGATCTGAAAGCTAATCCTCTTCAGCAATTTAAAGGACATACAAAACCTGTCATTTTTGTTGCATTCTCCTCCAATAGTCAAAGTGTCCTGACTGGAAGTTATGATAAAACTATTTTACTGTGGGATTTGGAAGGAAAACCCCTCAAGCAACAGCAAGTCAAGGCACAAAAAGAACTATTTCACTCCGTAGTCTTTTCTCCTAATGATAAAAACTTCTTGATTGGGTCCTATGATGGAACAGTTGGTTTGTGGGATCTAAAAGGAAACCTCCTTCAGCATTTCATGGGACATACAGCGACTGTTTCCTCTGTAGTCTTTTCCCCAACTGGACAAAACGTCCTCACTGGAAGTTGGGATCAAACTGCTATACTATGGGATCTAAATGGTAATCCCCTTCAAAAATTCAAGGGCCATTCCGATTTTGTTTCGTCTGTAGCCCTTTCTCCTAATGGGCAAAATGTCCTCACCGGAAGCTGGGATCGAACTGCTATGCTATGGGATTTGAAAGGCAAACTCCTCCAACATTTCAAGGGACATACAGGTCAGGTCAGCTCTGTAGCTTTTTCCCCTGATGGCAAAAGTATCTTGACAGGAAGTAACGATAAAACTGCTCGACTATGGAGTCTAAAAGGCAAACTCAATCAGCAATTCTTGGGACATTCAAGCGAAATTCATGCCATCGCCTTTTCTCCCGATGGTCAAAGAATTCTAACTGGAAGCGGCGATGGAACAAGACTATGGGATTTGAAGGGCAATCAGATTCAGACATTTGATGGAAATAGCGGAGTCTCCTCTGTCGCCTTCTCCTCAGATGGTAACTACCTGCTCACCGGAGGTCAGCTGGCCAAACTCTGGCAGACTGTCTATCAGAGATGGGAGAAAGGGGAGATTTACAAGCTCTCTGAGAAGGAGTGGGCGAAGTATGGGATTGACTGGGCGTATTGAATCTCTGTTGAACCCCTCCGCCACTAGCCTCAACCCCTTGAGATGAGAGTACGCGCTTGGCCTTGTCATCGACTCGTAGCCGCGATTGGCAAACCGCGGCTGCGAAAAAGATCATCTCAGATGGGCCGAGCGAGAATCTCTAATTCCATGCCATTCTATCTTCAATCGGACCTGAATCTGGCGCGGATTGCAGCGCACCAGACTATCCCATTAAGATCCACACCTATGGCCCGTGGTTTATATCTGATTCAAGGTCCTCTGAATCAAATTCATAGAATCCTTCCCTACTCCACTGTTTGTCGAATGGGATTGCCATCGGGAAATGCTCTCCTGGACTTCTTCGATGATTCGCTGAGGATGTTTGACAGAAAAAATACGAGCAAGTTCCAGGAGGTGCTGCTTTTTGGGTGCTTTGCCTTCTCCTGCTATAGTCATACTATGATAGCCATGGGCAGTTCGGGAAAAGGTCAGATCATAGGCAGGGGCCAATCGCCATTCTCCATTTGCCTCCATCAAAAAAGACACGTTTTTGCTGTGATCATCTCGATTATGGGCACATACATTGAAGGCAGCAAGTCTTAAGATTTTCTCATAGGCGGCTACATGATGCTCCAATCTGAAGGCCGCATCCATCAGGTGGCCATAATCCATCGTGCTCAATCGAAAATTGTCATGCATCAAGCCACTGGCTGAGTGCATGTGTAGCCGCTTCCCTTCCTCTCTGTCAAATCGTTTGGTTCCAAAATATACAGATCCAGACTGTGTACGAAAGAGCTTACAAGGATGCATGTTCAGGCCAGCTTCCAATGCCATGAGATAATAAGCATATTCAATAGAAGCGATGTCTGGCGGATCAATGGAGGAAGGGAATTTGATCAACCAGGCTTCATATCCTTCTGGGAAGGCTCCTACCCCACTGATCAGATGATCTGTCTCTGGATGGTAGCCTAGCATGATTTTGGGTCTGGCTCCTCCGGATGAGCCACCCATCAAGAAGAGTTCATCCAGGATCTCGGTACTCGATCCAGCCAATACCTTTTGGCTTTCAGAAGCAATCTCATCCAGATCCGGGGAGAAAGGACTGTCCTCTTCCAGATCTGCGGGAGGTTTGTATACAAGTGCTCCCATTCCTTTCCTGCCCACATAGGCCAAACGTTCCATAGGGGTCAGAGATCCCAGGGGAATTCCTCTTTCCTGCAATGCCCGATCCAGCAATAATCGTCCCCATCCATCTGGTAAAGAGTCATTGAACACCCCAAATAGGCCATCAAATATCTCCGGATCACCAGCCATGATTTCAGACGATAGAGGAAGTTTGAGTGGAGAAATCTGTATTCCTCTCTCTATGAATGCTGGATGATATTTGAAATAGATCTTCCTATTCGCATACACCAACTCTCCTAACTCTATCTCTGATTCATCAAAACAAATCCCCACCATCAATTTCTCTACACTCATGGGCGACTATCTTTCTGATGACTAAACAATTTTTCCACCTCTGCCATATTTTCCTTGGGCATCAGGATCTTTTCAAACTCTGATAAGCGCCCCAATACATGCGCCAATTTTAGTAAGGACTCAAAAGAAATTTGTCCGCTCCGCTCAAACCGCTTGAGGCTGCCCAACGACACACCAGATCGGGCGGCCAATTCTGCCTGAGAGAGTTTCAATTCTTTTCGCCTTTGGCGGTGTTTGAGGGCTGTTTCCAGCAGGATATCAGACGGGAGTTTTTGAAGGCTATAGGGATTCATTTCAGATTATATATTAATCATATATACAGAAAAAATTCATAAATAGCCAATATATTAACCAATATTTAATTGAGAGCTTTTAAGTGGGCGGACAAATTTAAATATAAAAAAAATCTGATAACTCGCTGTTTGACAGCCCATTCAATATTCATAATTCTTCATTCAAAATTGTCTCCCTACTTACTTTATATACCCTTGTCATCGACTCGTAGCCGCGTTTGGTAAACCGCAGCTGCGAAAAAACTCATCTCAAATGAGCAGGGTAAGAATCTCTGATTCGAATTTGGGCCATTGTGGAAGGAAAACCATTATAGCGCGGATTTCAATCCACGCCATAATGGCGATAAACTCTCTATCTGATTAAGGAGATCAGAACGAAAAGCATGTATTTAGAAGCTCATTCAATATCCAGAGACGCTTGTTTATTTCTTTTGAATCATTTTTCGATTAACACCTGATGTTGTTTCAACATAGATAATATACATCCCTATTGGCCATTGGTCGATAGATACATGAAGGGTGGAAGATGAGGTCTCATCCATCATGGAAATGTCCATTTTCTGCCCGGCCAAGTTGAATCCCTGGACGTTCGTGATTGGACTCCCAGCCTCAATAAACAATACCTCATTCACCGGATTGGGGAAAATAATGACCTCTGCATCTTGCCGACGGTCAAGATTGGTTACTCTTGGACAATCCGTAATTGCTGGCAATTCTTCATTGCTTACTATTGGCAGCGGTTGAGCATTAGCGGTCTGACCAAAGATCCCATTATGCCCAGTCCCATCGGGGGAAGAGAAATCACAGACATCTACAGTGGTGTCACAATTAGAAGACTCTCCAAATGGATAATACAATACCAACCCATCTTCATCTCCACATAACTCTTTGGCCCAATCAGAAGAGATCTCGGTAGCCTGTTTTGCTCTATTCCAGATTGCAACCTCATCTATATATCCATAATATTGAGCAGTCCCGCCTCCCTGCCGATAGCCAATCCATAATTCATTAAGCATGGGGGAATTATCTGAGATTATGCCAGCCCCATTGTATGTTTCCTTGCTTACTCCGTTAATGAAAGTTTGAATACTTCCCAAATTGTAAACAATCGCAATGTGGGTCCATTGGTTTAATGGAATGATTTGACCAGTATTGTGCCAAGCCCAATCAGGATCATCATTATCAAATGCCCACTGCAATGTCCCATCAGGGAATATGGCACATTCATATTCTCCTTCCTTATTGATAATAAGAGAGTTTCCAGTAGTAGGAAGTGAAGTTGGATAAATCCATGCTTCCATTGTCATTTCCTCAGTCATTCTTAGTTCTATATTGCTTCCAGCACTTACGTAAGAATCAGTGTTCTGTAAATCTAGTGCAAGATTTTGACTAAAAATCAGGATTGAATTGAAAAGGGTAAGGGTAATTAAGAGTGAAAAGTGTTTCATTTGTTTTTAAGGTGTTAATATGTTTGAAGTAAAAAAGTTAAGCGCCTTCTTACGCCCTTTGGGGTAGATGATTTCCTTCAAACGATCCCCCTCATTAGAAGACAAAAGCTGTTTCTAACAATAAGCTTGTTAGAAGGAAATGCGCTAAGAGATTGTTTAGAGATCTGTGCTGAAAATGTGTATGGGGTATTTTTGTCTCAGACAAGGCTCATTTTTATTCTCATTGTGGTGAAATAAGAACCAAAAAAGCTGTAGAATGAGTGAAAAAGACACATACAAAAAATAAGTGGCAGATTGTCAAACAGTCTATAAGTTTTTGTTTCTGAACTCATAGCCAACATATTAGCCAGAGTTATCAGGACGTTCAGAGCCTAATAAAAATGTTGCATTTGACAATAATAAGTCATTTTGAATAAAAATACAAATACACCCCATTCCCCGCTAGCTGAAAGAGATATTTAATAGATGATCCCTTCTATACAAAATTCCAGACTCGGACCCTAAGGCCAAGTCTGGAATTCAATCATTTCTTCTATTCAGGTCCTACTGCCCAGTCTCTTCTTTTGGTAATTGGATTAGGTCCACTTGCTTCTCCTTCACCGCTTGATTGAAGCTGGGGATCTGATCTCGCTGGATTTCTTCCCACTTGGCAAGTTGCTCGTCGATCTTTGCGCTCACCTCTTCATAAAACTCCCTGGCCTGTTTGGTCGGTGGATTGTCACCCATGCTGACCTGAGAGCCCAATGCTGACAGTTTGTTGTTGAGCTTGATGGGATAATTCAGCGGGTCCTGACGGCTTCTGTTCTTGGTTTGATAGAGGGCTTCCTCCACAGCGGTCATGGATTTGTTCAATTCCTTGGCCTGCTTGAGGATCTCCTCCATATTGTCCTGATCCTTAAGCCGTTTGGTGAAGGCATTGATCTGGTTTCGGGTATCGCGAATCGCAATGATGGCCTCATGAGTTTCTGTCAGCTTGTCCCGCACGTTCATTTGCAGATCAAATTGAGCTTGCAAATCAGCCTGAGAAGCCGATGAGCGGGGATCTTTGAGAATCTCAAATTCCTGCTCCATGGAATCATTGCCCACAACCAGCCGAACTTTATAGGTACCAGGTGCAGCAGACGGACCTCTGGTACTCCCGGCCCACATGATCAAGCCCTCAAAAGACTTGGCATCCTCATATCGCATATTCCATATGAAGCGATTGGTACCAGCCTTCATCTTTTCGAACATGCGCTTCTGCTTCTTGTTCTTTGTCGAATAGGTCTGAATTTCCGCCCCATTGGCTTCCATGAATACCAGTTTCAGCTCTGTTGTATCTACGGGTTTTTCCTTCACATAATAATGCACCATCACTCCTCCCGGATGGTCCTGTCCTACATTTTTGGGTGGTCCACCAAATCCGCGTCCACCTCCCATACGATAGCTAGGCATGGGCTTGTATAGATGGAGATCGGCATTCGCGATTGCATCACTCAGCTGATGTAGAGGCGTGATATCATCAATCAACCACAGGCTTCGTCCCTGAGTAGCAGCAATCAAATTGTCGTTCTTGATGGTCAAATCTGTAATTGGCACAATTGGCAGATTCATTTGAAATGGCTTCCAACTGACACCATCGTCAAAGGAGATATACATGCCTGTTTCTGTTCCGGCATACAGCAGACCTTGTCGCTTTGGATCAGCTCTGACTACCCTTGTAAAATGATCAGCATCGATTCCATCTGTGATTTTTGTCCATGTCTTGCCATAGTCCTTGGTCTTGTACAGGTAGGGTGCATAATCTCCTGCCTTATATTTGGTCGCTGCTACATAAGCTCCTCCATCCTTGAATGGATCGATATCTATGCTGTTGATCATGTTCCATTCTGGCATATTGGGAGGTGTGACATTCTCCCAGTTTTTGCCGCCATCTTTGCTGACATGAATCAAGCCATCATCTGAGCCTACCCAAAGCAGGCCTTCTTCCCGATAAGATTCCGTAGCGGCGAATACGGTACAATAATATTCGACTCCCGTATTGTCCTGAGTGATGGGTCCACCGGAAGAGACCAGTTTGGCGGAATCATTACGTGTCAAATCAGGGCTAATCGTTTCCCATGAGCGCCCCCCATCCATGGAGACATGCAGATGATTGGAGCCTGCATACAATTTTTCCTCATTATGTGGGGAAAAGAAAATAGGGAAGTTCCATTGAAAGCGATATTTCATGCCCTCAGCTCCATAGCCCATGGGATTGTCTGGCCAGACATTGATAGCTTGTCGTTCTTTGGTTCTGTGATTGACACGCGTCAGGAATCCCCCATAGCTTCCGCCATAGACGATATCATTGTCCGTAGGGTCGATCGCTAGATGGGCACTTTCACCACCTGCACTGGGTTCCCAATGTCTTTCGCCAATCGAGCCTTCGCCAGTACGGTGCAAGACCCTCAAGGTAGAATTGTCCTGTTGGGCGACATAGATCCGATAAGGAAAATGGTTGTCAGTGATCACTCGATAATATTGTGCCGTAGGCTGGTTATAATAGGTAGACCAATTGTCCCCCCCATCAAAGCTGATCTGTGCGCCTCCATCATCTCCAATGATCATGCGATCAGGATCCTCCGGAGCAATCCATAGATCATGGTGGTCTCCATGTGGGGCATTGCGTGGCTTGAAGGTTTTTCCACCATCAGTCGATTTGTGGTAACTGACATTGACGACATAGACCATATCAGCATCTTTGCTATCTGCATAGATCCGAGAGTAATACCAGGCCCGCTGGCGCAGGGATCGAGAGGAATTGACTTTCTGCCAGGTATCTCCGCCATTATCAGACCGGAATACGCCTCCATCTTTTTCATTCTCAATGATGGTCCACACCCGATCTGGATTGGCAGGAGAAACAGTTACGCCAATAATTCCTAGTGTTCCTTTGGGCATTCCGGGTTTTTCGGAGAGATTCACCCAATTGTCGCCACCATCTGTACTTTTCCAAAGAGCAGAACCATCGCCTCCACTGGATAGATTGTAGGGTGTTCTTCGGATTCTCCAGGTGCTTGCATAAAGAATTCGTGGATTGCCGGGTTCCATAATCAGATCTACGGCTCCTGCATCTGCATTGGGAAACAGGATTCTTTCCCAGTTGTCTCCCCCATCCTTGCTTCGATAGACGCCTCGCTCTTCACTGGATTTGTACAAATCTCCCATCACGGCGGCATAGACCAAATCAGGATTGCGGGGATGAATTCTAATTCGGGAAATATGGCGGGAATCCTTCAGGCCTTTTTGCTCCCAACTTTTGCCACCGTCCAGGGTTTTCCAAACTCCATAGCCATAAGAGACATTTCCCCTGACTGTCTTCTCCCCGCCTCCAACATAGATCACATTGTTGTTGTATTCACTGACCGAGACAGCACCGATGGAGCCACCAAAGTATCCATCTGAGATATTTTCCCAGCTTCCACCTCCGTCTTTTGTTCGCCATACCCCACCCCCTGTACTACCAAAATAGAAGAGATTGGGTTTGCCGGGAACACCGGTTACAGCACAGGATCGACCTCCACGATAGGGTCCGATGGATCGCCATTCGAGTCCATTGTACAATGCCTCGTCATACTGAAGGGTCTCAACGACAGGCACTTCTTGTTTCTTTTTCTTTCTTTTTTGAGCCGAAAGAGAACATGTCATAGCAAGGATTAACAGCAGACAAATTCCCCAAGCCTTTGTAGTAGAGTTGTTCATAGGGGTTCGGATTGAAACATAGATGTATGTAAGACTGGAAAAAACGTAAATGTGAAGTCAGATTGAGTATATTTACCTGATAATGAGTCGATCATTCTTTCATCAGTCTTAAACAAGGTCAATATACAATCTGTTTTCCCTTTTTCTATTTTTACGATATGTGGAATGTTTCTTTTTTACCGTTCAAACGGTTGACTCTGTCAGCTTTTCTTCTATGTCACATCCCTTTGACTTACGCTCAAATGACCGACACCGAATTCCTCTCCGAAAAAGGGGATCAATTGAGCCTCACTCAAGAAGGAGCCAGTCACTTTGCCAAGCTTGCGCTCAATTGCATTCAACAAGAATATCCCAACAAACTCAGCCATGTCATGCACAATGAGGAGGAAATACAATCTCCTCAGGCTTTGCATCCTGCCTTTTATGGATGCTTTGACTGGCATTCTTCCGTACATGGTCATTGGATGTTGATAAGATTGTTGAAAACTTTTCCTGACATGCCAGAGGCATTGGACATTCGAAGCAAAATCGATCATAATCTTCAGGAAAAACATATTGCGCAGGAAGTTGCCTACCTCAATCAGTCAGGCCGAAAATCATTTGAACGCATGTATGGTTGGGCCTGGTTGCTCAAATTAGCTGAAGAGCTCCATGGCTGGAATGACCCACAAGCACAGAATTGGTCTCGGCAGCTGCAACCCTTAACAGACGCAATTATCGCCAGGTATCTCGACTTTCTCCCACGCCAAACCTATCCCATCCGAACAGGGGTCCATCCCAATACAGCTTTTGGTCTTTCCTTTGCCTGGGATTATGCCCAAGCTGCCAATCATGAAGCCCTGAAACGTATCATTCGCGAAAGTAGTCTTCGCTATTATGGTTTTGATGTGAACTGCCCTGCGACATGGGAGCCGGGAGGATCTGATTTTTTGTCTCCTTGTCTGGAAGAAGCCAATCTGATGCGCAGGGTGCTTGAAGCCGAAGCTTTCACGGATTGGTTTTCGCGATTTTTGCCAGATCTTCCTGCCAGCCTTCGTGAACCTGCCACCGTCTCGGATCGCACCGATGGCCAAATCGTGCATTTGGATGGGCTCAATCTCAGCCGATCCTGGTGTTTCTATGGTATTGCTTCCAGTCTGCCTGAATCAGATCCTAGAGGTGGATTGCTAAGAGAAGTGGCTGAAAAGCATGTTCGCATAACACTTCCCAATATCGCGAGTGGCAATTATGAAGGCGAACATTGGTTGGCTTCCTTTGCTGTGTATGTTCTGTCTATGACGGATTGATCGAGGAGTCTTGCTCATCTTTCATCTTAAGTTTCTCCCATGCTAACTCTGGAAAAACATAGAAGCCGTCAACAATTTTGGGAACTGCCCGAAGGGCGCATTGCTTATGTGGATGAAGGAAGTGGACCTGCTATTCTGCTCATTCATGGAGTGCCGACTTCGTCCTGGCTATACCGCCATATGATTCCGCTTATTAGTCAACTGGGCTATCGGGTGATTGCTCCTGACTTACTGGGATATGGCAATAGCTCCAAGCCCAAAGGTGTAGATATATACTCTCCTGACAAACAATCGAATAGACTACTTGGCTTAATGCAACACCTGAATATCGACAGCTGGACACATGTTTGCCATGATGCAGGTGGAATTTGGACTTGGGAACTCCTTCTCCAAGCAGTCGATTGCATTTCCCATCTCGTGATTCTGAATACCATCGCTTATAAGCAGGGCTTTCACCCTCCAATGGAATTCAAGCGGGGTGCTCGAATGGGAAAATGGTATACCAGTCTTTACAAATCGAAGTTGTTTTGCAAATTGATGGTGAATGCGACCCTCAAAAATGGTCTGGCGGCAAAGCATTGTGAGTTGGACAAGGAAGATCGACGTGGCTATTGGCTTCCCATGAGTGAAGGAGTTGATCGAGCACTCTACCAGTTTTTTACCAGTTTCTCTGAAATTTATGACAAACTTCCAGTTTACAACCAACAATTGGCACAACTTAGGATCCCTATCATGAGTATTTGGGGAAAACAAGACAAGATTCTGCGAGGGGAAGAACAAATTCCCCAGCTTCAAGCAGCAACACATATTTCTCCAGAAGATGTACATTTGCTGGAAGATGCCGCTCATTTCATTCAGGAGGAGTATCCAGATAAGCTAGCCAATTGGATTGCAGAATTTGCCAGGAAATGAGTGTTTCACTCGTCAATTTTTGAACTGGAAGCCTTGGAGGAATTTTCACACATTCGACTATCAGACTATCATTACGATCTCCCGGAAGATCGAATCGCCATTCGACCCTTGTCACAAAGAGATCAATCCAAACTGCTTGTTTATCAACAAGGGGAGATCCAACACCACGGTTTTTCAGCAATCCCTGCCTTACTTCCGACTGATGCCTTGCTCGTTTTTAATGATACCCGAGTCATTCAAGCACGCTTGTATTTTCGAAGAATGACAGGTGCTTTGATCGAAGTATTGTTGTTGCATCCCGACTCTCCTTCTGAAGTTGCTCAAGCCATGATCGCTACTCCTTCCTGTAGGTGGGCTTGCGTGATTGGCAGAAAAAAACGATGGAAACCAGGAGAGATCCTGAAAGCGGATTTGGGAAATGGTCTGTCACTTCATGCAGAACTTATCGATCGCGAGCAAAATATTGTTCAGTTTTCCTGGGATGATGTCTCTTGTGTTTGGGGAGATATTTTGCAAAAAATGGGAGAATTGCCCCTCCCGCCCTACCTCAATCGAAAAGCCACAGAGGAAGATCTGGAACAATACCAAACGGTCTATGCAAAAGAAAAAGGAGCTGTAGCTGCCCCAACAGCTGGTTTGCACTTCACAGATCAATTGCTCCAACAGTTGCCTGAACGAGGGATCAAAACAGCTTATGTAACTCTCCATGTCAGTGCTGGAACCTTCCTTCCGGTAAAGCATGATCGAGTTATTGATCATCCGATGCATGCAGAGCAAATCATTATTCGCCCAGAGCAGGTTCGGCTATTGATCCAACATCTAGGAAATATCATTCCTGTGGGAACAACTTCTCTGCGACTCCTGGAAAGTCTCTATTGGATTGGGGTATGGATTGATCGTCAACAAATGCTCCCTTCTTTAGAGAAAGTCATTCACCTTGAACAATTCTATCCGTATCAGGTGCCAACATCCGAGTTACCTGCTCCAGTGCAGGCATTAGAGGCAATCTTGCATTTGATCGATCATCATCAGATTCCCTACCTCATCGCTGAAACACATCTCTTCATTCTTCCGGGCTATCAATTCCAACTTTGTCAAGGATTGATCACCAATTACCACATGCCAGAAACCACTTTACTCTTATTGGTTGCTGCGCTCGTAGGGGAAGATTGGCGAAACATTTATGAATCAGCCATGGACAATGGATATCGATTTCTGAGTTATGGGGACAGTTCCTTGCTATTGCCTTGAAGCATTTGTAGGTATAAGTTTTTCAGCTCGCTCTGCTTTCTCTTCCATTGAAAATCTTGTTTCAATGTTTCTAAGGCATTCCTTGCCAGTTTTTCCCGCTCTTCAGGATATTCCAGCAAAAATCGAATGACTCTCGCCAATTCGGCTGGTCGTTCCGCACGCACCAATCTGGCCGTCTTGTTATCCTCCACAATCTCTCTCACGACAGGCAAGTCACTCGCAACGATAGCCGTTCCACAGGCCATCGATTCCAGAATTTTTAAGGGAGAGCACCCCTGGCTAATATTCCGGCTACATGCTTTGAGGGGAGCAATGGACAACATGGCTTGCGAAATCCAGCCATTCAGTTCTGCCTTGTCCAGCCGATAGTGCCAAATGATGCGATCAGCTATGTCCATTTTTTCCGCCAGCTTGTGGTAGGCTTTGGCTATTCGCCTTTTGTGGGAGGCGCAGATGACGAGGCGCAGCTCTTCCAAATCTCGCAAGTTGGCAAATGCTTTCAATAGGTCATCCAATCCTTGCCAGGGTTGGAGAGCGCCAAAATAGATGAGATATGGATTTGTCATCTTCTCTTGAGGCACTATCTCCGGTCGATACATAGCTCCATTGCTGATCAAACTAATCTTTTGCCGATGGATTCCTCTGTCCATGAGGTGCCGCCGAATCACCTCTGATGGAACAAGAATATGATCTGATTCCTTCAGGCAGAATTGCTCCAATTGTTTCAGTTTGTTCAGTGTCCGAATTCCCAGAGAAGGATATCGATAAGGAAGTTCGATAGATGGCAGGCCATTGACTTCAAATAACGTCCGATATCTTCTTCCTGCCTGCAATATTCCCAATCCTCCCCAGATATCGCGAAAATGACACAATTCCAACTTGGGATGATTCCTGATTTCTTTAGAGAGTTGGGTGGAGAATAGTTGTCCTCTCGCTAGATAATTGGGCTCTTCCAATTTGAGGCGAATAATTTCAGTTGCCTCCTCAGCCTGCCATGTCGGCAGATTTGAAGCTCCCAGCACATATAGCATTCCTCCATGAAATACCTCAAAGAGGGTCTCAGTCATATGACTGATATGAGTTGCAGCTCCTTTGGCAGAAGGATATACATCAAAGGCCGCGTAGAGGCTTTTATGATCAAAGTCAAAGATGGAAAGATTGGATTCCATGAAGATTTGCTAATTTGAGGATCGAAATCCTAAAAACCAATGGAGAATCCCTTCTTTATCACATTGGCCCTGGCATTCGGTGGATATCTGCTGTTTGTGATGACCTATCGCGGCATTCTTCTTCGCCGTGTGATGGGGATTACCGGGAGAAAAACACCTGAAGATGTTTCTTATTACGTCATTCTCATCGGATTCAGTCTCGCATGTGTCTTTCTCTTGCTGCTTGCGGGAGTCCGCTTTCACCGAGATCACGGATGGGGAGGAGTCGTGGGGTATGCCCTGATTTTTTCTGTTCTATTTTGGTTCACACTGCGATTTAGAAGCATCATGAGAGGAGCTGTAGAGAAAATGTCTTCCCCTATTTCCTGGAGAAGATCAAGACGCTCAAAAAAATCATCCAACAAGCATGCCCGAGATCCAGATGAACCCACACCACGGATGTGGACGATGGCAGCTGTATCCTTGTTGTCTAAGGTTGAAGGCAAGGATTATTTTCTTCTTGGTGGGGCTGAACTCATTCCCAAAAAAATCAAAAACGCTCAAAAACGGCTACGAAAGCATTGGGATATTACCAATGAAGATCGGTTTGCGGAAGAATGTGATTGGCTGTTTGACTATGGCCATCGAAAGGAATTTCATGACATGATACACAAGGTCAGCGCCTATTCTGAGGATGAAGCACAAGTATATCTTCAGGAAATCGAAGAAGGGAAATATGGGATGAATTCCAAGGAACTTCAAGAGGATGAAAAGCATCGGGTAGAGATGGCTCGTACCAATCGACACAATGTCCGCTATATCAGTTTTGTTGCCTGGGATTACCTTCGATATATTTCCTTGACTAGAGAAGGATATCTGGCCGAATATATTGAGGAACCTGAAGCCTGGAATCAAATCTTCTCTGCTGCTCAAATTCTTCAAAGTCGATACGATTCCTGGGTAGAGATGTCCAAAGCCTTTATCGTTGCGCGCGAATTTTGGTCCTTTTCCGAGACCAAAAGAGATGGGATTGTCTACGAAAGAAGTCTTCGCCAACTTCAGGAAGATGAAAAAAGTCCCTGGAATAAGATCTTGTGGGAATTGCCATTGTATAATCGTCGATAGGGGCTCGATCCTCCTGTTCCTACCACAAATTCTCTCCACTTCTAGACTCGCATGGTTCAATTTGAGCGTGTCTTTTGTCTCATCACTTTTGCTCGCTTATCTTCCCCATCGTGACTCCATCCCGGTGCATAAAAGATGTATTTCATTTTATCTGACCACCTCCTTGCTCGCCTTACATCTCGCCAGATCGCTTGATATTCATGTGTAGCGACATAGATAGGATTGAAAGATTGGATGTTTTGAGTCAATCCATATATTGGTTTGTCAAACTCTTGTTCTTCCGAAAAGGTACCGAATAGCTTATCCCAAACAATGAGGACACCTGCATGATTGCAATCCAGATAGCGAGTGTTGGACGCATGATGAACTCGATGATGGGAAGGGGTATTAAAAATGGCTTCAAACCACCTTGGCAATTTCTTCACAAATTCGGTATGCACCCAAAATTGATAAAATAGATTGAGTCCGATCATTGTGAAAATCATTAAGGGGTCAAAACCCAATAATGGAAGCCATAACCAAAAAATGAATTTGTGCAGGCGCTCACCCACTCCCTGTCTCAAGGCTGTCCCAAAGTTGAGATATTCAGAAGAATGATGAACGACATGCCCTGCCCAAAGAAGACGAACTTCATGATTCAGGCGATGAAACCAATAATAGCTTAGATCATCCAGGAAAAACAGGAGTACCCACGCCCACCATTGTCGTCCAACAAATTCTTGCAAGGGGGAAATCTCTTCCAAAAAGATGAACACAATAAAGGCCAATAATTTTGGAAAAAACTCTACCAGAATAGAAGCCAGGAGCATGGAAATCGAGACCAGAAAATCTTTCCCATGATACAATTTTCGTTGAGATTGCCAGGACCAAAAGACCTCAATGATAAGCCCTAACAACAATATCGGGAGGGTAATTGCCCCTAAATCATCTGTTAAAAGTTCGTCAATGTACTGTTGCCAATCCATCATGTTGATCAGTTAGTTCGTAATTTACATTATTTGGTACGGAACTGGTCTTTCGCTTTTTTGAACTAGAAACCAAAAGTGAGAAGATGCAGCATCTGATCTATGTTCTGATTGATCAAGTTCCCCAAATAGGTTTTAAGAAAATACTTCCTTTTCCGGTATTTACTCCAACTCATCCAACGTCAGCTCCATACTGGGCAAAAAGACCTCCATGAAGTATTTTACCTCAGGCATACTCAACTCTTCGATCGTTTTGTGCAGAACCTCTCCCGCTTTGGCGAATTCCTGATTCCCTGCTTTCAATTCCTCCACACATTTGAGATAAGCAGATATTTTGTCAGCAGCTTTTACCAAGGCCCAATGGTCCCGGTCATCTTCTTGAGAAAAAAATATAGAAGTAAATTCTCCCTTCAGCTCATCGGGCAGAAATTGAAACAATCTTACATTGGCCACTTGTTCGATTTCTTTATAGGCTTTTTTGATTTGGGGGCTGAAGTATTTGATAGGGGTTGGCAAATCTCCTGTGATCACCTCACTTGTATCGTGATACATCGCCAATAATGCCGTTCTGGCAGGATCAACCTCTCCCCCAAATATCCGGTTTTTGATCACGGCGAGCATGTGCGCAATAAAACTTACCTGTACGCTGTGTTCCTGTACATTCTCTGGATGAACATTATACATCAATCCCCACCGCTGAATCAATCGCAGTCTGGAAATGTAAGCAAAAAAATGACTAGGCTTTGAAGACATATCAATGAGGGGTTCAGGTGCTCAAAATTGGGATTCAAAGATAAAGGTTTTTTGATAGGGAAAAGCTTTTCAGACTCTGCGAATTGAGAGAATTTACAGAGAGTGCCTCCAATTTGTTATCTTACCAAAACTCATACCTTCATATCAAACATTTGTCCCAAGTATTATGTCAAAACACATCCTCATTACTGGAGCCAGTACAGGTATCGGAGCAGAAACCGCAATAGAACTTGCGGCTGGAAATGTCATCTATGTTCATTACAATTCCTCAGCAGATGCGGCACAATCTGTGGCCAGCGAAGTGGAAAAACGGGGAGGAACAGCTCACATCATTCAGGCAGACCTCATGCTGGAAGAAGGTTGCCAACAACTTCATGCAGAAGTTGCAGCCAAAACTGATGTATTGGATGTCTTGGTGAACAATGCTGGAGGCTTGATTCGTCGAAATCCTGTTCCAGAACTTGAATGGGAATTGATGGAGCAAATTTTTGCTCTGAATGTCTACTCCACCATGATGATGACCCGATTGTGTATACCGATGCTCCAAAAAGCAGAAGCACCCAACATCATCAATATGACTTCGATTGCGATGAGACATGGTGCACCTACCGCGACAATTTATGGCGCCTCCAAAGGAGCCATTGATTCCTTTACCCGAGGTGCAGCCAAAGAATTGGCTCCTCATGTTCGCGTCAACGCAATTGCGCCAGGGGTGATCGAAACGCCCTTCCACGAAAAAGTATCCACTCCAGAACAAATGGAGCGATTCAAAGAATTTTCGCCACTGAAAAGAAATGGTGTCAGCAGTCATATCGCTACTGCTGTTCGCTTTTTGGTCGACAATGACTTTATGACGGGAGAAACACTTGATATCAATGGTGGCTCATTTATGAGATAATTGACCTTATTCCTTTTCCCATGGACAGACTACTACTTAATTTTGTTTCAAACAGGATGCCTAGCGAACATCGGTTTTTCTTAGGGATGCCTGCCGGACATCGGTTTTTCTTAGGGATGCCTGCCGGACATCCCCTACTGTTGGTGATGCTGATCACATGTATGTTGGGATGTGGGCCTGGAGTTTCAGAGAACCCACAAATCTTGTCCCAGCTCCCGGATCACGTGGATTTCAATTATCACATCAAGCCACTTTTGTCCGACAGATGCTACGCTTGTCATGGACCGGATGAGAATAAGCGGGAAGCAGATCTTCGACTGGATACTGAAGAAGGCGCTTTTGCTCTTTTGGGCAAGGACAAAGATAGGAGAGCCATCGTTTCAGGAAGTTTGAGAAAAAGTCAGGTGTATCATCGGATCACGAATACCGATCCAGATGAAATGATGCCACCTCCTGAATCCAATTTGAGTTTGTCCGAATATGAGATTGCCCTCATCAACAAATGGATTGATCAGGGCGCTGAGTGGAAACCTCATTGGGCCTTCATTCCTCCCCAGAAGCCAGTGGTTCCCAAAGTCAAGCAAATCAATTGGGTAAGGAATTCCATCGATCATTTTGTCTTGCAGGAACTGGAAAGACAAGGGATCACACCTTCTAAAGAGGCCAACAAGGAGCGATTGCTGAGAAGGGTCAGTCTGGATTTGACAGGTCTGCCTCCAACGATTGAAGAGATGGATGCCTTCCTGGCAGATGATTCGGATGATGCGTATGAAAAAGCTGTTGATCGGCTCATCGCCTCTGATGCTTATGGGGAAAGAATGGCGATGGAATGGCTGGATGTAGCCCGATATGCAGATTCGCATGGCCTCCATGCCGATGGATGGCGCAGAATGTGGCCATGGAGAGATTGGGTGATTAAGGCCTTCAATTCCAATATAGGATTTGATGATTTTCTGACCTGGCAAATGGCTGGAGACATGCTACCAAATGCTACAAAGGATCAGGTATTGGCGACAGCCTTTCACAGAAATCACCCCATGACAGCCGAAGGAGGAGTTGTTGATGAAGAATGGCGATTGGAATATGTTTTTGACCGATCTGTCACCACCGCGCGCGCTTTCATGGGCTTGACGATGGAATGTGCCAAATGCCATGATCATAAGTTCGATCCTGTCTCTCAGAAGGAGTTCTATCAAATGGCGGCTTTCTTCAACAACATCAAGGAACTGGGGATGACGGGTGATGATGGGAATTATGGCCCATGTATGCCCCTTCCTGAAGAGGAAACTGAACAAGCCTTGCGTGATCTGGATGATCAGATCAGTCAGAAGAAACAACTCCTTCACCTCACCAAAGAGGAAGTATTGAAAACACAGGATTGGTTTGACAAACAGACCTTTCTGTCTACCAATCTCAATCAAGGTTTATTGGGGCATTATCCCCTGGAACGGATTTCTGCCAAGCGGATGGATGGAAGAAAAGAGGCTGAGATTGGAACAGAGGCACAATTGGTGGAAGGGAAAAAAGGAAAAGCCTTACGAGTTGACAATGAATACAATCTCCTCCACATCAAGGCCAAGAACTTCGAATGGACTGATCCATTCTCTTTTGGATTATGGATTCATCCAAGTCAATCCGGTGTTTTTCAAACCATTGCAGGAACTTCTGGCGACAAAAACAATTTTTGGAGAGGCTGGGATTTGTTCATGGATTCTCATGACCGACTATCCGTTCGCCTGATTCATTCGCTTCCACATGACTATCTCCAGTTGACAACCGAGCAGGAAATTCCAACAGACACCTGGACCCATATTATGTTTTCCTATGACGGTTTGGGCAAAGGAGAGGGAATGCGCTTGTTCGTAAATGGACAGCAAGCAGAATCCTTGATTGACTATGATCGACTCACAAGAAGTATCAAAACTGTACAATCAGGGGATCACAAAATCACAGACCGCGCCATCAGGATTGGGAAAGGCTATCGATCATTTACGGGAGACAATGGCTTGTATCAAGGGATGGTCGATGACATTTACCTCTACAATCGATCCGTCACTGCCATGGAAGTTGCAGAAATTGCTGGTGTTTCCAATTCTGATGGAATAGCTGACCATTATTTGGCAACCCAAAGTAAGGAAATACAGCAGACTCAAAAGGAGTTGAGACAGTTGTATCAGCAGCGTTTGGATTTGGCAAATTCGGTTCCTGAAATCATGATCATGGAGGAGATGGAACAACCAAGAGCGATGTTTGTTCTGGATCGTGGGGCTTATGATTCTCCCACAGATCAGGTACAACCTGATATTCCTACAGAACTAGGAGCATTCCCGGAGGAGCTTCCTGCCAATAGATTAGGTCTGGCGCAGTGGTTGCTTAGGCCTGAACATCCTCTAACCAGTAGAGTGACCATGAACCGATATTGGCAACTCTACTTTGGAAAAGGCTTAGTAGATACACCCGAAGATTTTGGGAGTCAGGGATCTCTTCCTTCTCACCCCGAATTGCTGGATTGGTTGGCGATCAGCTTCATTGAATCTGGCTGGGACATCAAAGCCATGCACAAGATGATTGTGATGTCCGCTACCTATCGGCAGGATTCCTATACACCTCCGAATCTTCTGGAACTCGATCCACAAAATATCTGGCTGGCAAGAGGACCGAGACATCGTCTAGCAGCAGAAATGATCCGAGACAATGTGCTTGCAGCCAGTGGATTATTGGTCAAGACCATAGGAGGACCAAGCGTTAAGCCCTATCAGCCAGAAGGCCTGTGGATTGATCTGGGGAACTTCTCGACCAAATTGTTACGATATAAACAAGATAGTGGGGATTCCTTGTATCGGCGAACCATGTATACCTTTATCCGGCGAACCTCCCCTCCCCCATCCATGATTGTCTTCGATGCTTCCACACGGAATACCTGCGTAGTTCGCCGGCAAAATACCAATACCCCTCTTCAGGCTTTGGTACTGCTGAATGATCCGCAATATGTAGAAGCATCCAGAATTCTTGCCGAACGCATGCAGAAGGAAGGGGGAGAAAAATTGATCGATCAATTAACCCTTGGCTTCCGCTTACTCACAGGTAGGTTCCCTCAGGAAACTGAGATAGATTTACTCACGGAGCAATTTGAAACCGAACTGGCCAAATATACCAAGGCACCTACCGAAGCAAAGAATCTTATGAACATCGGCGAAAAGCCTTTTGATGAGTCTTTGAATCTGTCGGCCACAGCAGCCTTGACCATGGTTGCCAGTACCATGATGAACCTGGATGAAGCGTATACCAAACGATAACCCCAATTCATATGAACTCTCACGACTGCCATCAATATTCCCGCCACTATTCCAGAAGGGATTTTTTGACCAAAACCAGTCTTGGAATTGGTGCGATTGCTTTAGGATCTCTTCTCGGTCCCGGCGAATTACTCGCCAATCCTGCTGGAATTGATCCAAACAAAGGCGTGTTGGGCATGCCGCATTTTGCTCCCAGAGCCAAACGCATCATTTATTTGTTCCAAAGTGGTGCCCCATCTCAGTTGGAGTCCTTTGATTACAAACCTCTTCTTCAGGAGCGGAATGGGGAGGAACTGCCTGAATCAATTCGAAAAGGACAACGGCTTACCGGTATGACAGCCGGTCAGAAGTCATTTCCGCTAGCAGGATCGCAATTTTCTTTTTCCCAATATGGAGACAGTGGCGCATGGGTAAGTGAATTGTTTCCCCATACTGCCAAGGTCGTCGATGAACTGTGCTTCATCAAATCCATGTATACAGAGGCGATCAATCACGATCCAGCAACAACCTTTATCCAAACAGGCTCGCAACAACCAGGCAGACCCAGTATTGGTGCTTGGTTGAGTTACGGCCTGGGAAGTGATAATGACAATCTCCCTGCCTTCTGTGTCTTGGTCACCAAAAACAAAACAGGCCAACCGCTATATGCACGCTCATGGGGAAGTGGATTTCTTCCTTCTCGTCATCAGGGAGTTCAGTTTCGGGCTGGGAAAGATCCCGTTCTGTATCTCAACAATCCAGATGGGATCAATCATTTGGACCGCAAACGGCAAATAGCATATCTCAAGAAGTTGCAGGAACTTCAGTTTGAGCACGAACAAGATCCGGAAATTCAGGCAAAAATCTCCCAGTATGAGATGGCTTTTCGCATGCAAACGTCTGTTCCTGAAGTGACTGATCTGAGTGATGAACCAGATCACATCTATGATATGTATGGGCCTGACTCTCGCACTCCCGGCACATATGCTGCCAATTGCCTGCTGGCGCGGCGACTCGCTGAGAAAGGGGTGAAGTTCATTCAGTTGTATCATCAAGGGTGGGATCAGCATGGCAATCTGCCTGGTGCGATGCCTGTCCAAACCAAAGAAACAGATCAAGCATCAGCAGCACTGGTTACCGACCTGAAACAACGTGGCTTGCTCGATGATACGTTGGTGATCTGGGGAGGAGAATTTGGTCGAACCAATTATTCTCAAGGCAAACTCACCAACACTGATTATGGGCGTGATCACCATCCAAGATGCTATACCCTATGGATGGCAGGGGCAGGTGTCAAGCAAGGATTCACTTATGGCCGGACCGATGATTTCGGCTACAACATAGTCGAAAATCCGGTACATGTTCATGATTTCCAGGCAACACTGATGCATATGCTTGGCATCGATCATGAACGACTGACCTATAAGTTCCAGGGAAGACGCTTCCGATTGACAGATGTGCATGGCAAGGTAGTGAAGGATGTGTTAGGCTAGAAAATCTTATTTGCTCGCGCTCTTTTTCTACGAGTGCGGAGGGAGATTTCTGAAGTTCTTAGAGACTGTTTGAAAATCTATCACTAATTTTTTGTACGCGTCTTTTTTCCTCATCCGGTGGCTTTTATTGTTCCCATAGCACCACTATGAGAACCAAAAAGAGCCTTGTCTGAGAAAAAAATACACGATAAAAATTCTCAGCACAGATTCCCAAACAGTCTCTTAACCTCAAATTGAGGCTGATCAAGTGATCCATATGCGTTGAAGTTAAAAACTTCAGAAATATCTGTACACAGCTTTGCAAGCTGTTAAGATCAAGTTGTGCCCCAAACCAGGTCTTACTGAATGATCGTGAACTCAATATTGTTAAATACACCATTGGTGAATCTGATGGTGTCTGAGTTTATTAGGGATTTGGAGATGTTTTCAAATACACCATCCATCAGCAGATCTCCTGAATCACATCGACTCAAGCGAGTGAATCCGCTTACAGGAAAGCCATCTAATACATTCCCAACGGTGAGTGTACAGAAGCTGTTTGTACTGCCGAAGCTCTCTTCTACGATGTCCAGAGCAAGGGGAAGGCAAGCATCCGTAGAATCCATGGCAGGTTCGAGCCCAAATGTCAGGATCACCATACTATCCCGAGCGTCATTTTCTGCCCGGATATCCATTCGCTTGGCCCAATCTCCACTTAGCCCATTTTTCGAAAATATCAGAGAGTTGTTAAAGTGGACACCATTGAATACCTGACCATTGATTAGGCAGCGAAACTCCTGATCGTTTTGGGCACTGGGAGGATTGTCATCCTGACATCCGAAAATGACAAGCATAAAAAATCCAAGAAGAAACAAAGTAATTTTTTTGACTAGATTCATAGTTTGCTTTTTTGCCGATTTTAAATCAAAAAATAGAAATTTTATTTGCCTGATTATCAATATATTAACTCAAAAAATTTTGTTATTTAGGATGTATTTCCGATGTGATTTTTTGACAAAAAGGTGGAGATAAGAACCTCGCATTGACATATATCACTTTTGTCGGAATAGATATTCATCAAATCTAAACCAGCTACATCATTCATATACACTCAATCTTTGTCCTACCGTCTGAGAGCCTAAAGATTTTGATGTTTATCAGTCGATCAACTCTGTTTTTGATAGAAAAGATAGAAGCCCAAGATGAGTTTCTTTTATTTTGAAACTCTCTTTGTAAGCAAAAGCAATAAGAATAAGGAAATGTAGATGCTGCAGGCGAAATCTTAGTTTCGACCAATTGATTGTTCGCAATTTCATGAATATAAGTTTTCACAGTTTTTGTGCCGTAACAAGCAGAAAGATAACAAAAGCCGCCTTGATTGTATAATCTTTTTAGGAATTTCCCTTCTCATTTTTTCCCAAACTTATCCAACTCTTCCCCAATCGCAACATTTTCCGTATCTTTGGGTATACAATAGAGCATGCAAAAGGTAGCAGTCATATTCTTCACAACATTCTATGCCTGGGCTTCGATAGGAATCTCTGTCAATATGCATTATTGCCTGGGTCAACTAGAGTCTATTGAAGTATTTGCGGATCTGCGGAAATGCTGCTGTGGAGAGTTGGAAGAAAAGACTAGATGCTGTGATGATGAATCTATCTCATTGCAGTTGGATCAGGTACAGCATGCGAGTTCTTCTATCACCCTTACTCTTCCTGATTTTTCAGAAATTGATGCCCTCAACCCATCATTAGAGGATCTCACTGTCGTTTCTGAAAAGAAAAATCATGTAGATTGGTTAGCGAATCCCCCTCCGCTTCTGCAGCCCAAATGGTTGCTCAACTGTTCCCTGACCTATTACGGATAATCTTGTTTGAATCTCTTGATTAACAGCCCCATTCCCTGTGGCTGATGTTTTTCATTTTTCAATCAATTATTATCCAAAAACAATGAAATCTCTTCAAATATCCCTCCTTTTCTTTTTCCTTATCGGATCTGTCATTCCTGCATTTTCTCAGTCAAAATCGAAAAAAGTGGAAAAAACTTCTTTTGAAGTTACTGGTGTGTGCAATATGTGTAAAGCAAGAATCGAAAATGCCGCCCTTATCAAAGGCGTAAAACTGGCTGAGTGGGACAAAAAAACCCAGCTCCTTACTGTTGTCTTCAACAACGCTAAGACCACTCCCCAAACGATTCATAAGGCTGTATCGGATGCTGGACATGATACCAAGGAACTCAAAGCTCCTGATCAGGTGTATAAAAAATTGCCTAATTGCTGTTCATATCGAGATGGTGCGGAAGTTCATTGAGGAATGTAATTATGAACAATCACATAAATTGGGCTAGCCTATACTTCCTCTTGTTTCTCCTTCCAATCTGTCTAATAGCACAAACATCCTCTGGCATCATCAGGGGAAAAGTAGAAGCGACAGAAGGTGGAGAAATCATGCCCTTAATTGGCGCCAAACTCTTCTGGCTAGGAACAAGCGAAGGAACAATGACAGAAGAAGAGGGGACCTTCGAATTAGCGCAAGTACCTGAGACGAATGTACTCATCATCAGTTATTTTGGCTATCAAAATGATACCCTTGAGGTAGCAGAAGGTGGGGTGATCAGCATTCGATTGGAGACCAAGCATACCCTGGATGAGGTAGAAATTGTGCATAAGCAAAAAAGCACTTCCATTTCCTTTATTGATCCAATGAAGACGGAGAATATTGGAGAAAAAGAACTCCTCAAGGCTGCTTGTTGTAACCTGAGCGAAAGTTTTGAAACCAATCCAAGTGTGGATGTCTCTTTCACGGATGCAGTCACAGGGACTCGCCAAATCCAGCTCCTGGGTCTGGCAGGTCCTTATTCGCAGATCACACGAGAGAATATGCCAGATGTCAGAGGGCTCAGCGCGATCTATGGTCTGACATATGTTCCGGGAACCTGGGTCGAAAGTATGCAACTTAACAAAGGCGCAGGCTCTGTAGCCAATGGCTTTGAAAGCATTGCCGGTCAGATCAACATCGAATTGCGCAAACCAGAAAGCTCTGAACGCATGTACCTGAATCTCTATGCCAATGAAGGAGGGAAGGTAGAAGCAAATGCCAATTTCGCACATAAATTCGAAGACGGAAAGTGGTCTACCGCACTCCTGCTTCATGGAAAAAATGCTTCCATCAAACGGGATCGAAACCAGGACAATTTTCTGGACATGCCTCTCAGCGATCAATTCATTGCTTTGAATCGCTGGAAATATATCGGCCCCAATGGACTTCGATTACAATTGGGTGTCAAAGGCACCTATATCGACAACATGGGAGGACAGATCGATTTTGAGCCTAACAAACATGCCTTGGGGAATGAAAAGTGGGGCATGCATCTCAATATGCAGCGTCTGGAAGCCTTTACCAAGATCGGAAAAGTCTTTGAAGACAAACCCTGGCGAACCTATGGATTACAAGTCTCTGCTGTCAATCATCATCAGGACAGCTATTTTGGAATGAATCGCTATGATGCCAGGCAACAAACGATGTATGCCAATTTTATGTATCAGGGAATTTTCTCAAATACCAATCATGGATTTCGTACAGGAGCCAGTTTCATGTATGATGCCTATCAGGAAATTCTGAATGATGTCGATTATAACCGGCAGGAGATCGTTCCTGGTGCCTATTTTGAATACACCTATAGTTATTTGGAAAAGTTTGGCGCTGTTGCTGGAATTCGTGCTGATCACCACAATCTGTTTGGTGCTTTTATAACACCCAGACTCCACCTCAGATTTGCTCCAACAGAGAAAACTGTATTTCGGGCAAGTGCTGGTCGAGGTCAACGAACAGCGAATATTTTTTCTGAAAACAATGGTCTACTGGCCAGCTCTCGTCAGTTTATCATTCAAGGAGATGGTGGCAATACCCCTTATGGACTTCAACCTGAGGTTGCCTGGAATTATGGTTTCAATGTTACACAGTATTTTACCCTCGATTATCGGGATGGAAGTGCGAGTTTGGATTTTTACCGTACAGACTTTCAGAATCAAATTGTTGTTGATAGAGAGCAAAGTCCGCAAACAGTGGTCTTCTATAATCTGGAAGGAGAATCCTATTCCAACAGCTTTCAAGCTCAAGTGGATTATGAAGTGATCAAGCGACTGGATGCTCGATTGGCTTATCGCTGGTTTGATGTGAAGACGGCCTATGATGGAGTATTGATGGAGAAACCATTGGTTTCAGCCCATCGGGCCTTCCTGAATCTGGCTTATAATACTCGCAATCACTGGACTTTCGATTATACCTTGAACTGGCAGGGGTCCAAGCGACTTCCCTTTACTCGCAGCAACCCGCTAGAATATCAACTCTCTGAACGGTCTCCATCCTTTGTTGTGATGAACGCACAAATCAGCAAGACATTTAGAGAGTTTTTTGAGATTTATGTGGGCATGGAGAATATGTTGAATTACAGACAAGAAGGCCCAATTCTATCAAGTGAGCAACCCTTCAGTCCTTATTTTGATAGCTCAATGGTCTGGGGGCCTATTTTTGGACGGAATACCTATGTGGGATTACGATACCGGGTGAAGTAGATTACTTCCTTTTTTGAATAGATTTGACTAGTTCTTCAGATTCCAGGATTTTGTCATAAGCTTCGCTTCGAATCTCAGAACTGGTCAAATCATTTTTTATTCTTCTCAAAAATTCCCGAAAATCTTTGTTCATTGTCAATTTATTGATTGTATCCCAATCGAGAAATTCTTTGGTTTTTGCAGGAAGGATTATTTCTGAAGAAAAAGGTTCTTCGATATCCAATCTAATCACACCTATTCCAAAGGAAGCGGATAACCTTGACAATTCATTTCTAAAATCCTCATTATCTGAAATTTCCGCAGCAACCAAATAGCCCTCATTGGCCCAGGAAGAATTAGAGACTGTCTGGAAAAAATTTTCTCTTAACTTTCCTAGAGTTAACTCCCTTTTTAACTCAAAAGAAATAACCTTAATCGCATTATTACCTACTGTTGAACTTAATTGTAGTACTTCCTGACTCCAATCTCCAATAGGAAATACACATCCAACCATATCTGGATGTACCCATTCTCCGTATTCTTTCTTATTAGATTTAGAATGGTTGATAGTTTTCGTGTAACTCTTCAAAACAAAAAAAGCAAAGTGAGCTAAGAATGGATGAAGATCTTTTTCTAAATATCTTTTGCTCTTCTTTTTTATGATTTCTTCGCTCTTTTCCTCTGTCTCAATCTTATCTAAGTCCAATAGACTTTCCTGTTGTTTTAAATAAAACCGCTTTGGTCTTTTGCCGATAACACCAAAAGGAGTATCAGAGTTATCTCTTTCATTGACATAAATTTGGGCCGCCAAAGTAGCCCAAGGTGTTTTACCACTAGTGTTTAGTAGTGAAGTATATCCTTTTTCTTCAGCTCGAATCCATATTTCCGTAGAAGTCAATGGTTTTTGTTCTTCTCTTAAGATTCTTTCGGCTAATTCTAAAAATGTCATCTGATTAATCCAATATCTACCTTCATAAATGACCATAGTTGGCCAAAAGTCCCTTTTTCAACCACTTTTGGCCAATTTACAACATCCAATTTGGCCAAAAGTCGATTTTTTATTGACTTTTGGCCAAATATAAGAGGATGAACAATTTATTCAATCATTATCAAACCTCCTTCCAGGCGACATTAGTCCCCCGAACTGAACTCGTCGTCAATTTGATCTTCCCGTCTTTCTGGATCTTGAATTTAAAGGTGGTGCCATCATCTCCAAATCCAGAAAGATGAAAGGTATTTTTGCCAATATAGGTGAGGTTGTAGCCATAGATTTCATTCCGCATCCAGAGGCGCCCATTTTTCCGAGAAAAGGTCATTTTTCTCCTGCCTTTGCCAAATGAATAGGTTCCAACCAATTGATCAATCGAATTTGCTTCCAATAGCGGTTTATCCGCCATCACGATATCATAATAGACTATTTTCTTTCCTTCTTTACCATCTTTCACTTCTAGTATTCTTCCTTTCGCTGATGGCGAAGTAGAACTGACATCTTTGTCTATCCATGGGTCTCCGGTGAAATATAACTGTGTAACAAGGCTCTGATATCCAGGAGCGGAAATCATCAAATGAAAATGTGCGGGCCGATAGTTACCGCCCCCAGCATCATAAGGAACAGGCATCTGGGTCAGAAATCGATATTCGCCTTTTTCATTGACCATGGTGGTGCCACGATATCTGAATTCATCTGTGTCATTGTCATAGACTTCATCCGCCGAACAATGCCACAATTCGACTTTTGCTTCTTTGTGAGGAGTCGTACAGTCTTTATGCAGGACAGATCCAACCAATTCAACTAATTCTCCCGGCATCCCATCAATCACAAGATTATCTCTCATAGGACTATCAGGTCGATAAAATGGCCCAAGAATATCTGTGGTGGTTTTGCAATCACCGACATAGGATTCTCCATCAAATGAAACAAATCCAGTTGTGCTGAATGCAATCGCACTCAATGTGCCTAAAGCTGTAAATTTCCTTCTTTTCATAGGGGTTCAAGGGTTAATAAGAAATGAAAAACAACCATTGCAGGAGCAATAAGGTACAATTATTCGGCAAGACTACAGCCATTTTTTTTACTGAATTCCTCTTGAATTACCAATCAATGGATTCTCTTTCTTGAACTCAATTCATTCAAAACTATATAGAAGAGATTCCATATCTGACTGAAAAACCTGATGCTTCGCAATATGCGGATGACTTGCCTAACTGTGGATGATGTGTCGTTATCACCGAAAATATCGGGAATCCCATTTGCCATATTTAGAAAATATCAGAGGCAATTTTATAACAATATATTGGCCTCTCATCGTCCTGGGTTTCGGTGCCTAGTGGTTCATTACTTAAGTTTCTGATCATTAAGTCATAGGGCTTTTGTGCTCCGCCAACGCATGTTTGAGGAAGATAGGGAGCTATCTGAAGAAAAAACAAGGCAGGTGGAGTGCAAAAGGACCAGACTTGGATTGTCAAGGACTTATGGCTTGAACCACTAGCTATTCGATATTATTTCTTTGGAATCCTTCTCCGCCAGGCCGCAACCATCGCCACCACCCTGCTATAATTCACCGTCCCCTCGCTGATTCCCTGACTCTTGAGATAGGAATTATACGTAGAGCGGGAAAAATCTGGGAAAAAACCAGGATACTTCCGATATGCGGCATTGATCGCTTCGATATCTGCCAGCATTCCTGCTGGCAAAGCTGCTCTGTGTTCTTTGTATGCTTTGGGGGAGAGTTTGCGATACAAACCTGCCACTTCCCGCCAATAAGACAATTTTCCAGCATATTGAATTGCAGGGTCTGAAGATTGTTCGCAAGCCAGATATCCAAGAAAATTGCAGGTTCCTTCATCTCCAAATCCATAGCCATGTCCCAATTCGTGTGCCAGAGTAAATGGTTGAGAGACTGGATGCAATCCTGCATCTATATGACCTTCCGCAACGAATGGGATATAGATGCCGGTAGCTCCCAACTGCATCAACAATCCCTTTGGCCACAATCTCCGCCCGCGCACACGACCAGGGCTACCTGATCCAATCGTATCCAGCACCTCTTCCAGGGATTTTCTCATATGTGATTCAAGAGGATGCGGAAAAAAGGCAGCAACCATCGCTGAATCTGTGATGTTGGGAATTGTGTCTCGTGCCTCCACCGCTTCTTTTGTCGCCAAAAAGAATTCTGCTTTGATAGATGCTGCATCCAGAGAACCAACAGATAGATCCATCTGCTCTTCCAGAGGAAGTCGTGAATAATTGTATCCCCACAAAAAGAAGAAAAAACAAACTACTCCTCCCCCAAATGCAAGCAAGTGCAATATCCAGGCAGCTGTCTGTTGAAGCCAGGTCCGTCCTTGATACCGCTTTCGATAAATCCTTATCTTCCACACAATCCAGCTAAGCAATACAGGGACAAACAGGTAAAGGATAGGAAAAGGAATCCATCCCAAGGTATAATCATACGCCCATCGAATGATAGCAAAAATTCCCCTGCTGTAAAGTACCTCGGTGAAATAAGGATTCATGCTGAAGATCCAACGAATCAGCAGGCTCAGTAATCCCAGACCAATCCAAAGAAATCGGCGATCTAATTTTTGTGGAAAAGAGGAGGAATTTCGCTTCATACAATCACTCACTCATTCGCTGATGCATAACCACTGCAGAACTCGGACACAGACTACTGAATTCAGCACTCTGCCGAATGGAATCCGGTACAACAGATCGATCGATCTCAGAAAATCCCATTTTCTCAAAAAATGGAGCTGCTGTTGTGGTCAATAAATACAAATCTGTCAACTGTTTCTGTTTCGATTCTTCCATTAGTTGGCTGACCCATTGCCGCCCATTTCCTTTTCCTCTTTTGTCTGAGACACATACAATGGAGCGGAGCAAGCCAATGTTGTGATATCTTTCCCATCCTCCAATAGCAACAATCTCATCCTGCTCTTCCCATAAGTATAGATCAAGATGCTTGCCAACATCTTCCGTTGGCAGCTGCTCCTGCGCGAGCAATTGAACAATCATCGGCAAATCTTCTTCATCAGCCAATCTTATGGAAGAAACTTGTTGCATGGATTTTTTCATATCTAGGCATATACTTTTTGAACCATTGGAAGGATCAAGGCATCCTTATGTCTGAAAAGGATTAATTTCCTTAACAAATTACAGGAGTGGCTTTGAACTTGCAAATTCGGATTTTAACTTCAGTGGAAATAAAACAAACAATCAATCAACAACATGGCTGTACATGTAGGTAGATGGGACTGCCCCACTTGTGGAAACAAAGGTGTGTTGGGACCAGAAACCAAATGCCCAAACTGTGGAGCTCCCAGACCCAAAGATGTTCGATTTTATTTGCCCACTGATGCAGAGTTGGTTCAGGATGAAGCAAGAATCAAAGAAGCAGAAGCCGGCGTAGATTGGATTTGCGGACATTGCACCTCCCAAAACAAGGCGGTAGACACCCTTTGTTTTTCCTGCGGCAATCCCAGAGACGAGAGCAGCGATGATGTAGATTTGCAGGAACGAGAATATGGAAGTTCTGAGGTTCCTACGGATAGTTTTGCCCCCAAAAGGACCCGACATCCCCTGGAAGAACCAAAATCACTCACATCAAATCGTCGAAGTCCTGTTAGAAAATTCCTGATTGCAGCTGTCTTGATTTTGGTAGGAATCTTTGCCCTCAGAAGCTTCCCCACAGAAATCGATGTAAGCGTCGAGCAATTTTCCTGGCAAAGGGACATCCAGATGCTGCACTATGAACCTGTACAGCAAGAAGCCTGGGACCGTGCTCCTTCAGATGCCTTTGATGTCAGGTCTTCCCGAGAGATCAAAACCTATAATCAAGTCCTTCGCGGATATGAAACCAAGACCAGAACACGACAAGTTCAGGTCGGTACTGAACGATATGTATGTGGCAAAATTGATAAAGGAAACGGATATTTTGTAGATAAATACTGTACCAGACCCGTGTATGAAAGCAGGCAGGAAACCTATAAGGAACCTGTCTATGATCAGGTTCCAGTCTATGGTACCAAGTATTACTTCAAAACCATGAAGTGGGTCAAAGCCAACGTCATAACTGCAAAAGCCAAAGATCATTCTCCCCAATGGCCCAACCCTCCTCCCCAGGCCGATGCAGATAAATGGAAACAAGGAGACAGGCAGGAAGTCTATTTTATTTTCGTCAAAGAGGACGATGGTGATGTCCATAAAGAAAAAATTCCGTACGATGTCTGGTCTAAGCTTGAAATCGGCAGTATCTTGAAAGCCAAAAGATCGCTGATTTTTGACATCTATTACGGTTTAAAATGAGGAAAAAAGTCCTCCTGATCACATACTACTGGCCTCCAAGTGGTGGAGCCGGCGTCCAAAGGGTTCTGAAACTTGGAAAATACCTAAGAGATTTTGGGTGGGACCCCATCATATATACTGCGGCTGATGCTGCCTATCCGATCATAGATCATTCTCTCGAAGCAGATGTCCCTTCTGACATCACAGTTCTCAAAGGCCCTATCTGGGAACCTTATGAGGTTTACAAAAGATTTACTGGAAAGAAAAAAGGAGAAAAAGTCTATTCGGGCTTCCTTGCCGAAGACAAAAAACCATCCCTTACCGAGCGCCTATCGGTTTGGATCAGGGGAAATTTCTTTATTCCAGATGCCAGAAGATATTGGATTAAGCCTTCTGTCAAATATCTGACTGACTACCTGGACCAACATCCTGTCGATGCGATTCTTTCAAGCGGTCCTCCACATACTGTGCATATGATCGCCAAAGGACTCAAGCAAAACACCGGCCTGCCCTGGATTGCAGATTTCCGGGACCCCTGGACCAATATTGATTTTTATGACCAACTCAAACTCACCAAATGGGCTGACCGACGACATCACAAGATGGAAGCATCAGTCATTCAGGAGGCTGATAGTTTGGTCACAGTTAGCTGGGTATGGGAAAAAGAATTCCAGGAATTGGGAGCTGGGACTACCAAAGTCATTACGAACGGATTCGATGAGGAAGATTTTTCGGACACTGCTCCTCCTCTTTCGGAGAAGTTCATTTGCAGCCATATTGGCTATTTGAATCGAGACCGCAATTCTGCCGACTTATGGGAGGCATTTGGAGAGTTATGTCGGGAAATTCCAACTTTCCGAGATCATTTGGCATTGAGATTTGTTGGCAAAACGGACCACATTACTTTTCAGCAACTAGAGGCTCAAGGGTTGACTGATTTGGTGGAAAAAATCGCTTATGTCCCTCATAATGAAGTACTCCGATATACGCGATCATCCCAGCTTCTCCTCCTTTTGGTAAATAATGTACCAAATGTTATGGGGCATATTCCTGGAAAAACTTACGAATACATTGGATCTAGGCGCCCAATCTTGGCAATAGGGCCTGAAGATGCAGATTTTGCCCGGGTGCTCTCAGAAACCAAATCTGGGGTGATCTGTGGATTTGGAGAAAAAGAAAAAATGAAACGCGCCTTGCTAAAGATGTACCAACGATATAAGAAAGGAAAACTCAATAATGAAGAGGCCGATATCAGCAGGTATACCAGACGGAATGCCACTGCTCAAATGGCAGAGTTACTAACAGATATCACTTCTGCTTGAGATCTGTCAAAGAACATGTTTGAAACGCTAATTTCTCCAGAAAACATGGACTATGACATATACAGATAAGGCTTCCAATCTTCCCGTACATCTCCGGCAAAATTGCTCAAAAACATCACAAAACTTGGCCGAAAAGGTTGGTAACGCAATTCGAGACCTACCTGCTGAGGCTCCAGACTCCCCTTTTTGGCGTTACATTTTTGGCAAGCAGTGACGAGATTATCCCAGCTATCTCGTCCGCCTTGAGACTTGGGAACCACATGATCGATGGTGAGATTTTCTTTGCTGTTGCAATAGACACACTTGTTGCGGTCTCGCTTGAAGACATTGTGCCGTGTCAAATTGACGCGCTTGTAGGGCAATTGGACATATCTATACAGCCGAATAATAGATGGAAACTTATATTCATCCCGAATTGATTTCAGGCGACGTCCAGGATTTTCTGAGAGAAGTTCTGCTTTTTTGAGCAGGACAAGAACGAAAGCCCTTTCTATCGCACAAACGCCAATCGCTTGATAATCCTGGTTCAAGACAAGTACACTTTCTCTAATTAACATCTCTGGATCGTGATTAGTTGATGAGTGAAAGTTTTCACCTTTTCATTCCATATCCCTTCATTGGTAAATGTATCAATACGAACTTTTCCTGAGGCGTGAATGATAGTAACAGGGTCTACAATCAAGCCTACATGAGTAATCCGCTCCTGCTTGGGTTTGGCAAAAAAAGCAAGATCTCCTTCTCGATGCTCTCCGAACCGAATGGCAGTTCCTTCTTTGGCTTGCTGGGAAGAATCTCTGGGCAATTGAAGGCCGCACATTCGGAACACCCGCTGTGTCAAACCAGAGCAATCTATCCCAAAACCAGAACACCCTCCCCACAGGTAAGGTGTGTTCAGAAATCCCTGAGCGACTTCAATCAAACGAGACCGATCCAAATGGGTCGTGGTCTGGATGTTCTCGTCCCAAATCCATTGATATGAACCAATCTTAAGGGTCCCGTTTTTTTGATCTTGGAATTGGGGGATGGCTGTTCCTCGCGCCAATCTTAGAAGACTCTTGTCTTCCAAGAGGATGCCTCCTTCCAGCACAAAATGAAAAGCAGTAATCTGTTGAATGGCCTCTTCGGATATAGGTAGAAGCATCTTGCTATCGACCCAACCTTGATAGGAATCATTGATTGCTTGAATGTAGCTCCAGTTTCCTTCAATATTCAGGAGTTCGCAACATTCTCCAAAAAGAAGTTGAGACACCATTTCAGCAGACTCAGACGGAGTACTTCGGATCGGAATGACCGCCTCGCTTGCAATGAGTGATTTCTGATGTCCTATTGAATTCACCTTATCAATCTACACTTCTTAAATGAACTATATGTTATCAAGTCTAAATTACAATTCAATTGGCACAATCACACATTTCCTTTCTTTTTGATTGGTTTCTTTTTCATAGCTCACTATATTATCAGCGTTAATTTATTTTTTAACTTCCAATAACTCCTTGCAAAGTGCCGCTCAATGGGCGGCCTTTTTTGATCATTCAAGTTGTTGTGTATGCTTCGCTTGTATTTCTCTCTAGGACTCACACTACTTGTATGGCAGCTTGCGAGTTCCCAATCTTTGTCCCTTCCTCCTGGCTTACAATTAAGTCTGGACATCTACCAGGGCAATACGCTCCGTCATCGCCCTACGATGGTCTTTGACTTGCCACAGCCTTCTCGGATGATCTCTTTTGAGCTGTCTCGCCAAACAGAAGGCTCTAAACCCTGGCACAAATTGTATGGATATCCCCGAATCGGTTGGACTATCTCTATGCTCGCTTATGGGAATCGCGAAGTACTTGGCCGAGCCTATAGTTTGCATCCTTATCTGGATATCTTTTTCCTTCGAAAAAAAAGATGGTTACTGTTCAGTCGAATCTCCTATGGACTTGCTTATGTAGATAGACAGCATGATCGCCTCACCAATGTTGAGAACAATGCCATTGGCTCTGGTATAAACAATCATGCGTCTCTAAACTTGATTACGGAGGCACGCCTGACACCTCGCTTGTGGATTCGAGCCGGAGGAACTTTTTCTCATAATTCTAATGGAAAACTTCAAGTCCCCAACCTCGGCTTAAATACCCCCAAACTCAGACTAGGAGCTACTTATGAATGGACGCCGGCTGCTGAAAGGATCTCTGTCAAAGAAGCCCGTTCGGATAATCGCTTTGTCGATAGATTACAACTGCACCTCCGATATGGGATGGCTTTTACAGAAGACAAAGTGCCACAAGGCCCCAAATATCCGATTCGGATTGGGTCAGCTCACCTTACCTATCAATTTGGTCGAAAAAACAGACTTCAATTGGGGTGGGAATTTCTGAACAATCGAAGTGTCAGAGAGTTCTTGCTGAATCATCAGGTCGAAGTTTCTATTCCTTCTTTGCGTTACAATCGGCATGCCTTGCTGATCGGCCATGAATTTTTGCTTGCCAGACTTGGATTGATGACACAGGCTTTTGTGTATATGAATCCTCCTTTTCAGGCTGGGGATCCCAATCCATGGGGAGTCAAAATAGGACCCAATTATTATTTCATTCCACACAAGGACAATAGAAACTACAATTTCTTTGCAGGCATATATCTCAAAGCGCATAAGGCCATTGCTGATTATGTAGAATTGGCTGTAGGCATCAATTTCGGGCCTCAAAAAAAATAAGTGCCCCTCGTATGAGGGACACTCGATATATATACCTCTGTGTTGAGTCGGAATTAGATCAATTCTTCCAGAACCCCATCCGCAATTCCATACTCCATGGATTCCTGGGCATTCATCCAGTAATCTCTGTTGAAGTCTTTCAGAACCTTTTCCAATGTTTGGCCACAGTTATCGGCAAGAATTTGGGCGAGATTTTCTCGGGTTTTCACGATTTGCTCTGTGGTGATCTCCATATCGGAAGCTGTTCCATAGATCCCTCCTATACTGGGTTGGTGAATCATCACACGTCCATTCGGGAATACGAATCTACGTCCCTTTTCACCTGCTGACAATAACATCGATCCCATAGAAGCAGCTAGCCCCATACAAATGGTTGCAACCGGGGAACTGATCAAATTCATGGTATCCAATACTGACATACCAGAAGTAACCATTCCTCCAGGACTATTGATGTAAAACTTGATTTCTTTTCCAGGGTCTACACTTTCCAGATAGAGAAGTCTGTCCATCACCCGACGACAAGATTGATCAGTTACAGGTCCCCAAAGGAATATTCTTCGCTCTTTCAGATAAGCATCATCAAAGCGAGCAAACTTCATCAATTCTCCCAATACGTCAGAGTTCTGAGTCATAAGGTCTTCTTCGTTCAGATAATTTTGATATTGATGGATCATGTATGTTGTATTTGATTCAATGCAAAGGTAATGTTTTTTCGATTTGTTAACGGAAAAATTCGAATATAAGATATGCCATTCTCATCTCCCTCTATGGTAATTTTATGAATCGGTCGCTCCTCTTGTGAAAGGACGATGGCGTATCTTCCTCCCAATACTCGTCGATGAAATGAGTAGCCTTCTCTTCGCCATCTAAGCAAATGCTCTGCCACCTGTAGCTTTCCTCCCACAACAGCAGCAGGACGGGACAAATCCAGGTTAATATCTTCTTTAAGGATTTCTAATAATTGGCCCAAATCCTCTCCCTGGCATACTTCTACAAAGGTCTCATACAATCTCCTGTGTCTCTCAGGTTCTGCAATGAAGCGGACTTTGTCCTGTCGTAGGTGTCGTTTGGCCCGGCTCAGGATTTGACGACAGTTTTCTTCAGATATTTCCAAAATCTCGGCAATCTCTCTGTGAGAATATCCAAAGACTTCTTTGAGCAGAAATACAGCTCGTTCAATCGAGGACAGTTTTTCGAGCATGGCGAGCATACTCAGGGACAAAGCGGGTCCATGCTCTATCCATTGCGGCATGTTCAATTTCTCTACTGGAAGTGCGAGAGATTCCTGATGCGTTCTGGCTCTTTTCTGATCCCGGATGAAATTTAAACATTTGTTCACCAAAGTTTTGACCAGATAGGCCTTCACATTCTGTACATTGGGGGTATCAACTGAAAGCCATTTGAGCATGGTTTCTTGCACCAAATCCTCCGCATCTGCTGCGTCTCTGAGCATATTGTATGCAATCGGGAAAAGTAATCCGTGATAATCGAATGAGCTAACGTCTGTCATAAGTATACCATTGATGGATAAAGAATCCTTTCTTATCTCCCAATTCGAATTTGTTATGATGACACATTCAGTCCATGGGATGTGACAAGATCAGCGATTTCTTTTGAATTCAATTCCTCTCTTCCCAAACAGTGCCAAATCGTACAATTCATAGCTATTCCTGTCAAAATTGCTGCACTTGCTTAGCTGTGAACTGACGCAATGACTGTTTTGTCTGACTATAACAATACCTTGATATCGGAATATCGATCCTGCAACAGTTGCTTTCCTTCCTGACATATGGGATTGAAATATAATGACAAAATTTCCAGTTGACTAAACCCTAACAACACATATGGATCAGCCAGGTGACAACTATTGAGGTATAGCTGTTTCAGGGTATTCACTTCTCCGATCAATTCGAGATCTGATATTCTCTTTTGTGCATAGGAAAGATCCACCACTTGCAATTGGGGAAGCTGGCGCAATACCTCGATTCTATCCAGGCTACATAAGCAGGCATGAAATTCTTCAAGTTGGACCAAATTGGAAAGAATTGAAATGTCCTGTATCCAGGTATTGCTGATATCCAGATGTCTGAGTTGACATAGGTGGCGAATCGGAAGCAGGCTTCGGATATCGCTATTGCTGCAATCGAGTGTTTCCAGAGTTTGGATGTACTCAATGTCGGAAGGAGCAAACATTCCTTCTAACTCCAGATTGACAATAAAGATTTGCTTCCAGGCAGAACTAAGGGTTTTCCACCAGTTATGTAAACTTGTTATATCTGACAACATTGGGTTGCTATTTTCGCTTGAGATCCAAAAATAGCAGGACGGTCAGAGTATTCTATTACAGAGGAACAGGAGATATTACATCTTGCCAATTCAGAAAGATTAATCCCAATGACTCCTTATACACCGGCCAATCTTTCTTTTAACTGGGTAACTGGCAGACTCAGCAGGTCAAAATCCGGCAAAACATCCTTGAGCATTCCAAATTTATCACAATAGATTTCAGTCGCTTTTGCATTTTTCTTGACAAAAGAGATGAGTTTTTGGAAGTATTCCTTCACGTCAGGATGTGCTTTATCCAGAATCAATGCTCTGATTTTATCTACTTCAAAATCTTTTTCTTTCGCAAAATAGGTAACCAACAAGAGCTTCATTTTCTTTTGCTCTTCTTCTTCAAAATTGGAGTCGACAAAAGATTCTATCAATTTCTGGATCCAGGTTCTCTCTTCTGGAACCTCCAGGAAGTAGGAGAGTTTGTCCCAAAACAAATAGGGGATGTACACACCGCCAAATCGATCAGCTGTTTGAACCAAAAATCTATTGAACAGATCTTCATCTTCTCCAGCCTTGGCATGTATGACCAATAGCTCTTTAATCAGGGGTGCTTTATCTTCTTCCCAGTCTCCATAGAAACTGTCTTCCAGTCGTTCCAATTCTTTGACAATATCCATCTCTTTCTTTGTCTAAATGAGTGAGTTGTATAATGATTTGTGAGACAAAAGTACAATTCAGTTCCCTACTTCGGAAATGAACTTTATCCTCACCAATTGGATTTCTTCTCGTGAGTAATCTAATCCTAACTCTCGTTCTGCTTCTTCCAGGCTATCAGTCTCAGAATGCATGAAGTAATCATAAATATCGTCTTCTTTATCTTCATCAATCTGATTTTTGATGAAGTAATCAATATTGAGTTTGGTACCAGAATACACGATCTGTTCAATATGTTCCAATAATTCCACATAATCCATCCCCTTGATCTTGGCAATCTGGTTCAGGGGAGTTCTCCTGTCCACATGCTGAATAATGAACAGTTTGTTCATGGATTTTCTGGCAGTAGACTTAACCACGACATCCGTGGTCCGCTCAATGCCATTGCTCTCTACATGTTCCTTGATCAGCTGAATGAAGGGGGCTGCGAATTTTTTGGCTTTGCCTCTTCCTACTCCGGTAATATTATGGAACTCTGTCATGGAGGTAGGATACTTAGTCGACATATCTTCGAGAGAAGGATCTTGAAAAATCACATATGGGGGAATCTTCTTTTCCTTTGCGATCTTTTTGCGCAGTACCTTCAGCTTGTCAAACAGGTCCGTATCATATGTTTTGAAATTCTCTACAGGACTGGCATTCCTCTCGAGTTTTTCAAAATCCTGAAACTTGATCAACTTCAAATAATGAGGCTTGTCCAAATAAGCCTGCCCATATCTGGCTAACTTGATTACGCCGTAATCATCAATGTCTTTCAAGAGATAATCATGAACAATCAGCTGACTAAAGATGGATTTCCAATCTTTTTCGGTTCTCTCCTTCCCTACCCCATAGACAGGCAAATGATCATGCCCATATAAGTGGATTTGCTGATTATTGCTGCCCCTCAGGATCTGGATCAAATGAGACAGACCAAATTTTTCTTCTACTGAGGTTACAGCATTAAGTGCCTGAAGAGCAACCTCTTGCCCATCAAACGTTTCTTTGGGAAATCGACAATTGTCACACATCCCATTGCAGTTGGCTTCATTATAAGTCTCTCCAAAATAATGAAGCATCATCTTTCGTCGGCATGTTCCCGATTCAGAAAAGGCAGCCATTTCATAGAGCAGATGCCTTCCGGATTCTCGTTCACTGACTGGCTTGTCTTTCATGAACTTCTCCAGCTTCACAATATCATTGAAGTTGTAGAAGAGAATACAATTGCCCTCTAAGCCATCTCGTCCTGCACGACCTGTTTCCTGATAATAACTCTCTATACTTTTGGGTACATCATAGTGAATGACAAACCGAACATCGGGTTTGTCGATTCCCATCCCAAAAGCGATGGTTGCAACCACAACCTGTACATCCTCATTCAGGAACATATCCTGATGTCTGGTACGGGTAGCTGAATCCAGCCCAGCATGATATGGTACAGCTTTGATCCCGTTCACATTCAGGATCTCAGCATTTTCTTCCACCTTCCTTCTACTCAAACAATAAACAATCCCAGATTTGCCTGGATTTTGTTTGATATATTTGATGATCTCGGTCGTGGCGTGATTTTGAGTGATTTTTGGTCGAATCTCATAGTACAGATTAGAGCGATTGAAGCTGGTCAAATAAATATTGGCGCCTTCAATCTGCAGATTCTGGATGATATCCATCCTCACTTTTGGGGTAGCCGTGGCTGTAAGGGCAATCACTGGAACATTTCCCAAGTGGGTCAGGATTTCTTTGATGCGACGATATTCTGGTCGAAAATCATGCCCCCATTCTGATATACAATGTGCTTCATCAACAGCGACAAAGCTTACTTGCGCTTGTTTCAGGAAGTCCACAAATTCTTCTTTGACCAGGGATTCTGGAGCAACATATAATAATTTCAGCTTTTTGCTGAGGACTTTCTGTTTTACCTTATCATAGTCAGCTCTGCTCATGCTACTATTCAGGTATCCTGCTTCAATACCAAAGGCTTGCAGTTGGTCTACCTGATTTTTCATCAGCGCAATCAAAGGGGAAATGACCAATGCTGTTCCTGGCACGATCACTGCTGGCAATTGATAGCAGAGTGATTTTCCTGCACCGGTAGGCATGATGACAAAAGTGTTTTTGCCATCTATTATATTCTGGATGACTTCCTCTTGCTTTCCTCTGAACTCATTATACCCAAAGAACTTCTTCAGGGCAGATAGTAGTGTAGATTCGCTCGATGGGGATTCCTTGATCACTGTTTCGTTCTTCACCGTACTTTGTGTTGATATTAAATATTATGGGCAATAGATTTTCCTTTCATCTTTTGAATTTACACAAATATTCTGGCTTTCCTCAAAGAAACTGACGCTTTCAGGATTCCTTGCTTCCGATTCATCTCTCTCTTCCTGGCTTCCTTTTTTTTTCTCCTTACCGAAATCGATTGCAATCTCTCATCTATTCTGTAGATACACGTATTCTCCTTCTTTATACACCCTGGAAAAATAAATCAACAGGAGAAAAAAAAGGATATTTTTTTTCTCCCAAATCCCCTGTATCTTACCTCCTTCTTTTGTTTCCTCACGAGCAACCCTACTGCTGTAGAGGACGTTGTATAAGTAATATATTCAGAATGAGAGCTTCTGATTATCATGAAGATGAGATACTTGAAGGTTGCATAAACGGCGGCCGAAAATATCAAAAACTGCTGTATGAACGCTATTACGGCAGCATGATGGTGGTATGCATGCGCTATACCAATGACCGGGAAGAAGCAAGAGATGTCTTGCATGAGGGGTTTATGAAAGTTTTCAAGAATCTCGGAAAATTCAACCGTGGAACCAATTTGGGGGCCTGGATCAGACGAATCATGATCAATACTGCGATCGACCACTATCGAAAAACGGCCAAACGGCCAAACCTCGTAGAGATCAATCATGCAGTTCATGAAACTGACGTTCAGGACGTTGTATCTGACCTTAGTGCTGAAGAGATTCTAAGAATGGTACAAAAATTGTCCCCAGCTTATCGTATGGTGTTTAACTTATATGTCCTTGAAGGGTATGCGCATAAGGAAGTGGGGCAAAAGTTGGGAATCAGCGAAGGCACATCCAAGTCTAATCTTGCGAAAGCCAGAGCCAAACTCCAACAAATGATCCTCAAGTCCCGAATGGTGCGGAAAGCGGAAGGTGATAACTATGCCTGAAAACTACATTGATAGAATTGTACGGGCCAAACTCTCATCCTTGGAGGTATCGCTGAAATCAGCGGACTGGGAAGTGATGCTTGAAAAACTCAACAATTCTTTCTATCAGATTGTCAAAGACAAACTCCAATCTTTGAAGCTTCCCATGGAAGAAGCAGATTGGTATGCTTTGTCAACTGAATTAGATCAGGTATTTGATCAGCATATTCATCAATATCTAGATACTCTATCCGTTCCTTTTGAGTCCAAAGATTGGCCTCTTTTTGCTGCAAAACTCAATGGTCATCCCCTCGATGAACTCATCAGCAGCAAACTTCATGATTTTCAGCTTCCTCTCTCCTCTGAAGATTGGAATGCTTTTGAACAAGAACTGGATCAGGATCCCCTGATTACTGATATTCGGCACCTCCTTCAATCATTTACGCTTCCCTTTCTTTCATCTGACTGGCTTGTGCTGGAAAATCAGATGGATCAGAATTTTGATGAAGGCATCGAACAAAAACTGGAAGGATTTGAACTACCCTTGAGACCGGATGATTGGTCTCTTATGTCAGCTAGTCTCGATGGAAATTCTTTCGACGAATCCATCAGGGAATCATTGTCCAAACACGATATTCCGTTATTTTTGAGTGATTGGGAAGAGTTAGCTGAACAACTCGAAGCTCCATTTGACTCCACAATCAAAACCAAACTCGAACAAGCTCTTCTTACACCACAGGCGGGAGACTGGAAAGCGATGTCTAATATGCTGGCTGGTGAAGAAGACAGAGTTCCCGTTCTCTGGCAATGGCGCACATACGCAACTGCCGCTGCCGTTGTTCTTCTTCTTTTGTTTTCAGGTCTAGGTATTCAACAGAGTTTGAAATCTCCCGGTTCTGACATCCCGAATGAATTAGCCCTTCAATCCTCATCTGAATCTGTCTCGACGTCTGTACAACAATCCCAAACTGATCTGGCAGGTGAAAATGACGTCATCACTCCTGTTGATCATTCCTCTGATTCAGATACGAAGTCAGACGGTTCTCACATAAGCCTGGTAGAAGGATCTCAGCATACCTTTCCTGCTTCTTCGTCAACTTATGAATCACCTCAAATTCAGGCATTGGGAGCGAATCCATTGATTTTTGCAAATAATTCTGTTCCCGAATCCATCATTCCTCAGAAAGTAATGTCTGCTTTCGTGGAGAATACAGACATTTCCTACAACAAGAAACATACCTCCAGAACCATTGATCGCATTTCTCACCGCAAGCTCGATATGAATGATTTTGCGCAGCCACTCTTCCGGGAGAGGGGATTGGATCTATTTGATCCGATGTTGAGATCTTCTCGACCTGAAGTGAGACTTGGATGGTACGCAGCCACTGTTCGCACAAAAGCTGAACTGAATGATCATGCTGATAGTTTGGGATATGCCACGGGTCTTCGGATTCATATGAAAATCAGAAATGGATGGCATCTGGTTACAGGGTTTCTGTATGGGAAAAAAACCTTCAGCCATGTATATCCTATTTCTGAGTCAGGATTCCTTGGATCTTATGGAAAGACCTATGGTGATTTCACTGTGCTTGAAGTTCCCTTACTCGCACGCTATGAATTCCCAGACGTACATGGTCTGACTGTCTATGGACAAGCTGGAATGGTCATGGTCATGAATCTTGAAGAAACATATGACAATCTGGACCCCAGAAGCCCTGTCAATGCAAGCTTTGTCACCAGAAGACTTGATCCAGATATGTTGGCATCCGAAACCCATACCTGGAATCTCAAAACCCAGCCGGGGAATATCCATGTGGCACTCGGTCTTCGATATGCCATGACTTCTCAATTAAGTCTGGAACTCGAGCCTTATTTCCAACAAAGCCTTCAGCGATATACTGGCTCCACTTCTCTCCAGGATCGCAAGAAATTGTATAACTCAGGTATTGGCGCTACGCTGATTTATACCTTCTCTTCTGATTCCAAAAAATAATGGCCCTCTGACACCTCACCTCCGGGAAACAACTCCTCTCCCTCACAAGTGTCCTCTTCCAAGAGGACAGGCCCAAACCAGCAAAGCCCCTGTAAGAGGCAATCTCAATAGACCGGATGCGCGTGTAGATGTTTCATCCAATCATTTCAATATGGGCACACGATGATCGTCAGAGAATCAAAAATTCAATCAGGTAGGTACAAAAAAATTAGGGGACTCGATCCCATATTGGGAGAGTCAACCCTAACCCCTAGCTTCTGTATCTGGCGTAATGCCTTATAAGAACACTTCAAAGGTAGGTGCTGAGCGTACATGGTCAAAGCAAGAACCAGAATGAATATTACCTACAACGGACAACACTTAGCTAAAAATTCTTTCTTGCCAGATTTGTGTAAAATTTGCTATTTAATGGTGGGTTTCTTTTTATAAAGAGTTAAAAATCAAACCCTTACCCCTTTTCAATCTTAGAGTATTTTGGGTTTTCCATTACGGGAACCCCAAAATACTCACACCACATTAGAATCGATTACCTTCCAAAAATTGATTCATTTCACAAATCTCTGACATTTCCTTCCAATTTTCTTTCAAATATTGGCTCTTGCATATTTCCTACCAGGTTTCGGCTCTGCATTCAGTTGATAAAACCTCTCCCGCCCTCAAGAATTTCTCCCAGATACCAATACATAAACGCCCCACATCTACGATGCGAGGCGCAACCCCTAAAACCTAAACTACTACCTTAACTTCTCAATTTTATGCTAAGTACTACTCTTCTACATTGGTAATGATTTGCGGAATGCCATTCATCATCTGCATATCTTCTATTTCTACATCCAACGCAAACCTCTTTTCTCGCAGTACCTCAATATCTTCTAATTGATTCTTGCACTCAATCTCTGCTTCGGCTAAAGCTTGCTCAATACGACTCAGATCTCTGACATAGATTTGAAGATCTTCCTGTGCCTTGCTTTCTTCCAAAGATTCTATCGAATCCTCTGTATCTAAGGTTTCTGCCGCAACAATATCCTCCTCTCCCTCTACAGACCTAATCGCTTTGACCAATTCTGCCTGCTTGGTCATCAGGTGATCCTGTTCTTCTTTTAGGGCAAGAAGCGCTTCTGATTTTGCTTCTTCTTTCAGGAATGCCTCCATTCTTTCTCTTTCCAGATTCGCCAATATAATTGAGACTTCCTGTTCCGGTTGAGAATCATCCAATTGTTGTTGCCATCTTGCCAGAATCAGATCAGTTTCTTCATCATGAAGAGATTGAAGATCTTCTTTGTCCTCAGCTCCACGCCGATCACTGTTACTAATTGATTGGCCCATCAAGCTGGAAGAAGCGAACAAACAGGTACATAGAATCCAAGAGCGAAGAGAGTTCATGAAATAACTTTATGTAATACGATTTCTTTTTTGTTACACATCAAAGGTATCGCCCTAGTTCGAATCATCAAACATTGTTTATTTACATTTATTACAATCAGATTATTTTACTATATATCGCAAATAAAACCATACCCCCTTCACAACAACCTAACAATCAAGCGTTTATTTTTCTTTTTCGATACAGATTATTTTCAACAAACCTACTCTTCCATTCAGCATCTTACATTTATTTTCAAAAAAACATCCTATATATATCAAAAAGGTTGAGCCTCTCGACTCAACCTTTCTCCTTAAAATAAATCTTCAACCGTCCTGTCCTGTTAATAGGTGATGACAGGATCTAATTCTTTTGCTGAGGCAATAAATCGTTCTACCTGGCTCAGGGAGGCGACTTGTCTTACCAATTTTTTTGCCGCATTCACCTCGTTGATTTTCGCATGTAGATTAGCTGCATTTCTGTTTCGAAGTTCCTTCACTGTGTCTACTCCAGCAGCTTTCAGCAATTCAGAAAATTCTGATGCAATCCCTTTTACCCGAAACAAGTCTGCCATATTGGTCCACTCCAAAATGGTAGATTCAGAAATTCCACTTGCTTCGGCGACTGATTTACGACCAGATTTTGAAGCACAAGCTTTCAATAAACCTTCAACCGTTTTGATTCCTGCGGTTCCTAGTTTTTCAGCATTCGCTGGGCCGATGCCCTCAATGTCAGTTATTTTTGCCATTGTTGTGATTGATATGATTAAGTTTCCTACAGATTAGATTCATTTCTTATAGAAAGGTCACATGTCTGGTCCAAAATCTTTTTGCTCACTCATCTACGCCATCTAAGTCCTGTTTCTCCCCTAGGGAAAACTATCCCTGGCCTATCCCAGCTTTTCTTCAATTATTGTTTATGTCAATTAGCTAACATATGTCAAAAATCTAATTTCCGTTCTTACATTAGACATCCTTTTTTTTTGTCCTATCGTTTGTGGCTTTTTTTTTAGTTTATTTGTCGAAGTATTCACTAATTCCAGAAGGCATGTTACGAACAGTAATTTTTACGTTACTTATTTGCTGGTTCTCACTCTCCTCAGGACAGCCATTTGCATCTCAATCTGTGTTAAGTACCGGGGAATGGTACAAGATTGGCGTCACTGAGAGTGGCATTTATCGGATTGATCAAGATTTTTTGAATGAACTTGGTATTTCTGCCAGTTCTATCAATCCCAAAAATATCAAGATTTTTGGCAATGGGGGTGCGATGTTGTCTCAAAGGAATGCCGATTTTCGACATGATGACCTCACAGAAAATCCCATCTTTGTCTCAGGCGAATCAGATAATTCATTCGATGCCTCAGATTACCTTCTGTTTTATGGAGAATCAGCTCATACCTGGAAATGGAATTCTTCCCTAGATCGATTTACCCACAAATATCACTTGTATGCTGATACCAATTATTACTATCTGACGGTCTCCAATGATCCGGGCAAAAGAATAGAACAAATGGCTTCTGAGCCAAATCCTGATTTTGTGGTATCAGCCACTCGAAATGCTCATTTTCACGAATTGGATAAAGAGAATCCATTGAAGTCTGGGAGACATTGGCTGGGGGAGAGATTTGAGCTGACATCAGAAAGGACATATGCCTATTCGACACCCGATGTCCTGCCGTCTGGAAAGATTCGCGTTACTGTGCGAGTAGCTGCACATGCTGATGTTCCCACAAAGTTTGTTGTCAAAAACGGAAGTACAATCCTGGGTACATTGGATTTACAAGCAACCAACATTATCAGCAAAGAAGCTCGATACTATTATGTCAAACAGCAAACATATCAGTTGGACCCTTCTGCGATTTCTTCTGATGATTCAGTCAGGATTACCTTGTCTTACGACAGAAATGGCTCGAATCGAGCAGAAGGATGGCTAGATTGGATGGAGGTAGAATATGATCAGGAACTCAATTCCAATGGGCAGGACAATTGGTTTTTCAGATTGTCAGATCAATCCAGTCCCGATCAGGTGGCCTCATTTTCTATCCAAAATGGAAGTTCTTCTCACAGGATTTGGGATATCTCAGATCCAACACATGTGCAAGAGCAGCAATTTCAGTTGAATGGAACCACAATGGAATTCAATGTATTGACAGAAAATACGAAGAGTTTCATCGCTTTTAGTGCTGGTTTCCTACAGCCAGTCTCTTCAGAAAAAATTGTGAATCAGAATCTTCACGGGATGAGTCCTGTAGATTATATCGTGATTACCCATCCGGATTTCAAATCTCAGGCTGATCGGCTCGCGCAGTTTCATCAAGAGTATTATGGCCGAACTACCGCCGTTATTTTTCCTTCCGATATTTATAATGAATTTTCTAGCGGCAAGCAGGACGTATCCGCCATCAGGGACTTTATTCGTATGATGTATGTGCGAACTGCTGGCACTTCCCCTGGATTCATCACCATGTTTGGAGATGGGTCCTACGTTTACAAGAACATTAGTCAAAATCTTACCAATGCGACCAATTATGTGCCTACATATCAAAGTCGTGATTCCTGGGATCCGACAGATTCCTATACAAGTGATGACTTCTTTGGGATCATGGGACAAGACGAAGGATTCTGGGGAGAAAATTCTCAAACCAGTGGAGATCTAAGCTATGAAGTCAATCAGATTGATATTCCTGTAGGTAGGCTACCAGTGAGTACAGAAGAGGAAGCCACACAAGTTGTTGACAAAATCGTCAGCTATGCCACAGATCCTGACGGAACAGGATTGGGTCAATGGCGAAATCAGGTAGTACTTGTTGCTGATCATAAAGAAGGGGAAGGCAATACGCATGTTCGACAAGCCAATGGATATAGTTCTCAAATTCATGCGTCCAACCCTTGCATCAACATTGAGAAAATCTTCATGGACAATTATAAAATGGAAATCACTGCTGGTCAGGAAGGATTTCCCGAGGGTCGTGAAGCTTTATTGGCAAGCCTGGATGAAGGGAGTTTGATTGTGAACTATACAGGTCATGGTGGAGAACAAGCCTGGTCCAATGCCCACATATTCAGAAACTCTGACATTGACAAGCTTCAAAATCAATACCGGTATCCGGCAGTCATCACCGCCACATGTGAATTTGGCCGATATGATGATCCAGACCTGCAATCAGGAGCTGAATTAATGACTCTTGCATCTGAAGCAGGGGCGATTGCCCTCTTTACAACTGTTCGGTTGGTTTATTCTTCTCCCAATGAAGCCCTCAACAAAAACTTTTATAGACATGTCTTTACGTTCGATAGCCTGAGAATGCGGATGCCTACTTTGGGAGAAGTAATGATGCGAACAAAGAATGCAACCTTTACCAGAGGAAATCTAGCCAATATCAACTCCCGAAACTTTACTTTACTGGGAGATCCAGGCTTGATTCTGAATTATCCCAAGAAAAGAGCCCGGATGACGAGCATCAATGATCGTCCAATCAGTGAGGGAGTTACAGATTCTCTCCGCTCCTTGTCTTTGATCAATGTCAAGGGTGTTCTGGAGGATGAATTGGGAAATCCTCTTCCCAACTTTGAAGGAGAAATGGACATTACTGTATTCGACAAGCCAAGCTTATTCACTACCAGATTGTCCAGTTATTCCTTCTTCTGGCAGAAAAACCGAATCTTCAATGGAAAAACCACAGTCAAAGAGGGACAATTCGAATTTGAGTTTGTCGTACCCATCGATATTTCATATGAAAATGGACAAGGAAAAATCAGTGTGTATTTCTTTAACAAGGAAATAGATGGAGCGGGTTGCTATAACAATTTGCATGTTGGTGGTACGGATGACAATGCTATTGTAGATGAGCAGGGGCCAAAAGTTCAGCTATTTATCAATGATGAAGACTGGATCAATGGTGGCATCACTAGCCCGAACCCTTCACTATATGCCTTGGTAGAAGATGAAAGTGGAATCAATACAGTTGGTAGCGGTATTGGACATGAAATCAGTGCAGTATTGGATGAAAATTCAGATCAAGTATTTAATCTCAATGATTACTATACTGCTGAGTCTGGAAGCTACCAGCGTGGATCTGTAAAATATCCCTTAAGAGATTTGCCATTGGGAGAACATACACTAAGAATCCGTGTCTGGGATGTTGCCAATAATGCTTCTGAAGATACAACTGTCTTCATTGTTTCAGACAATGCCATCATGGCTCTTGATCGTGTCCTGACAGCACCGAATCCCTTGACCAGTCAAGCTGGAGAAACCCGATTCATGATTGGTCATAACCAGGATGGACAAGATTTGCAAGTGCAGATAGAGATTATTTCCATGACAGGTCAATTGGTAAAATCACTGTCAGCCGACTTCATGGCCAGCGGAAACAACTTTGCTGATTTGAGTTGGGATGGAACAGACGATCGGGGAAACCAGTTGAGCAATGGGGTTTATGTATATAGAGTCAGTGTGCAAAATCTTGAACTAGGACAAAAAGTTCATACAACAGAGCGGCTTGTCTTGTTGAAATAGTCGCAGAAAACAGGATTAAGAGGGAATTTCTGGTTCAAGGAAAAAAATAATAGCTTAACGCAGCTAAAATGCCCACTCATTCGTTATGAAAGAAAGTTGCCAACAAAACTTATTATTTTTAGAAAAACTGTATATTTGAACGCTGATATCAGCGTAAGGTTTATTACAGATTTCCTCTTACTTCTTTGAAAATCTGAATTATATTTGAAATTAGTTTATATTTCCATAATTACCAGCCTATGAATTAAATGCTACGCTAATCTTTGTACATCAACATATTTTCAAAAAAGTAGCACTAACATGAGGAAAGCTATTTTCACCACTCTTTGCGTAGCAGGCTTGCTCTGGACGGGTGTCAATGTACAGGCTCAAGGTCAGCCTAACCCCACCAGTCAAGAAGGAGCCGAAACGATTACTACAGCAGCACCTTTCTTGCTTGTTGCCCCTGATTCCCGCAGTGCTGGGATTGGAGAGGCTGGTGTTGCACTGGCGGATGATGCCAATGCCATGCACTGGAACGCTGCAGGTCTTGCCTTCCTGGATCATCGAATGGGCTTCTCCATGTCATATTCTCCCTGGCTTCGTGCCCTCGGAATTCCTGACATCAACCTGATGTATCTTTCAGGATATTACAATACTGGTGATGCCGGTGTTGTTGGCGCTTCACTTCGCTATTTTTCTCTCGGAGAAATTCAGTTTACTGACGGGCTGGGCCAACCAATTGGAACAGACAAACCCAATGAATTTGCTCTGGATGTCGGGTATGCACTGAAAGTTACTCCCGTACTGTCTGCTTCTATCTCTTTGAGATACATCTACAGCCGATTGACTTCCAATGGAAATATCGGCCCAGACACACGGATCAATTCTGCTGCCGGCGACATTGGATTTCTGTATAGAAAGGATATGAAAATGGGAAGTGATCTGCCTGTTCAGTTTAGCTCTGGATTGGCTATCTCCAACATTGGTCCAAAGGTATCTTATACCCAAAGCACGGTTGAGAAGGATTTTATCCCCATCAATTTGAGAGTAGGATATGCTTTCAAGTTCTTTGTGGATGATTACAACACCATTACCTTCACTCACGATTTGAACAAACTTCTGGTTCCATCCGAAGGGGGACGATCACAAAAGCCACTTCTTGAAGGAATGTTTGGAAGCTTTGGTGATGCTCCAGGAGGATTCGGTGAAGAAATGAGAGAAATCAATACTTCTGTTGGATTTGAATACTGGTATCGCGAATTATTCGCTGCTCGTATGGGTTTCTTCTATGAAGATCCGCTCAAAGGCAACAGAAAGTTCATCACCCTTGGTGCTGGTATCCGATACAATGTTTTCGGACTACATTTCGCATATCTTGCTCCATTGCAGCAAAACCACCCACTCCAAAGTACACTCAGATTTACATTGAGCTATGACTTTGAGTCTGCTGGAACAGAATAATCCACACAATTGAAGACAAATATTGAAAGAGAGGTTTCGGAAGAAATCTCTCTTTTGCTTTTACAACAACATCCCTAGCAACAACACATATCCACTTGCCAGTATCAAGTGAAGCAAGGCAAAAGGAATCGCCTTTATCACAAATCCAACGAACCCCAGTTTCAACCCATTGCGACTGATAACGGTTACAGCCACCACTGTCGAAGCAGATCCAATCGGGGTGATATTTCCGCCGAGGTTCGATCCATAAATAACAGCCCACCAAATCTGTGGTGCCAACTCTCCTGTAGCATTGATCTCTTGCAAGGTCTTGGCCAACATCGCTGCCAGTGGAATATTGTCTGTAACAGAACTAGCCACCGCACTAGACCACAACAGAGCAAGTGATCCTCCTGTATTTCCCAATTCCAATAAGCCAGTAACAAGGCCACCGATCATTTTTAGCACTTCCGCATGTTCCATTACGCCTATAACAATGAAGAGAAAGGCAAAGAAAAAGATCAAATCCCAGTCTGTTCGTGCATATATCTGCTGTGTGGTCGATTTGACTCGGAGCAACATCATAATCCCAAAAGCCATCGCCACAAAACCAATCCCCAACTCCTTGATATAGGGAATGAGATCCGTTGTTGCCAAGCCAAGAATGAACAAGCCAAATACAATCCAACTCAGGATAAAAAAAGATCGCGATTCGATTCCGTCATTCTCATCAAAAGCAGAAATCGATTTTGCAGCTTGTAATCGCTCTTTTTCACTCGATAGACCTCGAATGCCAAATAGCATTCTGGCAGCGTAAATACTCAAGATGGTTGCCACCACTACATATGGTGTTGAGATATAAACAAATTCAATGAAGGAAATCCCGGCAGCACTCCCCAATATGATATTCGGAACAGAACTGATCAGGGTCAACAGGCCTCCAATATTTGTCAGCAATCCTTCAACCAACAAGAAGCCTAGTAACAAGTCTCTTTTTCCCAATTTTTCCAGAGATACGACTGTCAATGATCCGACGATAATCATCGCGGTGACATTGTTGAGAAAGGCAGAAAACACTACTGTCATCCAGGAATAGGCTACCAGCAGGTGGAATGGATTCCCTTTGGTCAGTTTGGTCAAGCGAATAGCTAGCCAGGAAAATATCCCGCTCATCGTGGTCACTTCGACAAACAAACTTGATCCCAGGATAATCGCAATGACGCCCCAATCGATAAATTCTATGTAGAAAGGAACATGCCCCTCATGCCCATCAAATATGGACAAGACTCCCGAAAGTTCTCCACTAATCAATGTAATAATGGCAGCAATTCCGGTGATGAGAGATTTATTGATGTGAAGCTTTTCCTCCAAAGCCAGGAAAAGCACCATCAGCATCAGCAATCCCAAATGGAGCATTGTCACTCCAGTAGAAATATGGACAGGTGTGTCTAGTAGAAAAAGATGCATGTCTGTGGCTTATGATGACAATTCTCCAACAATGACCTCAACCATTTTATCCGGCTTGAAATATTTGCTTGCCAACTCCCCTACTTCATGAGGTTGCATGTGTTGTATTATGTCAAATTTTCGATCGATTTCATCAAAGGAAATTTCATTAACGATAGAAAATCTCAGGATATCTCCAATTTGGAAGAGTGTTTCTCTTTGGCTGACACTTCTCCCGAGAAGATAGTTTTTCACCAATTGAAGTTCCTCTTCTGTCGCTCCCTCCTCCATCAATTTTCTCATTTCCAATTTGATCTCCTGAATAGTGGGATGGATGTACTCATTGCCAACCTCACTTTGGACGACAAAATGCCCAGCCTGTTTCATCGAAATCCAGCCTGAATAGATCCCATAGGTATAACCTTTGGCTTCGCGGATATTCTTCATCAGACGTGATCCAAAAAATCCTCCCAACAGGGTATTGACGACCAGCATCCGATCAAAATCAGGATGCTTCCTTTTGATTCCAGGATGGCCAAGTCTCAGAGAAGCCTGCATTCCAGCTTTGAGAAGATAGCTGGTCCCAAATTCTGTGTGGATAGGAATAGAACCGGCTGGCGAATTCTGAAGATTCTCCTGTCCGCTGCTCAAAGTCCCAAATGTTTGTTCCAGAAGAGTCAGAATTTTCTCTTTGTCATAGTTTCCTACCACTGTCAAACAAAAGTTTCCCGGCTGAAGATATTGCTCATGATAAGCCACCAATTGATCAAGGGATAAATCTGTCAATTCGGCCCTTCCCAAATGCATTCCATATGGATGTGCCGTACCATACATTTGATGTTTGAAGTTCCTTCCAGCCAAATAAGAGGTCTTTTCTTCATTGACACTCATCTTTTGAAGGGCACGCGCTTTCATTTTGGCGAACTCATCCTTCGGAAAGGTTGGAGTCATGATGACCTCTTTGAGCAGGGGCAATGTCGCAGATAGATGTTTGCTAACAGTAGCCAGTTTGAAAGCGAGGTCTTCCTCCCCGACAGAGTGGTTCAACCAGGCTCCATACCCATCCAGCAGTTGCGCCAATTGAAGACTGCTATAAGAAGCTGTTCCTTCTCTCATATTGGAAGCTGCATAACTGGCCACTCCAATTTCTGGCTGAAATACCTTTCCAGCACGAAAGATTGCTTGTACTTCTACTACTTCAACTGAGCCAAAAGGGAGTAAATACACTGAGATACCATTACTCAATGTGTGAATCTCATAAGTTGGCAGGGGAATTTTGTTCAAGATTCCTCCCCGTGGTGGAGAGCTTCGGTCCAGAATTTCTTGCATATCAATTGTTGGCCTTGGGATCGGGGAGATAATATAAGGTAGAGCAATTTTCCGGTTTCAGAAAATTGACGGCAGCCTCTTTGACTTCTTTTAATGTAATGGATTGATAAAGCTCAGGGGTAGAATTCACCAATTCAAGATCGCCAAGTGCATCGCTGATCGCCAGCCCCATTGCCTTATTCATGATGGTGGTTTGTTGCATCACAAATATTGCTTCTAGTTTGCCCTTGATCCGATCGAGGTCCTGATCTTCGATGGTAAGCAATTGATTGATCGCTTCCTGAAGGTGCATTTCATATTCTTTGATTGTTTTCTCTCCTGCTACGACCCCGTCTATAGATATTGCACCCGGATCATGCATTCCCCAGGAAAAGGCATTAGCATTTGGACTCACCTGCTTGTTTTTCACCATGTATTGGTACAAAATCCCGCTTCTTCCATTGGAGAGCAAATCCGTGAGAATGTCGGCAATGTAGTATTCTCGTTCTGTATGCGCAGGGACATGATACATTTTATAGACTGCCGGGTATGGCACCTTTCCATGGCAAGTCATCTCTCTCGAAGTGGTTTGGACAGGTTCCTTCGGCAGAGGATGTTTTTTCAACTCTCTTCTTGGTAGATCTCCAAACCATTTTTGGGCAAGGCGATATACCTCTGCAGGTTCAACATCTCCTGCAACTACCAAAGTCGCATTGTTGGGGGCATAATAGCCATAAAAAAATGCCTGAACATCTTCGAGCTTTGCCTGCTCAATATGAGAGATGTCCTTGCCGATGGTTGGCCATTTGTACGGATGCGTAGTAAAATGAAGTCCTCTTAACTTGAGATGTGCATCCCCATATGGTTGATTGAGGTAGCGTTGTTTGAATTCTTCTGTGACTACACTTTTCTGTATATCCAGTTTTTCTTGAGAAAAGGCCAATTCCAACATCCGGTCTGATTCCAGCCAGAAGGCTGTTTCCAACTGATTGGATGGAAGGCTGAGATAATAATTGGTAATATCTGCCGTCGTAAACGCATTGTTTTGTCCCCCAACCTGCTGCAAGGGTTTGTCATATTGAGGAATGTGCTTACTGCCTTCAAACATCAAATGCTCGAACAAATGCGCAAAACCCGTCAACTCTTCTTCTTCATCCTTTGACCCGACGCGATACAGAACATCCACCACTGCTTTTGGAATAGAGTGGTCCTGATGGACGACAACTTTCAGTCCATTGGCAAGGGTTTGTGTTTCATATAAGATCGCCATGATCGGTCAAAGTTTAGATGTAAAAAGTTTTAGAATGCTGATAATCAGGTATATAAATTCTATTTTTGCCTGATCTAGGGAGATTGTTTATGATGGGGATATTTTCTGGTTTGGTTGTGAGATACAATAGAATCAAAAAGTATCTGGAGCGAATATGGATGAAATGTTGTCTGGTCCACTTTCCTCTTATCCATCTTACTCTCAATACAAATTGACCATGTCTATTTACTCTGATCCATCGTCATGCAACATCTTCCAAAGTTGGTCCTTCAATCGATCAAGACCTTTGTGTGCAACCGAAGAGATAAATACATGTGCTACTTCATGGATACTTTCAGAAATTTCTTCTTCAAGTTCTTTGTCGATGAGGTCTGATTTGGTTAGGGCTAACATGCGCGGTGTATGGATCAGTTCAGGATTAAACTGCTGAACTTCTCTGACCAAGATCTCATATTCCTTCCTAATATCTTCAGTATCAACAGGGATCATAAATAATAAGACACTATTCCGTTCAATATGCCTCAGAAATTGAGTCCCCAATCCCTTTCCTAAATGTGCTCCTTCAATGATTCCTGGAATATCTGCCATGACAAATGACCGATGCCCTCTATATCGAATTAATCCCAGATTTGGGGTCAGAGTGGTGAAGGGGTAATCTCCAATTTTGGGTTTTGCATCGCTGATTACAGACAACAAAGTGGATTTTCCGGCATTAGGAAATCCCACCAGACCAACATCGGCCAATACCTTCAATTCCAATATAGCCGACATTTCTTTGGCCTCCCCTCCGGAAGTTGCATAATCTGGTGCCTGGTTGGTAGGGGAGCGAAAACTTTTGTTGCCCCTTCCTCCATGTCCTCCTTCGAGCAATATCAGCTCCTCCCCATCCATGATCACTTCTCCAATCAATTCCCCACTTTCAGCATCCTTGATGATCGTTCCAAGAGGCACTTCCAAAATTTCATCTTTGCCGCTTCTTCCCGTTTTATTGGCTCCTCCCCCATTTTGTCCAGATTCTGCCTTGATATATTTTCGGTATTTAAGATCCAGCAAGGTCCATAATTGCCGGTTTCCTTTCAGGATAATGCTTCCCCCCTTTCCCCCATCTCCCCCGTCCGGGCCTCCTTTAGGCAAATACTTTTGCCTATGCCATGCAATCACGCCATTGCCTCCTTTACCACTTGTAAAGTAGATTTTTACATAATCTACAAACTGACTTTGCATGCTGGAACTATTGCAATGCCTGAGATACGCGCTCTTCGATTTCTTCTACAGTACCTAAGCCATTTATTTCCTGGCACTTATCCTGCAATTTGTAGTATCCAGATACCGGGAGTGTCTTGGTTTCATATTCTTGGATTCTGCGTCGGATGGTCTGTTCATTGTCATCAGCACGGCCACTGTCTTGTCCACGCTTGACAAGACGATTTACCAGTTCTTCTTCCGGCACAATCAAAGAAACCATTTTTTTGATTGTTGTTCCATATTTCACTAACAGCTGATCAAGTGCTTCGGCTTGAGCGACAGTTCTTGGAAATCCATCAAAAATAAATCCATGCGAATCTGGATTTGCTTCTAGTCGTTTTGCAATTAATTCAATGACAATTTCATCACTGACCAGTTCTCCTGCATCCATGATTGCTTTGACTCGATCACCAAGTTCAGATCCTGAGGCTCGTTCTGCACGCAACATATCACCAGTAGAAAGATGGATCAGTCCATGTCGATCAATTATTTTTTGTGACTGTGTCCCTTTTCCTGCTCCAGGAGGTCCAAATAGTACAATATTCAGCATAAATGTTTCCTTTATGAGTAGAATGTATCTTTAGCAAAAGACTGAATTTGTTCGGAGGTCAAAAGTACATAATATCTCTTTGGAACAAAATTATTCATCCTCTTTTGAATTCAGCTAAGATGTTAATAAAACGAATAAACGAATTTTTATGTATAAAAAAAGTTTTTTAGATTTATTATTAATAAGTAAAAATTATCTCACCAACACAAAACCACTATTTTGGATCTATTTTTGTTGATTTAGTTCTTTCACCTTAATCATAGCATACCTATGCTGGAAAAGTATTCACTGCAAAGTTGGGTTTGCCTTTCTCTGTTTATTTTTTCCTGTTCCTTTGGCTATTCTCAAGAGAAGAAAACGCTGGAGGAAATCATCAATAAATATATATATGCTTATCAATTAAGTCCTGAAAATAAATTCCGTTTAGCAGCTTATGCTGAGCTAAAAGCAACATTATCAGCTGATCACCGTGCAATTGTGATCCCATTTGGTGGGTTGGGAACTCTGACTATGTTCCCAAGAAACTGTTTGCTGAGAACATATGACAATCAAATTTTTCACCTTAGTCTTTCGCACACCTCCTCAACCAAAGCATTCGACAGAAAGATCGGTGACATATTTGAATCCATTCTTCTGATGAGCAATGATAAAGCAGACCCTGGCAAAATTGCGTTTGTCGACAAACACCTTGCCAGAAAAAATATCGAACCTTTTGAAAAAATATATCTGAGACATATTCTCCTTCGATATGGAAAATTTCATCCGGAGAAGAAATATGTTGAGCTTCATACAGACTGGCTGCCTGAACGAAACACTCAGTATCAAAAGCCTGGAAGTCTACATCTTGTCCGACGACAGAACACCCCACTAAAAATAAAGCTTGACGAAAAAATCCTTCGTGGCTATTATATCAACGCTGGTGGGACTGTGTATGTAGAGAATCAGAAACAGTCTCGATATTTCGCCACCGGAGAAACGTATGACTATAATGTTGCAGCATTCAAATTATTTCTTCAAAAGTTGTTTATCCAATCTGTTCAGTACATCATGAAGACCGAGTCCAAAAGAGCCTCCCAACATATTTTTCATGATGACAAGGGAAATAAAGCGGTTGCACCTAAAAAAGTCATGCCATTTGTGTCTGATATTTCTTCTCAGACAGTGCCTTCGCATGTTGTAAAAATCAACAACAGAAAATCTGCTGCTTCAGGAGAAATCAAGGCTCTGTATCATCCGGATAGTTGGATGCCTATGATGCTAAATACTCTTCGATCCAATGATGTGAACATTGGAGATCCCGATGTGATCCAATATTTTGTCAATGAGCCATACTTCCCCAAACTATATGACTTACTTCTTCCCAATGAGAAAACAAAAGTAGATATATATAAAGGGAGATCTGTTCCCCGAAGTTGAGCATATTTTTGGCTTTCATTCTGAGAGACTGTTTGAACATCTGTCACTTATTTTTTGTATGCGTCTTTTTTCCTCAGCCTACAGCTTTTTTTGTCCTCATAGCACCACTATGAGAACAAAAAAGAGCCTTGTCTGAGAAAAGAATACATCATAAACATTCTCAGTACAAATTTCAAAACAGACTCTGAGATGAATTCTTTCCAAGGCTCCCAATCATGATTGGGGGCCTTGCTTTGTGATAGGCACAATTGCGGGAAGTCTCTGGCGTCAACGAAACTGTTAATAATTTGATATCTTTGAGGAGAAATGTCTGTTCCACAATGGTCAAACAACTGGTATATCCACTCTATAAATGGTCGCATAAAACCCTGTTTCAAACCCGAAACTACAATCCTTTTTTTCGGAAGATTCACGGAGGAAAGCCTGTTTTGGAAGGGCATATCTCAGCCGAGCATTTGGCAAATCCTCAGTTGGATCAGGAATTGGCTGAAGCGATTCAGCAATTGGGCGTTTCGGTTCTTTCTCACAAGATTGATGTGCAAGCCTATGATCAGTACATCAAGGATACCCAATATCCTGACTCATATTATGGAGGCGGGCTAGATCCAGCATCCAATTTTGTGGAAAAAACTCTGGAACATTATGTGTCCACAGAGTTCATTGAGTTTGGTCCAGAAACTGTCTTTGTTGATATCGCAGCATGCACCTCTCCTTTTTATCAAATCGTTCGCAAGCGATATGGATGTAAAGAGACCTATCAGCAAGATCTCATTTTCGCCAAAGGCCTTCATGGAGATAAGATTGGTGGATGGGCACATGAACTTGTCCTCCCTGACCAACATGTGGATGCAATTACGCTTCATTGTTCTCTTGAACATTTTGAAGACAATAGCGATACCCTCTTCTTTCAGGAATTGGAACGAGTACTCAAACCTGGCGGAAAGGCTATCATCCTTCCTTTCTATCTGGCAAAAGAGTACACCATCCATGTAGATCCTGCATATAATTTACTCAAATTTCATCGGCCATCGATTGATCCCAAAGCAACTCTTCGCTATTGTGATTGGAGTCAGTTTTTTTCTCGACACTATGACCAACATGCGCTGCAAGAAAGAATCCTTCAGGCTGCTCCCCAACTGAGTTTGACGTTGTACAAAGTAGAGAACTTTTTGGAAGTAGATCCTCGTTGTTATTTGCGATTCATTGGTGTATTTGAAAAAAAATCTTGAGCTATGAAAGCTGTCTTTTCTCTCTCTTATTCCAAATCTCTGATTTGGATGGGTGGCATTATTGCTTGTTGGTTCATATCCTGTCAAGCAGCTCCTGATGTAGTGATTCTTCGTCAGTCAGGAGAATGGGAATTAAAGCGAATTGTCTATGAAGAATATTTGGCCCAGGATCTAATAGCAGGTCGGGACACTGTGAATCAGGGCGACATTACTTTTTTTTCAACAGGAAATGGAAGTTGGCTTCATCCCGATTCAAGTTTGACAGATTTTACTTGGAGTTATGAGGAAGATATAGACATGATGCGTTTGGGTTTTGAAGAAATAATCTTTTCTGGTGAAAAAGATTTTGACTTCAACATCATCGACAATTCTGCCCAACGGCAAGTCTGGCAATCAGAAAATAGTCAGTATGTATGGAACTCGCTTCAACAAGATTCCTCAGAAAATCGAATCTTATTGAGATGGCAATTGGAGAGAAAAGATGAATAAGAGTGAGAGAACTTTGAAATATCTCCAGAGGTTATTTTCTTTTGATGCCGATCACATTCGGAATTGGCCAAAAATCCCGATTGCCATCTGATTCCCAAAAACCCGTTTCATAGCTACCTACCCTCGCCAATTGTTTGCTGGGATGATCCAGATACAAAGAAGCCTCAGGTCCGCCTTCGAGATACATGGCATTGTGAATATTCAGGGGAAGGTGTTGCAGAATAGAAATAAAATCTCTTACTGACCAGGGAGTTCTGCTGTGAATAAATAGCATAGCTCCTTCTTGATCAACAGCAATGGCGGCAGTGCTCCAATATCTTTGTTGTTGTCCCCAGCGATTTTTTTGCTCGCAGTCAATCATTCGAATGCTTTGTACAAAGCTGTCATATTGATCTTTGAGTTCCTCCCAGGATTGACAAGTCAGATCAATAATTTGTGCAGGCGGCACGGTTCGCGTTTTGCGATTGAAGGCAAGAATCGTATTGTCTTTGTTTTTTCGGCCTTGATTCACAAAGGAGTAGTTCTTCATGAAGCCTACACTTGTCAAAAAATCCTGTTGGTACATCCCTGCATTAATCGCCACCAACAGATCGTGATTTTCCACCCACTTCTGAATTGGCTGTGCCTCAGATTTGAGTTCCTTGGCGCTGCACAAAGTCAAGTCAAATACTGCCGGATCTACTTTGACAATGCTGATCCGATTATCCCCAATATTACAATGAAGATGCGGGTCCGCTTCGGTCCAGGAAAGTCCTTCTTCTAATTCGTGCCATTGAAAAGCTTGAGGATTGTTATTCGCAGTCTGCGAACGGATAGTCTGAGTCCATCCTGTATAGTGCAGAAACAATGCAGGCAGAAAGAAAATCCACCAGATGTTTTTGAGCATGCTAATTCAAATTCAAAATGATTCCCAAATTTGCAGTGATGCTGCTCGTACTTCTTTTGTACACTTTTGCATCCAAGGATTTATCCGGGTCAAAGCCTGATCGGAGTGGTCGATTGGAATGTTCATCCAAATGTTTTCTATACCTGACTTCTTTTTGGTAGGTCTCCAGTTCAGGCATAATATCTTCATCATTATAAAAAAAGCTGACCAATGAGGCTTTGCGAATCGAGGTATGTTGAGAAATAAATTCAAATTCGTAGAACATCTTTACCCGTTTGTTCAGCTTGTAGGACATTCCCAGTCCTCCATTCCATCCAAAGGATGTTTGTCCCACCAGGCGGATATCTCTTCTCCATTCATTATCTTCAACTTGTTGAATTTTGGTGGCTCGAATTTTCTGAAAGCCGGGGATCAAAATTCCTACTCTGACATATGGTGCAAATATTCTCCAGCCAGTACTCAGTGCCACAGCTGGGTTCAGTCCAAGTCTTGGAGATTTTACGATGTTTTCTGAATACTGATCGTACACCTGATTTCGCGCATATATTCTAGACAGGCCTGAAAAAAAGGAAGCATCAAGATCAACACTCAAGTGTCTGGAAAACGTATATGCCAATCTTAAGCGGGTGTTGATTCCTGTTCCGAAAGCTGATTCGAAAATTTGTCCTGCATCTTTCACTACAGAATAGGAAACCATCGCTTGTTCTGCCGCACCTTGAACAGGTTGCAAAACAGTCCCACCAACTCCAGCGCTCACACTGATAGAAAGTTGAGCTTGAAGTGGAATCGAAATACTGCTAATTCCTATAATCCAAAGAAGACAAATACCTCTCATTGCTATTCGCTGATGATCGATGAAACTTATTGAATTGCGGTCAATCGTAGAGGTATCAAGACTATAGGCAGGAATTTTAAAGGTTGGATACTATTTACGACCTTGGCAATAAACAAATCTTCAGGCAAAATGACAAGCCTATAATAATGACGCCATTGAGAGGCAAAATGCTGCATCTATAGGGCAAAATATCTTATGAGATTCCGGAAAAAGGAGAATGCTGACCATCTGGCCAGCATCCTATTATAATTCGCATAATGCGAATGGGAGCTTCTACATAGCCAATTCTTTAGAACTCGGGATTGTCAATACTTCATCATCCAACAATCTGGTTGCCAACCCAAGAGTTTTTGGAAGTTCATAATGGAAGTAGAATTTCATGGTATGCAACTTGCTTTCATAAAATTCCAACTCTCCCTCAACTGGGTTTTCAGTAAGAAGAATCTGTTTGGCAATGACAGCTTGCTTCAACCATTGCCAGGCATAAGTCAGAATTCCAAAGAATTCCATATACAGAGTCGCATCAGATAAGAATCTCTCGACTTGTCCCTTCATGGCGAATCCTACCAGATGAAAAGAGATTTTTTTGAGAACCTTTATTTTCTCTTCCAGCATATCTGCATACTTTCCGAGTTCTTCATGAGTTCGTGCAGCTTCAATTGTTTTTTGCACCTCTTCCAACAGCAACTTCATCGCCTTGCCCTGTCTCATCGTTACCTTTCTTCCCAACAAATCCATACTCTGAATCCCCGTAGTGCCTTCATAGATAGGGTAAATTCTGATATCTCGATAGTAATTTTCCAGGGGAAAATCTTTGCAATATCCGCCACCACCCAAAACCTGTACCCCATTACTAATGGAGACAACTCCCATCTCAGATGGAAAGGTCTTGATCACCGGGGTAAGTAGTTCTAGCAATAATTCATATTTTTCCTTTTCTTCTCCCTCTGTGGCCTGCGCCATATCTGCATATTTCCCTCCTTGAAGAACCAGGCTAATACTTCCTTCCACAATTGATTTTTGAAGAAGAAGCATTCGCCGAACATCCGGATGATTGATGATCAAAGTCTGAGATTCTTCCAGATTTCTTGTTCCTTTGATAAATCTGCGCCCTTGTGGTCGCTCCTTCGCATATTGCAAAGAGGCATAGTAAGCAGCAGAAGAGACTGCACTTGCACCAAGTCCTACCATGATTCTGGCCTCATTCATCATCTGGAACATATAAGATAAGCCCCGATGTTCTTCCCCAAGCAAATATCCATGGCAGTCATTTTTTTCACCAAACATCAAATGGGCTGCTGGACACGCTTTCTGTCCCATTTTGTGATACACCCCAGCTGTAGTTACATCATTGGAAATCTTCTCTCCATTTTCAGTTCTATATTTAGGAACAATGAACAGGGAGATGCCTTTTGTTCCCATTGGTGCTCCTTCTACTCTGGCCAACAACATATGCACGATGTTGTCAATGCCTTCATAATCCCCACCAGATATATAGATCTTTTGTCCTTGAATTTTGTAGCGTCCATCTCCCATTGGGGTAGCAGTCGTAGTAATATCTGATAGCGAACTTCCCGCTTGTGGTTCGGTTAGCGCCATTGTTCCCTGCCATTTTCCAGCAAACATTTTCGGCAAATAGGTAGCTTTTTGCTCTTCGCTTCCAAAGGAGATTAACAGATTTGCAGCTCCTGCCGTGAGACCAGAATAGACTGATACCCCATTATTCGCAGCAGAATTTATAAATCCAGCACAAATAGATAAAGATAATGGAATCTGCATCCCCCCATCCTCCATAGAGGAAGTTCCGCCAATCCAACCAGCTTCTCCCATTGCCTGCAAATATGGCCTTACACTTTCATGTACCCGAATCGTACCATTTTCCAGTTCTGGTTCTTCACGATCAGAGGCTTCATAGAAAGGAAACAAATAGGTGTCCGCTAATTGCTTTGCAGCATCCAGCATCATGTCCATTGTTTCTGAATCGTTGTGTTCAAAATATGGATATTGAAAGAGTTCTTCTATTTGATGAACCTTGTGGAGCAGAAATTTGAGATTGCTAAGATTTACATATTCACGAGCCATAATCAACAATTTTTATCTTAAGACAGAAGACTTATAATAGAAAACGAGGAAAATTTTAAAAAGTCTATATTTTCCATAAATATAGTATGCAAGCATCATAAATTGAAATGCTTTCTATAATTCTTCTAACTTTTTTTGAAAACAGTCTGTCAGCCATTATTCTACCAAGCTGATCTCATCTTTCATATATCTCGGTCGACCATTTCAAGAGGAAGTTTTTAAAAAACTGATAATCAATTAATTAACTAATCGTTAGTTGATTTTTTTCGTGCAAAAAGCTGATTTATGGTCAAAAAACAGTCAAAATTCCCCCTGAGAATCTTCTCCCTCTTATATAGGATTCACGCCCATCAGCTATAAGAAAATCTCGGCTAGATTTTTGACAAAAAAATGGCCCTGAGAATTCATTATACCTGCGCTCCCTGAACACTTACCCACTGCAATAAATTCTCAGAAGCAATAATTGGGGCTTTTTCGTTTTCCACACAAGAATGGGACTTTTTGGTAAATTCCTGATTTTGAGAATTTTATTTTCCACACAAAAATTTGATTTCTCGTGCAAAACGTTCAAACTTTCGTGAGAAAGTTGAAGATGAGCCTCTATTCTTTTCCACAAGCAGTGGAAAAAAGAGGAAAAATAAATTTGGAGGTGAATTTCCTTCACTTTTTTCACATTTCTTACCAGCCTCCTCTCAAAAAAAATATCGAGAATCGTGTTATCCACTGCCATGTGAATATGTCGACAACTTTTTTTTCAGTCATATCAGCACTCCATAATTCTCCTTGAAATCAAAGAGATATCTACATCCGGAAACATTTCGGTAATAGGGGAATAATTGTGGAGAATGAAAATGTCAAGGAATCTTCAAAAAAGTTATCCCACTTTTCCACAGCATTATTACTTATTATTCTTTTTAATTTATCTATAATATATAAATAGTAAGATGGATAACTTTTCGATTCGATCCTTGAATTCAATTCATTTTTGATCGGCACCTAATCAGTCAACAATCTTTCAGGTCGAGATGCATGGAAAATCGAAATATTTCCACCTTTCCAAACGAGT
>JBCCGK010000037.1:0-97750 GCA_039029315.1 Bacteroidota bacterium | reverse complement strand
GGCCTCTACCTGCTTCGGATTCGTACCGCAGACAGTTGGAAAACAAAACGCCTGGTGAAAGAATAAAGAGGGTCATTCTCACTCATAAATTAGGTGATGTCAAGAGAAGAACATGTAGTCGGGATTCCCAGAAAGAAGGAGAGATTCTTTGACCTCCTCATACAACTGCACAGACACATGTTCTTCTCTATATTTTCCTCTCATCAGGAATGATTCATTTTTGCAATCTGATTATTGTGCATATTTCACGCATGAAGCTTTCTCAAAATATCCGTTTCAGCCTCCCATTTGTTGGCAGATTTGGCGCTGTTCTCGGTTTGATTTGCCTACTCATCTCCTGCCATACCAATGATGTGGAAGGCCCCCCACCGAAAGTGTCGATGAGCCTGGATGTTGCCATTGCATCGGAGGAAGAGGGACAGGCAGTGCTAAGCATTCAGTTGAGCAATGAATCTACAGATCAGGTACAAATCTTTTTGTCTCCCTCTGGCACTGCCAGCATAGAGGAGGATTACCTCTTGTCTGATTCGGAGATCCTCATTCCCGCTGGCAGCATGACTGCCGAGGTCCAAATCGCAATAGTTCAGGATACGATAGAAGAAGGCAATGAGACCTTGATCCTTGAGATCGAAGGCGTCATTGGAGGTCAGGAAGAAGGCGCACAGGAAGTAAGTCTCACCATTGAGGATGATGATGTCCCTGTCCTCCTTCAACTCTTGCTCAATGAAGTCTTGTATGATCCCTGGAATAGTGGCCTGTCAGGGGATGCGAATGGAGATGGGAGCTATGCACAAAAAGAAGATGAGTTCATAGAACTTGTCAATCTCTCCTCACAGGAGGCAGACCTCAGTGGATTCAAGATTTTCGATGCAGAGAATCTTGCCATCAATTCTCCCAATCATACCCTTCCGGCGAATACCATCCTCCCATCAGGAGGTGTCTTGGTCATTTTTGGTGGGGGAAATCCTACTGGAGACTTTGGTGGGGCTATGGTACAGACATCGACCTCGGGAGACATGAACCTGAACAATTCCGGAGACATCTTATATCTGTTTGATACAGAAGGAAATGAAATCCTTTCCTTTGATATTGAACCCTTGTCAAACAATCCCAATGAATCCTACACCAGGAATCCGGATCTGACGGGAGAATTTGTCCAACATTCAGATGCCACGACAGGCGTATTATTCTCTCCAGGAACAAAAATTGACGGAACCCCATTTTGATATCCTTATGACACTGTTGGGCCCCATCATATCTCTAATTTTTGTAATCATCGTAACGCGATTATTACTCAAGAACTATTATCCACATGCCGTGCTGTTGATCGCAGGATTGTTTATGATCATATTGGCACAGCTACTCGGACTAGGGGTGCCAGAATTAAAGCAGCCAACAGGATTGGGGGCTTTCGATTTGTTTCGATATATCAAGGAATCATTTGTCAAGACCAATATGGGGGTTGGCCTGATGATCATGGCTATTGGTGGATTTGTGGCCTATATCGACAAGATTGGTGCATCTGATGCCTTGGTGTATGTGGCCATGAAACCCCTCTCCCTTTTCAAAAAACATCCTTATCTGGCAGCAGCCCTGGTCATTCCTATTGGGCAGGTGCTCTTTGTCTGCATTCCTTCTGCTGCCGGATTAGGCCTGTTATTGATGGCGTCAGTTTTCCCGATTTTGGTCAATCTGGGGGTAAGTCGCTTATCGGCTGTTTCGGTCATAACGGCTTGCACAGTGTTTGGGATTGGCCCGGCCTCAGCGATCACAGCCAGTGCAACAGAAATTGTACAGACGGACACCATCGGCTATTTTCTCACTCATCAGATTCCCCTGGTGATTCCATTGACGGTGTCCATGGTCCTCACCTATTTCTTTGTCAATCGCTACTTTGATCGACAAATGGCACCAGATCAGGAAAAGAAGGAAGAAACGACTGTCGAATTGACGGCTCCTCTCTATTATGCCTTCATCCCGGTGATGCCCTTGATTTTGTTAATCATATTTTCGAAAATATTCAGTTTTTTTCCCATCCCCATCACCTTGGATACCACCACTGCGATGTTCATTAGTTTGTTTGTCGCACTGATTTTTGAACTTATTCGCACCCGCAAGCTGCGCGAGGTACTTCACTCTCTCAGCATCTTTTGGAATGGGATGGGAAACATTTTCAAATCAGTTGTTACCCTGATCATTGCCGCAGATCTTTTCTCCAAAGGGCTGATTGCGCTAGGATTTATTGATGGATTGCTTGGCCTCTCTCAACAATTGGGTCTGGGTGCGGTCGGGATCGGGATTGTCATGACCATCATGATATTTCTGGCTTCCATGCTGATGGGCAGTGGAAATGCCGCCTTCTTTGCATTTGCTCCACTTGCTCCGAATATTGCGACCAAATTGGGCGCGAGTAGTACGTCATTCATCCTTCCCATGAATCTGGCAGCCTCAATGGGAAGAGCTGTTTCACCTGTAGCGGGGGTCATCATTGCAACCTCTGACATCGCAGGTGTCTCTACTTTTGCCATCGTCAAACGCAATCTCATTCCGTTGTCTGTGGGGTTGATCATCATGTTAGGATATCATTTTATTTAATCTATGTTGTTGCTGATCAAGAATGCAAATGTCTATGCCCCCGAATCGCTGGGAATGAGAGATCTATTGATAGGAGGGGGAAGAATTTTGGCAATAGAGGAATACATTGCTCCCAATTCCTATGTCCAACAGAGATGGGATGCTCAGGGAAAGATTCTGACTCCAGGGCTGATTGACCAACATATGCATATTCTGGGAGCTGGCGGAACAAGGGGCTTCGCATCCATGACTCCAGAAGTCCAACTCAGTGAGTTGATCGCTTGCGGGACCACAACCGTTGTTGGTTTGCTGGGAACAGATGGCAGTACCAGAAGCATCAAATCTCTCTATGCCAAAACCAAGTCTCTGGAGATGGAAGGTCTTTCGGCCTATATGTTGACGAGCTATTTTGGGATAGATCCGGTTACAATCACACATTCAATACAGGAGGACATGATCTTCATTGATAAGGTCATCGGGTGCAAGGTTGCCATCAGCGATATTCGTTCTTCCTATCCCAGTGATCGGGAATTGCTGCGACATCTGCAGCAGGTCCGGGTTGGCGGGCAGATCGCCAGCAAGAAGGGCATCCTTCACATTCACCTCGGCATACTGGAATCCAGAATGGATATCCTGTTTCGCCTGGTCCAGGAACATCATTTCCCTATTGAACATATCTCTCCTACTCATGTCGGCCGAACAGAAGCATTGTTTGAGCAAAGCCTCGAATTTGCCAAGCTTGGTGGGATGATTGACATTACTACAGGTGCCAGCCAATACACCAAACCCTGGAAATCCGTGATGTATGCTCTCAAACAAGGCATCCCCCTGGATCGAATGACTTTTAGCAGCGATGGCAATACAGGCCTAAGTAGATTCGATGAAGCAGGAAATCGCATTGGATTCAGGCAAGCACCGATTGATCAAAATCTCGCAGAGGTCATTTCTCTCATTCAAGAGGGAGGATTGTCCATTTCACAAGCGTTCTCTCTCATCACCAGCAATCCAGCAAAGAATTTGGGACTGCCCAATAAAGGAAGGATTGTTCCTGGAGCTGATGCTGATCTGTGCTGCTTTACAGACCAATGGGAACTGACAGATGTATTTGCGAAAGGGCAGCACATGATGGCTGATCGTAGGATCATTGTTAAGGGAAGTTTTGAATAAACAATCATTCATCCCAATGAGGAACATCACATTCTATCTAGCAATTCTGCTCCTGTCTTTCTCAAGACTGGTTGCACAAGAGATGTATCTGAACAGCTATACAATGGGGGAAGGAATCAGTGTTGGCGGGGATCAAGGCTATAGCATGGTCCTGAGAGGATATGTACAACCCTTTCTTGAGGTAAAAAAATATACGGGGATGGAGGAGACGCCTCTATATCCTCGATTCAGAATGCGGCGGCTTCGGTTGCGATTGACAGGGGAAGCGGCGCAACAAAAGATTGATTATCGATTTCAGATAGATTTGAGTGGCACCTCTGAGATTGGAGAAGGAGGAAGCGATTTTTTGTTAGATGCCTGGGTGGCCTATAATCCTACTAGTCGGATCAAAATCTCCTTCGGACAACGTGCCACGCCTACTGACAATCGCGAACTAACGATGGGATCTCAAAGCTTGCAACTGGTAGAGCGCAGCAGGCTTACCTCAGCCTTCAGCAGTATTCGAGAGTTTGGTTTGTTTGCTCAGGGGAGCTTTCGATCCGGGAGGGGCAGCTATCTTCGCCCATATCTGGCAATCACCAATGGAGATGGGCTGAATGTCTTCGGCAAGGATCATGGCGGGATGAAAGTCGGTGGCAGGCTGGATTTCCTGCCTTTTGGACTCTTTACCAATTTGGGTCAGTTTCGTCAGGTCGATATGGTGCGGGAGCAGGCACCCAAACTTGTGATCGGTGGACATACCAGCTACAATCAGGGCATGAGTAGCAGAAGAGGCCGGGACAGCGGAAGCATTCTTTATCTCAATGACCTGAATCAGGAATCTCTACCCAACTACCTGAAATACGGGATTGATTTTTTGTTTAAATATAGAGGCTTCTCTGCCTTGGGAGAATTCGTCGGCTCCCAGGCTACGGTTCCTGAAGATATCACACAACGAATTCGAAACAATGGCACCATTTCCACCAATTTTCTAGTGGATGGAATGCAGGATGTGGACAGGTATGTCAAAGGCCGCATGATGCTTGGCAAGGCCTACAATCTGCAAATGGGCTATTTGTTCAAAAATCGACTCTCCATTGATGGACGCTACACACATTTGAGAGCCGATCAGCATTCCTTCCTCAACAATGGGACCTTCTACAATCGTCCCACCTACTACACCATAGGTCTGGGCTACTTTCTGGCCAAAGGCTATGGAGCAAAAATACAGATGTCATGTACATATATACAGGTTGCAGAAGGTTCCAATGACATCTTTGGCGATCCAATCCAGGGAAATGAATGGATTGGCAGACTCATTACTTCTTTTGCATTCTAAGTCCGAATTCCATGCAACAATTAGGTATGATCGTAGGTCCGCGCTCCCTCTCACTCCTCGCTTTTGTCAGAGGATTGACTTCAAATAATCTCCTAAAGCCCCTGGGAAATTCAGTGCTTCCTGTTTGGAATGGATCTTTCTTGCTGCTAGGGCTTTGTTTTTTCCTGTTCTGCCCTCCCCTATTATTTTCTCAACCCAATCCGCAATCCAGGAAAGTTACTGAGAAATTTTTCCCGGATGTCGATCTGAACATCCAAACGCCAGCTTTTCAAAAAAAGAAAGGATTCACCAAATACGAAGAATTGATGGCGTTTCTTCAAGCGTATGTCGATGCATATCCCGATCTTGTCCAGCTGTCATTCATTGGCAAAAGTCAGAAAGGCAAAGAGATTCCTCTTCTGCTTCTTAGCCGGCCTTCTGAGGAAGAAAAAGTAAAGGTTTGGATTCAGGCAGGGATGCATGGCAATGAACCCGCCAGTACAGAAGGAATCCTCCATCTTCTTGATCAATTGCTGACAGAAGAGACCTATCAAGCCTTGCTGGATCGCCTGGAAGTGGCCATCGTCCCCATGGTCAATATCGATGGTTATGAGAAGCAAAATCGCTACGCTGCCAATGGTCTGGACCTTAATCGAGATCAAACCAAACTCATGGCCCAGGAAAGCATTTCGCTCAAACAGGCATACAGTGAGTTCGAAGCAGAAGTGGCGATGGATTTTCATGAATACAGACCCTATCGAAAGGATTTTGCGAAAATGAGCACCTATGGAATTTCTTCCATCTATGACGCCATGTTCTTGTATTCTGGCAATCTGAATGTCCCTGAGAACCTCAGGCATTTTACAAAAGAAGCATTTGTCATCCCCGCCACTCAGGCCATGGACCAACACCAGCTGCGCCATCATGACTATATGTCGACCACCAAACATAGAGGGGAAATTCACTTCAATCAAGGCTCCATCAACGCCCGTTCCAGTGCCACTTCCTATGCCCTCACCAATACCATTTCTTGTTTGTTTGAAATCAGAGGCGTGGGAATAGGCCGAACCTCTTTCAAGCGAAGGGTTTTTACCACTTTTCTTCTTGCCAGTTCCTTTCTGCAATCTGCCTATGACAATCTTGCTCAAATCAAGCAGGAGATCCAGCAGGCCAATACGTCTCAGCAAGAGGCCTATGTTCAAAGCAAAAAGCATGTATCCAAGCAAGCAATCCAGGCCATTGATTTGGACAAAAATGAAGAAATCACGCTTGAAGTAAGCATTCGGGATGCCTGGAAGTCAACAGCCACTCTCAGTCGAGACCGCCCAACAGCCTATCTCATTCTTCCCGACCAGAAGGCTGTCATCGAAAAATTATCCATTCTGGGCCTATCCATTGAACGACTGACTGAGGAAAAATCCCTCCCTGTCGAGCAGTACCATATCACAGAATATCAGAAGTCTTCCTCCCTCTATGAAGGGATTCATCAACAATTTGTTTCGACCCAGACCTCTAGCACCACACATACCTTCCCTATTGGAACTGCCATTGTGTATCTGGATCAGCAGAAATCCAATCTGGCCATTGAAGTATTGGAACCGGAAGCTCCTAATAGTTTTGTTACGTTTGAGGTAATCGAGACAAAAAAAGAGGCAATTCTTCCCATTTATCGATACCTCCAGCCAAATCGAATCTAATTCCTGACTGAATATGAAGAATGTAATCTTTTCTCTATTGTTGATCAGTGCATTGCCTCTCTGTGGGCAGAATGAAGCTTCAGGCAATCAACTGGATTTTGAACTTGGCAAGGGCTTGAATATCCTGCTGAATGATGGGTCCTACCAATTTACCCTCAGTGGCATGATTCAGCCTTCAATGGCTTATGAAAAGGTTCAGGACAGAGAGTACGATCTTTTTTTCAATGCCAAACGTGCTTATCTGAATTTCTCGGGATTCGCTGCCAAGGAAAAAGTGAGTTTTTTCCTTCAAACAGATTTCAGTCTGACCGAACCCTTGTTGGATGCCTGGCTTACCTACCATCCCTGGAAACAACTCAGCATCAGCCTTGGACAAAAACAAACCATCGGAAACAATCGAGAAATGATGATCATGGAGGATCAGTTGCAATTCCCGGAACGAGGTCTGTTGAGCCAGACCTTCAGCAGAAGTGGGCGGGAATTTGGAGCATTTATTGACAGTCGGTTGGGATCGGAACAATTTGGAATTGTTCCTCAGATCGCACTGACCTCAGGAGATGGGCGCAATTCTTTCGGAACGGATTCCAGAGATGTGGATCTCGGCGGGATCAAATATGCTGCCAGACTGGATGTATATCCTCTCGGATTTTTCTCTGAAGACAATGAATCCTCCATCGCTGATCTTGGGCATGAGTCCAGTCCCAAATTGCTTGTAGGTATGGCTGCCAGCTACAATGATGGCGCCAGCCATCCGGCAGGGGCAGGCCATGGAGACTTTTTTCTGTACAACCTCATCGGCGATGTGCAACTCCCGGACTATCGACAACTATATTCTGATATCCTCTTCAAGTTTCAGGGATTCTCACTTCTGGGCGAATATGTAGTGGCGACAGCTACCTCTCTACAGGGTTCTTATGTGGATGAAGCAGGCGGTGATCCGCTGCTCCCAACGGAGATCAGTCAATTTTTGAGACTTGGTCGTGCGATGAATGTTCAAGTTGGATATGCCAGCAAAGGTGGCTGGGCGCTTGATGCCCGCTACAGCATGCTTCGCCCGGAATTTGCAGACAATTCCCAATCTCTAATCCAGGAACAAAATGAAGCCACACTCGGTCTCTCCAAATATTGGGGAAATGGCCTGAAGATTCAAGTCGCTGCCAGTTCCTATTCTTCCCCTGAAGAAGTCAATCGTCTGTTGGCCGAGTTGTTGTTGCAGCTGGTGTTTTAACAATGGAGTTGTATAGCACGAAGAAAGAATCACCTTTGAAGGAAACTATTCCTTTCCCGAAGAAGAAAGTCCATCCTATTACTGGAAAGGAAGTCGAACATCTCTTCAAAGGTGATTGGCTTTATCAAAATCAACTCTGGCTGATCTGCCCGAGAAATTCCTGGACTTTGGCTTGACCTTCTTCATCATTCAGACGGGTATAGATGGCCAGTGATTTTTGCAAATAGGATCGGGCTTGTTCCCACTGTTTTTCATTTCCAAACCCCACTCCCATATCTCTATACAAGTCTGCCAAGTCCGATTCTGTAGTTTCTCCTCCTACCTTAAGGAGAATTCTTTCTGCTTCCTGATAAAAAGGAAGGGCTGTATCCATGGTCTCAGCCTTGATGCCCAGTCCCCGATTGGCAAGAGCTTTGCCTTTGCGGAACTCAGTAAGCGTATTGTCTCCGGGCTGCGCATATGCCTCCCATGCCTGAATACCCCTATCAAAGTATTCGATGGCCAAGGGGTAATTTTCAGCGTTGGAGTTGTTAATTCCCTGATTGTTGTAACATTGAATCAACAATTGTCGCAACTCCATGACGCTGCTATCCCTTGGAGACAGTTCGGAAGATAGCTGGGCAATGCCTTGTGTTAAGAGGCTGATGGCTTCATCTGTACTGTCGGAGTTGGTCAGCTGAACAGCCCAGTTGTTATAGGAACTATACAAGCCATCGATACAGTTGGCCCATAGGTTCTGATCCGGAGAGGACAGGGCATCATCCAGACTCAGATACTCTGAATAATGCAGAATCGCTTGTTCATATGCCTCTTTATTGTAGGCTCTGTATGCCTTATCAGCAGCTAATCTCAGATTCTCATGCGGATCTGTCAGACCCAGCTGTTGTTGGACGGACTCCACATCACTCAGATAGGATTCAGCTTCTTCTGCTTGTCCCACTTTGCCCAGCAAATCGGCCAACTGTTGAAGAGAGGACAAAATATCCTTATCCACCATCTCTGGTTGCTTGTCTCGAATGGCAAGATGCTTTTTGAAATAGTGGATTGCCTTTTCTTCTTGGCCAGCTTCCAGGCTTGCAATGGCTGCATTTTTATAGGAGCGACGCCGGGACGGGTGATCGGCTGGTAATTTTGTTTCCTGTATCTCAACTGCACGTTCATGATAGTCAACTGCCGATTCATGATCTCCTAAACAGCCTTTTATCACTGCCAAATTGTTGTATAGCGCCGCAAAATCCGAATGTCCCTGATCTTCCAACTGGGCATGATAGATCTCTTCTGTTTTTTCCTGATTCTCCAACGCCCGATCACATGCTCCCGCATCTCGATAGACGGAGGCGATATTGTTATAACAGGTTGCCTTGAGCAACTCCCTTCTTTGGTAGGAGATTCCTTCCCCCTCATCTGTGTTCAGAATATTGAGGGCATTGCCAAGATAGGTAAGTGCTCGATTGTGATTGTCAAAATACCCATTGATCACAGTGGCGGTATTGTTGAGTGCAATGGCATAGTTGATGGGATTGTCTTCCAGCAATGCCAGGGTATGCTCAAAATAGGCAAATGCACTATCGTTTTGATTCAGGTTCCGGTAACTGATTGCAATATTGTTGTAGATTTCCCCCAAATCATCCTGGTCATATTCGCTGGTGGAAGAGGTATAGGCATCGAGGGCCTCTTGATGATAGGTCAAGCCATGGGCATATTCCCCCAGATTGTTGAAGATCGTGCCCAATAATGTGAGCGTTTCATGCGAAAATTCATCTGTATCTGAGTTCGTTTCCATGGCACGTTTGAACCAGATATCCGCTGTTTTGAGATCATCCTGATCGTAGGCTGCAAGTCCCTGCAACCAATAGATCACAAAATCAATATCTTTCTGGAGATAGCCTTCTCTTAGGTGCCCAAGTGTTTGCAAAGGCTGTTCTCCTGTGCTGCCACTGGATTTGGACTGATCAATGTATTTGTCTGAGACCAGGGCATAGTGAATATTGACTTGTTTGCTTTGATCCTGATCATCCAGCGTCTTGTAGTTCCCCCATACAATCAGGTCTGTATTCAACTCTTTCCCAAAAAGTAAGGCTTGAAAGAAACTTGTGATCCTTAGACTGCTATCACATACCCCAATCTGAAATGTCAGGTTTTCATTCTCGCGCTTATCCAGCAGTCGGTCCAGAAGTTGTTGCCGATAGCCATCCTCCTTGTCAGGAACACTGGATTCAGACTGAAAGGGAAGCAGAGTAATGCGAAGATGCTGATCTTCGGGTGTTCTGTCGTCAAACGCGCAAAAGTAGATGGAGGCATTGTGTTTCATAAACGTCCAAATCAGCCCCCCGCCTACAAATCCTCCTGACAATATAATTAAGCCTATCAGTATCGGTTTTCTGTGACGCGTAAAAAACTGGATGATTTTCTGGAGTTTTGTCCAGATTCTTGACCAAAAAGGTGTTGGTTTGGGCTTGGGTAAAGGAGGAATCGGCTCTGGAGGAATCGGTTCCTTCAGAATTTGATCTACCAACTCCAAAATTCTCTCATTAATCTGGCTTCGTCTTTCATTGAGTAGATCATTAGAAATACTACCGGCAATCTTCCCTTGTTGAAGCGCATTCCAGTCACTCCGAATAAGCGTAATTGCTCTCTTATACCTTGGCTTCTTGTTATTTTCAGCAAGGAATTTTAGAGCTTCTGTAATTCTGTTTTCATCAATTAGTTGATATATTTTATTTTTTATGAGTGTGCCTGACATAATGTATGGGATTATGGGAATGGACAAATAGATGGGGTCAAGGCGAAACTTAACTGTCCTTGCCGAGGATCTGATGAATCGATTGCTTCTCCTGTGTGCTCACAAGAATCACATTCGCGTCGAATCGTTGGGCTACACGGAGGTAGCCAGGATGAACATCATGAAAGGCATTGGCCCGACAGATATACAGGTTGAGGGTGATCTCAGAAGGCAGCCTGATCCGTGGCAGAAGTGCCATGTCCTTGGGTTGTGCATTGTTGTCAATGATGAGGGCAATTTCCTGGAATTGATCATTGCGAACACGCTGAAGTGATTTCACCACAGCTTCCAGATCATTTTCTTCCAGTTCTCCCCCCCCATATCCACCAGTCTCACACTCCCGCATGAGGCTGCTTACCTCTGATTGGGAAGGAAAGGCTACGGTATGCGTATACACCCCGCGAAAGTCTCCAGGTCTTACTCCATATTCATTGCAGCGAAGATCATTGTAGAAGCTGATAAACTTGATCTTTTTTTCTTCTGTACTTTCCTTGAGGAATTGCTCCAGCTCTGGTCGGAAGCGATACATGCTCCCAGTCCAATCCATGATGACAAATGCTTCATCCTTCATATGATCCCGAATCGAATAAATCAAGGCTGAATCAGGCGGTGGATCGCGCAAATAGTTCATCGATAGTGCATAGTAACTCACTGTCTCTGGAAAATCGCCTTCATCCAGATAGAGTTCCTGACTCTGCTTGAACCGTCGTTGTGATTCCTGCCATCCCGCATCCAGGAAGTCTTCCAATTCCTGATAGCTTTGCTGTTTTTCGAGATAGCTCTCGATCGCCTGTTGATCATTCTTGTCAGGATCATGATACAAGATTCGTTGAAGAGCATCAGAAGAAGGATCTGTCAGGGACAGGCTTGCCAAATGCCGGTCTTTTCCCAGGAATCCATCTTCGAACAAGGTCTCTGCCAATTCATCTGGTGAATGAATGAGCTGATAGGATTCCAACTCCCCACCAACCACAGGGACAAACAAGAGGATACGCTTGCTGTTGGCGATATATAGATCTGATCGCATGGAATCTTCCTGCGATCTGACAACAAACAGATTTTTGGGATTCTGGATTTCCCGAATTGGAGAATCCTTGGATGGTTCGAAGCGCGACCGCAGCTCGTCATGACTCGCCAAATCGATCGAGAGCTCGCCCTCATAAGGATGCCTGCCTTTCATCAGGGAGCCTGTCGGAAAGAAAACCATGATTCCTTGCTGAGACACAAGTCCCAGATTCCCTTGATAGTATATCTGGTTGGATTCTACCAATTGGTGTGGTTTGTCCTCCTCCTGACAAGCACACAGCCCGCAGAACAGCAACGGAATCAGGATCAATACGTTCGATGAATGGGACATGGGCTAGTCTATTTGATCAAATTCATTCATCCCGACCTCGACGACCAAACCCGCCCAATAATCCTGAATGAAGTTGAGTACATTCTGATTGGTATTGCCGACGGGTCGATCTCCACGCATATAGTGAAAGCCTACCTTGGAGAAGGCATTCAATCCATCCAATTTGTCCTGAATTCGAATCGCGTCTGAGCCAGCATCTCCTTGGGCATAGGCATGCCTGCAGCCAGAGGAACAGATTCGGGTCTGCTCGCAGCTAAAATACCCGCCATTGTGGCAAAATTGCTCCATATCCGAGATGACAAAAATCGCTTTGTCTGCCGCATCACTGCGACTGAACTCCCGATGGGCGATATTGAACAAGCCCAGTACATCGCTGTTGACATCCTGATTATCTTTTCTGATTCGTCGGATTTCCTGATCGATTTCCTCCATTTTCTGATCGATCAGCGCTTCAATCTCGCATAAGTATCGCCGCTTTTTGTTGTTGTTAATGATTCCCTGACCAGGAATCAGTTCTCCAAGCGGTGGGGTCCGGAGATCAATCTTGGCTAAGGACGTTTTTTGGGTTGTTGCTGTATTGGCACTGATATAGAAGATCTGGATTTTATCTCCCTTGAAGTCAAATTCTGGTCGCCGATCCTCAGCTGTCGACAGTCTCTTCTCCAGGATTTGGCGAAGATATTTGATGGCTGATGGCCCGTAAATGGTTGTATCAGTTACATCAATGAAAATCAGACTGTGTTTTTGCACCTGACCATAATCTTCTGAAAAGGAAATGGCAGGCGTGCAAAGCACTGGCACCTCTGTTTCGCTCGTTTCTGTTGTTACTCCTTGTCCATTGGTGCTTCCACAGCTACAGCTCATGACCAACAGCAGGGTAAGCAGGCAAAAAAGGCTCACATACATATAGATGGGTTTCATAACAATCGTGTGTTTGATAGGTTATTGGAAATACACTGATTTGCAGCCAAGCCCTTGCCGGAAATACATTTCCCAAAAAATTCGGATATAGTTGCGGTTGGCTGAGCTATAAAGATGTTCATTCGGGGTCAGGACAAAGACTTCTGCCCCTTTCAATTCCTGCTCGATGTCCACATCTGAGATCTCTACCAGTCGATCCAGCGCAATATTTACCAGATCTGCGATTTGATCTTTGCGGGTAATCTGATCTACGCGCAAGGCAGGAGCGACCAATGCTGCATTCTCCCGCATGTCGGAGAGAAAGAAGAGTCGTTTATGGTCTTTTTCCTTGGCATATTTCCTGAAGTACAGGGCTGCATTCTGAACTGCGCCGATCAGATTGGTATGTTTCATGAGGGTCGAGTCTTCAATACCTAGAGCTCCAGGCGTCTGGTATTGATGGACGAGTTCGTCAAATGCCTCCATACATAGATCCTGGTGTAGCCGTACGGCTGGGGTCCCATTGACAGAGGAAATCAATTCGTCCTCCAGATAGACAGAATGGGTCGCATAAAAGGGTTGGTTGTCTTGTGTGCGTTGATGAACCAAAAAGGCTGCCAACACATCTTCCTTCTCCTTGATTTCCTGCTTGAGCACTTGTTTGAAGATTCTTCTGTACGGACTCGAAGCCTGAATAAGACTGGAATCACTATGGGTAAAGTCTACATGGACGACAGAGACATTTCGCGCATCGGCATGATGTGTTTGCCATCTGAGTTGTTCATGTCCGCTGGTACGCTCATATACTCGTGTAGCGCCGGGAAGAAATGCATAAACGAGCACGGCAGTGATGCCTAGCAGCACAAAGAGAATCAGGAAATTTCGTTGATGATCAAGCATGGGTTAATTTTTGTATTCGTCAATGAGGTCCAGGTAAATCTGAAAGCCGTACAATAGGCGCTGAAAATACAGGCGGTTCTTGCGGATTATTTCTGCTTTGGAGAGTGGCTGGGACAGGGGATTCAGTTCCAGATAAATCTGTGCATTGGCGCCAAGTAGCTCATGCAGTTCCAGCGATCTTAAGTTCCGCAACAAGTCAGCGTCTTCTATCGCCAAGTCTCGAATCTCCTGATCAGTGCGGGAGAGAAGATGTGTTGGCCAAGTCGACAAGTGAATGATCAGCGTCCGATCTTGCGCAATAAATCTGCTTTGGGATGAAGCATTGCTCAACAAGGTGCCGAATAATTCCAGGCTATATGGTTGCGGATCAGATGGAGGGAGGTGGATGTCTGACACAAACCGATCTACATCGGCTTGTTTTTTCCGATGATGATAGGACGAAGCAATCATTGATCCACCCTTATCATCCTCAAACCCCTGCATAAAACTGCCCTCTGGAAGATGTAGGGAAAGGGAACTCACCGGCTTGTCTGGCAAATGGGTCTGAATAAAGGTCTGAGCCTGAACTGTCTCAGCATCCAGCATGATATAGGCCATATCCAATTGAGATTCCAGGGAGGAAGACGCCTCTCCACAAGAGAACAAGGATAGACACATAAATAATCCGGCAATGGCTGAGAATTGGTAGTGTTCCCGAACATCTCTCTTCATGCGGGTGATCAAGTCATCTCCATTTCCCTGGGATGGCCCTCCCTTGCCATTGGAAGAAGGAGAATCTCCCTGTGTGATCAGGCTGCTAAGACGACTGACATATCCTCGGACAAATTCAGGAACGAGTACCTGCTCGTAGTTGGTCCACTTTTCCTTAAACTCCACGATCAGATTCATCAATCGCCCAAGTGCCTGCTGCTGAATATCCAATTCTTTTTTTATTCGAATTATGTATATTTTCTTTTGGATAATAAATAAAACGGAACCAAGTGCCGTGGGTGCTGCTAGGGCCATTCCACAGAAAAACAACAGCAAAGAACTATGATCGAAATTGGCCGTTCCAGTGAGCGCCTCCATGAATTGGCTGGAGCGCAAGATTCCCATCGCAGCGAACATGGCAATGGTGAAGATCAAACTAAAAGCCATGATGATTCGGGCAATCAGTTTATACTTGTTGTACAGCATGCTGAGCACAATCTCCATGACTACTCCTAAAGAGATCGCAAACAAGGCCAAAACGAGACCTCCCCACCATGTTTTCCCTAACCCTAACACTTGATTGGCCAGATAATCTCCCATCAGGAGGTCGCCCGAACATAAGAGTAGGCCAAAGACAACATAGAGAGCCAGATTCTTGGAAGAAAAATCGTTCTCCTCCAATGCGGAGCGTTGTTTGTCAATTTTCTCATTATATGCCTTTCGCAAGGCAGGTTCATCGATCTTGTCTTCAATGAAGCTTTCTACATTGGCGATATCAGGGTTGACCCCACTTTCTACAGCGATGTCTTTGCTCATTCTGACTGCTCGAAGAAAAAAATGGAGAAAATTCTGTTTTTGTTTCTTAAAATACTCCATCGGCAGGCTGACCCCATGTTTTTCCAAGGCTGTCTGCGTTTGGGGGCCCAGGAGAAGGGCATCCAACTCCTGCAGGCTTTCTCGATTGATTTTTTTTCGGCCACGCAATTCGAATTCCAGCTGTGCGCGCTCGCTTCCGTCCTTGCGAACCTCTTCCTTGAGCGATTCTTCCGCTTCCAGGAGATATTGGTTGATTTCTTGTTGATTCATGTTGTTGATACTCTAACTGTGATTCTGAATGATCCGTCTCCTATGCGGAGCGGCGTGTCCCTTGTTGCCCCTCTTCTGTGGGATAGTCATCATATAAGTCAGGTCCGATTTCCTCTCCTCCCATCCCCAAATCGTAGAGGTATCGAAGGCGCGCCAACTGCTTTTCATAAATTCGCTTGCGTGTTTCGAGAAAATCATCGTACAAGCTTTCCATCTTTTGTTTTCTCTTGCTTTCTTTTTCAGAAAAATGTTCCTCTTGCCAGCGATCACTCTGCTCCAGCAATTTTAGCATGTACTTTTCCTGCTTGCTTCTCTGATAGACCTGAAATCGTCGATTGGTTTCTTGTAGCTTGCGGTAGACCTCTATCGTATTTGTTCGGTAGGCAGGAAGAAAGTGCAACAAGGAGAAACTCAATATCCAGGTAATGATCCAATAAGGGCTGTATTCAAAAAAGTATTGGATATATTCACTCCAGAGGAGGCCTTCGCTCGTGAGGATCAGGGCCAGACTGAGGACAAGACTGAGTAGGACGCGAATTCGAAAGAGTTTTCTGACCGGATGTTTCTGATTCTTGTTGTTCTCTGGAGCGGAAGAAAACAATTCATAGATCCAATTATCAGGAAAAATGCTCAAAATCAACATATAACATGCTGCCAGAAAAAGGTGAGTCATGGAGAAGTCTGAGATCAATCGCCACAGGAACATGGTGGAGAACACATAGACTGCTCCCAGGCCAAGCCCGTGGAAAAAGAAGCGGTTGCTCAACACCTTTCTACCTTGTTGATCTTCCAATTCGTTTTGGAGGGTATAATCTTCAGCAAAGAATTTTTCCCACTGCTCTCGCTTTTCCCCTTTATAATTTTGTAGCAGATCCTTTTTCCAATCCAGATAGCCGTCTGTTTCCTTGTAATTTCGCTCAAGCTCTTCTGTATTGTTAAGCGGGCTGATCCGCTTGATGGTCGCTCCCTCAGCCTCTTCCTGAAATTTGCGGACAAGCTCCTGTGCGCCTTCACGTTTTGGATGTCCGATTTTTCGGTTCAGCCAGGCAAGCATCTCTTTGGTCTGTCGAACATCGTCAAAACTGTCAAAACCGAGGTCCATCTCAACCCCCAGGTCTTTCTCGTAGGAATCTTTTTGATAGGTTAGCCTGCTAGCGATTTTGCGCTTGGCAAGCACTTGATGCAAGAACTCATTTTCATCCAGAGGTTGAATCAGGGTGGCATCGTGGATGGTAATGAGATCAGAATTTGTATTGCTCATAATGGGTTTCTTTGAAGGCGTGATTGAAGATTTGTTTGGTATATGGGAGGAAGCATGAGGGGCATAGGAGGGGTGAGGGGGTGGTTTTGAATATTTGTAATAGGAATGATTCGGTGAAGAGTGGGCATCAGATGATTTCTCTGAGGGGAGTGCTGCTTCCTGTGCGTTTTCCTCAAAAATTTCTTCCAGCAATTCATCATCCAGATCAGAGCTATCTTCAGTCTCAATGGCTGTCACACTTCCGATATGCTTGATCTGGCTCTGGAATGTCCTTTTTTGATCATCGAAATATTCATTCATCTTCTCCACATCCCCTCCAAATTCATTGAGCGTAAGCTGAAGCCCATCCATGATGAGCTCGTCATCAGGATTTTCTTTCAGATGCTGATCAACGATGCTCCTGCTTGCTTCATCTGCTTCGCCACTGACCACAGCCTCGAATGCTTCCATAGGAAAACCATGGGTCGTGTTGGTCAACATGGCTTCCCAATATTTCTTTGATAAGGTTGGATTTTTCATATGTCAAGCTTTATGAGAAACCTATTCATTCGATTCTTTGCCCATGAATTCTGTGCCTTCAGTTTTTTCCCAAATTCCGCCCAGCCAGTTGTTGCGGCATGCACAATCTCCTGATAAGTCCTGTCAGGGAATTGTTCCTTCACCTTGTCCCACTCTCCATCCAAGGCGATCCATGCTACCATTGATGCCTTGAAGCTGTCAGTGTTCTTTTTTGTCCACTCCAGCAGGGTCTGTACATCCTCCTTTTCTGACTCATAGAGGTCTCTATATCTCAGCGGAAGAAATCTTTCAAAAAACTCTCTATTCCTCGACAGACACGCCCTTCCCTCCCTGGAGGTCTTCAACATGTTGAACAACTGTATTTTCCCTTTATCATGTGCATTTCGGGCCATTTTCACCCGTTGGGCAAGAGTTTTTTGAGGGAAATCATCCTGTAAGAGTTCTCCTATTTCATGGAAGGAATATCCCAGATTCAGCCAGTTCCAAACTTTCTTGACCAATGGATTTTGTATCTGTTCAATGGCCTGGGCCAAATAGGAGTCAACATCATCCAGTGAATCTGTTTTCAATACATGGATGTTTCCTTTTGTGATATCCTCTTCACTTTTGTTAAATTTTTTCCTTTTCCCTATTTCATTCAGACATTGGTTTTTTACCCCCCTGAGGATATAATGATGAAGCATGGTTTGTTTTCCCTTCTTATCCATTCTCCCCAAGCCCCTATAATGTGCCATCAATTTGTTCTTGTCCTTCAGCTTGGCCATTCGTTGGAGACGTTTCTTCTTTTCTGCCTCTGGCAAGTCAGGATGTCCAATGATTCTTTGTCGGAGGGCCTTTGCCCTCTGCATATCTTCCAGAGAAGGGGATTCTAAGGCTTCTAATTCAATCAGCTGTACCTGTTTTATGGTGAGATAAAGCTTCAGAAAGAAGGTCTGAATGCTATCTTCGATATCTTTTTTTTCCAGGCCTTCTTTAAACTCTCCTCTCATTCTGTAGTCTAAATATGGTCGGTATCGCTCGTAGAGATGACCAAATGCCAGTTCATCTCCATCCGAAAATTCTCCCCACAGTTGCGCAACAATGGGAGGAGGGGGAGTGGGTGGTGTTTGTCCATATGTGTTTAACATAAGTTCGAACATTTTTCGTACGTCATACAGTTGGGCTTCATGGATTTACTTTTCAATCCATGATTTTTTTTGATCTGTGCTTGTTTTGTCCTGACTGTCAGCCTATTATGCCAAGAATGAAGATTCCCGAAGCCGAGACAAATATTTGTCAAATTGATCTGAGATGAACGCAGCTAGCCATACTTATCCCTTATCATTCCCTGCTCATGAATCGGGTTTCGTATTGTAGGACTATGTGTTCTGTTTCGCTAAGACATGTTTGAAACGCTACTTTCTCTAGAAAACATCGTCTATGCCTTCAGAAGGTCAATATCTTATAAAGATGGGCCAGAAATGAGGAAATATCCCTGGCAGGTAATCCTTATATATTTCAAAAATAGTGCCACAAAGTCACTAACGAACATTTTTATGTTATAATTGTGTTATACGGGAATCATATTGACAAGGATTCCAAAAACTGGGCAGGAGACGAAAATAAGGGCATCCTGAAGAGGATGACAGGTATGTTGGCGCTTGGAAATATGTCTTTTGCCTACTCAGGCGGTGGACTCACAGAAGTCCAGCCGCCATCTATCACGAGGGTCTGTCCGGTAATATGTCCGGCCTGTGGAGACAACAAAAACAAGGCTGCATGGGCGATGTCAGCAGGAGTGGCTGTCTTTCCCAGAGGCGTAATCCGTTCCCATATATCTTCGAAATGCGGGTCCAACTGCACGGTTCTCTCTGTCAGAGTAGCGCCGGGAGAGAGAGCATTGACTCGAATGCCGTAGGAAGCCAGCTCTACTGCCAAGCTCTTGGCCAGCATTCGCAAAGCCGCTTTGGTCATGCCATAAGCGGTCAGATCAGGATGTGCTTGATGCCCGGTTACCGATGACATCAGCAAGAGACTTCCACCCGATTCTTGTTTGATCATTTGTAAGGCTGCTCGTTGAGCCAGGAAAAAAGATCCTTGCAGATTGACAGCCATCAGCCGTTGTAGCATGTCGGGCTGATACTCCAGGAAGCTGCCAAAAGTCGTAATTCCGGCATTGGCAATCGCCATGTCCAGTCTCCCATACTGCTGGACAGCCTGTCCAACCATTTGCTCAATACACAGCATATCGCTGGAATCACCGACTACGGCTGTACATTTCCCTCCCTCAGCTGTGATGGCATCTGCCGCCTGTTGCGCAATTGTTTCATCAACATCATTCAGGACAACAGACACTCCCTTTCTCGCCAATTGACAGGCTATTTCGAAGCCGATTCCGATACCAGCCCCTGTAATGATGGCAGTCTGTTGGTGAAATTCCTGATGTTTCATCACATAAGATCTAATAAGTGAAATAACAAGATGGCATACCTCCTCTTGTTGGAAGAATTCAACCCACACCCAAACAATCTCTAGGCCCGATCCATCAATCGCCGATGATAATTCAGCTGCCCCAGATGATAGCCCAAATGTGTCAGAAGTCTCAGCATTTGGCTGTGAATCGGCCCTGAGAAGTGATAATCATTTTCAGGAAAAATCCCCTCCCAATCTGTGATTCCTCTGAGTGTTGTGGCGATCATGGCTTTGGTGTCTTCAATCTGCTGAACAAGATCGGTCACAGGCACCCCTTTGATGGAGAATTCCAGATCTCGCTGCCGAACATACCCGGTCTCCCCGATGACTGTCCCAATAAAGTAGTTGAGATTGCCTAGCAAGTGGGTACAGAGGTTTCCACCTGAATTGAGAATGCTTCCTTCCAGTTCCCACATCTTCTCAGGATGCTGGTAGCTGCTGATTTCTTTGGCGAGCTTGTCAAGGTATTGATGAAACCAGATAATGAAGTGTTCGCTCATAGCATTGCTTTTGCTGGGCAAACAACAAAAGATTTCGCCCTGATCAAAAATTCTCCTTTCCGCTGAGCGGAAAGGAGAATTCCAGATATAATCTTTTTAAAAAATTTTGCGAGATACGCCTACTCAATCACAATCTTATGCGTGGCAACTTGATCATTCTGCTTACTTGTCAACAAATAGATGCCTGCGGGAAGGTGCGCTACACTGATCTTGAGCGGCTCGAAGGAATTGACCTCTGATTGCTGACTCCATACGATTCTCCCGGAAATATCCCGAAGAATTACCTGAGCATCTGCCTGATCAGAAAATTGAACCGTAAATACACCTTTGTTGGGATTGGGGTATACCTTGATGTCCAACTCTTCCAGTTCTGCTTGAGAAGAATTGCCTAATCTTGAAGCGCCACAACCGTAGATACAAGATGTGAAGGCATACAGGTGATAAATATCTCCACTTGCGAGGGCGCGCTTAAACAAACTGACTTCATCTATCCGTCCGTTGAAAAACTGTAAGCCAGAAGAACCATTTTGGTTATCCGATTTGCCAAGCGCTCCATTGCTTGTCGTATAGCTGAGTCCTCCTCCTGATCCACTATAAGATCCACAATCATTGACCCCATTAAGATATAGATCAATGTCATTGGCGGATCGAATGACTGCTGCAACATGATACCACTCCCCCAAGTTCAGGACAGTTGTGCCTTCCTTGGTTTGACGATTGCTAGGTCCAATGCTTCCACCGTCTCCAAAACCAGCTGACATTTTGCCGCTTCCTGTAATGTTCAGCCATACGCCTGAATAATTGTTATCCTGATAGTCATTTTTGAAAACCATATTAGGGTTCCGGTCATCCAATCGAATCCATGCTGCAATGGTCACAGGCAAAGAGGGCTTAAAATCAGGATCTACACTTTGCAATTCTACATAATCGTTCACCCCATCAAAGTCTAGTGCATTATTGGGGGTCAGGCATACATTTTCTTCTGCTGAGGCTCCATGAACAATCCCATCATTGCCATTGAAAGAAAGATCAGGTGCTAGTCCGTTGGCAATCGGCCAATACCCTACTCGATCACTGTTTGGACTCACGAATGTCAATGATTCAGGACAGTTTTCATTCGCCGTATATAGCCAGACAGCCTCTTCGTGGGAGACGGCTCGGTCATAAAACCGAACATTGTCAATCTTTCCATTGAAAAATTGAAGGCCAGATGAACTACTTTGATTGTCAGATTTGCCAATGGTCCCTTGCCCAACAAATGAATAAGCCAGAACTCCTCCTGTTCCAGTATAGGTTCCACAATCATTGATGCCATTGATGTAGATATCCATATCTGTCGCTCCTCGAATGATCGCAGTGATATGGTACCAGTCACCTGTTTGAAGTTGGGTAACAGATTCCTTTGATCTTCGACTGGATGGACCGATACCTCCGCCATCTCCATAACCAGCCGAGATGGTTCCTCCGGTTGCGATATTCAGCCAGACCCCATTGTAGACATTGTCCTGATAATCATTCTTGAATACCATATTGGGGTTGGTATCATCAAGATTTACCCAGGCAGAAATGGTTACGGGCAGATGGGGTTTGAAATTCGCAGAGGGGGTAATCTCGATGAAATCTGAGGTGCCATTGAAGTCATAGGCATGATTGGCATCGCCGAATCGATTGTCGACACTGGTTGGATTCATCAAGGAACCATTGTTCCCATTGGGAGTGGCATCTCCAGCATTGTTATTGAGTTGGTAATTGGCAACCAGGCCATTGGGGGGTTGTGCGTGTAGTCCGAGGATGATTCCGCAGACAAGCAAAATCAATTGAAAAAAAGTTTTCATTGGTTGAATAATTAATAATGTGAATCAAGAGTTCGAATGTTGGGAAATAGGTGCAATAGGCCGCAAAGAGAGGGATATGGTATAAGGAATAAGGTATATGGCTAGATGTTGAATCAGATCCTTGACCACATAGCCCCATACCTTATACCCACAAACAAGCTGACATTCAGGCTATAAAAACTACATTCAACCCTTGATTGGCATTAATAGTGAGAAAAATATCTGAATGATTCCTGTATCCGCCTTCTTGTCGAAAGATGATTTGACAAGAAGGCACAGAGTGCAGCGATGATTAGTTGATCACAACTTTATGTGTTGTGAGTTGACCTTGAATTTCGCTGCTAAGCAAGTAGATTCCTGCTGGCAGGAGAGGCACATTGATCTTCAGCGCCTCATATTTGCTGACCGAGGTCTGTTGGCTCCAAACTGTTCTCCCCGAAAGATCTCTAAGACTCAGCTGCGCATCAGCATCTTCAGAAAACTGAATGTGGAAGACACCATTGTTGGGGTTAGGGTAGACCTGGATTTCATTGGCCATATCAATGCTTGCTGGCCTTGCCCCAAGTCTATTGGAACATTCATACTTGCAACCCAAAAGGTCATATTGATAAAAGATGTCGCCACCCTTAAGTGCTTGATTGAACACATGTACTTCATCAATTTTTCCATGAAAGAATTGCAAGCCGCCACTTCCTCCGAAATTGTCAGACTTCCCAATGGTTCCCGAAATTCCAGATCCGTGGTATCGCATAATCCCGGCAAAACCAGTAATACTCCCACAGTCATTCACGCCATTGACATAAATCTCTATATCATTTTTGGAGCTAATGACTGCTGCCACATGATACCATTCTTGTAGATTCAGAACCGTTTCCCCTGTTTTTGTCCGCCTATATGAAGGGCCAATTGGTCCATCATTGCCAAAGCCTGCTGATACCTTACCTGAGCCAGTGATGTTAAGCCAAACGCCTGAATAGACATCATCTACATACTCATTTTTGAAAACCATATTGGGTTGGTGATCTTCCAAATAGATAAAAGCGGTGATGGTCATTGGTAGGCTTCCCTGGAAGGTTGGCGTATTTGCCTGCAACTCGATATAATCATCCACTCCATCAAAACTCAAAGATCCATCGATATTGTCACATACGCCTATATCTGCCACTGCACCATGTACGGTCCCTTCATTGCTGCTATGCAGATCCGGCGCAAGTCCATTGTTGATTTGATAATGGGCAACCTTTTGAAATGGGATCGGGCTAAATGTGAGTGGCTCATAGCAGTTTTCATTGACAGTGTACAATTCATGCATCTCGGTTTTGGCAAGTGCCCGATCATAAAATCTGACATTGTCAATTTTGCCATGGAAGAATTGCAAACCTGCTGCAGGGCTAGATTTATTGTCTGAACGACCAATTGCCCCATGGTTGTTCGAGTATTGTAAGGCGCCTCCCGTTCCACTATAGGTTTCACAGATCGGCAGTCCATTCAGATAGAGGTCCATATGTGAAGCTGAATGAATGGTAGCTCCTATATGGTACCAGATTCCTGTTTCAAGGTTCAGCTCCGATTCTGCGGATCTTCGACTGCTAGACCCGACATTCCCTCCATCTCCGAATCCAGCTGAGATGGTGCCACCACCAGCGATATTGAGCCAGACACCTGTATATTTATTATCCTGGTAATCATTCTTAAAGACCATATTAGGTTCCAGGTCATCCAATTGTATCCAGGCTGAGATGGTGACAGGAAGTTGTGGTTTGAAGTCAGCAGTGTTGGGTAAAAGGTCAATAAAATCTGAACTTCCATTAAACTCTCTTGCTTTTGATGCATCCCCAAACCGATTGCTTGTTTGGCCAGGGTTTTGGGGAGTTCCATCATTCCCATTGCCACTCGCATCCCAGGTGGATACATCAAGGGGATAACTAGCGACCAGGCCATTGCTTGTCTGTGCGCGAAGTCCGAGCATGATTCCGCAGAGAAGCAGAATCAATTGAGAAAATGTTTTCATTGGTTGTATAATTAATAGTGAAAAAAATGCCTGAATGATTCCTGCATCCGAGGATATCTCAAAAGGTCCCATATCTAGAAGAATGCAAAGACACCAAGACGGAAAGATACTCATAATGAAGCAATTACTCTTTGCATCTCTCTGTCTTCGCGTTCAATTCCAGACATATGAGATAGCCTTGGCACAGGATGTAGCCATGCTTAGTTGATCACAACTTTATGTGTCCTGAGGTGATTTTGGGTTTTGCTCGTAAGCAGATAGATTCCTGCTGGCAATTGAGCTACATTGATCTTGAACGCCTCATATTTGCTGACTGTAGTCTCTTCGCGCCAAACTATTCTCCCGGAAAGATCTCTTAGACTCAGTTGTGTCTCAGCATCATCTGAAAACTGAAGGTGGAAGACGCCATTGTTAGGGTTAGGGTAGATGTGTACTTCGAGTTCTTTGACAAGTGTTGGAGAAGGATTCTCCTTTCGCGCCAGATTGCATCCAGCCAGACAATCGGAGAATTCGTAAAGTTCGAAGATGTCCCCTGACCTCAATTCTCGATTATAAAACATCACCTCATCCATTCTTCCATGGAAATATTGCAGGCCAGTGGTGGGACTACTATGATTATCTGATTTCCCCAGTACTCCATGACTTGGTTTTCCATTTGCATCCTGCGTATAGGCCAATCCGCCCCCAGATCCACTATTTGAACCACATTCCCTCACTCCATTCACATACAAATCCATATCTGTTGCAGATCGAATGACAGCAGCTACATGATACCATTTTTTGAGGTCCAGAACCGTTGTCCCGACTCTTGATCTACGACTTGATTGGCCCACAGATCCTCCATCACCAAAACCAGCTGTAAGCGTCCCATTCCCGGTGACATTCATCCATACGCCTGAATACACATTTTCCTTAAAATCATTTTTGAAAATCATATTGGGCTGATAGTCTTCCAAATACACCCAAGATGAAATGCTAACTGGCAGCTGAGGATGAAAATTCTGATTATTCGTTAACAGAACATAGTCGTCCGTCCCATCAAAGGAAAGTGAACTATATAGAATATTGCATTCATTGGTTTCCGGCACTGTTCCATAGATCTTCCCGTGATTATGATTTCCTGAATGATCATCTGCCATGTAGTATTGCAAAGTATAATAACTCACCAGACCAGTAGTAGAGCTTTGAAAAAGCAGTGGCTCCGGACAGTTTTCATTCGATGAATACAATTCTCTGACCTCTGTAAGCGTAAGTGCACGGTCATAAAAACGGACATTGTCGATTTTTCCATTGAAGAACTGGTCACCAGATCCGCCTGCGCTTTGGTTGTCAGATCTTCCTATTACCCCGACCCCAGTAATCAGGGTAGCAGATCCACCAGATCCAGGTCCAGTAGATCCCCCCGGTCCAGGATCCTTCACATATGAGAGGGGGCCGCCACTACCGCTATATGTGCCACAATTTTCAATCCCATTGATAAAAATGTCCATATCTGTTGCACCACGGATGATCGCAGCAATATGATGCCACTTTCCTATACTCAGGGAATTATTGGTTTCTTTTGACCTTCTGTTTGTATCATCAACCATATCACCATCGCCATAGCCAACCGAAACTCTTCCACCAGCCACAATATTCATCCAGACGCCTAAATAATAGTTCTCCAAAAAACTATTTTGAAAGACCATATTGGGGTTATGATCATCAATTTTCACCCAGGCAGAGATGGTGACAGGAAGTTGTGGTGTGAAGTTATTGGTGGGAGTAATCTTGATATAATCATTCAAGCCATTGAAGTCATAGGCATGATTGGCATCGCCAAATCGATTGTTTGTACTGATAGGTGTTGAACCTGGAATTAAGGGAAAGCTGGTAAGTGTTCCATGGTTTCCAGAACCACTCGCATCGCTGGGATTTCCATTCAGTTGATAATTCGCGATCAATCCAGCAGAAGTCTGTGCATGGATTCCCAGCGAAAACAGACAGAGAAGGAGGAGAGTAAAGAGATTTTTTTTCATGGTTTGCTATAGTGTATGGTAAGATGATTTTGACCTACACCAATCATTAGTCTCTGAAATCATTAAAACATGAACTGGTCAATAAAAAATTATTCCTCAGTTTAAGATTGCATACAATCGAGTAGGAGGTGGAGAGAACACAGAGGCACTGAAACATAGAGATAATCATCTGATTAACAATCACTCTGTGCCTTTGTGTCTCCGTGTTCAATCCAATGAGAAGCCTTATGGAACATCTCTTGAGCTAATCAGCAATCGTCATTACCTGACCAGCACCTACAGTACGTCCTCCTTCACGAATTGCGAAAAAGGCTCCATTCTCCATGGCCACAGGAGCCAAGAGCTCAACGGCCAACTCGGTATTGTCACCGGGCATGATCACCTCTCTGTCTTCCGGGAGGATGACGGTACCTGTAACATTGGTGGTGCCGAAAAAGAACTGAGGAGAGTAGCTGTTCCTGAATGGCGTGTGGCGTCCTCCTTCATTCTTTGACAGCACATATACCTGGGCAGTGAACTTCTGATGAGCCGCAATGCTATTGGGGGCAATAATGGTCATTCCCTTGCGAATGCTGTCATTCTTCACTCCACGAAGCAGCAAGCCCACATTGTCTCCTGCCTGACCGTAATCCAGCTCTTTCTGGAAAGTCTCCAGACCCGTCACTACAGTGTTGATCTTCTCTCCTGTCAGGCCAATGATGTCTACCTGATCTCCAATCCGGACTTTCCCTCTTTCCACTTTCCCGGTGGCCACAGTACCACGACCAGTGATCGTCAGAACCTGCTCGATAGGCATCATGAAGGGTTTATCCATTTCGCGAACAGGATCAGGAATGAAGGTATCCACAGCATGCATCAAGTCCTCGATAGATCTCACCCACTTCTCCTCGCCATTCAGACAACCAAGAGCTGATCCTTTGATGATGGGAGTATTCTCAGCATCGAAGCCATAGAGGTCCAGCAACTCACGGATCTCCATTTCAATCAGCTCAATGAGTTCCGCATCAGCAGCAAGGTCACATTTGTTGATGAATACGACCAGAGAATGAACGCCCACCTGACGAGCCAGCAAAATGTGCTCACGGGTCTGGGGCATAGGGCCATCATCCGCTGCTGTTACGAGAATCCCTCCGTCCATCTGAGCGGCTCCACTGATCATGTTTTTTACATAATCCGCATGTCCGGGCAGATCAACATGGGCATAATGCCGGGTAGCAGTCTCGTACTCTACATGGGAAGAATTGATGGTGATGCCTCTCTTCTTTTCCTCTGTCGAACTGTCAATGGAGTCAAAAGATCTCACAGAAGCAAGACCCTTGTTGGCCAGCATCTGTGTGATTGCAGCCGTCAAAGTAGTTTTTCCGTGATCGACGTGTCCGATGGTTCCAATGTTGACGTGGAGCTTGTTTCGCTCGAATTTTACTTTTGCCATGATTGACAGTTGTTGTGCCACGGTGATGGTTATCTTGTTTTTGCACCGTGACGGGTGAAACAATAAAAAAAGCCCAGTCTTCTGCTAGACCGGGCTTTTTTGTTAGAGATGTATGAGTATTTATTCAAACAACTCCACATACCGGTTCCAGCTACGCTCCTGTTCTTCCTGAGCGAATTGTTGCTGTTGTTCCTGTTGAATGAATGTGAAGAAGAATGTCATTGTTTTCTGATATAAAAAAAGCCCGAACTCTCGTCCGGGCCTGGTGATATGTATGTGTTAACTATACCGTTAATTCCCGGAGCCTATAAATAGGTCTAGCGAAGAAGATGATAGGTATAGTGAATAATTCATCATAATGGTCAAATGTTCTATGATGTAACGGAACGGAAACAAAATGGTTTCATTGCAATTATAATTCCCTGGAGTCAAGCCCAGGATGGAGCCATATTTAAAAGCATTGAACATACAAGAAATCCTCCTTCAGACCTGATATGAACTGCTCCAACAGCTTATTTTTGCATGGATTGGGGAATTGAATATCATAGAGGAATCACCTAAACGATTCCCTTATGAAAAATACTGTATGTATTCTTTCCCTATTCCTCCTTCATGGTTTGTTCCTACAAGCCCAAAATTGTCTATCGAACGGGATCGTCTTTACGACTCAAGCGGAAATCGACAGTTTTGCTGTTAATTACCCCACTTGCACACAGATCGTCGGAAATGTGGTCATAGATGGCGATTCGAATATCACCAATCTCATAGGCCTGTCTCAGCTTATTAGAATTGGCGGCGATTTGAGGCTGTTTGACAATGTCTCATTGGGGAGTCTTTCTGGTTTGGATCAAGTCGAGTCTATTGGAGGCACTGTAAGAATCGATAACCAATCGGCATTGATAGATTTGACTGGTTTGGGGCATCTTGATTCAATCGGAGAGGATCTGTACATCGTGGATCAAGAATCTCTCACAAGCCTGATGGGATTGGACAGTTTACGTTCTCTTGAAGGCAATTTCTGGCTATCAGACAATTCTTCCCTGAATAGTCTAAATGGAATCGGAAAACTTGTATCCATTGGAGGGGCCTTGGTTGTGTTTGATAATGACTCCTTGCCAAATTTGAATGGCTTGGAACATCTACGAGCGGTGGGGGGCTTACAGATTTCGAGGAACCAAATCTTAACGGATCTGCTTGTATTGGATAGTCTTGCCTACATTGGAAACAATCTGATCATATCTGGAAATCCCTTATTAATGGATTTGCATGGTTTGGAAAACATCCATGCGATAGGGGGACTTTTGTCTATCAGTCATAGTCCTGCCTTAGGCAGTCTGAGTGGGTTGGAAAACATAGACACAATTGGAGGTGCCTTGTCTCTCTACAACAACCCCACTTTGTCGACGCTCAATATTTTGAAGAATGTTGTGCATGTAGGCGGAGGGGTTTCCTTGATTGAAAACAATGCCTTAACGAATCTCAATGGCCTGGAGCATCTAGACACCATCATGGGATCGCTGAAGATTGCAAGAAATTTCTTATTGGCAGACCTAGGCAGTTTGACGAATGTAAGCAAGATCGAAGGAGATGTGCATATAGAATCCAACTCTTCCCTGGTGGATCTGAGTGGATTCGATCATCTGATAGAGATCACAGGAAGTTTGTTCATTTCCAGGAATCCTTTGTTTAGCAGCCTAACGGGATTAGATAGTTTGGCATGGATTGGAAACAGCTTGAATGTGTCTTCCAACTCATCCTTACAAGATGTATATGGGCTGGATGGTGTTGATTCTATTGGTGGTGGTTTGTTTATCATGAGTAATGATTCTTTACTCAACCTTCGTGGCTTAGAAAACATAACAAGCATTGGGGGAGATCTAGGGATCGTCAACAACAATGCCCTCTTGAGTTTCGATGGGTTGGATAGTTTGACTTCTATCAATGGAGCTCTACGTATCATAACCAATGATATGCTCTCCAGCATAGTGGCATTGGAAAACCTAGATCCGACTTCGATCACAGATATGTTTTTGATGCATAATACAAACCTCTCAAGCTGTGAGGTGAAAAGCATATGTGATTATTTGGAGATCCAAACCAACCCTGCACAGATATACTCAAACAAAATTGGTTGCAAGAGTCGTATAGAAATCGAAACTGCCTGTGCTGCTGTAGCAGTCGATTCAGAAGAGTTGTTGGACATTCAGCTCTATCCCAATCCAACGATGGAGAAGATCCGAATTTCGGGGCTATCATATGGGCAAATTACAATTAGAGACAATTTGGGTCGGATACTCAGAGAAGAAGCGCTATCCGAGGATGAGATTGATCTTTCTGCCTATCCAGTGGGAATGTACTGGATTCACATTCGTTCAGGAAATAGAATGCTAACAAAGCAAATCATGAAGCGATAACAGTTCAGGCTTTTGGGAAGTTCATGTCAGAAAACATCCTCTCATACTTGAGACGATATTTGATATTTTTTCAAAAATACTCCGAATACCGGGTCCAGCAAGGCTCTTGTGCTTGTTGAGCGAATGCTTACTCTTGTTCCTGTTGGATGAACATTGACTTTCTGACACAGTTCAACCTCTCAGCCCCAATCGCCATCGATTGGGACAGCTCTCTTGCCAAGAGAGCCAAAAGGATGATTGCCTGTCAAGAGATCAATTAGCCAAGGGCGTCCCACTGGCCCACAAAAGACCAGCTTCTGATTTCAGGAGCTTGAACATCAGATCCAGTAATTTCATCTGGGTTTCCAATAATTTGATTTCACGGGTATTGATATAAAAGATGGTACTCTCCCCCATTTGTAATTTCATTTCTTCTCCATCCAGCAAGCGCTGATAATTCTCCACTGCCTCTTGAGAGATCATGACCTGATCCCTCAATATCCTGAATTCCTGGGCATAGGCCAGAATCTTGTTCCTGGTCTGTAAACGTTTTTGTTCTTGCTTCCATGCTGTTTCTTGCATTTTGATTTTATTCAGATTCAATTCTCCTCTTTCTTTTCGCAAAAACAGAGGAAAACCTACAGAAACGCCCCATTTGGTATTATGCCCCAGTTCCAATCCGCCATCTCCTATTCCTTCCGGGCTGAGGGTGTTCGGTGGACTCAACAAACTGTACTCAAGATCAATAACCGGCTTCAGTTTCTCTCTTTTCACTCTTCTTTCTACTTCCAGCGTAGATTGCTGAAAATTGAGCTGTTGAACTTCTGGATGCATCTCAATTCTATCCAGTAAGCGTTCTAAAGAGTCTATGGCCAAATCAGAAGGAATCATTACTTCCTCCAGTTGTAAGGGAATGATGTCATCTGTGAGCTGCAAAGGAAGATTTTCATCATTCCAAAGGTAGTTGGACAATTGCAGACGTGATGTTTGCAGTTCTATATTGATCTCCTGTAGGCGCAATTGAAAACTCAGCAACTGAGTCAGGGCTTCCGTGGTATCAATTCCAGCTTGATCGCCTGCCAGATACATACTTCGAATAGCATCAAATCTCCCACTGGCAGCCTCAACGGCATCTTCCAATACTTGCTGGCGGGAATAGTCACGGCTCCATTGCCAATAGGCTGTAGCAGCTTCAAACAATAGATCGTTCAACATTCGGAACTGCTCCACCTCTGCCAATTCCTGAAAGATTTTGGCTTTCCTCAGACTGGCCCTTCTGGCATCCATCATCAAGCCCTGTCCTACAGAAAGATTGGCACCCAGCGACAGTTGACCATGAGCAGGAAGGGATTGTTTGGGATTGAGATAACTGCCATCATTCCAGGCAAATCCAGATTTGATATCCAGCGGCAAACGGGTTGGAACTTTTAAGCCTCCTTCGAATGTGCGCCAGTAATTTTTATCATCAAAAAACTTATCATCGTACTCTCCATATAGCTTGGGATCAAATCCGCCTCTTGCGATCCGGAGATTTTCTTTTGCCCGATCAGACAAGAGATTGATTTGCTTGGCTACAGGATGATTGCTCTTGATCAGAACAAACAGATCTTGTAAGCTCAAGGGGGATGTTTCTTGCGCTGCTAACATCCAGGGAATCCCACATAGTAGGATAGCAAGGGTGCTCAGTCGTTTTATAGGAAATTTCATTGACATAGCCCGCTCACTTTTTCTTGTCTGTTGTCATTGAAGGGCTTGCTTTGGATGTTCCCTTTTGTTTATCCGCATTCGGACCAGCATAATATTCCGGTGGGAAGCCATTGAGTTGTCGCCACAATTCATACCATATGGGTACATCATTGAGTAGCGCAAAGGCTTTCACCCCCGAACCTACCCGCAAAAGGCTCGGCCATGGCTCAAAGGTAGAGTCAGCTTCAGCGATCAGTACCCGATACAGTCCATTCTCACTGATATTATTCTCGACGGAATACACCCTTCCTTCAAATGTTCCAAAACTTGCTCCCGGCCATCCTGAACCAAATATGATTGCGGGCCAGCCATCGAATTCCAGTCGAACACTTTGATTTCGCTTAACAAGTGGCAGATCCACAGGGCGAATGTAGATATCTGCTGCCAGCTGCGTGTTGAGAGGGACAATACTCACAACGCCCTCTCCTGCTTTCACAGTCTCTCCAAGTCCCGGCTTTAATGCCCGGTTGATGAATCCATCTTGAGGAGAGATGATATATCGAAAGGAAGTTCGTTGCTCATAGTTGCTGTACTGGTTTTCCATTTTGCCGATCTGCGCATCTGTATCAAATTGACTGGAACGAGCACTCTGTCGGTCAGATTCAGCCTTGGATACTTTTTCTCTATACTCATTGCGGACATTCTGTAATTGTAGTTGTGTATTGGTATAGGCAAGTCTCGACTGCGCCAATTTGTTTTGCTGAGCAATGAATTTCGCCTGAACTTCCTGCCGACTCTTGCGCATTTTCTCCAGGTCCGTCCTGGACTTTAACCCCTGATCAAAGAGTGATTGCCATCTGGCCAATTGGATGATGGCAACAGAATCGGCCACGCCTGCAGCAATCAAGTCAATGCTATCTGCCTGAATCTTAAATTGCGCCTGTGAAACTTTATTGTCCAGTTCCAGCAGTTTCAATTCCAGGGCCCCCTGAAGTGCCTGAATCTGGTTGGATAGCGCATCTGCCTTTTGAGCGTAAGCCCCGCTGGCATTTCTTTTGGCATCCAATTGTAGCTGTGTCCGTTCCAACAACTGTGGGTCAAAATACGCATCCTTGATCTCTGACAGATACACAATGGTATCGCCCTGATATACTGTATCTCCTTCAGCAACATACCACTGTTCAATTCTCCCCGCAATGGTAGACTCTATGGTTTGTGGCCGTTGAGAAGGTTTGAGCGTTGTGATGGCCCCCTGTGCCTGGATGTTCTGTGTCCAGGGCATGAAGAGCACCAGGACGAACAATAGCAAGAATCCCAAAAGCCAGACCGCAAGGCTCAATGCCAGTCTGGGATTCAATACCTGTGCAAAAGAAGGATATTGATCGAGCGGGACTTGCTCATGAATCCGGTTATCTGAAATGTTCAGCATTGAGATGAATTATTGAAAAAGATTGTCGAAATAAGGCTCTTGCTTGATTTCCTCATAGGTACCAATGTCTCGGATCTGCCCTTCTTCCAGGATGATGATCCGATCACAGTTTTGAGCAAACATTTTTTCATTGGAGACAGCAATCACAGTTTTCATTTCATCACAGGTTAAAAAATCGCAAATATGCTGTCGATCTTCTTTTTCCCACAAAGAGAAAAAATCGTCCATCACCAACATCTGAGGCCGCTTGGCCAGACATCGAGCCAGGATCAACTTTCGGGCAAGTCCTTCCGGGATCTCTGCCGAATCCGGGATGATGGCTGTCTGTAGACCTTGAGGAAGAGATTGCATGAAACTCGTCAATCGCAAGCGATCCAGACTCCAAAGCACATCCTGCATCGAAATGGAATCTTTTCCCATATGGAGATTTTCTTCCAGGCTTCCCCGAAACAAGTTCTTCTGAGACAGGCAATCCCCGATGTGGTTTCGAAGGCTAATTTTGTCCAGATTTTGGAGTGGAATCTGATTGTAGGAGATGCTGCCCCGATAATTTTCATACAAACCCGAGATGGCATGTAACAAGATGGTTTTTCCTGCCCCACTATGACCTGCAATACATATTTTCTCGCCCGCCCGGACATGAAAAGAAATATGCGCCAATCCATGCCGTCCCTCGCGAAGCTGAAAACTCAACTCCTGTACTCGAAGAGAAATTCCGTCTTCCGAAAGGAAATTGTCAAAGGAAGTTCCTTCATGATTTTCGAGTGGGAGATCGGTGATTTTTCCGATCTTTTCCAGTCCCGTCAATACGTCATAAATGGTTTCAAATCCCAAAATGAGTTTCTCAACCGACGCGATGATCAAAATGATCACAATCTCAGAAGCAACAAACTGTCCGACATTCAACTGTCGCTGTATCAAGAGTACACTCCCCAGAATCAGCAGTCCCGCAGTAACCAATGTCTTGAATGCCACTGCATTGCCAAACTGTACCATCAGGACACGAAAGTGCTGCTTGCGCGCTGTCAAATATTCGGAGACAAACTTGTCGGCCTTTCGAAGGGCCAGGCTCGTGTCTCCTGCCAACTTGAAAGAACTCATCGTACGGGCAATTTCTTCCAGCCAAAAGACGAGTTGATATTTTTTGTCTGATTCCCGGAGACTGGTTGCCAGCCCTCTGGGTCCGGTCAGGCGAATGATGATTCCCAGGATCACCATCAGAACCAACCCAAAAGCAATGAACATCGGATGGTAAAAGGAAAGGAGAATCAAGCCAAACAGCATTTGAAGAAAAGAGGTCGTCAAATCAATCAGAATCTTGGGTAAGCCTTTTTGTACAGTCAATGTGTCAAAGAAGCGATTGACGAGTTCGGGAGGATAATAGTTGGTGAGAGATTCTGTTTTGAGTTTGGGAATTCTGTAGGCAAACTCAAAGGAAGCCCTGGCAAATATCTTTTGTTGAATTCGCTCACTGATGGAAAGCTGCATCAATTGTAAGCCCCCAACAACCAAGGTTCCCAGCGTAACAATGACCACTAACAATCCCCAGGAAGAGGACAGTTCATTGGCCAGAACCAGGCTGATGATAGCCTGAATCCCCAAGGGAAGGGACAGGTAGATGATTCCTTGAAATACCGCATACAAATAGATGTGGCCAATCTCTCTTTTTTCTAGTGATAGAAGCCTTATAAAGCGTTTCAGGGGTCGTCCAGCCAGCGTATTCTCCATGTTTGTTGTTTCTTTGTTGCAAATGCAAAAAATATTTACTACCATTAATGATAGTTTTACTATCAAACGCAATAGTAGCGCCAATTGTTTCGATATGGAACCAAATGAAATTCACCTCTACCTGGATATCAATGAAAAACTCTATACCAGGAACCCACAGGAAACAACATTGGGGAAAAAAATTTTTTACAGCAGCATTCAGATGATCAGTGCATTGGGCTTTGAGCATGTAACCTTCAAAAAACTCGCGATGGAAATCAGCTCTACTGAAGCCTCCATTTATCGCTATTTCGACAACAAGCATAAGTTGTTGATCTATCTCATGTCCTGGTATTGGAACTGGCTATCTTATCGACTGACCATTGAAACTCATCGGGTGAAAGATCCCAGGGAAAAACTGGACATCGCCATTGAGATTTTTTGCCATACCATTGATCCCATTCCACAGGCAAGAACCTTGGTGGATATCCCAGCTCTTTATCAGATTGTCATCAATGAATCTCCCAAAGCCTATCTCACCAAGGAGGTAAATGAGGACAATAAGGAGGGCTCTTTTCTGGATTATAAGCGTTTCTGTCGGAAGGTAGCTTCTTATATCAAGGAGTTTTCACCTGCCTACCCCTACCCTACTGCCCTCATCTCAACCGCTGTAGAGGCCGCACACCATCAGAAATACTTTTCGGAGCATCTTCCTTCACTGACTGAGGTGAGTGGTGGGAGCAAGGAGGAGATTGCGCGCTTTTTGAAGTTGATGATTTTTACATCGATTGATGGATGTGAGGGGTGAGAAATTCAAATAGGGATATTGGGGACTTTGACTGTTGTTAAAAACTCTGTAGAATCCTTTATTTTGCACCTGTCAACCCTTCAACTCTTCAACCCTTCTAATATGTCCCCAAGCGCAGAACTCGCCAAGCAATTCCGAGAAGTCTATTTGAGTGGAAAATGGGTTACCAACACCAATCTCAAAGAACAATTATCCCTGGTCAACCATGAGCAGGCCATGAGCAAAGTCGGTTCTTTGAATACCATCGCCATGCTTGCCTTCCATGTCAACTATTATGTCGCTGGTGTCGCCAATGTCCTGAAGGGAGGCTCGCTGGATATCAGGGACAAATTCAGTTTTGACTTGCCGGCAATTGAATCAGAAGAAGATTGGCAGGCCCTGTTGAATCAACTGTGGAAAGATGGAGAAGAGTTTGCTGCTTTGGTGGAGCAATTACCAGAAGAAAAACTGGATGAGGTATTTGTCAAGGAGGCATATGGGACCTATCGGCGCAATATCCATGTGATCATTGAGCATAGCTATTATCATTTGGGCCAGGTGGTCATGCTTCGGAAATTACTTACAGAGAATCTCGTATCAGCAAGCTAAGATCTTCTGACTCAGGATTTTGATTGTTTGACCAGCATATTGGCAAGCATGCTTCCCAGGATGAGCACAATCCCGAGGAAACTTAGTACGGTATAAGTTTCGTCAAACCAGATCAGACCGATCAGCAAGGAGTAGACAATTTCCATATATCGAATGGGAGCCACCCGACTGGCCAATTCGAGTTGGAATCCCTTGGTCATCCCGATCTGGCCCAAACAACCCAGGATTCCGATGCCCACCAGAATCGTCCATTCATGGGGGGTGGGCGTTTGCCAAAAAGGAATCATGGCCAGCCCACTCAGGACAGCTGCAATGAGCATGAAATAATTGACGATGACCAGGGAGTGTTCCCGTTCCCCAATTTTGCGAATGATCACGTAGACCCATCCTGCAAAGACAGCGCCCGTGATCCCCAACACCAGATTGACAGGATCAATTCGCGGATCGAAACCTTTCATCAGAAACACTCCCCCCAAAGCTGTCAGGAAGAATATCCATTGCACCCAGCGTACTTTTTCTTTCAAAAACAAGACAGCAAAGATCGCCGTGAAGATGGGAGACAAATACTTGAGGGAAACGGAAGCTCCCATGGGCATCCGCTGAAGGGTCACAAAAAATAAAGTCATGGCCACAAGGCCTGCTGCTGCCCTCAACAACAGCCATTTTTGAGTATTGCCAATCAAAGAGATCCGATAATATTTGAGGTAGAGAATACATATCACAGAGGTAATGCTGGATCGGAAAAACAATACCTCAAATACATGGATATAGGAGATGGATTTGACCAGGGCATGCATGGAAGAGAAGGCCAGGGCGGCAAATAGCATGTACTTGATTCCTGGGGTCAATAATGCGTAAAACTGCCTCATGATGTCAGGTGCCCAACTTTTGTAAAAATCGGGAATCGAACGGTCTGACTTGCCTCCCAACTTTTGTTTTGTCGAATCTCATCGATCAAAGCGGATGCAGGATTGTCCTGATGTTGCTGCAAATAACTCTGAAGACTCGACCAGGTATTCAGATATCCTTCCATTTGCTCCAGTGTCCATTCCCTTTCTATCCAAAAAGGCTGTGGGGGCACCGCTTCTTGTAGAGGAAAGGAAATGGTCCCATAGTGATCGTCTACATACTTTCTCTCTGAAGCCCAATATGGTCCGATGATCGTCCTATAGTAATGATCGAGGAGCGGATCAATCTCCGGGTGAATTCTGAGCAGTCCATACCCCCAAATCGCCAGGATTCCATTGGGCTTGAGGGTACGGGCTGCTTCTTCAAAAAAAGCTGCATGATCAAACCAGTGAAATGCCTGTCCAACCGTGATCAAGTCAAATTGCTGATCCGAAAACGGGCTTTGTTCGCTTCGGCTCAACTGGTAGGTGATATTGGTAGCTGGGCTGGCTTTGTCGAGCTGTTTTTGGCTGATATCTGTCGCATGAACCTGCTGAAAAACCTTGGCCAATTCCACAGCAACTTGTCCATTCCCTGTTCCACAATCCCAGGCAGATGTTCTGGCAGGGACCAAACTGAAGAGCCAATCATACAATGCCTGTGGGTAGGTAGGTCGAAACTTTGCGTATAATCCTGATTGACGGGAAAAATGGTCTGTTGTTTCTTTCATAGCACATACTTCTGAGGTCAAAATGGGAGGAGTCCCTGCGGAAACTCCAGATTAAGCAAGCTCCCAAATAATAGCAACAAGCCAACCCCGCCTGCTGTCAGCAAAGCTGTTTGCAGCCAGCTAGTATGCGCTTTCAGGCTGAAAAAACTGATCAAAAATACCATAATTGCTGGAATAAATCCGATGATGGTACTTCCCAGATACAATCCTCCAATCCACAGTACAGGTTCATACCAGCTCGATTTGAAGGTACCAGCTTCTGCTACCTGTTCGGCATCGAAGACGGCTGGGTTATTCTCTTTTTTTCTGACAAAAATCCAGACAAGCCACCCAGCAAATGGGACACTCACACAGGCAATCGTCAAGGGGAATATGCCTCCTAAAAAGGATTGTTGATTGCTGTCGAAAATCGCTATCAGGATGAACAATAGAACACCGACCGCAAAGATCAGTTGTGGCCGTATTGATCGCTTGCCCCTTGGCTTTTTTTCCATCAGCTCAATATGTTCATCCACCGCCCCTTTGCGACTGAAATACATAGAAATAGCCGAGATCAACATGATAATGATGACCCCGGTCCGGGTAAACATTTCCCAGCCATAAAATTGGACTGACATATTGAGATAACTCTCAGCCTGCGTGGCCAGCACAAAACCAATCAAAAAGGCGGGTCGCGACCAGCCAAAGCGTTTCATGAAGATGCCAAGGACTCCGAAGATCAACAGCACCCAGAGATCCATCATATCTTTGGTCGCCTGAAAAGCAGCAAAGCTGATCACCATGATCATGAAGGGTGCCAATAAGCTGAATTTGATGCGTGTCAACTGAGAAATCGGGCCTGCGAGTAATAAGGACAATCCTGCCCCGATGACATTGGCAACGGCTAGAGACCAGATAATGGTGTAAGTCAATCCAATGTCAGTCGTCACCATGGAAGGGCCCGCTTCAATGCCTATCAACACCATCCCTCCCAGGAATACTGCCATAGACCCTGATCCGGGAATCCCGAAAAGTAAGGTCGGCATCAGGGCACCTCCTTCCTTGGCATTGTTGGCGGATTCTGGTGCGATGACTCCCCGGATATCCCCTTTGCCAAATTGGCTTTTGTCTTTGGAGGTTTGCACCACATGTCCATAAGCAATCCAGTCCACCACACTTCCGCCCATGCCAGGAATGGCTCCAACGATGGTCCCGATTCCCGAACATCGAATGGCGAGCCATTTGTTTTTGATAAGATCCTTCACGCCTGCTTGCCATCCACCCGTCCCCAAGCTAGCTCCTTCTGCAATGGCACGATCCTTTCGAAAAAGCTCTGAAATCTCTGGAAAAGCAAAAATCGACAAGGCAATCACCACCAAGGGCAAGCCATCATACAGATAATCCATCCCAAAGACCATGCGGAATTCTCCAGTGGCAGGAGCAGCGCCAATGCTCCCTACCAAAATCCCCAGGCCACAAGCCACAACCCCTTTGACAAGACTTTTGCCAGAGAGAGAACCAACCATCGTTAGTCCAAATACAGCCAACATAAATAGCTCCGCCGAGCCAAAAACAAGAATCACTGGCCGGGCAATTTGAACGAAAAAGGTCAGGATGATCGCTCCGAATAAGCCTCCAAAAAGCGAAGAGGAAAACGCGGCTCCCAATGCCCGGGAGGCCTGGCCTTTCTTCGCCAGTGGAAATCCATCCAAAACAGTGGCCTGACTAGAGCTGGAACCAGGAATTCCCATCAAAATGGAGGTAAAGGTCGCAGAGGTTGGGATCACGGCTACCAGACCTACAAGAGTTGCCAGGGCCGAGACTTCATCCATGCCATATAAAAACGGCAACAACAAGGAAAGTCCAGCTATTCCCCCCAAACCTGGAAATACCCCAACCAGTAAGCCCAGCAACACCCCCAACATCAGAAATCCGAAATGCTCAGGAGTGAATAAGACCTGGAAGGCTTGTAATACGAACTCAATCATGATCAGATATTCAAATCATAGGTGTCTCGCAACCACTGTTTCATGTACTCTTTTTCTGCTGGGTCGACATTGGTGGCCAACTCAAAAATCTTTTGTGCTTTCTGGCCAATCACTTGCTCATAATATCCCAGCGCCTTGAATTTGGTTCGCTGGTAGTCAGGATCTTCTTTCATTTTCGCAATGGCTTGTTGATATTCAGCCACTACTGCATCCGGCGTTTCATTGGGGGTGAGTAATAATTTCATTCCGCCGAAACCAGCTGCCATAAAGGCAAACCAGGTATCCCATTCAATCCCGGATCGTGCAAACCCCATCTGCTCGTAGACTTCTCCAAAGTGTGGCAAATTCGGGAAACTCGGATCTCTGATCAAAGCTCCTTGCTCATCCAGGGCCCCAAAACTGAATAGAGGAATGGCTTCTCCTGATTCAACCAAAGGGACGACATTTTTGAGATAAGCAGAGGAGGTTTGATAGTCGATCAAGACTTCTCCGCGCTCAAAGGCCAATCGCCCGGCTCCTCTCCCTCGGAATCCAAATACTGCTTGCACATTCAGTCCAAGCAAATGGAAGGAGTACATCGGTACAATATCGAGTGAGGTTGGTCCCTGACTTGCATATTTCAGGGAAAGGTGTTTGATGTTTGACAAGTCAGCAGCAGATTTCACCTCAATGCTTGGGGAACAGTACACAACCCCACCAGTAGGATAGGCCATAATGGGTTTGTAGTTTTTGTAATCATAGTGGACACGTGGATCATCTAACAGATAGGGCATCTGCGTAGTTCCAGAGGTTCCCAAAATCATAATTCCATCGGGTTTTACCCGATCTGCAAAAAGGTTTGCTCCTTTGATGGACCCCCCGCCAGGAATATTGTTGACGATTACCGCCGGGTTTCCTTCCATGTATTTCTGGAAAAAAGGCGCATTGAATCTGGCCCATGTATCTCCTCCCCCACCCTCCTTAAATGGGATGATCCATTCGATGGTTTGTCCCTCAAAATAGTTGGTGTTATCAGCATTCTCCGATGCGTCCGAATGATTCCCAGACGGATCATTCCTTTCCAACAAGAAGGAGGAAAGGAAGAAGACAGTCAGGAATGTCAGGGACAGTCCTGCGATTTGTTTGAGTTGAGAGCTGTTCATCTTTCCTTGTTTTCGGAAACATCACTGGTGAAAGTCTCCTTTCTACCTACCTATGATGCTCATGCGTTGCTGAATGGCCCGCCAACCTACCAAATACAGCCCCCGAAGTCAAGCCTGACCCACCAGGATAGCCATTGTAAAACACACCTCCAACCAACTCTCCACAGGCAAACAGACCTTCAATGGGTGTATCATCCTGCTTGAGTACTGCTGCCTGCTCATTGATATGCAATCCCCCATAGGTAAAGGTTATCCCGCAAGTCACTGGATATGCTTTGAAGGGAGGGGTATCTAGCAAATTGGCCCAATTGCTTTTATTGAGGGGCAGACCTTTGGTTGATTTCCCATCCAGGATGGTCGGGTCAAAGGCAATCTTCTGATCTACTGCTTGGTTATAAGCATGAATTGTTTCCAAAGCTTTGGACGAATTTACACCTTCCATTTTTTCAACCAATTCCTCCAGTGTATTTGCTTCTACAAAGCTTGCATCCCAAAAGCGATATTCGCTGTAAAGAAGGTCCTCAACTTTCTGATCAAATACCTGCCAGGCAAAATTGCCCGCCTGCTGGAGAATCGCCCGACCAAATTGCGCATAGGTATAGTTCCGAAAATTCAACCCTTCATCTACAAATCTCTCTCCCTCAGCATTGAGCATAAGCCCCAGAAAATAACAGATCTTCCGATAGTGTTTACGCTCAATGTAGGGGATGTCAAGATTGCCATAGTTTGGCATATGAAGATCCATAGGCACAGCATGACAACCCCTAGGATTTCCATGAAAGACTGCTCCTGCTTCCAGAGCCATTTCGATTCCAAGTCCAGTATTGTGCGGCGTCCCCCTCACTTTGGATTGCCCCCAATGCTCTCCTATATACTTTTCTCTCAAACGCTGACTCGCTTCAAACCCACCGCAAGCCAGGACGACTGCATCTCCCAATATCTCCACCTCGCCATCTGTTCCCAGACATTTGATTCCATAGACCTTGTTGGCTGTATGAATAAGTTGTCTGGCTTCCATTCCATATAGCACCTGTCCTCCCAGTCGAAGAAATTCCTTCATTTCATCTTCAACCAGCCCTACTCCTTCTCCCCTTGATGCCAGGGTCAATCCACCCCAAAAGATATATTTGCCATCTTTTTGGAAACTTTGGCGAGAATAGATCGGTTCGAATTTTACATTGTGGCTGCCCAACCACCGCATCGTGTCATAGGAATTGTTGATCAGGATGTACTGGTGCAGACTCAAAGGGCGTCCCTCATTAAAGCCCAGCAAATCCTGGGCAAATGTCTCTTTTGAGTAGGAGCCAAAATCTGTTTGAGGAATTCGGGGATCTTCAGGATTCAATAACAAGGGCAAAAGATCATCATTGGATTCATACACAAATCGCATGGCGCCAGCTGTGTATCGGCTATTCCCTCCCGCTTCATGCACAGGAGCCTTCTCAATCATTACGACCTCTGCGCCCGATTCCAGAGCAGAAATCCCGGCACATAATGCTGCATTTCCACTCCCAATCACAATGACAGATTTCCCCATCTTTTCTCAAAATATTGTACAATGTCAGGCTACATACAGGATAAACCCCTGAACGAAGTTAGTCTTTCTTTCTGCATAGCCAACAAGACCAGAAACTTTCTACCTTTGCATACATCAAATGTAACCACAGGCAGGCAGTCTCATCCACAATGCCTGAACCAAGATGATATGAGCAAAATATCTGTAGACGGAAAAGAGATCAACCTGACCACCATCGACGAGCGGGAATACGTGAGTCTAACCGATATGGTTGGCGATCGGTCTGAGGCCAATGACATCATCACCAATTGGATGCGAACGGTGCAAACCCTCGATTTTCTGGCTGAATGGGAGCTGATGTTCAACCCGGATTTCAATGACGTGGAATATCACGTCTTTAGAGATAAGGCTGGAACAGTAAGGTTGACTGTCTCTCCCAGCAAGTGGATTGAGCGAACCCAGGCAGTGGGTTTGATTGTGAAGAAAGGTCGATATGGCGGGACATTCGCTCATCCGGATATCGCTTTTGAGTTCGGGGGTAGAATCAGCCCCAAATTCAAAATCCTGATCATTCGCGAGTACCAACGAATGAAAATCGAAGAAGCAAAAGGTCTTAACAAACACTGGGATTACTCTCGCTTTTTATCCAAAGTCAACTATCACATCCACACCGAAGCCATACGGGAAAATATCCTCCCCAGATTGGAGATTCCCAAAAACCGGGCAGGAATTGTCTATGCCACAGAAGCGGATCTGCTCAACCTGGCAACCTTTGGTATGACAGCCAAAGAGTGGCGGGAAAGCAATCCGGAGCTGGCAAAAAAAGGGAATCTCAGGGATTTTGCAGATATCACTCAGCTCAATGTACTGGCCAATCTGGAAAGTCTGAATGCCGTTCTGATTGATCAGGGAGCCAGCAAGGAAGCCCGATTTGAGTTATTGTCCAAAACTGCGATCAGCCAATACCAACGGTTGGCCAACCAGGAACATTTAAAATACATTGAAGAATAGTCCCCATGTTGAAACGCCTGTTTCCAATCTTTCTCTTGCTCAGCTGCCTGCCTCCTGGTCTTTTCTCACAATGTGAACGATCAGAATACGGGATCATTCTTCGCCTCGCTCAGGAAGATCTTCAGAACCGTAATTATCAACGGGCCATCAATCGTCTCCTGGATGCTCGGGACATTTGCCCGGATGAAAAACAAACCATCAATGGTCTGATCAAACAAGCATTTGACCAAATTGAAGGAGAAAAGCAGCTAGCCGATTCCTTGAGTCATTCCTTCGAGCGTGCCAATGGGATTATGGCTGAAATCCTGCATCAGGAGCGTTATGAAGACCTGTTGGAAATCCAAAAAGGGAAACTACCAGATCTGTATGTATTGTCTATAGGGGTGGATTATTTTCAACATGGACAGGATTCTATTCGAGGGGCAGTTTTTAGTGCTGACAAGGTTCTGGAACAATGGGGTGTGGGAAATCGTCTGTTTCGAAAGGCCCATAACTATCGTTTGGCTGATCAAAAGGCAAGCAAGGACTTGATCATTCACAGAATCCAGGAAATCGTGAAGATGTCAGGCCCCAATGATCTCTTTTGCCTGTACATCAGCGGAAAAGGATCAAGCACTCAAGCGGGTGGAGCCTTCTTGCCATATGATTGGCAAGAAAATGGGGACAATGCGCTCTCAGGTCATGAACTCTTTGATCTTTTGAAAAAAGAAGATGCTTCAGTCATGATGCTATTGGATTTCGATCATAGTGATGCGTGTCTTATTCCTTTTCAGGAGGCAGTTTTTTCTGATGACCCAAAGGAGTTTTTGCATAAGGTGTTTGGATTTGGGGTGGAAAAAACAAAAAGGAATGGTCAGTTCTTACTCTCAAAAGCCTCTTCTCAGGTAATTTCTACGCTTCAATATGATCTGGATGAAAATGGTGTTCTCTATTTGGATGAATACTATCTCGGAGTTCAAAAGATCGTGAATCATGAACAGGTGAAAGCTTCCAGCGTCAATTCTTTTCATTTGAAGGTCCTGATCCCGGCTACTGTGGCCAATATTCCCATTCGACAATTGGGACCTGATTTTGACTTGCCAAGAAAGGAATATAGATTTCCTGCTCAAGATTGAAACTGGGGTCTTTTCAGATCATTTCCTGCACGCAAAGCTCGGAGGAATCGCCCTCAAAGCATCCAACAAATCCTCCGAGCTTCAATATCGCGTTAGGTGAAATTGCCAGTCTGGATGAATCTTTTGCATCTCGATTTCATCATTTCGCTCTGTAAGACCGCAATCCAGATATTGCTGATGAAGTCTTGCCAGTTCGTTTTGGTCAATTTCAACGCCCAGCCCCGGCCCCGGAGGCACCACAACATAGCCATCTTCAATGGGGATTTTTCCCCCAACAATCACTTCCTCTTCCTGCCAGGGATAGTGGGTATCGAGTGCATAATCCAATACAGGGACGGCTGCTCCTACATGAACCATGGCTGCCAGAGAGATTCCCAGATGGCTATTGGAGTGCATGGAGAACCCACGACCGAAGGTCTGACACAAGCGATGCAATTCCAGACAAGCACGCATCCCTCCCCAAAAGTGGTGGTCCGACAGGATAATGTCTTCTGAGTGGAGCCGAATGCTAGCGGGAATATCTGAAAAGGAAGTGGTACACATATTGGTCGCCAGAGGAATGTTGACCGCCTTGCGGAGATGTGCCATCTGATCCTGTCCTCTTACCGGATCTTCATAATATTCCAATACGCCTTCCATTTGCTTGCCCCATTGAATTGCGGTCTCCAAAGACCATATCGCATTGGGGTCCAGGCGGAGTGGTACCGCTGGTCCGAAGGCTTCTCTCAAAGCGAGAATGGCGGCGACTTCTTCTTCAGGGGGAAATGCCCCTCCTTTGAGTTTGATGGATTGATAGCCAAATGCTTTGCACATCGCCTCAGCCTGAGCGACAATTCCAGCAGGATCTACTGCTACTGCTTGTCTGGCTCGCCCCCATCCTGTTGCTTCAGGATTGCTTCTCATGCCCCACTCACCTCCTGCTCCTTCATATTTGTAAAAAAGATAGGCTGCAAAAGGCACACGCTCTCTGGCTTTCCCTCCCAGCAAATCCACTACCGGTCTGTCCATGAGTTTGCCTTGAATATCCAGGCAAGCGACTTCCACTGCACTGAATACATGCACAAGGGTTCGCTGATCCCAGGGAGCGACGCCCCGCTCATCTGAGGGGTCCGCAGAAAAAGTAGCTGCCAATTGCTGCTGAATGTAGTGAAGATCCCAGACATCTTTGCCCATCAATACGACAGTGATGTCCCGGAGCGATTGCAGAATCTTGTCATTCCCAGGAATTTCACTGATGCCTACAATTCCTCCTTTCGTCATGATTTCAACAATGATCCGAAGAGCATAGGGAGCATGTAGACCGGCTGCATTCAGGAGTGGTGGGTCCACGACAGCGATAGGAGTGGCCTTGATGTCTGAGATGGTATGGGAAAACGATTGATTGTTCATATCCGGTCAGTTGCGGAGTGGGTTGCCTATATTAAACTCAAATCAGGTTTGAAAAGAGATCCTTTCATCTAACTGACAGCTTATTTGCAGGGTATAAGGTATGGGGTATTAGGCTGGGTGGTAAAGGATCAGTTCAACATCTAGCCATATCCTCCTTATTTCCATATACCTTATACCCTCCTTTATAGCCAATTTGTACCTTTTTGACCTTATTTCAATCCTGATTCGCATATTATTGAAATTTGCTCGCCACTCAAAACGAATTCCATGGACCCTTTTCTTCTATTGCTCATCGGTATGCTGATTGTTATTGGGGGGATTTTGTTTCTTCGACTGCCCGCCTTTCTTGCTCTCATCCTGGGTGCCTTGACTGTCGGCCTCTTAACGCCTGATTCAGCCCTTGAAGCCTATGCTGCCCACAAAGGTATACAGGCAGATAGCTTTTTATCTACGGCTCTGGGCAAACGTATAGGAACAGCTTTTGGGGTGACATGTGGCAAAATTGGAATTCTGATTGCCATGGCTTCTATCATTGGTATTTGTCTGGCCAAAAGTGGGGCCGCTGACAGGATTATTCGTTCGCTTCTTCGACTCATGGGAGTAAAACGAGTTCCAGGTGCCATGTTGTTGGGAGGATTCACACTGGGAATTCCTGTCTTCTTCGATACGGTATTCTACTTGATGATCCCGCTAGCGCGATCAATGGGTCTGCGAAATCAAGGGAAATACCTCTTGTATATTCTGGCCATTGTTGCTGGGGCTGCCATGGCTCACTCACTGGTTCCTCCAACTCCCGGCCCTCTTTTCGTTGCGGGAGAATTGGGGGTCAATATTGGGTCCATGATCCTGGGAGGAATCTTTGTAGGCTTGTTTTCTGCTGGAGCAGGCTATCTCTACGCACGATGGTCTACCAAACGATGGCCGGTTCCTTTGCGGGACGCAGAAGGCATGAGTCTGGAAGAGTTGCAAAAGACCACCCAAAAGCCCGATGAAGCGCTTCCTTCTATCTGGATGGCTCTCCTTCCTATCTTGCTGCCAATTCTTCTGATAGCTGGACAGACCATTCTCTCGACGACGCTTGGAAATCCTGAATCCCTGAGTGCTAGCAGCCAATTGCTCTTGTCCGTGTTTGGCTTTGTGGGGAATAGCAATGTCGCACTGACGATTTCGGCGGGGCTTGCCATTTATGTCCTCATTCAGCAAATGAAAGATCGTACAGCTTTGAAAGACATTTTGCGAGCGGCCTTGAGTTCAGCGGGGATGATCATTCTCATCACGGGCGCCGGGGGTGCTTTTGGGCAGATTCTCCAGCAAACGGGGGTCGGCATTCGCATACAGGATCTTGCCAGCAGTTATCAATTGGCAGTATTGCCTCTGGCTTTTGGCGTAGCGGCGCTTGTTAGGGCAGCACAAGGCTCAGCCACTGTCGCCATGATTACTGCAGTAGGGATTTTGTCCTCCATGGCAGATCCGTCCGTTTTGGGATTTCATCCCCTCTACCTGGCATTGGTCATCGGATGTGGGTCCAAGCCTTTCTTATGGATGAATGATAGCGGTTTCTGGATTGTCGGTCAGATGAGTGGGCTGACTGAAGGCGAAACCCTCAGACATGTATCTGGCTTGATGACGGTAATGGGCTTTGCCGGATTGCTGGTGGTGATGATCCTGGCAGCTCTGTTTCCGCTGGTCTGAGAAAGAAACAGAATAAGGGCGTTCCGCTCGGTTATTTACTCAAATAAGGCGCCCTGTTTGCCGACAATTTGATATCGCTCCTTTCCGTTTTCCTCAATCTGTCGAAGTTGGAAGCCTGTCTCTTCATAAACCCACTTGATAAATGCAGGATGGCGGGCAGGGAGCCGATCAGACAAAAAGCTACGGAACCAGAATTGGGTATCTTCTGATTTGCGTTTCAAGTGACCTTTGTCAAATACCTTTGCTTTGACAAAGATGTTGTCTTCCGCCCAATCTGCAAATTGTTGCCAATCCTGTTCGCTGGCTTGTTTGCTCAAGCTTTCTACTTCTTGTCGTCGCAATTCGTCAAAGCGATCTTCCCATTCCCGGATGCGTTCTGCTTCTTCCCGTTGCTGGCTCAAGCGCTGTTGTGTTTCTGCCTTCTTTTTTCTTGCAGTTTTTTTCAATTTACTCTCCCCTACTCCGCCTGATTCCAGGATCGTTTTTAGATATCCTCCGATGCTGCTTTTTATTTTTCCTTCTTCCAATTGCTGCCTTGTATAGGCAATCGCTTTTTGAATTTCGTCCTCTGGCAGTTCCGTCAGAAAGCGGGAAATTTGTTTGGGAGACAATCCCATTGACTTCAGCTCGGTGGACACATCTGCTTCTCTCACTTCTACCGGAGAGGCTGTTCGCTGTTTGTCCCGTTGTTGGTAAATGAAGAATCGAATGCTGGTAACCCTTCTGCCTTCCTTGAGTTCTTCAAACTCAAATCGAATGTCGCTTTTTTCGGCCAACTCCTCCTGAGCCTGAAGGATGACGCGTTTTTTGAAATAGTTGTAGCTTCTGTATTTGCCCACCAAATCCAGCATCTCCTTCAATTCATCTACCTCAATCTTTCGCTCGCCGATTCGCTCATATTGTTTGAGCAATTCGTAGATGCGAATAGAATGTGCACTCTGAAGCTTCAGGACATATTTGATGTCATAGGACGTAAATTTCTCCTTGAGTTGAAGCAAATAAGGTTTGAGTGCTGGATCAAATCGAAGGTCTACATAGCCCTTGCCGGAATAGTATTTCGCGCTACTGAGCAGGGCTATCTGCAGTTTCCCATCCGGCTCCTCAATCTCCAATACTTTTTCCATCAGCCGCTTGGATTTTTCTTTGGCCCGATCGTAGACACTTTTGGAGTTGGTCTCCAGCTTGTCCATGAAATCCGAAATCCGGATTCGATAGGTCGTAAAATCCTTGTCTTCTCTTCTCACCTGGGCCACCATCATCAAGAACAACCGCATCTCTGCAACGCTGAGGCTGTATCTTGCATTGATCAGCTTGTTGTCTTTGACAATCAAAGAATCTGAGGGAGTTTGCTTCTTTTTTGCCATTAAGCGCAATAATTCAAAGCATATTAGGGAGCATGCCTGTAAAAAGCAACAAATTCAAGAGGCATGTTGCCATCGAAAGAGCGAAATCCGCATTTTCTCCCCCAATCCGTTGCGATTGACCCTCAAAGTGTTGCTTTAATTACCCTCAATCTGTTGCTTCAGGTGGAAGTTTGGCCCAAAAGGACCCCCGATTTGTTGCCAACCCCCAAAGTGTTGCTTTAATATTTCCCCCAATCCGTTGTTTTTAACTGGATAATGCCGAAGGAATGAGAGGCATAAGCTAGTTTTTCCCCCAATCTGTTGCTTTAGTTTCTTTGTTTGAGAAAAACACGCTACAAGAGACTCTGATTATCAGGCAGGTACGAATTATCCACAGCACTCCCCCAATTTGTTGCTCAACCCCCCAAGTGTTGTGGATAACCCTCTATCTGTTGCCATTGAGTCCTCCATTCGTTGCTTTATTCCCCCAATTTGTTGCTTTTAGACCCTCTATTTGTTGCTTCTTTCCCGCAATCTGTTGCTTTCACATGGCATTAATCCCTGAATATCAATTGTTTATGTTTGTCTAAAACTGTTAAAACAATATCAAAAAGAATAAAACAACCAAAACAGGAAGGTGCGTGGTGGATTTTTTGATGAAGAAGAAAGAAACCTGGGGGGATCTGGGACTTGAGGAGACGCAGGTCTTATGTATTCTCGTCCATTTGGATGAAGGATTCAACGAATGTGCCTGCTAGCAGGGTCTTTATTTTCTGCTTTAGTTGTTCCGAGAGGTCTTCGCTATCAAGTAGGATATAAATCAGAATGGCTCTTTGCTGAGTTGCTTTTGTAGCAAATCGTTGCAGTAGCCACTTCATCTCCTCTGGTGAAAATCTCACCCTTGTTTTTGAATAATATGTATGAAGGGTTACATCTCTCAGGAAATGAAATTGAGCCTTTGTGATGTGACTGTCATTTTGGGAGAACTTTTCATCAATCAGCCGGAGAACAATTTGTTGCTTTTGCTTCATATCTCCCTCAAGGTCTGCAAACAGATCGATCAAGCCTTGGGAGGACCAAGTTGGTGAGACAGGATCTTCCAGATAGTGATTCAGTCTTGAAATGGGATCAATGTTCATGTGTCATCTTTTTAATCACCCCTACCCCAAACTTGTTGCCGTTGGGTCATTCATCAGCTGTGTCTTCCAAAAAAGCTTCAATTGCAGCCCGAATAAATTCATCTTGTGTCTTATACATTTGATGGGAAGTCAACAGGGCCATTTTCAATTGCCGAAGGACCGATTCAGGAATGCGGGAAGTCACCTTGACATATTTGAGGTCAGGATCTTTTGAACTCGGTCGTCCTCTTTTGGCCGGACTCTTGAGTTGCTGGATAGGAGAAATGGTTTCTCCTGGGGTTTGTTTACTGGCTTGTTTGAGTGCAGCGAGTTTTCGTTTGGTATCTTCATTCATGAGTCGGATGATAGAGGGTGGTGGGTAAAGATAAACAACAAAAATAAAACCAGCAAAAAGGCATATATACTTAAAAGGCAAAAGTATTTGGGTGGCAATGCGGCAAAAGTGAGATATGACTGATGCGGGGATGATTTGACACGGCGCCCATAGACTTGATTTAAGAGGCGATTATTTCTTTCATACTGAGTAAGGCGATTGATGATAGATCGGAGCTTAAAAAGGAGTTCTGAAAGAGTTGCCATAGGATCAAAAGTCAGAATCAAGGGGAAGATCCGCAAAAGTGGGAAAAGAGGAAAGATAAACTTGTTCTTATTTTAGCCAGCTTAAAGGCGAAAATATTTTGCCTTTAATGTATTTTGGATGGCTAAACGAGCATGCGTGTCAAGATTTCTCCAGCGACTGCACCAATTTCGTTGGAGGCTTTTGGATCTTGTCGTTCGACAGAGTTGTCATACAAAAGAGAGCGACCATAGGCCACGCGGGTATAGATCTGTGTATTCAGAACCGGAATCTCATATCCTTCCAGCAGCTCTCGAACTTCTGAGGTAAAGGAGGTGCGGTTGATTACCCGGTTGAGGACCATGGCTGCCTTGACCTCCGGGCGCAGCTCCATGGCCTGCTGAATGAGGCTGATGGTGTCCTGAACCGCTAGTACATCAAAAGGATTTGGCTGGATAGGCACCAGAATAAAATCAGAGATTGAATAGATCCCTGGAAGATCTGAAGACAAATAAGGGGGCGTATCAATGATGACCACATCGGTGGAGAGATTGAGAATGCTTTCCAGCCCATTCATTTGATTGGCACGCAACAACTGAATGGGGGTTCGGGCTTCATCACTGGAATAGGCATCGATGAGTTTGGTGATACTTCCCTGTGGATCGGTATCGACCAATGTACAACTGGCATCATTGCTCATGAAGTGTGAATAGAGGTTGAGCGCCAGGGTAGATTTGCCTACGCCGCCTTTTTGGTTGGAAATGGTCAGGATTTTTGCCATAAAAATAATTTTGCTGTCTAAAAGGCGAAATAATTTTGCCTCTTTTTCAAAGATGAGAAAAAATGTCATTAAGCCAAAAAGAATTGCTGGCAAAATGGTGGGGGAGTAGGGGAATAGTGGAATAGGGGGAATTAGGCTTGGACGTGAGAAAAATAAATGCCCATCTTTTATACCCCTTATACCCTAAGAAGGGGAGGAGCTTATATGATTGTTTTCCTGAAGCTTAAAGATTAGCCAACCCAGATAGCCTGCAACCAGAATATCAAATCCCAGACAGACTCCCGGATACCAATTGGGCACATAGCCGGGATGTCCAGCAGGATGAACCAAAACATCCCACAAAATATGAAGTGCCCAGCCCAACGGCAGCCAGATTAGATTTTTTCTCGAAGCCCATGCGAGTGCTCCATACAGCACAACGCCAATCAGGTCCACGCCAATGAATCCCCAGCCTTGACCGATGAGACCTAACACCACATAGACAATCGCTGCAGCGAGTAGGCCTGTGCGCCAGAAGGGGATTTCTTTGTCCTTAAAAATGGTTTTGACCAGAAGCACGCAGATAGCTGCCAGACCGATACCAATCAGAATTTCAAGAAGCATAGGGAAAAAATAAATTATGGGAATTTAGGGAATTGGTCAAAGTCTGCTTTGCGCTTCTCCAGAAACGAATCTCTTCCTTCCTGGGCTTCGTCTGTCATATAGGCCAGACGCGTGGTTTCGCCAGCAAAAATCTGCTGCCCCACCAAGCCATCATCAATCATATTGAAAGCAAATTTCAACATCTTGATAGCTGTCGGACTTTTTTGAAGAATCTCTTGTGCCCATTGATAGGCAGTGTCTTCCAGTTCTGCATGAGGGATCACTGCATTGACCATGCCCATCTCGTAGGCTTCCTGAGCAGAATAATTGCGGCCAAGAAAGAAAATCTCTCTTGCACGTTTTTGTCCAACCTGACGAGCGAGATAAGCCGATCCATATCCTGCATCAAAACTGGCAACATCCGCATCAGTCTGTTTAAAAATTGCATGTTCTTTGCTGGCCAGGGTCATGTCGCAAACCACATGCAAGCTATGTCCGCCACCGACAGCCCAACCGGGAACCACAGCAATCACAGCCTTGTTCATGAAGCGGATCAGACGCTGGACTTCGAGGATATTCAATCTGGCCACCCCGTCTGGCCCTTTATAGCCACGCTTGTCTCGTACCCTCTGATCTCCACCCGAACAGAAAGAATATACCCCATCCTTGCTGGAAGGCCCTTCTGCGGACAGCAAGACCACCCCGATGCTTGGATCTTCATGTGCATCATGAAAGGTTTCCAGTAATTCCGATACAGTCTGTGGCCGGAAAGCATTGCGGACATCCGGACGGTTGAAAGCTATGCGTGCGACGCCATTGAGTTTTTTATAGGTGATGTCTTGATATTCTTTGACTGTGGTCCAGGTGAGAGGCATTATTTAGGATTGTTTGACTGATTGATACATACAAAGGGGAATTATACTCAGGATTACGCCCAAAAGCAATCTTCCTCAAATTCTTTTAGAAACTGGTTAAATGTTGGAATTTGAAAGGGGCTTGTCATGGTTCTGAAATCTGTCTCTTTCTTCTCGAATATCATTTTTAAGCAGTTTCTTATACAACAAACTAAATAGGGATTGAATTGTTAACAGAGATATTCTGGGGTTTGGTAGCTTTTGAAAAATTCGATGATATTTGCTTACATTGTTTCGTCAATACACATGATTCGCCTAACTACACACAAACATTGGCCAGGCCTCCATATATTTTGTTGACTTTCGCAAGCCCTAAACAAGGGTCTGAGATGCTCTTGCATTTGGATGAAGAGATTCGAACAGTCAAGAAAGAACTGGACTTTCATGACAGAAAACAACTGGTAAGTGTCAAGGATATAATCGGAGCCACCCCTGAAGAGGTTTTCAAAACAATCCGAGTTTGGGAAGGAGAAGAAAAACTAGGCAGCATGTGTGTGTTCCATTATGGCGGACATGCCACTGGAGATAATCTGATCCTGAATACCCAAAAAGGAGATGCCAGCGGGATTAAAATTCAGGGATTGGCAAAAGCCTTGGGAGAAATTGACGAGCTGAAGCTGATTTTTCTAAATGGTTGTTCCACTTTAAAGCAGGTTTCTGTCTTTTTGGATCATGGTGCCAAGGCCGTAATTGCAACTGCCACCAAAATCAATGATGAGCATGCAACGAAGTTTGCAGAATGCTTTTATCAGAATCTTGCAGAAGAAAAAAGGACCATAGAAGAATCATATGAGGAGGCAAGGAAACTCATCTTGTCATATATAGATGAAGACAAGGTTCTTCAGGCCAGAAATATGTTCACGCGGGAGAAAAAGAAGCCAGGAGATGAGCTTCCGTGGGGATTATATCTCAATGACACCCTGACCGAAGAAGACAAAGAAAAAGTTCTGAGCTGGAGGCTGCCGGAAAATGAAGAGACATCCGAGGAAAAATCAACCGAAAAAGAGACAACTGGTGTGCCCTCCGTGGCCAAGTTTCAATGCAATCGAACCAAACAGGCTGACCGATTCCATCACGATTACAAAAAGAAGCGACGCAGTAAGCAGAAAGTCCAGTTCATTTTCATTCATGGCCCGGAACAACAGGGCCACAATGGTTTATTTGAGCGATTTGCCCAGGACAATATTCCTCGATACTATGAAGGGGGGCAAGAGGAGGAGAGTGAGTATGATGACAAAACGACCATAGAAAAGTACTTCCGGATAGAGTCTTCTGAAGATGAGGAAATCGCACAGGAGAAGTTGCTGACAGGATTGTTTGAATTGTTTGAGACTCCTTTTGACGAAATTGAGGATGATCCCTTCGATCAACCATTGGAGCGTCTGCTAACATCCAACAGTTTGGAAAACAAAAAATGTGTCAGCGTTCATGCGAAAGTAACCAATACTGCCTGGAAAAAACACACTGGAAGTTTCATTCGATGGATATTAGATACCTTTCAAAAGGAAGCGAAGGATTTGCCGGATGATGCCCCTGATATTCTCATTTTTTTCAGTGTGATATATGAAGAAGAAGAAGGGGGAGTAATGAACAAAATCAAATTTTGGAACAGAAAGAAAGGAAAAAGATTCTCTCCCAAAGAGATCTTGAAAACGATCGAACAGTTTCCAGATATTCTCATTTTGGATGAACTACATCCTGTAGAGGAAGTTCATGTGAAAGATTGGATGGGAAAATGTGCACAAAAACTGGAGAACCCTTCCCTGATCAATGAAACGATTAAAAAGCAATATATCGAAAATCTGAAGAAGGAATTCGATGGGGAGAGAGAATGGAAAATGGAACTACTTGAGCCCAAACTTGAGGCCATAATCAGTGAGTTGAACAATGACCTCAATACATAGAAACAACGCTTCATGGAAGATACCAACATACAATTCAAACTAACTGACATCCCCAGTGTCAAACATCTAAAGGCCCAGTACAACAATTCTCAAACCTATATCCTGAGCAAAGAGATCGATAGTGCCGTAACGGCAGCCATCCGCCTGGGACAGCCCTTGTTCATCACAGGAGAACCGGGAACGGGCAAAACGCAGCTGGCATATAAGGTTGCCCAGCATTTTGGATTGAAGGATGAGCAAGGAGAAATCCGACCATTGATCTTTAATACCAAGACCACATCCACCGCCAAGGACCTCTTCTATATGTATGATGCAGTGCGACACTTTCGGGATGCCAACCGAAAAGATGGAGCACAGCATGAGATGATGGAGTATATCGAGTTACAGGCACTGGGAAAAGCCATTGCATATACCAATCCGGCAGATGCTGCCAAGGTCGGCATTCAGTTGGATGCGCCACGTCATTCAGTTGTTCTTATCGACGAGATAGACAAGGCCCCGACAGATTTCCCCAATGATATTCTCTATGAGCTGGAAAACATGGCTTTCGAGATCAAGGAAACGGGAGAAAAGATTAAGGCTGGAGAGGATTGCCGTCCGATTGTTATCATGACCAGCAATTCAGAAAAAAGCCTTCCGGATGCCTTTTTGCGCCGATGTGTCTTTTTGCATATTGAATTTCCGAAGAAGGATTTATTGATTGACATCGTACGCTCTAAATTATCTCCGGATCTCAGCACCAAAACTGATGAGAATGGTGCAGAAGTAGAGAAGGCAAATGAACGTTTGGAAGTTCTTGTACAACACTTTGAGGAAATTCGGGATGCTGTCAAAAAGAAACGGCCAGCCACAGCAGAATTGATTGGCTGGATACGTGTGCTGGAAATGGAAAAGTTCCTGGAAAAGAATAAAATTGATTTTTCCAATCTGACCAAAGAACAGGAGATCGTCCTGGGACAGAGTTATGGTATCCTGGCCAAAAACAATGATGATTTGGAGATCCTGAAGAAAAAGTATTTGAAGCAAACCTATCAACCAAAAGGAAAAAAATAAGTCTACGGCTATCTCTTCTCCCCAAAAACATAGCATCCCCCTGCCTCTGACCGATCTCTTTGACCGGCTCAAGCGAGAAGGCTTTACCCTGGGCATCGATGATTATCTGAAAGCCCAGAGCCTGATCGATACAGAAATCAAGGAGTTGATTCACAGGCAGGAAGAACCTGATATTGACAATCTGGAAGATCTGAAATATCTCTTATGCCCGGTTTTGGCCCAAAATCAAGAACAGCAGCAGAAATTCTACCGGATTTTTGATGAATATTTCAAGCGGATCAAGCAAAAATCTCTGGAAGATATTGAACAAGAAGGCGAAAGAAGAGATAGGTATGAAGGACAAAAGGCAGCCGCAAAAAAATATATCCTCTCACCGAAAACGACAGCTGGCATCATCGCCACTTGTGTCATAGGTGGATTGGTGTGGTTATATCTGCTACTCACTGCCTTGCCACCAGTCCCGAAGGCGAGCTTCAAATATATCCATCCGAGGGGAGATACCATCGCTCATGAAGAGAGAATATGGAGAGGGAGACAAGGAGATACTGTCTCCTTTATCTATCATTTTGATCTGGATGATGATACAGCCGGGATCTCTGATGTCGAATTCATCTGGTTATATGGAGATGGAACGATAGATACAATTCGGGGGATAGAGGGGATGTTGACAGCTCGACAGCATATGTATCAGGAAGTTCGAAGTCATGAGGTACAACTCATCGTTCGACATAGAACACATGAGACGGTCAAAGCCAAAACCCAACAAAGCGAGATTCAGGTTGTATGTCGGAATCCTCTGGAAGCCTTTATTCAATGGTTGCCCAAAGATCCTGAGGAAGATGAAGACGTTCAATTTGCCTTTCCTTTAGATACAGCTTATGCAGAAGAAGACTTTGATTTCCTGTGGGACTTTGGAGATGAAAGTCCTCCTGCTACCTCTGCTTCTCCCAGCCATCGATACAGAACTGATGGGAATAAGCGCATCAAGCTAACTGTCATCCGGAAAATACCCTCTGTCCAACAAGGGTCAGCATGTGGAGATACAGCAACAGTGAGCAAGTTCATCACGATTAGTTCCAATAAGCCCAACATTGAACTGACTGCTGAGCAATACACACTGAAGACAGACGATTCAGCACTGACCGCCTATAGCCTGACCCCTTTGTCTATTGGTCTATTGGCAGTTGGATTGACAATCCTGATATTGCTTTTGGCATTGTTGTACAGGGTCTTGTCTCATCGCAAACCGCAGCTAGCGAGTGAAGACAAATACACATCCAACCGAAAAGGCCCTTATTATATTCCTTTTCCTAAACAGGATCATCTGATTGCTCCGGATAAGGGGATCTATGATTTGGCTTCTGTGATGCGCCAGCGGCAGCGCGGAAATATCCATACAGTGAATCTCCCCATGAGCATTCACAAAACCATCCGTGAATCGGGGATGCCCATTGTGCATTTTGATACTTCTTCCCGACCATCTGAATATCTGGTGCTGATCGAAAAGCATCATCCCCAAAGTCATCTGGCGAGATTTTTTGGCAGGATTACGGAGATTCTTTTTGAGCAGGATGTCTTATTGGAGACCTTCTATTATGACAAAGATCCCCGCAAGTGCTGGAATGAAGATTATCCCGATGGCCTGAATCTGGAACAGATGCGCCAGCGATACAGCAAGCATCGCCTGATCCTCTTCTCTGATGGACATCATTTGATCAATCCGAGTAAACCCATTCTCTTCCGATGGGTCGTGCCTGCCTTTGAGATTTGGCGGGAAAACCGCATCCTATTGACTCCAACGCCAGTGGTGGATTGGGATTATCGGGAAAGACTGATCATGGAAGAAATGGATGTGCTGCCTTTGGACATTCCCGGACAATTGCACATGATCGAGATGTTTGATGAAATCGGCCAACCCGCTTTCGAGGATCACAAAGACCGTATGCTGCGTTTGTTTCCGGCTGCTGCTTGCAGTGTGCGATCGCATCATTTGACTGATGTCAGGGGCTTATCGGATTATCTCTTTGAATATGTGACCAGTGGACGAGAGTTGGAGAATCAAGCACAATTGTCCGATCAGTTTTTTGACTATCTCAGCCATAAAAACAGCCTGCCAGCCCAAATCCAGGAAGACGAAGGATTGGCAAAGCAATTGGAGGTAGGCAAACATCTCTTCCAATGGATTGCTTCCACAGCGGTCTATCATACGCCTCGTTGGGAAATCACCCTGGCATTGGGACATAAATTTTCTCAAAAGCAAAGCGACTATCTACTCACCTTTGAGAATTTGTTGGTTCTGGCTCGCATTCCCTGGCTTCAAAGCAATGATGTCCCTTCCCGCTTGCGTAAGGATCTCTTGAGTATGCTGGACCCGGAGACAGAAACGACAGCAAGAGAGGTTCTGCAGAAATTGCTTGCGGAAGCACAAGATGGGATCAAGGAAGGTTCCTCTGCTGCCCGGAAGATGGCGATTCAATCCACCACCAACAATTTCTTCCTCGAACCGGATACCTATGCGGATGAGATGTATTATCTGGTCCAGAATGGCATGGTAGAAGATCATGAGATCGAACAGCGTCTGGAGAAGCCCCTGGATATCCTGGCTGGACAAGCCACCTATGAATATTTGCACAATCGATATGGGATGCTGCGGCAGAAGGAATGGCTCATCGGTGCGATCTCTGGTTTGGTCCTGACAGCCATATTCAGCTTTGTGCTTTTTGATCAATTCATTCAAAAATCCAAAACTCCCTTCTGGCTGGATCAGCAAGACCAGGAGGAGAGCATTTGGGTGGATCAAATTCTCGATCAGGACTCTGCCATCATTTATCACAATATCGGAGTAGGAGCAGCCTTGAATGGGGAATTGACAGAGGGACGAGTGGAAATCGAACATGCCAAGGACTATCGAGGATCAGATTCACTTAGAAATGCGTCAGATGACCTCATCTATCCCCTGGCAGACAGCAACCTGAATCGCCTCAACTATCAATTAGGGGTGGAGAAATTCAACAGCAAGGATTTCACCGCTGCCATCAATGAATTTGCCAGAATTCCTACCAATGCAGAAGATACGCTGTATCGTCATAGTCTCGCAGGTCTTGGTCTGGGACATTATTTCCTGGATGATACGACGGAGTACAAAAGATATGTGCAGGATCTGGTTGAGCGGGGCAAGGAATTTGTCCTTGAGAACTATCCACTTCTGTATTCCCTCTATGACCATGATGACCTGGATCGATCCTATACCTATCACATCGACCTGGCCAAAAGCTATTTTACACAGCGGGACTACCCGAAAACCGAATTGCATGTCGATAGTGCCCTCCTGACTCAGCCAGGAGACTCTGTGGCATTGGCCTTACGACAACTTGCCCTGGATGCGTCTGGAAAGAGCGCACAGCCTATTGTGAATCTGGCCGGTTCCGATAGTGTGAGCGTGGATACGAGTTTTATGCCCTTTGTGGGGCATGAAGGCGCCGTCTGGCCCATTGCCTTCTCTTCTGGTGGTCAGTCCATCCTTACAGGAAGCAGAGACAATACTGCGAGATTATGGACCAAAGAAGGGAGACAAATTCAAATCTTTGAGGGGCATACAGGTGAAGTGACATCTGTTGATATATCTCTTGAGGCAGATCAAATTCTCACAGGCAGTAAAGATCAGACTGCCAAATTATGGAACCAGGAAGGACAAGAGCTTGGAAGCTTTATAGGACATACTAGAGAGATAAGTTCTGTAGCCTTTTCATTTTATGGGCGATCTGTGCTTACAGGAAGTTATGATAATACGGCTAAACTCTGGGATCTGAAGGGAAAATTACTCCAGACATTTGCAGGCCACAAAAACTGGATCTTCTCAGTCGACTTTTCCCCTGATCCTGAAGGCAAATATATCCTCACTGGAAGCAGGGACAATACTGCCAAGATGTGGGATTTGGAAGGGAATGAAATACAAACCTTCCAGGGACATACAGGCCCCGTTTGGTCTGCAGTTTTTTCACCAGATGGACAATATGTGCTCACAGGAAGTGAAGATGCCACCGCAAAACTCTGGACTCTGGATGGAAAGGAGATTCGAAGTTTTGAAGGGCATAGCAGTTGGGTTTTGTCAGTGGCATTTTCTCCTGATGGGACTAAGATGATGACAGCGAGTAGAGACAATGCGGCCAAGCTCTGGGATATTAGGACTGCAGAAATTATTCAGGAATATGGCAGTAGTGTTGGGGAAATCAGAAATGTCGAATTCTCGCCTGATGGGAACTTCTTTGCTTTCAGTACAGGAGACAAAATAGAGATCTTCCCTGTACCTCAGGGATCAGGCACAAAGACAGAAACCATCAGTGATCCATTGCCCCCATTGGTTTGCCTGCCGGTCAGGTTGAACATGTACCTTGATTCTGTAGCTAGTGCACTGGAGAGACAGAAGATCATGTATAATAGCCAATCTCCTGAAAAGCTTGAAGATGCCAGCGGGATCTTTTTCAGAATGGTGAATGCCGTGAAGGATGTTTGCCCAGAGAATCTGTATCCTGATCCGGTACAAACACCTGATACGCGATCCATTGCCCGGTGGTATGATGACAACAACAATTTGGCATTGGTTCAGGACCCGATGGCTTCCCGAAACTGGATCAAAGCTGGATCTGTGATGTTTTTTGGACTGGCTGGGAAAAAGTATTCCAATGCGACGATAGATGACTTAGTCCGTGTAGGAGGAATCAGCCACATTGGTGTGGTAACAGAGGTGATAAAGGATGACAATGGAGATGTCAAAGGCTATGCTCTGATGCATGGCCAGAAAGTAGGGAAAACAGCAGGGAGAACTCATTATCATAATGTAAATCCTCCAAGATTGGGTTACCCTGTCCTGGGAAATCGGGATCAACAATGGCTAGCGATTGCAAATATTTCGACATCAGCTGAGTCGGAGGAGGTGATCTTTACTGGTCAGGTGATTGATTCAGAAACAAGAGAAGCATTAGGAGGTACTTACATTCGTATTGGAGCGGTTACACATACTGTGAAAAAGGGAGAAACGCTTTTTTCCATAAATAGAAAATATGGAGTAAAGATCGACGAAATTAAATCCCTTAGCGGGATGAAGTCTAACACAGTGAAAGTTGGACAAGTCCTGACAATCCAGGCTAGCACTGATCTCACAACAAATACTGATGGAACTTATACGTTTCCTGTACCAACATACGCTTTATCACTTTCCATTAGCAGGATAGATTATGAGTCTCTGGACATTACGTTGACACCAGAAGACCTCACTTCAAACGCCAATGCGGGACAAATACAATTAAAACGGTCCACCCAAAACAAGACGATCATAGGTAAGGTTACAGATGCAAGCGGAGAGGCATTGATAGGAGCCACCATTCTTGTTCGAGGAACATCTTTAGGTACGACAACAGACATTGATGGGAATTACAATTTGACACTTCCCTATGGTGGCACAGAGCTTGAGATTTCCTATACTGGCTATAATAATCAGATCGTCTCTGTAGGAGGCCGTTCAGTCATTGACATCACCTTACAATCGGGAGCAAAACCAAAAGCAAAATCAGATCCCGAAACCTATGTTGGACCTCGAACCATCACCGGAACAGTAACTGGTGTCTCCAACAGGAAAAAAGGTCGAGAACCACTTATTGGGGCCTCTGTTCTGGTAAAGGGAACGGCCACAGGAACCATCACAGATAGCAGTGGGAAATTCAGTATAGATATACCCGCTGGATCTACCACCTTGGTCGTTTCCATGAAGAAATTTAAGACCCAAGAGGTCGATATTACAGGGAAGACAAAGATTACGATCACGTTGGAGTAATTGTTGACAGCACAAGTTTGTCTAACATCTTCTGTGAACCCCCTTTTCGCGTGCCATCCCCCTCAAGAGGTAGGATTAGCGAAAATTCTCCCGCTATACAGCAGGACAGGTATCCAGAGGTGTGCAATCCCAATTCACAGCACATTCACCTGTGATTTCTCCCAAAATCCCCCCATATTCGCCCATTGTTCCTAAAACTATTTACAATGGCCGATATCTCTATCTCTGCTCCCATGACCAGCATCGTCCTGAAGATCCTGGTGTCCCCTCAAGATGCTGTACGCAAAGGTGATCCGGTCATCATCCTGGAAGCCATGAAGATGGAAACCGTCATCAAAGCGGAAGAAGATGGGATCATTCAGGACGTCCATGCAGAGGTCGGGACATTGGTCAATGAAGGCCAGGTCTTGTTGCGCATGCGTAGGGGAGGGGAGGGGCAACAAAACAGCTCTGCATCCAAAGATCAGACCCAAACGGGCATTCGGCCTGACCTGCAAGAGCTGATGGACCGGCGAGCCTGGACACAGGATGCTGCTCGTCCAGAGCGTGTCGCCAAGCGCCACCAAAAAGGTCAACGAACAGCCAGAGAAAACATCACAGATCTGGTCGACGATGGGAGCTTTGTGGAGCATGCCTCCCTCATCATCGCCGCACAGCGAAGTCGGCGAAAATTAGAAGATCTGATCCAAAACACCCCCTCCGATGGCCTGATCGGCGGCATCGCTGCGATCAATGGACATGTATTCGGAGAAGATGCAGCGCAGTGCATGGTCATGTCCTATGACTATATGGTTCTGGCAGGTACTCAGGGCGTCATGGGCCACAAAAAGACCGATCGCCTTCTGCACATTGCTGCCGATGGTCAATTGCCCATTGTCTTCTTTGTAGAAGGGGGCGGAGGCCGGCCTGGAGATATCGATTTCCACGGCGTAGGAGGATTGGATGTGATGACCTTCTACCTCTTTGCCAAATTGAATGCAATCGTGCCAAGGATCGCCATCGTGAGTGGGTATTGCTTTGCTGGAAATGCTGCCCTTGCTGGCTGTGCAGATGTGATCATCGCCACAGAGAATACCTCCATCGGCATGGGCGGACCTGCCATGATTGAAGGCGGAGGATTGGGCAGTTTTCACCCCAAAGAAGTCGGTCCCTCTGACATCCAATCACACAATGGCGTCATCGATGTATTGGTCAAGGATGAAGCTGAAGCGGTTCAGGTGGCCAGGAAGTATTTGTCTTACTTTCAGGGACCGATCAAGGACTGGAGCTGTGCCGATCAGGAGCAGCTTCGCCATCTCATCCCCGAAAACCGTAGACGGGTCTATGATGTGCGAGAAGTGATCAAAACCCTGGCTGATACCGATTCGGTGTTGGAACTGAGAGAAGCATTTGCTCCCGGCATGATTACCGCTTTCATTCGGGTGGAAGGCCGACCTTTGGGCCTGATTGCCAACAATACCGGACATATGGGCGGAGCCATTTTCTCGGATGAAGCGGACAAGGCCGCCCGCTTCATGCAATTGTGCAATGCCTTTGGGATCCCCATACTATCTCTTTGTGATACCCCCGGCATCATGGTAGGACCAGAAGCCGAAAAATCCGGAACAGTTCGTCATGCTTCCCGATTGTTTGTTGTTGGTGGGAAATTGCGTGTGCCCATTTTCATGATTGTGTTGCGTCGTGCCTATGGTCTGGGGTGCATGGCGATGGGAGGAGGAAGTCTTCACATTCCGTTTTTTACCATTTCCTGGCCTACGGGGGAATTTGGAGGAATGGGACTGGAAGGAGCTGTCCGACTTGGCTATCGCAAAGAATTGGAGAGTGTAATAGATCCAGTCAAGCGAGAAGCCTTGTTCGAAAAATTGGTCGCCAAATCTTATGAGAAAGGAAAAGCTCTCAGTACGGCCACCTATTTGGAGATCGACGAAGTGATCGATCCGATGGAATCTCGTCGATGGATTGTCAATGGCATGAAATCAACGAGTGGACCAAAGAAGCAGACAGATCCTGCCGCTGGCTTCGTCGATACGTGGTAATGCGAGGGGAATATCGTACTTTTGTCTTTGAACACCATTATCAACATCATGTTTGGACGAAGGAACAGAGAGAAACAAGAAGAGAAACCCAAAGTCAAATTCAATCGGGAAACCCTCCGGGAAGGATTGAGGGCCTTTCAGTTTATCAAACCCTATCGCTGGCAATTCATCATAGGAATGATCTTGTTGGCTTTTTCTGCTTTGACCTTTATGATTTTTCCTTATCTGATAGGAGAAATGGTGAATCTGGCGGAGGGGGATTCTGATTTGAATATCAACCTTGGGCAGGCGGGTTTGGCATTGATAGGGATTCTGGCCTTTCAGGGAATTGTTTCATACTCCCGTGTGATGCTGTTTGCCGTTGTCAGTGAAAATGGAATTGCGGATATCCGGAGAGCTCTGTATCAAAAACTGATCTCTCTTCCGATTACTTTTTTTGAAGAAAATCAGACAGGAGAACTCATCAGTCGAACAACAGCTGATGTAGAAAAATTATACAACACATTTTCGATTACCCTGGCAGAGTTTCTTCGACAAATCATCATCATTTTGGTTGGGATTATCCTGATTCTCTTTATGCATTGGGAGCTATCTCTGGTGATGTTGATGACAGTTCCTGTTGTCATGGTGAGTGCCATCTTTATTGGACGAAATATTCGGAAGATGTCCAAAAAGCGTCAAGAAGAGTTAGCCGATTCGAATTCTCTGCTTGGAGAGAGTTTACAATCGATCCAGGTGGTGAAAGCCTTTGCCATGGAGATGTTTGAAGTCAATCGATATAGCCGATCTATAGACAAGGTGGTCAAAGTGTCCATGAAATATGCCAGTGCCAGAGCGTTGTTTGCTTTGTTCATCATCACCATTATGTTTGGTGCAATCTTTTTTGTCCTGTGGCGGGGAGCGGTGATGATAGGAGAAGGAACCTTGACTTCGGGGGACCTTATCGCTTTCGGGTTTTATACCATATTCATCGGGGGAGCCATCGCCAGTCTGGGAAGCTTGACCCCGGAAATTCTGGGTGCGATCGGTGCGACGGATCGTGTGTTCGAAATTCTGGAAACACCCAATGAGGTAGAATTAGAAGAGTCAACAAAGTCCAAGGAGGTTCTTGAATCGGTCGAGGGAAATGTCAACTTCGAACAGGTCCATTTTACCTATCCAACCCGACCAGATATCCCTGTTCTCAAAGGCATTGATATTGAGATCAAAGCTGGACAAAAGATCGCCCTGGTTGGTCCAAGTGGGGTAGGGAAGTCAACAATTATACAACTCTTGCTGCGATTCTATGCCATTCAGGAAGGTGACATCAAACTAGATGGCAAAAGCATTTTTGACATAAATCTCCGAACCCTGCGCAATGTCATGGCTTTCGTTCCGCAGGAAGTTATTCTCTTTGGTGGCAGTATCCGGGAGAATATCCTGTATGGCAAGGAAGATGCCTCGGAAGAAGAGGTCATACAGGCTGCCAAGCAATCCAATTCCTGGGAATTCATTCAAGAAATGCCAGAAGGCCTGGAGACCTTGATCGGGGAGCGAGGCGTGAAGTTGTCAGGCGGGCAGCGACAAAGAATCGCCATTGCCAGAGCATTGTTGAAAAATCCCAAAATCCTGCTCCTGGATGAGGCAACCTCTGCCCTGGATGCAGAATCCGAAAAAGTTGTGCAGGATGCCCTGGAGACCTTGATGGAAGGACGGACCTCTATCATCATTGCGCATCGACTCAATACCATCCGCGAGGTAGATTGTATCTATGTACTCGGGAACGGACAAGTGGTTGAGCAAGGCACACATGAAGAGCTGTCAGCACTGGAAGAAGGAAAATATCAAGCCCAGGCACGGCTACAGTTTTCGGCGGAGTAGGGGAGAGAAACTCATGGCTTTAGCAACTCTTGATAAGTGGTCATTGTCCGCCAGATACTGTGGAACTGATTTTCCAAATGATCGAACCAGTGCGCATGGGTATTGGTCATCAAAATCTTACCAATCTGATTCTTCTTGTTGAGCAGTAAGAGGTTGTAAGTTCCCTGACTGCCTCCATTGTGATTGATAGATGTCGGGCTGGTATCCCAGAACACGCCGGGATGATCTCCCCCTTCGAATTGAGTGGTAAACATGATGCGATAAGAAGATGGGCTCAATAATGTACCTTCTCCCTGCATTCCCCTGAGCATTTCCTGAACATAAAGGCCAAGTTCAGAAACAGATGTTCGGAGGCCACCTGCCGGATAGATGATGTAATAACTGGGAGGAACGATGGCCCCATTGTCGAAATACCCAACCGCATGATCAGTTTCCACCATCTCTCCAAAGGTCCAATGGGCATTGGTCATGTTCAGAGGGTGGAGAATGTGTTGTGCCACATACTCGTCAAATCTCTGTCCCGATACACATTCAACGATATAGCCGCACAAAGCCGATGCAATGTTGGAATATTGGTAATTGCTGCCTGGCTCATATGTTGTGAAGCTTTTGTTGGCATCATACCACCTGCCTTTTTTGTCTAGCATTCGCTTCAGGTATGTGCCCAAAGGCATAAACCTGTTTTTGTTAAACGCCTTTGCGTGTTGATAATATTCTTCGGGGAAAGTCATGTTCTTTAGATCGAATTTCTCAATCATTATCGTCGCTTTCACAACATCCCAATAGGAATCCTGTATCCCGGAGGTGTGGGTAACCAGATGTTTGACAGTGATTGGATGATCAGGATAAATGGGATGGTGGACTGAAAATGGTAATAGGTCATTGATCCGGCTTTGCAGACGCAGTTTCTTTTGTTCGACCAATTGCATGACAGCCAGGGCGAGAAAGGTTTTGGTGATAGAGCCAATGGACTGGATTGTATGTTCTGTAAAAGGAATCATGTTTTCCCGATCTGCCAGACCAAAACCTCGCTGATACAGAATACTGTCCTTGGTTGCGATGAGGCAAGCAAATCCAGGTAGTTGGATTTGAGCAAACGCTTTGTCGAGGGCAATGTGAAGGCTATCCGTATATGTTTGGGAGTAAGAGAAGGAGATGCTTAGGCTGAGGATCAGGAGGCTTGCAGGTAGATGTTTCATGATACGGTTTCAGTGATGAATCTACTGCAATAGTGTCATGAAAGACGCAATGGTTACATGGCGGCATATTTATATGACTTCCATGATGTTGCGTACCGTCTCCTCTGTCTTCTACTTTATTTGGTCCTTCATGGATTGGATAGCCTGGTATCATTTCTTTCTTCCTGAATCAGAAATCTAACTCAAACACATTTGGGCAATACCCCTCCAGCACCGGACAATAGGGACGTCAGATTGAAACCACTTTAAGGAGGAGACCTATTGGCAAGAGGCTGTTATACAATCTTTTACAAGTGTCTATTGGATGGTGCTTTTTCACATATAGTGAACACAATTTGCTCTAATTGATAGGCATAAGTTCTAGTGCTACCTAAACTTGGTAGTCAATTTACCTAAGCTTAGGTATTGCTGATCTCCAGAATTTCAGAAAACTTGCTGGATGTCTTTACCTGTCTTTATCTTCCGACCTTTGTGTGTAGGGATTGGCCTACTACTAGTCTCGACTGTGTATGGCCAGAAGAATGAAATCTTTCAAACTCTTCGTGGGACCATCGTGGATCAAGCAACTCAACAAGCACTCGTAGGAGCGAGTGTCCAACTTCTTGACGTAGACTCACCACTGGGGGCAATTTCTGATGATGATGGCAACTTTGTGATCGAACGGGTTCCTGTTGGGCGTTATGAAGTCAGAATCAAATATATTGGTTATCAATCCCAACTCAAAAGCGGAATCCTCCTTACTTCTGGACAAGAGACCATTCTGGACATTGGGATGATTGAGCAAGCCATCCAGGGAGAAGCGATCTCTATTGAAGCAAATCAAAGACTGGTTACCAATGAGGCGGCGTTGGTCAGCGCAAGATCCTTCTCAGTAGAAGAACTTCGGCGGATTCCGGGTGGGGTGGATGATCCCGCAAGAACAGCTGTGAAATTCCCAGGTATTTCTCCCAACGGCTCAGTCCTGAGCAATGAATTAAATGTAAGGGGCAATGGTTCAAGAGCTGTTATCTGGAGACTGGAAGGAGTGGATATCTATAATCCGAACCATTTTGGCGTATTGGGAGGCACAGGCGGAAGTATCACCTTGTTCAGTCAGCAATTATTGGCCAATACGGACTTTTTCTCAGGAGCGTTCCCGGCCGATTACGGCAATGCGCTTGGTGGAGTTTTTGATGCCAGATTCAGAAATGGGAATACGCAGAAACGACAACACACCATACAGCTGGGATTTTTGGGAGTGGATCTTGCAACTGAGGGACCTTTCACCAAATCGGGCAAGAATTCATATTTGGCCAACTACCGATATTCAACAACTGGAATCATCAACCAGTTTATCAATTTGGGATCTGTTCCCACCTTTCAGGACCTTTCATTCAAGCTGCATTTTGAGTTGCCCAATTCCGGAACACTGAATGTATTTGGAATTGGTGGAATCAGTCTGATCGAGTTTGGCCCCGTTTTGGACACCGCAAGATGGGATGAAGAGCCTGGAGCAAATTTTGTCAGTTATACACGATCTGTCACTGGGACTGCAGGCCTGACTTACTCACAAGCTGTAAGCTCAAAAAGTTATTTTCAGACAGCAGTGATTGCTACTGGCATGAATAGCTTTCAGGAACGCTTCTATCAAAACCGCGATTTGGTAACCGCCGACACAACCCAGAAGGCAGATGATTATGAGTATCGTTTTTCCTGGTCCAGCTATTTCAATCACAAATTTGGTTCCAGACATAGCCACAGATCGGGTCTGATGGTTCATGGTTTGATGGCAGATGTACTTTTTGTACGGGCAGAAAACTTGGATCCAGACAATACAGGAGCATTCACCGATACCGTACGTCAAGGCAGTGGCCAGTCGATGCTGCTGGAAGGCTATTCCCGATCACAATTTGTATTGAACTCTCAATGGCAACTCAATGCTGGACTGCATCTGATGTATCTTGCCTTTACTGGAGAGCTATCTCTTGAACCACGTTTGGGCATCCGATATCAAATCAATCCCAGACAGTCTCTCTCTCTGGGATATGGATTACATAGTCAGATGGAGCCATTTTTCACCTATGTCGTTCAGCGGAGAAATGCGCAGGGAAATTTATATCGATACAATGATCAACTTCTGTTTAACAAAGCCCATCATCTTGTCTTGTCTTATCGCTGGCAGGCAAATGAGCGTCTGAGATTGGGGATTGAAGCCTATCATCAATCCCAGTTTAACCTTATCGTTGGAACGGACCTTCCTGTGTCACGGGTTGGTGGATCAGATTTTGCCTTTGAGACCCTAGACCTGAACAATGGTGGGACAGGCCGCAATACAGGTGTCGAATTCGCCCTGGAGCGTATTTTTGCTGATGGGTATTACTTTTTGGTCAATGGATCTGTCTTTGATGCTACCTACACCGCCAATGATCAAGTCACACGCCCATCCCAATACAATGCGGGAGTCGTCGGTAATGCAATTGTAGGAAAGGAATGGAAACTCGGAAAGAAAAAAGGGAAAGCCAATCTCTTCAATGCCAATGTGTCAGCAACTTATAGTGGGGCACAATATTTTACTCCGATTGATCTGCCTACTGCAATAGAAAAGGGACGATTTCAAACGGATTACAATAACCCGAATTCTCTAAAGCAAGACCCTCTCCTCTATTTGGACGCTTCAATCGTTTATCAGGTCAACCGTCGGAATCGAAGCTCCCAATTATCCCTCCAAATCAGAAACTTGCTGAACCAAAGGCCATTGTTAAGTCAGTCCTTTGACAGAGAAAATGGCGAGGCAGATAATTTTTATGGATCTGGATTGTTGCCAATTCTAGCCTGGAGAATCCAGTTTTGAGTATGAAGGTGAATCGAAGATTATTCTTTCGCATCCACAGTTGGATAGGTGTCAAACTGAGTATCCTGTTTTTTGTGATCTGCTTCTCCGGCACAATGGCAACTCTGAGCAGCGAAATGGACTGGCTGTTCCTCCCTGAATCCAGAGCCACACCACAAGGCCACTATGCCTCCCGTAATCTGATTGTTCAGAACCTTCGGGAGGCATATCCTGATGGGCAGATCGAGTACTGGACTGCGCTTGAAGTGCCCTATATGTGTGATGTGATTTATGTGAAAGAGCAGGATCAACGATTTTATGCGTTTGCCAATCCATATACGGGAGAGATTCAGGGACATGCGCAGATCACATTTCGCCGGTTTTTTCGGGATTTACACTATTTTCTGTTTATCCCCTTCCAGATTGGGCATTTTACCGTCCTCATTTTTGGGTTTCTACTTCTATTTTCTCTCGTAACAGCATTGGTATTTTTTAAAGAATGGTACAAAAAGCTGTTCGATGTTAAAAAGGGAAAAGGCGCAATGGTCTTTTTTCGAAGTGTACATCGAGTTGTAGGGATATGGTCAGTCCCCTTTCTGTTATTGTTTTCGATTACAGGAATCTGGTACTTTCTGGAGCGTACCAATACAGGGAATATTTCCACTACTGCCAATCCCTCAGCGACGAAGATAGATCCGTCACTCAGTGATTCGACCTTGTTTGAGACCTTATCTGTCAATCTCGATTATGATCGGGCAGTTCAGATTGCTCAGGAAAAAATTGCGGGTCTTCAGGTCAAAACCATCTCTCCTCCTTCGAGCATGGATGGCTCCATCTATTTGACTGGCCAGAGCGATGTACCCCTTGTAAGATTTCGTGCAAACAGGATTTACCTTCATCCTCAAACATATGAGGTGCTTACAGTCCAACGAGCAGATGAGATTCCGGCAGTAAGCTGGTTGAACGACATTGTCGATCCTTTACATTTTGGCTTTTGGGGAGGTCTGATCACCAAGGTCATTTGGTTTCTTGCTGGCTTGAGTATCTCTTCTCTGATTCTGACTGGTATCTGGATCAGTCTAAAACGCAAAGTCCGCAATGAGATCCAGCGCAAACGACAGCGGATGGGTAGGTGGAAATATGTGAACTGGACAATCCTGGGTCTGATGATCCTGATGATGTATGTTTTTTTGATTGGTCGGTACCATGTTGCCATGCATGTCTTGATCCTTGTCACAACTTTCTGGATCATATCAGCGGGTCTGGCCTGGTATATTTTCGATGTCAGACTCAAAGAACAAGTGAAAAAAGAACTTGCTTCCCTTTCGTAGATGCTCAATCACAGATCCAGAGAATCCAATACGGAAGAAGCAGATGATCTGAGTTGGTCAAAAATAGCCTTTACATAATCAGTCTTAGGTGAACGTGCCAGTGCCTGAACAGTTCCATATTCTATCAACTGTCCCTCCTTCAGAACACAAACTTCATCTGAAATGGCAATGGCATCCTGCATATCGTGTGTAATGAACATGGCAGAGATGCTAAATTGCTTGACAATTTGCTGAATCTCATGCCGAAGAGAGCTTACAAGAGCTGCATCCAGATTACTGAATGGTTCATCCAGCAACAATAGCTGTGGATTGGTAGCCAAAGTCCTGGCTATGGCTACACGTTGCTGTTGGCCCCCACTGAGTTGGTGAGGGTATCTATTTTCCAAACCCGCTAAATTCACTCTGGCAAGTATCTCCTTTGCCAATTGTTTTTGATGTTTTGGAAGACCATATGCAACATTCTTCACCACAGAAAGATGAGGAAACAGGGCAAAACTCTGGAAAACCATCCCCACATTTCTCTCATAAGGTGGAACAATCTTTGTTTGAGTAGATACCTCTCTCCCTTGGAGAATGATTTGTCCCATTTCAGGTCGTTCCAGCCCAGCAATCAATCGTAAAAGAGTAGTTTTGCCACTTCCACTTTCTCCAACAACAGCACAGATATTCCCTTGTTTGAGAGAAAAATTCATGTCCTTCAAGGCAAAGGTTTTGCCAGAATCATAAGATTTGAACAATCTATGTGTTTCGAGAATATTCATATCAAGTCTTTAGCCAGCGATTGGAAATGAGGATAAAACAACTGACAGCTCCAATGATCAACAAAGAAGGCAGTGCGGCCTTATCTATCTGATCTCCATTCTCTATATATTCATATGCTTTGATAGCCAGCGTTTGCACATCGGGAGACTTCAATACAAGCGTCAGAGGCAATTCCTTCATGATATCGATGAACAATAAGGTCATTGCACTGAGAAGTCCTGTTTTCAAAAGAGGAAAGTCTATCTGCTTTAATGCCAAGATCGGTTTTTTTCCAAGTAAGATAGCGGATTCAAAAAATTGTGAACCAATTTTGGCACTACTGGCCTCAATTGTTTGATGTGCAATCGCAAAAAATCGAACCACATAGGCATAGACAAGGGTCAACATGGACCCATACAAGAGAAATCCTATACGTAAATCGAACAGAGAAGCTGTACCCTGAACAAGCATTCGTGCGGAAATCAAGACTCCCAATCCTATTACTGCGCCAGGGATGATATATCCCAAGCTGGCAGTTCTGGCAAAAAGCCTGACTCCAGAGAGATGCGTCCATTTGCTAAAGTAGACAAAAAAGAGTGCAAGGATTGTGGTCAGAAGTGCTGCCAGAAAAGCAATGAAAAAACTGTTGATGATCAGTTGGATGAAAGCGACATCCAAGACATCCCAAAAGGTATAGTAGACCCAATACAACAACTGAGCTACAGGAAGCACAAATCCGGCCAAGAGAGGAAAAACAGTCAATAAGCAAACAAACCAGGCCTTTCCACCAGAAAGGAGGATTCGTTTCGATCCACCATCAGATGCCGCTACTGTGGCATAAGAGCGAGAGCCTCTTTGCCATCTTTCCAACAGGATCAGTACAAAGATCAAGAGAACAAGAATGGCAGACAAATAAAAAGCACTGGGCAAATCCTCCAGATCCCGCCAACTGTTAAAAATGCCCGTCGTAAAGGTATTGATTCCGTAGTATTTCGCCGCCCCATAGTCATTGAGGACTTCCATGATGACGAATAAAAGACCAGATATGATTGCCGGCCTTGCAAGAGGAAGAGCAATGGTGAAAAAGAATTTCCGCTCAGTTGCTCCCAACAGATGGGAGGCTTCCCTGAACTGCTGGGCATGTTGGCGAAAAGCAGCTCTTGCGCCAATATATACATAGGGAAAGAGAGAGATACTAAGCACCCAGCACAAGCCGGACAAGTTCATCACGTCAATTTTTTGGACTTCAATTCCCAGCTTTGCCATCATCAGTGTCCAGGTACCTCCATTGTCAAAAACCCCTGCATAGGCGTAGGCAGTAATGAATGAAGGGATGGCAAGTGGCAAAATCAACATCCAATCCAGCACTCTTCTAAACGGGAACTCATACCGACAGATGAGCCAGGCGCAGCCGACTCCAATCAACAAGGTTCCGATTGCACAACACACAATCAGAAAAAAAGTATGATACACATAATGGGGGAGGAGAAAGGTTGTGATATGTTCCCATTCTTCTCCGGGACCCTTCAACAATTGGTACGCAACAATAAAAATAGGTAAACCAATGAAGGAGCCGATGATCAATACCAGGACTGACCATCGGTTCATATCACGAAAAAATCGTTGCAGGGAACCTTTACCTAACCATTGTTTCATCCTAGGGCCATCCTGCTTCATTAAAAGTCTTCACCGCATTCAGATTCAGCTCCCCCAATTTGGTCAAGGGAAGGACATCAGATTTGAATTCTCCCCAGGAAACCAAGAGATCCGAAGCAGCCACTTCAGGATGAACAGGATACTCATAGTTTGCTTGCGCAAACACTTTCTGGACTTCCTTTGACGCCAGGTATTCAATGAATTTGATCGCATTCTCTTTATTCGGTGAATATTTGGCGACTCCAGCCCCACTGATATTGACATGAGCGCCTCTACCTTCTTGATTTGGGAAAAAGATGTTGACACTTTCCCCCGCGGCTACTTCCTCTGGATTGCTAGACTTGAGTAGTTTGCCTAGATAATAGGTATTGATGATGGCCAAATCTCCCTCGCCTGCCATCACTGCTTTGACCTGATCCCGATCACTTCCTTGAGGTCTTCGGGCAAAATTTTCCATCATACCTGTCACCCACTCTTTGGCCCCTTCTTCTCCATGATGCGCAATGATAGATGCCAGAAGGGATTGGTTGTAGATATTGTTGGACTGACGAATTAGAATTTTGCCTTTCCATTTTTCACTGGTAAGGTCTTCGTAGGTGCTTAGAGAATCAGGATGTACGCGCTCCTTGCTGTAGGCAATTACTCTGGCTCTTTTAGTCAAGCCAAACCATTGATTGTCGTCATCCCGGAGGTGGGCAGGGATGGTATTGGACAAATACTCGGAAGTCATGGTTTGCAAAAGCTCTTTTTCTTTCGCTCGGACCAATCTTCCAGCATCTACAGTGATCAATACATCGGCAGGACTTTGGTCCCCTTCGATTTCCATTTTTTCAATGAGTTCGTCGGCGCTTGCGTTGGTGACATTGACTTTGATGCCTGTCTGCTCCTCAAAGGCTGCAAAAAGTTGTTTATCTACTTCATAGTGGCGATGGGTATACAGGTTGATTTCAGCGGTTTTTTCCTGACAAGCTGAAAACATGAGAAGACTGAGAGAAAAGAGACTGATTTTGTATAGGTACGTTTGGAATAAATGGGAATATTGCATTGAGCTAGGGTTAAAATGATAGAATCAAATTAATCGTGTGCAACACATGATTAACTTAACAAAGTTATTTTTATTTAGATTAATTCTAAATAAATTTACCTCGTAAAAATGGAGATAATTTTTCGTTAATTCCAGCCTTCTGATCAAGAATTTGATTTTTTTTTTCAGATAGAGAATTAATCGTAAATGGCTTCCTTATTTTGCTCGTAAGTTGTTGATATTTAATTACTTTACAGTGTTTTTAAATTCGTATAGATAAAATGACAATGAAACAACTCTTCTTTCTATTTCTAGCAAGTCTGATTATTGGGGGCTGTGGAAGTGATGAGAGCTCCTCCTCAACTCAGCAAAACAGTCAAGCAAAACAAGAAACAACCGATACACCAGTAGAACCGTCAACTGAACCTAGCCAGGATGCATCCTCAGAGGCAATCGTTTTGACCTCCAATGACATGATGCAATATGATCAAAAAGAACTCACAGTGAAGGAGGGGCAAGAGATCACTTTGACCCTCAAACATGAAGGGAAGCTCCCCAAGACAGCCATGGGGCATAATTTTGTCTTACTGAAGCCGGGAGTAGACATCGCGGATTTTGCCCTGAAAGCAGTTGCTGCGATTGACAATGGGTATATTCCTGAAGGCGATGATGTGATCGTCCATACAAATCTGATAGGCGGGGGAGAATCTACTACTATCACCTTTACTGCCCCTGCGAAGGGGATCTATGATTACATTTGTAGTTTTCCCGGGCATTATAGCCTGATGCAAGGAAAACTGATTGTAGAATAAGGAATCAGATAGAAGGATGTAAAAGGTTCAGGCCTTCCAATATCATATCAAGGGAGAGGTTCTTTTTCTTGATATAACGAGAACCAGATGTAGAGCGGATGAGCAAGGATTGAGCCTTGAGATCCGCGATCTCTTTTTTTGCCCATTCAAACTTTTTAGGATGAATGAATTCAGTATGTCGGAGCTGATCGGGTAGGCGTTCTGGACTAATCTGGGGCAACAATATAGGCAAACAACCATCAACAATCATCTGTCCCATTCTTCGGTCCCCACAGATGATGATCACACTTCGAGCCTCAAAAAACGCTTTTAGTTCATGATTGAAAGCCCCCGTCATCAGGACATGCTGGACATATTGTTTCAAACCTTTGCTTGGCCTTGATTCTGCCAAAACGATTCGATCTATTATCCCTTGTTTTTGGTATTCCAGCAGGTCCTGTTGATAGATATAATCCTGCCTGCGATTGCGGATTCCAAAAAGGAGAGAGGAACTGCCTATGCTATATCCTTGTTGTTTCCAGTAAGATCTTTCCTCAAGTACAGCACGGATCCCTGATATTCCGCTGCCATTTGCTAGCAGGAGAAGAGGCATGCGAAGCTTATTGAAGAATGCTGCATCAACTTTGGGCGGGAATTGTTCTGGTATATGAAGGCTGTTCTTCTCCGGTGGACCAAATGACCTGGGCTGAACAAAGCATTCTACTTGAGGATCTGAGGATGTAGAAGATTCTATGAGTCTACGAAGGTAGCCTGAAGCTGTTCCTTCATAAGTGGTACCGGGATTGAATCCCTCTTTTGGAACCTGATAGTGTACACCAAGGGCAAGTAAAAATTGGATGGTCTGAGCAATCCCCCTTGAATCCCGAGAAATTCCGGAGATTGTGTAGACTCTTCGGTAGTTGCCTTTCTGAGTATCGCAAATGTCCTGGAGGGTCAATAAGCTTGGAAAGGCTCCCAAGAGGTCTGTGAGATGACAATGTTGTAAAATCTGCTTGCATCTGTCTGGGGCCTGTGCGTGTATGCGGAGAAGTCGATCCAATATCCTGACAGATCGGGAGATAAAGGCGGGAATCTCAGACATCTGCTGGACTTTTTCTTTCAATCTCACAAGTGTTTCAAGGCGGATAGGATTGAGACAGACGAATGTGAGCGCATCCAATTCTCTGTAAAAACGGCCTTCGTCAGATTCATATCTCCCTGACAGAAAGAAGGTATCATGTTCACAAGCATTCAGATACTTTTGGAGGCTGGAGATGTGTTCCTGACTGTTTTCGGGAAGTACTGCTATGACATCTCCGGCTTGAGGGAAGATGGGATTTTCAGGATATGCTTCAGCCATACGACTAGCATCCACGGCAAGTTGCAAGGTCGATTGATCCCCTCGCTCTATATTCGACAACAATTGAAGGGGAGTCCTTATGGCATATTTTCCTGAGATGAATCGCGCATGAGCTGGGGAGATAAAGGAGGAGATTTGCATATGCATGAACAGGGCTAGCAGAGATACAAGAATCTTATTTAGAATTAGTCTAAATAAAGAAAAAAACACTATCATTGCAAATCTTGAAAAGACTTCTAATCTCCTGAGTAGGAAAATGCAACAAATTGTTCTCCATCAAACACTTTTGAGACTCATATATGCCGCTTTTAGAGAAGGGATCCTGAAAGAAGGGCAGGCATTTTTTACCATTACATATGCGGATGGATCTACCCGGGAGCTCAACAATGAATATGATGTGATAGACATTATTTACACCAAGAATCCTTTGATGGGTGTGGATATTCACTTCAGGGAATCTCAACATGAAACCTTCCAATCTATTGATAGCCTGGAATTGTTTTGGCTTTCTGTCCTTCCCTCTATCTCTTTTGAGGGGGCATCATCATCCTTGAGAGATATTATTTTGGCTGGAGACAGCGAACTCATCTCCTTGACAGAACGAACAATAATTTATCAGGACTTCGCCTCTAAAGGGTATCAAAACTTTTGGTTATTTCTACAAGCTCAGAAAGATGAGGTAAAACGCAATAACTTCCTGATGCAATTGGCATCATTTCGCGGGAATCCAACTCATCCGCTCGCCAAATTAAAAAAGGGATTTGAGCCTTCTGACATCTATGCATATTCTCCGGAATGTGGTCGTCACATCGATCTTCCTGTCATAGCGATAGCCAGGGGCTTGTGTAAGTTCACCAGAGAGAATCAATCCCTCTTTGTACAGGAGTTTTTCGGTCAACATTTCCCGGAGACACTTCATCAATGGGAGAAGGCTCTGCAGGAACTCACATATAATCCTATCCACTATTACCCTGTTCCTGTCCATCCGTTCCAGATTCAGTTTCTCTCTCAACGATTCGCTGATAAAATATCCCAAAAGGAAATTGTTTTTCTACATGGAATCAGTATCCCAACCAGAGCAACCATATCTATTCGGACCTTGATGCCGACAAATGCTCATGCTCCCTACATCAAACTTCCTCTCAATATTCAGACCACGAGCATGTTGCGCACACATTCACCCCCGCGGGTCCATGCAGGTCCAGTGCTGACGCGATTGTTGCATGATATTTTGTTAGAGGACGAGCAACTTTCCAGCCTTATTCGTATCATTCCTGAGCCTTTGGGAATTTATATTGATGACAAAGCATATATTGGCCAATCCCAGAACCCCTCTTATCATCTGAATGTTTTGTATAAAGGGAATCCCTTAAGTTTGCTGGAAGAAGGCGAAATATCCATTCCACTAAGTGCGGCCTTTGAAATATCGCCTTGTAGCGGAAAACCAATCCTGATTGATCTGATGCAGGGAGGGGAGGTCATGGATGCTGAATCTGCTATGGAGTATTTTCAACGCTATGCCGAGATCGTCATTCGAGCTCAGCTTGGAATTTATGCGAAATATGGGATCGCAGTCGAGGCTCATCAACAGAATACATATCTGATTCTGGATGAATCGGCCAGACTCACTTGTTGTATGGTAGGAGACCTGGCAGGTGGAATTGAAATATATGCAAGTCTATTGAAGATGAATGGGATTAACATTCTTCAGGATATGCACCCAACCCTCAAGCACATTTTTGATTCTGGTACGGTCCCTGAACAACAAATTATCCATACCACCTTTTTTTATCATCTTATTCCCTTTGCACGAATACTTTGTTTGGAGTATGATCTTGATTGGCACCAACTTCTTAGGATAATGAAAGGATTAGTGAGTGAAACCATTCATACGTACCGAATCAAGCCTGTACACATCCATCAATCCTACAGATCTGCATATGTCAAGGAATTGGATCGAATCGAACAGGCGATCTTACAGGAACCCATTCAGGTGAAAAGTGTCTTTCACATGAGTCTAGCCCAAACGCAGGAAACGATATACACGATTCGACAAAATCTTTTTGCGGATAAAATGGTTAGGAATGGTGATGACATAAATCATCAAAAAATGAAGCAGTGATTTTGTTCTGGATCAAGGCGCGAAACCCGAATTTAGTGTAGCTAATTGAGGGGTGAGCAAGGCAGAGTCAGGGCAAAAGCACAATTCAGAATAGATGATTTATTTTGTCTCCATTCATTACTTTCTCTTGATCATCAAATGCTCGCCAGGGCTATTCGGGCACCTTCTCAAATACCTTGCGCCAGTGTGTCTGACGATCGCGGCTTGTCATTTTCGCGCACAAATATTGGTACAGGTTCTCGAAGGTTATTGCCCCTTTATGTGTCCGCAATTGCCTCGAACAGTTCTGCGGCTTTTGTCCCCAGCTCTTTTTGGACAAACTGTGGTGAGAATATTCCAAATCATAAGCCCAAGATTAAGCGACTAATTCTCTTTCTGTTACCAAGTGAAAATATGCGTCCTCCAGTGTGGGTATTTTTCGCCAGAAAGCGCCATCGGGCTGATCATCATCCACTACTGTAATCAAGAGTTTCCCCATATGGAAGCGTGAAGATATGATCATATATTCCTCCTGGAAGTCTGCCAATTCTTCATGATCGATTTGTAATTCCCATAATCGACCATTCAAGGAGGCCTCAACTTCATTCGGTTTCCCTGTCAACAAGACCTCTCCTTGCCCAATAATGGCCATGTCATTACAAAGCGTACTGACATCTTCGACGATATGGGTTGACAGGATGACGACCTTATTCTCTCCGAGCTTTGCCAGAAGATTGTAAAAGCGATTTCGTTCCATGGGATCGAGGCCAGCAGTTGGTTCATCCACAATGATCAGTTGTGGATGAACCAAAAGTGCTTGCGCGATTCCAAATCGCTGTTTCATCCCTCCGGAATAACCACCAAGCTTCTTCTTCCTTGCGGGATATAGATTGACTTTGTGGAGCAGTGCCGCAACGATCTCCTTGCGCTCAGTCTTCTTAACGATTCCTTTCATATCGGCGATATGAAGGAGCAATTCCTCAGCAGTCACATTGGGATACAGCCCAAATTCCTGAGGCAGATAGCCAAGGACCTGTCTCAGGGCATGTGGCTGGGTAAAAACATCTATGTCATTGAAGTGAATACTCCCTTCGTCAGCATCCTGGAGGGTAGCAATGCTACGCATGAGGGTAGATTTCCCTGCTCCATTTTGGCCCAATAAGCCAAACATGCCAGTACCTATAGTCAAAGAGACTTGTTTTAAGGCTTCCACGCCGTTGGCGTAGGTTTTGGAGAGATCTTGTATGAGCAAATTCATGTAGATAAAGGTATTGATGTGGTTTCAGATATAGCTTCCTGTTTCTCCACTCCATGGGAGCGGGGGAGAGAAGAAAAGGTTCGTCTTACGATATAGATCAACCAGACAGTAATGACGATATCAATGATGGTCGCTCCATAGTACACGCCCCCGATGCCAATCCATCTGGGTAGAAGGAGCATAACAGGAACATAGAAAACCAGTTGGCGGGCCATGCCAATGATGCTGGCATATTTGGGTTGTTCAATGGCTGGGAGATAAGTCATTGCCATGAATACCACTGGCAAAATGGGCAACATGAGCATGTAGACGCGAAAGTGCCAGATCTGTTCTGCTTGAAAATCCACCTCTGGCAATACCAAATGCAGGCTTGACTCCGGAAAAAGGCTTAAGACAAGCCAAAAGGGGGCAACGATGAAAAATCCAGTGCGTGTGAAGACCCAAAAAGCCTGTTTGACCCGATTGCCCTGTGAGGCGCCAAAGTTGATCCCAACAACTGGCTGAAGCGCACGCATGAGACCGATCAGAGGGGTCATAAGAAAGAGCTGAATGCGGTTAGCTGCTGCGAAAAAGGCCAGATCATCTTCTGTCCCTACCCCCACGATGGCATTGAAGACTACGATAGCCTGAACCAATCCCATGACTGTCAGGATAAAACCAGGGAATCCCAGTTTGGCAATGGATCGGAAGATGGCGACATCGTAGGATAGACTATGGATATTTGCTGGAAAGGAAGCCTTTCCCCTGCGAAAATAGACATAGCCAGTCAGACAGTAGATGAGCATCCCGATATTGGTCGCCCAGGCTGCCCCGCCGACCCCCATATCGAATGTCATAATAAACAAGGGCGTCAGAAGGAGATTCACAAATAGGCCATAACTCATCATGATGGCTGCTTCCTTCATTTTGCCCTCTGCGCGAACAATCATATTCAGTCCCAGGCCATAGACCCAGAACGGAGAAGCCAACAGGGTAATTTCTAAATATTCTACTCCATAGGCCAGAACTTCTCCGCTTCCCCCCATCATACGCACAAGAGGCTCAGCAAAGAAATAGGCAGGGATGGCAAAAATGGCCGTGATCAACAGCATAAACAGGGTAGAAGTTCCCAGGAGTTTCTGCTGTGTATCGATATCTTCTTTTCCCAGGACAATGCTGAGCAGATTACCCGCCCCGGTCCCAGCCCAGGAGCCCAGGCCGAGAAGAATAGAGGTGAGCGGATAGGCCAATGCCACCCCAGCCAAAGCCGTGGGATTCATCAGTTGACCAATGTAGACGGTATCCATAAAGGCATTGAGGCCAAAGAGGACCATGCCTGCAATGGCTGGTAGGGAAAGCGTCCACATGACTTTTGTCAAGCCTTCCGAAAGAATAAATTGTTTTTGATGATTTGAAGAATTCATAAAAATGGGAAGAATTTGGGGCCAAACAGCTGATATGCCAGGATTATCTATTTAGCATATCTAATCAGCTGCTTCAGCAATTTTTTTGTTCGTAGTGATCTTCCAACCACTTGCTTGTTGTTGGGTATGCCAGAGGCGAGCATACAAACCCTTTTGGTCAAGCAAGACATCATGTGTACCAGATTCAACTATATGACCCTTGTCCAATACAAGAATCTGGTCAGCTTGCTGGATGGTGGCAAGCTTGTGGGCAATGACAATGACTGTTTTGTCCCTGACAAGCTCCTGAATGGCCTGTTGGATATAGATCTCATTCTCTGGGTCCAGACTGGCTGTGGCTTCGTCTAACAAAATGATCGGAGCATCCTTTAGAAGTGCCCTTGCGATACTGATGCGTTGTTTTTGACCTCCAGACAGCTTACTACCTCCTTCTCCGACCAAGCTGTCTAGGCCATCGGGAAGGTCATCTGTAAACTCCATGATTTGCGCTTTTTTGGCAGCTTCTAACACTTGCTTCTCGTCTGCCAATGGATTGCCGATCAGGATATTGTTGTAAATGCTGTCATCGAACAGATAGACTTCCTGAAATACTTCGCTAATCAATGTGTATGCAGTAGCAGCTGCCATATCTGTCAGTGGAATGCCCCCAATCCTGATGACACCTTCTGATACATCCCAGAAACGAGCAATCAGGGAGGTAATGGTGGTTTTTCCAGAACCAGATGGTCCCACCAAAGCAGTCATAGTGCCCATAGCAGCTGTGAAACTTAGCTGATTCATGACTTGTCGCTCCTCTACATAGGAAAAACTCACCTGATCAAATTCAATGCCAAAGCTTGAGGGAACCAGATCCTGTCCGATTGTTTGTTCCTCTGCTTCCAGGACTGAGATCACCCGGCTAAGACTGAGATTCATATAGCTAAGGATGGGATACTCAACCATCAGGATTTTTAGGGGTTCATACAACCTGTATCCGAGAATGAGAAAAGCGATAAGAACCGGTATAGTTAGGGTCGATTGGCTGAGCATGTACAGGGCCAACCAGATCATGAGGACAAAGCATACTTCAAGCAATACCCCAACTGTAAGAATAAAAGGGCCTGGAATGGCCTCCGTACGGATGCTTTCTCTGCGCAAATCGGACAAGGCTTGCTTGAGAGATTGAAATCGCGCCCCAGTCATCCCATAGGACTTGATATGCTGGATTCCCTGGACATATTCCAAAAATCTGGCACCAGTAGTATTGCGGGCTGCGATGGTTTTGCTTCCATATTTTTCGACGAGCCACTTGCTCAATTGAATCAGAGGGATGGCCAAAACCAGGGCGGCCAGCAAGCTAAGCCCAAGGGTCCAGTTCAGCCATAGGAGGAAGCTGGACAGTATAAGTGTTCCAAACACGGCATTGGCGATATTGGTGACGCTATGGCCAAAAATATTTTCGAAGTTGGCGACATCTTGCAAGACGACTGCGGCCAACTCTCCTGGGTCTCGCTTTTTGTAATAGCCCAGAGAAAGCCGTTGCAATTTGTTGCCCAATGCCAGCCGAATGCGTCTACTCATCTCATAGGTCGCTTCATTCGAGCTAATCATGGCTTTTTGGGCGACATATAATTGAAGGAGAAACAAGCCCCCCATCACTGCAAGGGTGATCCAGATTGTGTTGAGGTCAGGGCTTTCCTTGAACAGCTCCCAGATAATGATCAATAAAATGCCACTTGGTGCCGCTATCAGGATTCCATGCAGGAATTCCCAAAGGAAAGCTTTCCGAATCCCGGATTGGTCGAATCTGAAAGCATAACGGATATTGCTAATCATATTCATGAGATGGTGTATTCTTTGGCTCGGATGTGAGCATTCCACATCTGGGTGTAGAGGTTGCTTTGATTCAATAATTGTTCATGCGTGCCTTTGGCCTCAATGCGTCCTTTGTTGAACACCACAATCTGATTTGCCTGTGTAATGGTACTCAGTCGATGGGCAATGACGATGACCGTTTTGTTTTGGATCAATTTCCCAAAGGCCTGCTGGATCAGATGTTCATTTTCCGGATCGCTGAAGGCTGTTGCCTCATCGAGAATCAGGATAGGCGCGTCCTTCAGAATTGCCCGCGCCAACTGAATGCGTTGCTGTTCGCCCCCACTCAAATGGACTCCAAATGCTCCAAATCGGGTCTGATATCCTTGAGGCAGGTCTGAAATAAAATCATGACATTGGGCGGCTTTGGCAGCAGCAATGATGGCTTCTTCCGACCTATCCATGCCCATGCGGATATTTTCATATATCGTCTCCTGAAACATGAAGCTGTCTTGAAAGACAAAGGAGACATGTTCCATGAGTAGGTTAACTGAAATTGCTTGAATATTTTTCCCTCCAATCATAATCTCTCCTTCCTGAATATCCCAGAAACGCGCGACCAGCTGGGCAGCTGTGGACTTCCCTGCACCTGAAGGACCAACCAGGGCCGTAATGCTTCCTTCCTGAACAGCAAAAGACACCTGATCCAGGACTTTTAGGCCCTCGACATAGGAGAATCCTACTTCTTTAAACTCAACTGTAAACTGTGAGGGAGAGATTGAAGATCCAGAGTTATCCTGATTTTCCTCGTTGAGGATGGTATCCATTCGTTCTACTCCCTTGTTGATCAACATCAATTGCATGCCCAGATTGGACAGTGCAAATACTGGCTTGATGTATCCCACCCCGAGCATCAGAAAGAGGATAAGGGTAGAGAAACTCACACCATTTTCCAGGTACAAATAGGTGCCCAAGACCAGGATCGGGAGGGTAGCATTGCTCATAAAGCTCATGAATACTGCAAATGGAGGCGCACTCCTATGCAAGTATTGAATATTGCTATCGGCAAATAGATTCACGGTTCCGCTATATTGCTGGAAGCTATCGGCTGTTTGAGAGAAGATTTTCATTACTGGCATTGCGCGAACGAACTCGACAATGCCACTGTTCATGTCTTCCTGGGATTGATGGAAAAGCTTCAACATCTCCCTGGAAGTCGAAGAGTTGAATACGATCGGCATCCATATGGCCAGGATGAGGAGTGGGACAAAACTGATCGCTGCCAGACGCCAGTCCACAAAAAACAGATACACAATGGTTACAAGCGGAAGCGTAGATCCCTTTACGAAATCTGGAATTTGGTGAGCGATGAAAGTCTCTACACGTTCTATATCATCTGCTACAATCTTTTTCAGCGCGCCAGATCGAAAAGAATTCACAAATCCCAGGGGGAGTTGGCCTAGTTTGGCGGCAGTTTGGGCTCTCAGTTCATATAAGATATTGAAAGCTGCTATATGTGAAGCCATTCCTGAGGCATAGAGCAATAGATAGCTCCCAATTCCTGCAAGGATTGCCCATAACAAATATTGCTGGACCATTGTCTGATCGAAGGCTGGTTGCACCAATTGTTGCAGGATATAATAGACCAGGATATAGGGGACAAGGGCCAATGCTGCATGCGCCACAGCCAATAATCCTGACAGAATCAGGAGGTAGGTCCGCCTACCAGCAATTTGCAGGAGCCTTGAGATTCCATTTTTGCTCGGTGTCCCCATATAATTTGTCCTTATTTATAATGAGTCTAAATAAAATATTATATTGCAAATATGAGGCTTCTATAGACTCCATGTACTACGCCAAACGGATAAATCTCTACGCCAAACGGACATGAGAATACGATTGCAAAACCGAGATCTACAAGAAATGCTGTTGGAAACTTCCTATCCAGAGAGCTTTTCTACTTTAAAAGAAGGGGGCGTCTGCGAACGGACCTATTCAGCGAAACTTCTTGGAGGTGAAGGAACCTACCGGGAAATTTTTATGGAGAACATCCACATTGGATATGGAAATCTGATGGCTCGAGAGCTGACCGAGTTGACCTTTGAAGCAGAAATGGAGACCGTAGAGCTTCATTTTGGGTTGCAGGGAGAAACTTTTGCCCAGGAGTTGGGCTCTCAGGAGATTTATGAATTTGGCTATAACCAACACAATATCATATATGCTTCGGACTTCAAAGGAAGATCGATGGTTCGTCCGAATCAGCGAATCAAAATATTCGAAATTAATTTGATGCCGCAGTTTTTTAAGCGATTTCTTCCTCAAAGCTCTGATACATTTCTTCAATTCCTTGCCTCTTTGGAGCGTCAGGAGTCCGGATTCTTGAGTCCTCATAACTATCCCATCACGCCTTCTATGCATGCAGTCATTCAGGAAATTCTGTGTTGTGATCGTAAGGGGGTGTTCAAGCGAATGTATCTCGAAGCAAAAGTGATAGAATTACTCTTGTTGCAATTGGAGCAAATGATCTCTCTTAAATCTCCCAAGACTTTGCTGTTGCGGCAACTCGAGATCGATAGATTGCATGCAGTGCGGGAATACTTGCTGCATAATCTCGACCGTCCCTGTACCCTGATGCAATTGGCTCGGCAATTTGGTACGAATGAATATGCACTGAAGGTAGGATTCAAACAAATTTTTGGGACAACTGTTTTTGAATATTGGAACTCAGCCAAAATGCAACAAGCCAAGCGATGGCTTCTGGATGAGGATCTCACAGTAAGTCAGGTAGCAGATCGGATTGGCTACAAGAATCCTCAACACTTCAGTACTGCATTTAAGAAACGGTTTGGTTACCCCCCCAGCACACTGAAATAGAACAGAAAATCAGGATGAGTTACTCGTCTTTTTCTTCTCTCGATTGTGAAAGAATGATGTAATCCCCTTGCTGTGCATAGACTGACCAATCAGGTTGATCATAGTCATCAGCAGGAAAACAACTGATATTTTTGAGCTTAATCTTTTTGTGAAGGCTTTGCAATTGAGCGAATGTTCCTTGTTGGTAGTCTGTGTGAAATCTTCCATTGAGATGAAAGATCAGTTCTTGCTTGTGTTTGCGCCAATGCCGAAATATACGATAAGCCATAGAAGCATCCCAAGTACATTGCGCATGGTAGACATTGTCTCGCATTTGGTGGCCGAACTCACCCATTGCCTCTTTGAAGCGTCGATAATATCCACTATCGGCTGTAAAAATGGGGAGAGGAGGTAAGTATTGTTGAGCTGACTTTGTGAGTTGCGAGAGGGCATCCAATCCCTTTCTGCTGACGAGCTTGACATAGCGGCGAGGGGCATTGGCTGCAATCACTGCCTGACCTTGTGTTTTGGCTGTTTCTACTAAAGGACGATATGCTTTTTTGTAGTTTTTCCAGGCACGACCATCCTTGATGAGTCTCTCTTCAGTGATGAGATCTGCCAAATACTCATCTAGGACCAATTGGCAATCTGTTTCGAACATTTCCAGACTCAATGTAGTGCTTCCATAGGCTTGCAATATCATGCGATACAAGGTATCCTGTATCCAGTGGCCTAAATTATCGTCATGTTCTTCTCCAAAAAAGAGGACATCTACTTCTGCTATGTCTTCCAGTAATTCTTGTGGGGTGAGGGTCTGCTGTTGCTCTGTGGAATAGATTTTAAATTCTGAAAACTCAATCTCTTGGGCAATCAAGCCTGCATTCAAACAGAGGATTAGACAAAAAAGAAAAAGAGAAGGATGAGGCATCGAAAATGTCTGGATTCTATGAAAACGAGAAAAGCTTAACCCCCTATTCCTTAACAGGGAATTGCTAGCTTTGAGTTGGAATAAATCAATTCCAATTTGATTTCCAAAGTCTTTCTTCAATCCTCAAATAGGCATCTTTCAGAAGGGTTCTCAACACTTCCAGTTCATTGAAGGAAAATAGAAGCCGGATTCCAAAGTAAGGAGTAGCGATCTCAATACATCGCTCATCTGAATCTGCCATTCCTTTGTAGAGTTGCAGGTTCAGATCCAGGCTATCTATTAATGATTCGATTGTGGTCCTGGCAAGATCCAATGAAACCGTACCATAATTCACGTGGAAGGCCTGGCACTCATAACAGTATACGATCTTACTGTCCTTATCATGATGCAGTAATTCAAAGGTGTGCTTATGTCTTGAAGAGGAATTCATAAAGCGTCAATTGATCAGATTTGATTCTGACTTCCAGAGGATGTTAGCACAACTCGTTCTATGTGGCACTCCCAAAGAAATCATAGGTTCAATGTACGCTATTTTTATTTAGACTAAATAAAAATAAGAATGATTTTTAACTCAATTTCCAAAAATACCGAAGCTTAGGTAGTGCTTAGTCCCAAATATTAGGTATCTCTTTTTCTTTGGGTAATAATTGATCAATCATCAATTTTGGGAAAGCTATTACAGACTTCTCATAAGGAGGGAAAAGGCCACCTAACTATTCCAACATTTACCCGAAAACAGAAGGAGTTAAACGAATGGTGTGGGTTCTTTTTCTGGCTTTGGTTTGACCGAAGATTTGACTACCTCCTTACGAGGGATCTGTTTTGCGGCGGAAGAAGATTTGTTCTTGCGCTTCGCTTTCTTTTTCTTCTTTCTCCCCCACCAAATGAGGAAGCCTGAGATTGGAAGGAAAGCAAAAAACAAAGCAGAAATGAAGGCGATGATTTTCGTTGGCCATCCATAGATGCTTCCTACGTGCATGGCATAATTGGCATTTCGCCACTTTTCTCCCAATAGTTTGTCCTCATGTGTTCGATCCCAATAAAGCGCGCCTGTCTCCGGATGATAAGCATAGGAGTCGCTGGTTTCCCACCATGAATCTGGATGTTTGAACCGAATGAATGCAGAGATTTCGCCTTCTTCCTGATCTTCTGAAGGTCGTCGAAAGCTCATTTCATACCAACTGTTTTGTCGCTGGATCGCATCTTCGAAGGCAATATCCACGGCTTCCATCTGGAGACCGCAAGGCATCACAGGCAATTCATGTTTGGCAAAGACCTCCTGCGGATCATTCCCTAACAGATGATAGATCCCGTCCCGCCACCAATTGAAGGTCCAAACCAATCCTGTCGTTGCAAAAAACAGGATAAACAGATAGGTGTAAAATCCTCCAACGCTGTGCAGGTCCCAATTGACTCTTCTCCAGCGGGCTTTCCATTTGATCTTCAGACGCATCTTGAGCATGCGCCAATTTTTGGGCCACCAAAGGTAGAGACCACTCAGGGCCATGAAAATCATGATCAAGGCGGCAATTCCCACAATCATCTCTCCTACTTTCGGATACAAGAGGAGGTTTTGATGTAGGCGTCGGCAATTCTGAATCCAGTCATGTTTCATGTCAATACTACCGAGCACTTTCCCTTGATAGGGATCGACATAGATTCGCTCATAACGATCAATGGTAGACCACCAGGTCCAGCCAGGGCTTGCTGATCGTTTGAATACAAAGAAGGTATAACCCTTTCGAGGGTCATTACTGAGGCCAAAGGATCGGAATTCTTCACCTGGATACGCTTCTTCTATCACTTGAAAGAGCTCGCTTGGAGGGAGGAGTTCTTCCCCCACCTCTGGCACAAATACCAGATCCTGATAATACCAATTAGTTAATTCATCCTCCCACACAAATACGGCAGCTCCAAACATACTGATGAGAATGATCAGCCCTGCAACAAGTCCTATCCACAAATGAAGCCAGCCAATACTTTTTTTGAGGATGCGTTTGATGGGGTGTTTCATACATTTCAGTCCTATTGCTTTTTTGTGAGCCATCCTCCATAAATGCTTGCCTGGAAGAATCGAACAGTATCTCCAAAGCCTGCCTGCTCCAGAAGGGCGAGCAAATGAACCTCAGAAATGTGATCGAAGAGGGTGGCGATTCGATGTAGGCGATGTTCGATATCCGCCGGATTGATATGTTCAGGCAACATACGACCCAGAATAGATAGATTTCGTTTGAGTTCCAGGGGTGTCCCGATCATGCCTACAAGCAGGAAAGGGGCTCCAGGAATAAGGCGATCAGAGATCTGCCGCAACAGGTCCAGTCTGCCTGCATCATCTGGCATAAAATGAAGTACCAATATCAAGGTTGCTGCGGAGAAACTTGCTTGTTTCGGAAGATCATTGACCAGACCTTCTATCAGTCGGACTTGAGACGCATTGGCAAGCTTTTCATTGGCAAGACGGATCATTTCAGGGGATGGATCTACCCCTGTGATCTGCCAGGGATGTTCCGATTGTAGGAAAGAGATAATCTCATTGCCTGTGCCACAGCCAGCAATAAGAAGCTCATGGGCTTCACTCTCTTTCGCATCCCATAGGATTGAAGGAAGCTGCTCAACGAGCCAGGGATAGTGAGGCATCCAGCTGCTGATAAAACTGTCATAGTTGCTGGCCCGGTCTCCCTCAAATATTTCGATATGCTGCATCTGTGATTGTTAGCTACTTAAAATTTGGGTATGAGTCGGTTTGTGACCTTCATGTAGTCTTGATATGCTTCTCCAAATTTCTCAATCATCATGTCTTCTTCTTTGCTGACCCGTAGGAAATACAGGGCCCCAAATCCTATAAGCCCTCCCAAGCCGGCAAAATAATTGGGAAGCAACAGAGCCTGGGCGATTACCCATAACCAAATAGAGGAATACATGGGATGGCGAATGTGTTGATACACGCCATTTGTGATCAGGGAATGTTCTTCTCGGATTTCTAAACTGACGGACCAATTGCGGCCCAAATCCTTATGAGAACGGTAAAATAGCCATAGAGAGATGCCAAGAATCCCAACTCCGACCCATTGAAGCCAAATCGGCAAATGATAGTCTGCAAACCCCAACCAGGGCGAGAACATATACAAGAGAGGTAGGAACATCATGCCCGTTGATACCATAAACAGCAGCACTTTTTCAAGTGTAGTTTTTTGATCCAGTGTGATGATGTTGGATTTGTTTCTTTTCTGGTGGGGAGTCCGGATGACAGTTGTTCCCACGGCAAACAATATATAGGCGATATTGAAAATCCACTGACTCATGGGTCTTTATTTGATGGGTTATAATCCTTTTTTGTGATCAGCCCAGTAAGGCATACTTTGAATTTGCTTCGACTTGATTCCTTTATTCTTCAGGGTATTGCGGATGGACTGGATTGATTTTGCTCTACCAGTCAGATAAAAGGTTGTATGTTGACATAATGCCCATTGATCTGCTGTCCATGTGTTCAGCCAATCCACTGCATGTGTGGCGGGATGTTCTTTTGATTTTTTGACTACTGGCACTTCTAATCCCAATACATCTGGCCATCGTTGATGCTTCTGGTCTAACTCCAGCACTCCCAAACACTTGCCAATCGTATTTGAATGGTGGAATACATTGACAAACAAACCGAGGGAAGATTCATCTCCAAACAGCACATGCTTGTCCTGGGCTGGTTCCAGGGCCATTTTTCCACCTGGCCCCATCAGCTTAGTCTCATCTCCTACTTTCAGATCTTCCGCCCATTTGCTTCCGATACCCAGTCCATGCAGGTAGAATAGTACCTCACAGACACCTTGTTTTTTGTCAAAGAAAGAAGGGGTATAATGCCTGAATTCTCTATCGCTCACGCGAAATTCGATCACCTTTCCCGGAGTAAAAGAAGTCTTGGACAGATCTCCTTTAAACCTTACCAATTTCAAACCCGAAGTGAGTAGATTCACTTCTTTGACCATTACCGGGTGGAATTGGTTATTGAAAACCTTTTCCATGGTGTTGGCCATCCATATAGGTAGAGTAGGCATGGTTTTCTGAATTTGAAAAGGGAATTTGGATAGAAATATGTTCAGATCCCCTACGTCATAGGGAGTAATTTGTACGCCAGACGGAATACTTCCTTTTATGGTGTCCCATCCTCTATCCATTCCAAGGTTTTACACTGTTTATTGATACAAACGCGATTTTCTACCCGGATTTCGAGATGTTCATATCCATCTGCCCGCCAAAGCTGTCGGAGATGATCTGCAAATTGATGGATCATATCCGGCTGAAAGGACATTTGTCTCTCCTGGGCGGGAATGAGGTATTCGGAAGGATAAATGGTCCACTCCTTCGCACTCTCCAAATCTTTGAGGTAGTAGGTAGCCATTCCGTTTTTCTCCATCACCATAACATGCCAGGCAAATCTGAGGCCTTTTTCATTCCAGAGCACATCGCCAGGATAGAGATGATGCCTGAGAGGCAAACATAGCTGGATAGACACATAACAACTGATTAGCAGCAACTTCCATGAGGCAATAGAATTCGAAGGTAACATCGGCCTTGGCCTTGCTGGTAAAGGTAGACGAACGTAATGAAGCAACTTGCGCCAGTCCTGCGCTTCCAAAAAAATCAAACTCCCACCGATCATGATCCAGGGAAACATGCCAATGGGAAATAGAAGCCAGGTCATCAGGTGAAAACCGATCACAGCAATATAGGCATAGGGCCGACTTTTTGACCAAAGAAGAAAAATGGGAATACTCACATCATATATCGCCCCTCCCCAACTGAAGGCATGGGCCATCCAGGCTTCATCAAACAATTCCCCAAGAATGGGAAAGTCTGTTCTGGCTGACAGCCATGTTTTCATGGGTTCTGCCAGAATCAGCCAGTCATATTTAAGTTTGGCAATCCCCGCAAAAAAATAAACAACACACAATTGAAATCGCAGGATAGCAATGGTCCAGAATGGAACAAAAGGATTCCATCCTTCTCTGGACCGTAGGGAATCAAGCGACCACATTCTATTGGCTGGAACGAAAATCAGCAGGAAAGCCACCAGTGATACAAAGTAATAGTGGTTGAGGTACCAGGCTTTGTCGATGAGTTCCAGATAAGTAAAAGAAAGGAAAAAGGAGATTGTTGCTAGGCGATACCAAAGCCCGAATGCAATGCCCAGCGCAGAAAAAAGAGAAAGAATAAGCAAGCCATACATCCAGAACTCTGGAAGGACCTGTATCCATGAAAAGCCTGTATAGCTAAAATGAAAGGATGGATAAAGGAAAAGATCCTCTATCCATCCTTTGCTAAGGAAACGAACTTGCGAAATGACCATGATTCCCCCAAAAACGATTCGAAAAATAGCCAGGGGAATCGCTTCTGAGGACTGATTGAGTCGCTTCCGAAGCAGCTCAATCCCCATCTGTATCCTTGAAGGTGATGAGGATGCCCAACTGATTTGCCATATCTACCTTGATGGAGCCAGTCAGATCTAAGACCCGTTCATACAGGTCGTCCACTACCTCGGGTTGAGTGAGGACAGTTTCCTGAAGGGGAGAAGGAACCAAGGCAGCTTGGGCAATGCAGGCATCCATTTGGGCGATAATGATGGACGAGAGCAGCTGATCATCCTGCTTGGCCTCCAGAAAGTCCAACAAATCACCGAGTCCTGGCTTACTATCATCTCCCAAAAAACTTGCCTTGAGGCTGATGAGGTTTTCCTGAATCAGATCTATAGAGACCTGACTCAGATAGGCCTCTACTTTGTCCGGTTGCGGATCTCCCCCTGTATCCCTCCCGAGTGGGTCACCCAATTTGTCAGTCAGGATCTTTTCCAGTACTGCACATTGGGAGTTGACGAGCTGATTCAAAGAGCCTTTGGAGAAGTTTTCTGTATTGGTGCTGAATTCGGCCAGATTGTTTTCCCACATTTGATGAAGTTCATTGGCTCGATTTTGCAAATTTTCCGTGAGAGCCACGAGATATGTCAGACGTCTTGAAGCCAGGCTATCAGTGCTAAAACTGGCAAGTGCGTCCTCTGCGAAGAGAAAATATTCGATCGCGGGTAAACCCTTGGAAGTTGAACCGGAATTTTCCACAAATGCCTCTGTCAATTCATCTATCCCCTGGAGATTATTTTCCAGGAACTGAACTTTCGTTGGCCACTTGTCGATTTTGTTATGGATAAATACCTCTCTGACCTCATTGATGTTATACACCTCACATCGTTTGAAGCTTTTTTTACAGGCAAGCCAGGCCTGTTGAACCTCTTCCAAAGAGGCTTGGGAAGCTTGCTGGACAAAGGTTCGGGAAGCAGTATGGAGTGTCTTGCTTTTCTCCATAAAATCAACATGAACAGGCAGAAGGCCATTTTCTCCAATATTTTGCAACATCACAGCCCGGTCAAATTCTGTCGGAATCTCAGGATCAGTACCTGAATTACAGCTGATACTCCAGATCAACAGGCCAATGGCTATACCGAATAGTGCGATAGAAGGTTTGGGAAAGGGGAATTTCATATAGATCATCACAGAGATTCTAGAAATTGAATGACTTGATTGCGTTCTATTATCGATAATTCTTTGAACCGCCTCCGGGAAGCCCCTGCTTCTCCACCATGCCAGAGGATGGCCTCCTCCAAATTTCTGGCTCTGCCATCATGCAGGTAAAAGCTATGACCATTGACAGTAGGAAACAAGCCGATGCCCCATAAGGGTGGAGTCCGCCATTCTTGACCAGACGCATCAAAATCTGGCCTGTTATCTGCCAATCCTTCTCCCATATCATGGAGCAGAAGATCGGTATAGGGACGAATGGTCTGATGGGAGAGAGCCTCAAATCTTGCGTGAGTGCCAGTTTTGAGTTCAGGTATGTGACAAGAAGTACATCCGATTTGTGCAAAGAGTTGTTTGCCTTTCAGGACATCCTGTTCTTCCCAGTTTCGTCTGGCTGGAACAGCCAATGTGGAGACATACAAGACAACTTTCTGTAAGTCATCGAGAGGAATCTCTGGGTTTCCTCCATTGGGTAGGCTGTCACAAGGACGGTTGGGAAGGCAATTTTCTTCTGAAAAAAGAGGAGTAGTTATGCCGATATCTCCATGAAAAGCAGCAGCAGTCTGTTGTAGCAAAGAAGGCTGATTGGCTTTCCAACCGAATCGTCCAAGCACATGTGATTGACTCTCTACCTCCCAGACAAGGTTAGGTTTGCCTGAAATTCCATCATTATCAGTATCATCAGGATCACTCATGCCCAGGATGGTCTCTTCTGGCACTGCTTCCAACAGTCCGAGTCCTATGATTTGCTGGCCTACTCTTGGAGAGATCTGGACCATAGGACTCATGCCCCCATAAGCAAGCTCCACAAACTCATAAGAAGGACTTCGAAGGGAATAGCTGTGCCCATCTGGATAAGAGCCGGGAATCTCCATGTATTGAATCTCGTATCCGCCTTCTCTTGGGGCTTCAAGGACAGATTGATCCTGCAGTTGATCTCCATAATTAGGCTCAGGAAGGGGTTCACCACGAGGGCCTGTGCCGGGTATACTCAATCGTAACAATAAGCCTTCAGCGATTGCACCAGAGGAAGTAGGGGGTTGTCCACGTCCGTCCTTGAAATGGCAAGCTGCGCAGGAACGGGCATTGAAAAATGGCCCTAAACCGTCTCGGGCTGTTGTCGATGCAGGTGAGGTAACCCAGTTTTGGTTGAAGAATGAATTTCCAACGAAAAATAGTAGCTCATCATGCCCATTTACGCCAGGTGCCTGAAATCCAAATGCATTTCGAGATTGATCAAAAATGGTCGTTTGTCCCCCCAACAACTCCTCAGAGGCTTCCGGGAGAAGACTTGGTTCAGAAGGGACCTCTTCTTTACATGCTAGTAGCAAAGAAAGACACCAAACCAATATTGCAAAGGGATATTTCATTTTTAAAAGGTAGCTACGTAACCCGAAATTTGCATAAATCGCAAATTCCGGGTTCCATTCAGGTAGGTTGGGTTCCTACAGCTTAGTTATGACTACTACTACTATGTTGATTATTCAGGCAAATCGGTATTGATACTTACTCCGATTTTGTTGCCTACCTCAGAGATTTTGTCGCCGAAGTCTCGTAGTTCATTGACAGCCACCAGAACGGCAGGTCTGGCACCGGCATCAGAGATCGCAAAGTCAAAAGGAATGGCGGTCGCTTCTACTGCGGCCAGTCCTACGTTCATTTGATCCAGGACAGTCTGGCTGAAGCTTGGGTCAAGCACCTCCATCAAATCACTGACAGATGCACCGGTGATTTTGGATATCCCATCATTGCGGATATAGCAGCCAGTGTATACATTGCGAACGCCAATGGCATTCAGACGTGTATCCCGATGTGTATTATCACTGAAACAAGAGTGCTCATCTTCCTGGTCCTGATTGTCATATGCAGTGAAAATTCTTTCTCCTGCCAACTCAGATTTTACCAATACTCCAATTCCTGTCAGCATGTTGGTGATAGCAGCATCTGGTTCCAGATCCAGAAAAGTTGTTCGGTAGGGGCCACCTGGCTTCCATTCGTCCAACAGGCTCTGGAGATGATCCAACAGCAAGTCTGCACAAGTTGCGAGATATTGTCTTCGTCTGTCTTGATTATTGGCCGTGCCTCCATCGACAAAATCAGTATGTTGTCTCTCTCCTTTTCTCAATTCGCTGGGAGAAGTAAGGTCCTGCCCCCATAACAAAAACTCGATTGCATGGTAGCCGATTGCTACATTTTCCTCTCCACCGACTTCGTTAAGTGCTTCAAGTGCAGCCTTGTCCAGACTTGGATGATTGGTAGGATCATTGATGATACCAGCATCCGGGGCTCCATCGACATAGTCGACATAAGACTCATCCATTGGCCAGGCATTCAACAAGCCTTCAGGTCCATCTTCATCATCAATTGGGCCACTTGCAAAGCGAAAAGCTTCGGTTTGGCCATAGGGCTCACGGGCTAGCAGCCAAGCGGTTTTCGCTGCTTCAAACTTTGCTTCGCTTGAGGGATCTGCAAGAAAAGCATCAATTGCATCCTTCATGTCTGAAGCTTTTTCGTAAGCATCCTGATAGTTTGCATAGACGATCTCTGCATAGGTGTTCATGATACTTTCCTTAAGTCCCAGGTTTGGGTCCACCTCTGGTTCTGGGACAGGATCCGGAACAGGATCTGGCTCAGGGTCTTTGCAGGCTGAAATTGCCAAAATGAATGTGCATACAAAGAGTAAAAGAGAGAATTTTTTCATAATCAGTGTTTGTGTAAAAGAATCTTTATTTAGACTAATTCTAAATAATTAGTGTAATTTGGGGCAAAAGTATATCCTGATCCAGAATTGGGAGTTACGCAATACGGAAATTAATCGACGCAACACGGAATAAATCGAGATGCAGTACCAAGCAGGCTGGTCCTATACACATCGAATCGATGCAAGTTCACCTCTGTCCTTTCAGCCGGAAGAGGGGGCCATTGTTGAACGAATATATGATGGGAAAATAGGTGGGGGAAAAGGTTTTTATCAGGAGCAAATGATTCGAAATATTCATATTGCCTATGCAGAGATTGACTTGAATCCAGACGTAGAACTGATGCTGGCCTACTATCCTGGAACCATTAATATGCACTTTATGCTTTGTGGGGATACCTATGCGCGCTCTCAATCTTCGACACAGCAGTATCGATTTACTTGCAATGAACACAATTTGTTGTTTCTCGCTGACAATCGTTCCCGCAATACCAGATATATTCGGAAGAAGTTCCATGCTTTTGAGGTGAAATTGCACCCTGATTTTTTCAAAAAACACTTACCTCTTTCTCACAATTTCTTTCATCAATTCTGGACCAAAATAGAGACAGGCCAAACCTCTACTTTGAGTCATGCCAATCTGAGAATTAGCCCGCAGATGCAGCTGGTCATTCATGACCTTATTGATTGTAAGCGAAAATGGATGTACAAGCGTATGTTTTTGGAAGCCAAGGTGATCGAACTCCTGATGTTACAGCTGGAGCAAATTAATACAGAATATGGCAAGCAGATTATTGGATCAGCCAAGACCCCGGACATAGAGAAAATGTACGCAATCAAGGAGATTATCGCGAAGAACCTGACCTCGACCTATACTTTGTCTGAGCTTGCGCATCAGGTAGGTACGAATGAGTACACCCTGAAGAAATGTTTCAAAGAGTTATTTGGAACAACCGTTTTTGGGTTTTGGAAGGACTTGAAAATGGAAACAGCCAAGAAATTGTTGCTAGAGAAGCAGGTAAGTGTACGGGAAGCCTCAGATGCTGCAGGCTACAAAAACCCGCAACACTTCACAGTTGCCTTCAAAAAGAAGTATGGAGTATTACCAAGTACTATGAAGGCATAATCTGGTTCATGATAAAGGGAAGCATGTCTGTGCCTACTTAGTTTGACTTTGTCCATTTTTAAAACAGAATTATCCTTCATTCCAGCCTGTAGGCAGCTTTTTCGAATACATGAACTTCGCCATTTTAGGGTGATGTTGATTTATTCTAACTAAGTGACACATGTATATTTGCTAATCATCTTCCACCCTCTCGCTCTCCCGCCAGCGGGAGACATCAGCCTACAAGGCCAGGAATCAACGATTTCCCCCTTTGGAGGGGAAGAATAGAATAAGCATAGGTAAGTATGTCCACCTACTTCATTGAAAAATGGCAGGTGAGATCTTGATAGGATATTGGGATTCCTATTTTGGCTAAAG
>JBCCGK010000036.1:0-98778 GCA_039029315.1 Bacteroidota bacterium | reverse complement strand
GGCGCCAAAGTGAGTCCTGAATTTTTGATGAATGAGATTCGAAATCTGGCACAAGGATTTACTCGGGACAATTACTCCGCCTACCTTGTGCAAGTCGATCGGGTCACTCACCCAGAACAGTATGTCTCTACCCATCCTGATGGGAGTCCCATTGTATCAGGAGCAAGCGATACCACGCCAGAAGGAGTCGCAGGAGGTCAGGGTGCCTGGGTTCGAAATGTGATGTTCTTTTTGGTGTTGATGCTCTTTGTAAGCCTGGTCCTCGTTGCCTGGTTCTATAGCCGTCCCAAAGGCTATGATGCCTTTATGGCCAAAGGCAATGCCTTAATGGAAAAAGACAATTATGCTGATGCAGTGGCCATGTACGACAGTGCGATTGCACATACAGAAGATCCCAATTTGAGTGATCAAGCTGCCGGCCAACGGGCAAGGGCTATCGCCATGATGTCTCAATTGCCGAACCTGGATCCTGATGTAGATCTGTCAGAAACAGCAGAAGCCTACGCAGATAGAGGCAACGAATTCTTTGAAAACAAAAATTATCTAGCCGCCATCCAGGCATATCGACAGGCCGAAATTGCCAAAGAGCAACAGAATGATCAAATCACAAAGATTCCAATAGACAAGTTAGCCGAGGCTTATATTCAACTCGGCAATCAATATTACGGAGAAAAAGATCGCAATTGTCAGAATGTTTTGGAACAGTATGAGTCTGCTTTCCGACTATTTCAGAGTCCAGAGTTGACTTTTGGAGACCAAAATATCCTTACACAGGCGATGCAGCGAGCTGAGGAGTGTAACAAACTCCTGGGACTAGGACCCTCCGAGGGCATGAAACTGGTTGCGCAGGCTCAGAGTCAACCAAATGGAAGCGTGAAGAGTCGATCTGTTCCACCTGCATCTTCGACATCTACGAATGATGCTGGGAATTCTAGTGCCAATGGGAACCTTACAGCTTTGAATAGCGGGAGTCAAGGGAATACTACTTCGAAGAATAGTTCGAGTAATTCTTCAACCAATCCTACATCAAGAGTGGCTTCTCCTCAAAGTCGGGTGAGTCCCCAAACGGATAATTTGACCACACGAAGCCTAGATCCGGCCAAAGAAGTGGATATGAAGCGGAGACTTTCCGATGGAAAACGATTATTTGTTCAAGCTAAAGATAGTGAATCAGGCTACCAATATCGGATCAGTGCAGAGAATCTAGAATTTGCCGGCCCAGTATTGGATGGATCTGGCGCCTATATGTTGGCCTATATGTATCACATGGGCTTGGCCGGAGAGAAAGATGTCGCCAAGGCCTTGAAATATGCGCAAAAATCTGCTCAACTGGATTGGGCGCCAGGTCAGTATCTATATGGCCATTTGTTGCTTGAAAGAGAATATCCTCGAGATACAGTCACAGCTGTACAGGTCCTGCAAAAAGCAGCAAACCAAAATTACCTCAAAGCAATTGAGCGTCTGGGAGCTGTTCGATAGGAAATATGATGGAAAAGCTGATAGATGGAATCGATAGCCTCAGTGAACGAACAGGGAGACTTGTTTCCTGGATGACCACGGCTCTGGTTTTGCTGATTTGTTACGATGTCTCCATGCGATATATCGCCAATGAAACCGCAGTCTGGTTTCAGGAAATGGAATGGCATATGTTCTCGCTGATTTTTTTGATTGGCGCAGCTTATACCATGCGGCATGATAAGCATGTTCGAGTGGATGTATTCTACGCAAAGTTTTCTCCCAAAACCCAGGCATGGATTAATCTGATTGGCGGTCTTTTGTTGTTGCTACCTTTTTGCATCATCATGATCAAAACTTCCTTTGGGTATGCAGAGCGAGCTTTTGTCAGAATGGAGGCATCCGATGACCCTGGAGGGTTACCATTTCGATTTATCATCAAAGGAGCCATTACCCTTGGGTTTGTCCTATTGTCCTTGCAAGCTGTGAATGAACTGCTGAAGTCTGTCCGGACAATACTCGGGATTAGGCCTGCTGAGACTTCCGCCACACTCCCACAGTCAGAAATCTCCTAACACATGCCAGAATATCTCCCTCTCATTTTATTTGGTCTGGTTTTTCTGCTGATTCTTTCAGGTTATCCGGTGGCATTTGTCCTTGGAGGTGTTTCGACTGTATTTGGATTGATATTCATCGGACCAGAGATCTTCAATTTTCTGCCTTTGAGGGTGATGGGAACGATGAGCAATTTGATGCTTATCGCCGTCCCATTATTCATCTATATGGGCATCATGCTCGAAAAGTCGGGTTTGGCTGAGAGTATGTTGGAGACGATGGCCCTGCTCTTTGGTCGATTGCGTGGAGGATTGGCCATGTCGGTGGTGATTGTTGGAGCTATGCTAGCTGCCTCTACTGGCATCGTAGGGGCAACGGTGATCACCATGGGATTGATCAGCCTTCCTACCATGCTCAAGAGAGGGTATAGCCCGGAGCTCGCTACAGGGACGATTGCTTCTTCAGGAACACTGGGACAGATTATTCCTCCCTCAGTTGTGCTGGTCCTGTTAGGCAGTGTGCTCAATGTCTCAGTCGGAGACCTGTTTACAGCAGCACTGGTACCTGGCTTATTGTTGGTTGGGTGTTATCTGTTGTATATACTGATTGTGGCGCAAATCAAACCTGAATACGCTCCAGCGATGCCCAAGGAAGAGGTCGCAAAATTCTTTGCCACGCCAGCACGTGAACTTTTTTCCAAAATTGCCCTGGCATTCTTATTTCCCTTCATTCTAATCATTGCGGTGCTGGGCTCTATTTTCGCTGGAATTGCCTCTCCTACCGAAGCCGCAGCCGTTGGTGCATTTGGTGCGACCTTGTTGACGGTCATTCCAAAGTTGGCAAAGGGAGAATTTAAGCTGGATCTGATCAAGGATGTGATGCGAGAGACGACGAAGATCTCCACTATGGTCTTCATGATTCTGATCGGGGCCACAGTCTTTGCGCTCGTTTTTCGAAAATTGGGAGGACCTGACTATCTGATCCATTTGATAGAGACCGCCCAATTGTCCCCAATGGCTTTTCTCCTGATGGTGATGTTTGTGGTATTCATTGCAGGATTTTTTATTGACTTCATAGAAATCATTTTTATTGTCGTTCCCATTGTTGCACCGATTTTTTCTGCCTTTGGGATGGATTTAATTTGGGTAGGAATCCTCTTGGCCCTTAATTTGCAAACGTCTTTTCTTTCGCCCCCCTTTGGATTTGCGCTGTTTTATCTCAAAGGAGTCTCTCCGCCGGGTGTCACCACCAAGCATTTGTATCGAGGGATCATCCCTTTTGTGTTGATTCAGCTTATCTTTCTGGTTTTGGTCATCAAGTTTCCACAACTGGTAAAAATCTTATTGTAATTGTAATTATGTCCAACACTTTTGGAACTTTATTTACCCTCACAAGCTTTGGCGAATCACATGGGGCTGGCATTGGCGTTGTGATTGATGGATGTCCGGCAGGTGTCACGCTTGATTTGGAATTCATTCAATCTGAGTTAGATAGAAGAAAACCTGGCCAGAGCAGAATCACCACCCAAAGAAAGGAAAGTGATACCTTTCAGTTGTATTCGGGACATGTCGGCCATATCACAACAGGATCGCCTCTTGGTTTTTTTGTGCCAAATGAGAATGTTCGCTCCAAAGACTATGATCATCTGGCATTCGCTTATCGACCTTCTCATGCAGATTATACCTACCATGCCAAATATGGACTGAGAGATCATAAAGGTGGAGGAAGGAGTTCGGCAAGAGAAACCGTCGCGAGGGTCATTGCAGGTGCAGTGGCAAAATTGTTGCTGAGGCAGGAATTGGGGGTCGAAATTGAAGCATGGGTTCAATCGATTCATGAAATTGAACTTCAGACAGATCCAGTGGAGATTCTTCTTTCTGATTCCTACATGAAGGCAGTCAGGTGTCCTGATCCTGAGGTTGCAGAACAAATGTTTCATTTCATCGATAAGATTCGCAAGCAAGGAAATTCGGCAGGTGGTGTCATCAAGTGTCGTGTCAAGGGCCTTCCAGCAGGGATAGGAGAACCCATTTATGATAAATTATCTGCAAGATTGGGTAGTGCGATGCTCAGTATCAATGCCGTCAAAGGGTTTGAATTGGGATCGGGATTTGGTGGGACAAAGATGTTGGGCTCAACGCATAATGATCCATTTTATACAGAGAATGGAGTCGTGCGAACCCGTACGAACTACTCAGGAGGGGTACAAGGAGGGATCAGCAATGGAGAGGAGGTGTACTTCAGGGTAGCATTTAAGCCAACATCAACCATCATGACCGATCAGGAAAGCATAAATTCTGAGGGCAAAACAATCACCCTTGAAGGGAAAGGACGACACGATCCTTGTGTGGTTCCAAGAGCTGTTCCGATAGTCGAATCTATGGCCGCTATCGTTGTCGCAGACTTGTGGATGATTCATCGCGGCAAAAAGTTGACTTAGTTCAGGGTTTTTTTCTGGCATTTAAGGTGTTATTTTTGTGAAAAGTTAGGGTATGAGTCAAGAGAGAAATAAGAGTTTCAAAACACTTGCCATTATAGGCGGGATCATCTTGTTTTCCATTCTTCTGGGATATGTCACCGGGACCGAAGATGTCATGTGGGATATTCTCGGAGCGATTGGATTGGTATTGGTAGGCATTACCATATTGGTCACCGTTCATGAAATGGGGCACTTTTTGCCTGCCAAACTCTTTGGGATCAAAGTTGAAATATTTTCCATTGGTTTCCCACCAAGATTGTTCGGCTTTCGAAGAGGAGAGACCGAGTATCAGGTAGGAGCAACCCCATTGGGTGGATATGTGAAGATTGCAGGGATGATCGACGAATCTCTCGATCAGGAAACCATCAGAAGGGAGAAGGAGCGATTCAAAAAAAACCAGGATGGATGGAAAACAGGATCAGAAGGGGCTGCTGAGCAAGACTGGATGCCCAAACCCTGGGAATTCCGGGCAAAGCCGGTATGGCAGCGATTGATCGTGATGACTGGTGGGGTAATTATGAATGTCATTCTGGGAATATTTATCATTTCTATGTTGAAATATTCCTACGGAGAGATTCGCCTACCAATGTCGGAGGTCAAATATGGAATACAGGTGATAGAGCCTCAGTATTCTGTTGAAGAAGACGAAGACACGGGAGAAATAGATTCCACCCTGATCCAGTCTTTGGGATATTTGATTGGCTTTCGGACGGGCGATCAAGTCCTTTCCTTTAAAGGTAAACAGTTTGAATTCCTGGGAGATTATAACAACCAGAAATACTTATTGGAAGACAATGCCTGGTTTGGGGTGATTCGAGAAGATGGAACACCTGATACAGTATTTGTGCCAGGAGATATCCAGAATTACTTCAGTGCAGATACGATCATTCCTACCTTGTTTTTTCCAGCTGCTCCCTCAGAAGTCATTGTCAATCCGACCATCGATATTCCTGACCCCACAGAGGAAGATCCCGAAAACATCCGATCTATTGAGTCTCCTGCATCAAAAGCGGGACTCAAAACTGGGGATGTAATTGTTGGATTAGATAGCATGGACATCCGTCGCTTTCTGGATGTCAGTAGATTTATGGATGGGAAAAAATCTGATACCATTGAAGTTCTGGTTCTGAGAAGCGGGCAACCCTTAACCTTTACGGTAGTGTCCACACAAGAAGGCTACCTCGGCGTCAGAAGGCTGGATGATAAGGATATTTTTCAATATGATACCCTGCAATATGGATTCTTTGAATCTTTTGTGCCTGGCTCAAGAGAGGCTTTTGGATTTGTGTCGACCAATGTCAAGGGCTTTCAGAATACTGCACGGGAAGGGGTAGAAATCCGTAAATCTCTGATGGGACCAATACAGATTGCCAAAGTGTATTTGGATGCTTTTAAAGCTGGGGGAATCGAATTTTTCTTTAGACTGACAGGGATGTTGAGTATGATTCTTGCCCTGGTGAATATTCTTCCTATTCCGGCTTTGGATGGTGGGCATGTCATATTTCTTCTCATTGAAGCGATTACGCGAAGAGAACCTTCTCCAAAGGTGCGTATCATTGCACAACAGATCGGATTTGTCCTGATTCTTGGATTGATGGCTTTGGTTTTGCTCAACGATATCACCAGAGTCATTGGATAAATGGAGTGTGGTGTTCTTTACAAAATCACCCTTCTCTTTTCCATTTTTCACTTTCATAGAATTGTCTAATTTCGGGCATGATTGAGCAAAATCAATGGCCAATGCATCATTACCTCAACCTTTCTTTTTGGCGAATTACATGCCTCTTTATCGGAATTCTTGTTTCTGGTTTTTACTACTCTTCAGGTCAAATCATTCTAAATTCTGACAACAATTGGCCCAGAAGTGCTGATGTAAATTCTCAGCCCTCTCTCCATGTGTTGCGAACAGGATCACCAGATACCCTGAGTATTTCTGCCTCTCAACCCTTTTTTGACGATTTTTCATCCGGGGATTTATATCCGGATAGTGCGCGCTGGTTTACTCCTTTGGATCTTATCAAGGTGCCCGTAATCACCCAACATGTGGCCGTGGACCCGCCGAGCAGAGGAACTGTCAGTTTTGATGGAAACAATCGCTTTGGGGTTCCTTACAATAGTGGTTCGGTAGCTAGTGGGATTACTGACCAACTATTATCCCATTATATCGATCTGGAACCTTATTCTCCGGCAAACCAATTGTATTTGAGTTTCTTTTTGCAGCCACAGGGAAATGGGGATCGACCTGAAACAAGGGATTCATTTTTTGTTTATGTCAGGACACCTTCTCCTGCTCCCAATGACTATACAAAAGTCTTTTCTCTCCAGGGAAGTTCCCTGACAGACTTTCAGCAACATATCATTCACCTGGATGACCCGGAATTTTTTCATACAGGATTCCAGTTATTGTTTCAAGCCACAGGATCGCAAAACGGTTCATTGGATGAGTGGCATCTGGATTATGTCTATCTGGGCCTGAATCGATCGGCCTCTGATACACTTTATCAAGACCAATCAATTGTAGGGGTGGTGCAAAGCCCCCTTTCTCCATATACTGCGCTGCCAGTCCAGCACTATCAGGAGTTGATGAATCCAATGACCAATCCCATTTTCTCTTTGAGTAATCTCGCCAACAATGGTCAATCAGTAACCCTCACTGCAGAGCTATCTGATCCAGTCGCATTTACCCCCATGCTACCACCCTTCAATCATCAAGGAACCCTCACTTTGCCTGGAACCGGCCATTCTGTTGAAGGCTTGCCAATATTTGGAACCCAGGTGTTTGATGAGTTGGCAGCTTTGGAAATGGACGTACAACTCAACGGGAACAATGACCAGCGACCTGAGAACAATCAGTTGATTGTACGGTATCCGATAGATTCGGTGCTGGCCTATGATGATGGTGAGCGCGATGGTGGATTTGGTTTGAATCAACCACTAGGTTTTGGGACACAAATCAACCTCACCAAGCCAGATTCTGTGTCAGCGGTTTGGATCAGTTTTCAACCTACCATGCATTTCAATCAGGTGAGCGGAACGGTTACCTTTCTCAAGGATCATACATTCCGTTTGGTCATCTGGAACCAACCACATCCTGATTCTACATTGGTCGTCCAGCTATCTGGGATGAAAGTGGACTATGGAGATCAACCCCATTCCTTTATTCGATATGCCCTGAATAGTCCTGTATCGGTGCCTCAGACCTTTTGGGTAGGGGTTCAGCAAGTAGATGGAATTGGCTTGGGGGTTGGGTTTGATCGAACCTATGATAATGATGGGTTGACCTTTTATGATTCCCTTGGACATTGGGTAAACCCGCATTTGGGAGGTACCTTGATGATTCGACCAGAAATGGTGAATACGCAGCCGATTTCGGCTGGGGTCAAAGAGGCCATTCCGTCCAGTATTCCTTCGGTGAGTATATGGCCTAATCCATTAGATGGTCGGGAACTGACAGTTCTCTTGAATGAATCTTCCCTTGGAACACAATATGCTTTTGAGCTGTTGGATGTGCAGGGAAAACAAATTCATCAAATGAACTATGGGAGAATAGCCTCTACTCAACTCAGCATTCAATTGCCCGTTTCTCTTCAGGCTGGCTTGTATATCATTCGTCATTTTCAGGAAAATGCCCACACTATGACCGATAAGCTGATCATTCGCTAATTGGTATATTAGGCACATTCTCTTCTTACTTACGATTACAGGAAGTGGGGAGTGCCTCATCATTTTTAGTAGAAAGTCAAACCACGAATTACAAATAAAATATGGACTCCAAACTCGATGTTCTGATTTTTGCTGCTCATCCTGATGATGCTGAATTAGCTGTAGGAGGGATGATTTGTAAACTTGTTGAGCAAGGCAAAAGTGTAGGAATCATTGATCTTACACGAGGAGAATTAGGCTCGCGAGGGAGTGCAGAACTGCGAGATGAGGAAGCTTTGGCATCTGCAAGAATTCTGGGTTTGAGTGTGAGAGAAAACCTCCGATTTCGGGATGGTTTTTTCATTCAGGATGAGGCTCATCAATTGGCTATCATTCAGATGGTCCGACGGTTTCAGCCAGAAATCGTGATTGCCAACGCACCCGAGGATCGACATCCAGATCACGGAAGAGGCTCCAAACTGGTTCGTGATGCTGTTTTTTTGAGTGGGTTGAGAAAAATTGAAACAGAGTGGGAGGGAACATCCCAGCTTCATTGGCGGCCCAAACGCCTGTTTTTTTATATCCAGGATTACAACCTGACGCCTGATGTGGTGGTAGATATAACTCCCTGGTTTGAGCAGAAAATGAAAGCCGTTGCTGCTTTTGCTTCGCAATTTTATGACCCAAACAGCAAGGAACCGAATACCTATATTTCTTCCCCGGAATTCTGGAATTTTCTTGAAGCTAGAGCAAGAAATGTCGGTCATCTTGTCGGGGTCAAATATGGGGAGGGCTTACTCTCGGAGACCCCTGTGCATGTACAATCACCACTGGATCTTCTTTGAATATCTTTTATAACAAAAGAGTCGACCCCGATGTGGGGTCGACCGTATCTATATTCACCTAAGTAGTCTAGTTCTAGTTCTTGACAATTTGTGAAGTAGACAGACGTGAGCCTTGCTGTACTTTGACGAAGTACATGCCAGCTGCAGCCGTTTCGATATTCACTTCGGCTTCAATCTGCCCCGCAACAGGCCTAACTTTCTGTATGCTGATTCTGCGGCCTGTCATATCAAATACAGAGATGTTCACTGCTTCTTCTGTCAACTGCCCAGCCTTTACAGCAAAGGTTCCCAGGTTAGGGTTTGGATAGACACGAACACCTTCCAGAAGAAGTCTGTCATTGATTCCGGTGGTGAGATCTTTGTTGAAGTATCCGTAGTGATCCAAAGCAGTCCAATTAGCCGCCCAGAAAGATCCTTTGTTGGGAGGAAATGCTCCTTTGTAGTGGGTTGGCGTAAACCAGCTATTGGGAACAGTTGCAAGATCCGTTGACACATCAGAACCTGAGAATCGTGGATCAAGCTGTCCATCAGCTATATAAGAAAGTCCAGCAATCACTGGATCAGCAATGACATTGGCGGCAGACATGGTATTTAAGACATCTGTTACAGCAGCAGAAACTGTAGCAGCTGAATCAACCCATCCAGCTGCGATAGGAGAAACCTTGTACAAATCAGCCGCAGTGTTACCAGCGACATTCCAGAAAACATTGTTGCTGACTACCAAATCACCAGCCTGGAATCGGTCGTAAGAAGACTCAGAAACAAGAGCGTCAGACTTCATTTCCACGTCGATTCCTCTTCCTTGCTCATAGAACACAGAGTTGTACACTTTACCACCGCCATTTGCACGGAAAGTGATGGTTCGGTTGTTGGTTCCAGCAGGGTTGCTACCAATCATGGTCATGTTGAAGATGGTTGGAGAACCAAAGGGCATGCCATCTTCTGGAGTATCAGCTCCGTCCCATTCGCCCAATCGGTCGCCGAAGTCAGCAGACTGAATGATGAACAAGTACTGAACGTTTCCAGTCCATCCCTGGTCAAGGTCGAACATATCATCAGCAGCAAAGGCAACAACCACGTGCTTCATGCTTACGGTTCCACCAAAAATCTCGATCCCATCATCATCAGACGCATAAGACTCGATGTAATCCAATACAGTTTTTGATCCAACACCAGCAAGTGTCAATCCTTGAATCTCATTGTTCGAAGCCAAAGCAACACCGGTGTGGCGGATAGAAACATAAGTCATGACACCAGAGGAGTCATCAGCAACATTTCCTCCAAAAGTTCCTACAGTCGAAGGAAGGGTGGAAGGAATTCCTTCAACCTGCTCTGTTCCGTTTTCATTGGTATTTGTAGGTGCATCTCCACACATGATGATTCCGCCCCAAAGACCTTTTCTTTGATCATCAAGGAAGTCTGCAGGATCATTTACATCATCCAGAACAGAAGAAAAGATGATGGGTTCAGCCTCAGTCCCATTGGCGAGAATGATACCATTTCTTTCAATGATCAGAGCTGAGGCATTTTCCTGAGAGCCAGTTTCTGCGAGAACTACGGTTCCAGCTTCAATCGTCAATACTTCACCATTGTCAACTCTGACATAGCCATCCAATACCCAAACCTTATCCTTAGTCCAGGTTGCCGTACCTGTAGTACCAGAAACTACCGTGGTATCCTGAGTGAATGCTGTGCTAGCCAAGAACCCTAAAAGAAGGGAAAGAGTAAAAATTACTTTTTTCATGAATAGAAAATTGAGGTTGATAAGAAAAAGACATGAAATGTTCTGTGAACAATTAAGGGTTGTTCAGCTGACGAATTACTGGCTATGAGATTAATTATTTGTTAAAATCTAGATGTTAAATGAGACACCAACTGAGAAGTTTCTTCCCACGGTATTACTTCTAAACAAGTAGGTCTCTCCCTTGAACTCCTGGGTGTAATTGTATTCAGGGTTTAGCAGATTATTTGCCCTTACACGGACAGAGAAATATTTGCCAATGTCTTTGGAGACGGATACATTCAAAGATGGGCGGGGTTGTTCATAAATATCCGGGGCACCCCCACCAACTGCAAAGAGTCTTGGGCCAAAGACATTGAAGCTGGCACTGGCTTGTAAGCCAAGTTCTTCATTGTCTATATAGGCAAGTTCAGCATTGAATACATAGGGAGACTGACCGAACAAAGGAATGGTAGTCGGCCGATCTGGATCAAGGGTTCGAATCAGTTCGATTTCTCGGGCTAAGAGCTCTGTCTCTGAATGGACAAAAGAGGCATTTCCACCGAATTGTAGCTTGCTGAGACTTTCAGAAATAAATCCAAAGTTCTTCTTGAATTCCAATTCCAGACCGGCTACATATGCGCTAGGTCGGTTAACATATTTGAATCGAAGGTTCTGGGTAGAGAAATCCTGGCCTAAGCCAATCGGATTCGTGAAGTTTTTGTAAAAACCACTCACAGAAACCATTTCTGTGATGGAGAAAAACCATTCCCATCTCAAATCATAGTTGTCAATCAAGGTTCTTTCAAGTTCTGGATTTCCCAGGTATTCAGGCCCACCAATGTAAGGCAGTCTTTGAAAGGGAGAGAGCTCTACCACGGTTGGTCTAGCCAAGGTGCGAGAATATCCTGACCGAATGTTCATCTTCTCATTGGCCTTAAATATCAGACTAATAGAGGGAAGGATATCCTGAAGATCCAAGGTCCCTGCATCAGGATTTTCCTTTCTCAAATCATCGAGAAGAGTGGTGTCTCTTGGAAAGATTTGAGCATCTGTATCTTCATATCTGGCACCTGCTACAGCTCTCAAACGATTGCCAATCGGAAGCTCTGTCATAAGGTAAGCTGCTGCTACCGTTTGATCTGCTTCAAAAATATTGGTTACTCTGGTCGCATCGATGTAGTAAAGCCCTTCAAAAAACTCGCGGGGAATGGGCGTACCAGTTTCATCCAGAGGAACGCTAATTAGATTTGATTCATCCAGATATTCATTAACATTGCCATTAAATCTCTCTGCATGTCTTCCTTTGGCAATTTCATACCGGGATTCGGAAAAGTTTCTGGCCTTAGTCGTATAGGCTGCTCCAACCCGAATTGATCCTTTCTCGGCACTGGTTCCAAGTCCTGGAATCTCAAGTTTGACATTCAAGCGGGCATCCAGATTATTTTCCTCAAGCCTTCGATAAAATCGCAGAGGATTGCTATAGCCGTTTCCGTTGTTGATATTAAAAGAAGAATCGGGTGTTCCTACCCCTTCAATTTCATTTGCAAAGAACCGCAAATCTGGCTCATCCTGCATGACATCTGTTTTGGATACAATCCAATCCGCATGAAGAGGACCGAAGGCATGTTCTCCCTGCGCCTGGATGACATTCAAATATCTCTCGGTGAAGGAAGTTGTTCTTGTTTCCAGAAAAATATCCCCTCCAGAGGAGAAAAATGGCCCGCGGAATAGTTCGCCTGACAAGGTCCCACTTTGGTTCCGCATGGCATTGATAGAGAACTTGTGCTTGTTCCAGGGTTTGTAGGACAACTTGATCAAGCCTCCCCATAGAACTTCTTCCTGACCGGATTCTCCAGTTAGTTCAGCTTCTGGATTCAGCAAGGCAGAACCTTCAGAAGGAAGGGAATACTGACTTCTGCGTCCATTATTAAAGTAGCTGTAGTTTTTTCTATAGGAAAGGCTGGCAATGTATCCGAAAGGACGCTCCCCAATTGAATGCTGATTTCCGAGGGAGACCTCATACCTCTGATTGATACCGGAAGTCTGGCGAATCGGTTCAATGTCAGTTACAAAACTCCTCGTAGCTTGCTCCATCGGGAGTCCGATACTTGTTAGTTCGTTTCTGGATGTGGGTAAGCGATTCGGCAATCGACCATTCAATTCTTCAGAGATATATGCAGGTAGGGACCGGATCTCATTTGCTGCTCCACTCCATTCTCCTTCGTAGGTTTCATCTGTGAGAAAATTCTCATTCAGAGATGCCTGGTCATTAAAGGAGGTGGAAGCTGACACCTTCATGGTGAATTTAGCAGGGAAATCCTTGGTCCGAATATCTACCAGACCGCCTGTAAAGGACCCTGGAAGATCTGGAGTGAAATTTTTGTAGACAACAATATTGTCAATCAGGTTTGATGGAAAAATATCCATCTGTATGGTGTTTCTGTTTGGGTCCAGCCCCGGAAGTTCTGCTCCATTGAGCATGGTTTTGGAGTATCGATCTCCAAGACCTCTGACATATACATATTTCCCTCCTTCTACCGTCACACCGACTACTCGGCGGATGGCAGCAGCAGCATTGGCATCACCTGTTCTCTGAACCAAATCAAAGGTAATCCCATCAATAGCATTCACATGGTTCTGCTTCTTGGCAAGAAATGCGACATTGGAGGCTTCATCTCTTTTTGCGACAATTTCTACAGCTAAATCCTCTCTGACTGCATTCTCTTCAAATAACACAGACTCATGTATGCTTACCTGTCCTGCGGTGACTGTAACATCACGAATGGTGTCGTTGAGAAACGAGATGAAGGAAACGATTAAATCGTAGGAACCTTCAACTGCTTTGAGCGTATAGCTTCCTTCAATATCAGAATAGGCGCCACCACGGATTTGTCCATTTGCAACAAGTCGAATTGTGGCTCCTTGTAAAGCCTCTCCGCTGGAAGCACTGCTTACTTTCCCGCGAATGGTACCTTTTTGTGCAAAAGAAGATTGGCTGATGAGGAGGGTGAGGGTGAGGAACCAGCTGGCAATTTTGATGTATTTCATTCTAAATCAATCAACTAAGAATCAAAAGTGTGGATTGTATCTTGATATAATTGAATCTTGTTGTATAACGGCCGCAAGATAGAGTCTTCAACTCAAGGAGCATCATGCGAGAGATTATGAAACCTTAAAAATTCCCTCGATTAATATTAAGAGAATGTTAAGAGATGAATGTTTGAGGATGTGAATAGATTCGCTCAGGCAGCAATCCTGATACTTTAGCCACTGAGATTGACGATTCATCCCTGATAGGTTGATGCTGATAAGATTGGAAGATACTTTTGGTAAAAGATTTACCCCAAATAAGATCTTTGTTATTCTTTTTATGCGGTATTTAGCACTTATTTTTTCTCTCTTGCTAAGCGCCCCTTCTCTTGCCCAGACATCAACCCAGCAGCAGTCTTCGAGCACACGAAGAGTAAGCAATGCCCCCGTTCCAGCGGCTGACTTTGAGTCGTTGAAACTCCAAAAGGAACAAGAACTGACAGATTTGATGCAGCAATATGCCTCTTCTCACCCCGGCTCTAAGGATGTTGTCAAGGATCAAATTCAAATGACCTTGTTTACGCTGTTCGATCTTGGTATCACCAAAAAAGAAATTCAAGCCAACAAGCTGAAGGAGCAACTTTCAGTTCTGGAATCTGATGAAGCCTTTGCCGCAAAAACTGATGAACTGGAAGCCTTGAAAGATACCTTGATTGAGGTTGAAAGCAGCTTAAGATTCCGGAGAGAGAATCGCGAAAGAATCGTTCATCGTAAATTGGGACAAATCATCGACTGAGCAGATCCCTCATTGTGTAAATTCGATACAACTCAGGTAGCCCACGGGCTACCTCTTTTATTTTCCCCTTCCTTCTACGATGACAATGATGGTGTACAACAAAATCTTGATGTCAAGGGCAAGAGAAATGTTCTCTATATAAAGGATATCAAATTTCAGCCGTTCTACCATTTCCTCTACATTGGAAGCATACCCATATTTGACCTGTCCCCAGGAGGTGATTCCAGGTTTGACTTTCTGGAGATGCAGGTAGTGAGGGGCGATTTCTACGATTTTATCGATATAGTATTGACGTTCTGGCCGAGGACCAATGATGCTCATTTCTCCTTTCAATACATTCCAGAACTGTGGCAACTCATCCAGCCGCATCTTTCTTAGTTGTAAGCCAATTTTCGTAATTCTGGGATCAGAATCACTGGAGAGGGCCGGTCCGTGTTTTTCGGCATCTGTATACATGGAGCGAAATTTATAGATGCCAAAGGGTTTGCCATTTTTGCCAATGCGATTTTGTTTGAAGAAAATAGGGCCTTCAGAATCAAGTTTGATCAGAATTGCCAATATGAGATAGAGTGGAGAGAGAAATAAGAGTGCAAACAACGATCCCAGAATATCAAACAGTCGCTTGCCGACGCGTTCCCAGGGTCGCATGATTTGCGGAAATACCTCAATCAACGGTGCTCCCAAGATATGAGAAACCTTGACACTGCCTACAATGTAATCATAGACACCCGGAACCACTTTGATGTTTACTGCTGACTGGGCACATTGCTCAATCACCCGACCTACCTGATTGGATTCATCTTTTTCCAGAGCAATGATCACTTCCTCTATTTTTCGATTTTTGATGACTTCTTCCAGCCGGTCGAAATTGCCAAAATTTTTGAGTTTGCCCCTGAATTTATTCTGAACAGGTTCTGTGGGAGTGACAAAGCCTTTGAAGTCGTAGCCAAGAGGCCTGCGCATTTTTTCCAGATCTTGATAGATGGTCCATGCTTGTTCCTGACAACCAACGAGTAGAGTAGGGAAGGTCAGTTTTTTTCTGCGAATTCTGATTTGCGTTCTTGTTGTCAAAAAAAATCGCATCATGGCTATGGCGCCAAATTGTAGTGCCAGATATATGGTCAGGACAACTCGCTGTGTAGATGGATTGCGGGAAGGGATAGGATCATCAAGAAAAATCAGAAAGAAAATGATGAGGACTCCAATCAGGGAATATTTGAATATCTGAATGATTTCATGCAAACGAGATCGTCGAAATGGCTTGTTGTACAAACCCGCAATCGCATAGAGGATGAGCCAATAGATTCCTATCACGGAAGCATTGATCAGTTGCTGGTTGATATCTCGCATATGACCTTCTCCTTCAAAGGTATCCCGCCTGAAGTAGACAAATGCGAGCCAGATGATCAACGTTATTGCAAAATCGCTGATCAGATAGACAGTATTTAACAGCACCTTTCTGCTAACCCCCAGTTGTTGCAGCCCCTTGCCTGAGCGTACACGGGGCTGAGAGAGTGAATCCGAAGACGGAATATCTGGTTTTAGCGTTTGACCCATAAAAAAGAGCGAACTTACTTATCTGAAGTGAATGATGCGAATATTATCCAGAAATATTTCACCTGAATTCACTTCTCCACTGGAGTTGTCAAGACTGGAAGCTCGGATATATGGTTTAAACAAAGCCGTGGCTCCTATACTTCGAACTTGATCATTGATATGAATGTACACAGTGTTCCAGGTGTCGGATTGGTACACCAACCCATGATTCAAATCTCCAATAGCCGACCCATTGGTGGTGATATACAAGACACCTGCGGAGAACGGAATGCTGTTCTTATAGCTAATCTCCATATAGATATCATTGGTGCCTGTTTGGGGAAGGGCAATAAACTCATTGGCTATGGCTTCAAAAGAATGTGCTCCTGGTCCCAGACTAACCCGACCTGAGAAACTTCCTTGAAAGGATTCCAGAGAGGAGACCGTCAGGTTAGCTTGATTATTCCCTGACAAAGAGGCACTGAGACGGGTAGAAGCTTCTTCAAAGGTTTCATTGAAGGCATAGGTGATTACCGTATCAGGATAGTAGGAAAATGTGAATGTATAAGGAATGGTATCGAGGGAGGCGGCTGACAGATTCACAGTTTGAGGAATCCAAAATGGATATCTGGCCCTGATACTTGACAATCCATTTTCAAAGATACCGCCAGCGAAGGTGAGGCGATTGGGCTCTTCCATTAATATGGGGATCACCTTGGGTAATCGATGTACCCCTAGTGTTTGTCCATTGTGATCAATCCACAAATCCTTGACTCCTGCTGGAGCAGAAATATTACGTGTTGAATCCAGCCAGACTTTCGCTGGTTGAAGATGTAAATAAACAGGAAGTTCTTCTGGTTGATCCAGGAGACTACATCCCATCCAACTCCCCATGAACAGGATGAAAAGGGGCCAGGTAAATTGCTGTGGTTTCTTCAAATATATCATCAAGGATGAATCTGAGGTAAAGATAGAGTCCGCAATTGTCTTTTACCAACGACAAACTTGCCCTATTAACGAAAGGAATCTGAAGAAGGTAAAAGGAGATGGCACAAATCCTGTCCCATCTGACTCCCAATTGCTACTCCCATTCCGCCAAGGCGGATGCCAGCAAAGATTCTTTCGGATACTTTCTGGCAAATGGGTTGCTTGTTTGGGCCGAAGGCCATGATTCCTGCCCAGCGGTGTGCAATCTCAAAGGATCTTCCGGGAAGAATAAGCTCTTGCAACAGGTGTTCAAGGGCTGATTGGATGAAGGGGGTAGTGATGAGCTCCTGACTATTCTCTCCAACAAAGTCCAGATTGCGTCCTCCACCAAAGAGGAGGCGGTTGCCAACATTTCTGAAGTAATAATAGCCTTGTTGAAAGTGAAAGACGCCTTTGAAAGGCAGTTCCAGCGGCTCGGTAATCAGCACTTGCCCGCGTCCTGCCTGAATATCCAGGTTTGGCAAAAATGATTTGCTGAAGGCATTGGTACATATAGCCAGTTGTTCGGTACGGAATCGAATCGGAGAGGAATAAATGGGAGCTTCTGTAATGACTTCTACTTCAGCCGATCCTTCTTCAATGTCCAACACTTTGGCACCGGATAGAATGGTCCCACCCAATTGTTGAACATATCGGAGCAAGGCACGCATCATTTTGCCAGCATGAATCTGGCCCTCCAGGGGATTCAATAACAAATGTGATACATGAGTCCTTGAAAATCCAAAAGGCTCAATGAGCTCATCCTGAATTTGAAACACATCCTTCTCAAAAAGACCAGACAGCAAGGCATTGACTTCCGGTAAGAAAGATAGATAGGCATCCTCCTCTGCCGATATAAGCTCATATCCCCCCCATTGTTCATAGCCAAGTTCCTCATCTCCCAATCTCACCCGTAGCTTACGAAGCCCTTCCCATCTGGTTCTGACAAGAGAAAGAACATCGGAATCAGACAGTGTTTTTCTGTCTTCAACCAGTTCTGTTAAGCTGCCAAAACAAGCAAAACCTGCGTTTTTGGTACTTGCCCCAGTGGGAAATATTCCTCTTTCCAATACCAGGACTCTCTTTGTGGGAGCAGATTCGAGTAAGCTAGCGGCAGTAGACAAACCAACAATTCCTCCCCCAATGATGATGATGTCCCAATCTAGCCAATGGTCCAGTTCCCAATAACTCAGCATAGGTCAGTCATTCACAAGCCAACCCATTTCGTCCATCCAACCTTTGCACAACTGAGGCCAGGAAGCTGTAATGCCCTTGTCTTTGCCGAAAGAGAATCCATGTCCACCGCCAGAGAAAATGTGCATGGCAGCAGGTACGCGATGTTTCCGTAAGGCAAGATAGAAATGCACACTATTTTCAGGGATAACGGCTTTGTCATCATCGGCATGAATCAGAAGGGTAGGAGGGGTTTCTGCACTTACCTGCTCTTCATTCGAATAGAGCTGAATCGCTTGTTCAGATGGAGAGTCGCCGATAAGATTCCTTTTTGATCCACCATGAGCAATGCCATCTTGCATGCTGACTACTGGATACATCAAAATCATGAAGTCGGGCCTGGAGCTTTGGTGTTCTATCAGATCTTCACTGTCTGGATTACCTGCATCAAAATGGGTGCCTGCCGTGGAGGCAAGATGGCCTCCTGCCGAAAACCCCATCATTCCAATTCGTTGAGGGTCCAGCTTCCACTTTGCTGCATTGGCACGGACCGTTCGAATGGCTCTTTGCGCATCCGCTAAGGCAATCTTGTCTGAGCATTCGTTCCTTTTCTCCCAATGGGGAAGTCTGTATTGTAGTACAAAAGCAGTCACCCCAAAAGAATTGTACCATTTGGCCATTTCTGTTCCTTCCCAGTTCCAGGCAAGAATCGCATATCCTCCACCAGGACAAATAATCACACTTGTTCCGTTGGCCAATGAATCAGGAGGCAAATACACATCCAAAGCAGGAGTACTGACCTTGCTTACCCGATAGCCGATGCGTTCGTCATATGTTTTCTCTATGTCAAGAGAATTGGGACAAACTGGAGGATCGCCATCCCAAAGCGGGAGCAGCTTCCGTTCCTGTGCGAGACTCTGGTTGAGAAAGCAAAGGAACAACATCCAATAAGAAAGGTAGCGTACAAGTGAAAGCATATCAGAGTATTTGCCGACAAGTTCGTCGGCAAACCGCAGATTACAAAATTTGGTCCACAGGATTTCTGTTTCTCGCCGGACTACTCAAGCTGTTGTTAAGCCTTGGCAACGATCTGTCGGATTTTTTCCAATTGATTGAGTTGTGAGGCTTTTGGCTCTTCCTCCTCTTTAGGAGTCGGAAGCAATTTGATCGCCTTGGCAGCGATTCCCTTTTCCAGGGCGATTTTGAGAACTTCACTCATGTCCTGGACATAGTGGATTTGCAAATTCTTGATGTAATCTTCCTTGATTTCACTTACATCCTTGCGATTGTCCTCACACATAATCAAGCTGGTGATTCCTGCACGAACAGCAGCCAACACCTTTTCTTTTATGCCACCCACTGGCAAAACCTTCCCTCGCAGGGTGATTTCCCCTGTCATGGCCAGAGAAGGACGTACGAGTCTTTGAGAGAAGAGAGAGGCCAAAGAGGTCAGCATGGTAATTCCGGCAGAAGGACCATCCTTGGGGATCGCTCCAGCGGGAATATGAAGATGGGCATCCCACTGCTTGAATACCTGGTAAGGAATTCCAAATTTTTCGCAATGGGACTTCAGATAGGTGAAGGCAAGTGTGGCAGATTCTTTCATCACATTGCCCAATTGACCTGTCATACTCAGCTTGCCTGTTCCAGGTGTGAGCGTAGATTCTACAAAAAGGATCTCTCCACCAACAGATGTCCAGGCCAGACCAATTGCCACACCAGGTGTATCGAACTTCTGGTACAGTTCATTTTCGAAGCGTTTGACCCCCAGAAAATCCTGCAAGTTTTTGTCAGTTACCCTGACAAGTGTTTTGTCGTGCAGGACGATTTCTTTGGCAACGCCTCGGCAAATGCTGGCAATTTTCTGAGCGAGAGACCTTACTCCGGATTCGCGTGTATAATTCTGAATGATGGTTTTGAGAGATTTTGGGGAAATCTTGATATTGACTGCTTTGAGGCCATGATCCTTTCTGGCTTTGGGGATCAGGTGTCGTTTTGCAATTTCCTGTTTTTCCTCTTGGGAATAGCCATTGATCTCAATGATTTCCATTCGATCTCTCAGAGCTGGATGAATGGTAGACAGCGTATTGGCCGTACAGAAAAACATCACTCTTGAGAGATCATATTCTACTTCCAGGAAGTTGTCTCTAAAGGAATTGTTTTGTTCAGGATCAAGAACTTCCAGCAGGGCAGAAGAAGGGTCGCCCCGGAAATCATTCCCGATTTTGTCTATCTCATCCAGCATAAAGACTGGATTACTGGTTTTTGCCTTTTTGAGTCCTTGAATGATCCTGCCAGGCATGGCACCGATATAGGTTCGTCTATGTCCCCTGATTTCAGCCTCATCTCGTGCTCCCCCCAATGAGATGCGAATGAATTCTTTGTCGAGAGCTCTGGCAATGGACTTCCCAAGAGAGGTTTTGCCCACTCCGGGAGGGCCGTAAAAACAAATGATGGGGGCCTTTTTGTCCGCCTTGAGCTTGAGGACAGCCAAATGTTCCAGAATCCGTTCTTTGACCTTCTCAAGGCCATAGTGATCCTGATCCAGAATGGTTTGTACATCTTTGAATTCAAAGTTGTCTTCTGAATAATTTTGCCAGGGAAGCTCCAACAGCCATTCGATATAATTCATCACAACTGCATAGTCCGGCATGGCAGGTGTGAGTCTGGATAGTCTGTTCAGTTCTTTTTTGAATGTTTTATCTACCTCTTCTGGCCACTCTTTCTTCTCAGCTTTGGCACGGAGTTCGTCAAGTTCGGAATCTGATCCAGTCTCACCAAGTTCATCCTGTATGGTTCTGATTTGTTGGCGAAGGATGTATTCTCTCTGTTGTTTGTCCAGATCTACTTTGACCTTGGTTTGGATCTCCTCACTCAGTTCCAGCACCTTCAGTTCATTGTCAAGGTAGTGTAAGACAATTTCGCTTTTTTTGTCGAGGGCATCCAGTTCCAGAATTTCCTGTTTTTCGGGCATCTCCAGGCTAAGATTGGAGGCAATAAAGTAAGTCAGAAAACTCAGGCTCTCGATGTTTTCCAGAGCAATCTTCGCTTCACTTGGAATACTGGGCGACAAGTCAATGATTCGATTGGCTTCTTCCTTGAGGTTGTACATCAAGGCTTTTGCCTCCTCTATAGCCGGAAAGCGATCTGTACTTTTGTGAATCAGGGCCCGGAAATAGGGTTCCTGAGTAGTGAAAGCATCGATTTCGAATTTGGCTCTCCCTTGAATGACAATGGTAACACTGCCATCAGGCATTTTGATGAGCTTTAGGATTCGGGCAATGGTTCCGACTGTATAGAGATCCTCTATGCCAGGATTCTCTATATCCATATTGCGTTGAGCCACTACGCCGATGCGCCGATCTCCTTGTTTATAGGTATCTCTTACCAACTGGATAGATTTGTCCCGTCCAACAGTAATCGGAATGACGACTCCCGGAAAAAGCACCGTATTTTTAAGGGTCAGAATACTGATTTCATCAGGGAGATCTTCCTCAGAAAATTTCAACTCATCAGCGGAAGTAATCACCGGAAAATCATCTTCAAAAAAACTATCTGTATCAAAAGGGTGTAATGTCATGTTGTCTGTTTATCAACTATATCCTCTGCCAAAATGACCCGAAGCCCACCGAACTTCCAGGCAAAAGCGTTATTATGGTCAAGGTGCAAAGGAAATGCCTGACTGCAAAGGTCGGTAATTTTGCCAGACAACGGAACTATTTGTCTCCTTTATGGTAAAAATTTCTGCTCGAAGGCTTGGTTTTCTTATCCTTTGCGCTAATTTTTGCGTTTGGTTTATTGAATTATTATCCAATCTATGTCAATCGAGATCAAAGATGTAGTTGCCTTGACGGGATCACCAGGACTTTTTAGAGTCGTCAAATCAGATGATCGAGCGATCATTATTGAAGCAATGGATGATCGCAAAAGGCGCCAACTGGTAAAAGGAAACATGATGGTTTCCAAGCTGGTTGACGTGAGCATCTATACCAACGAAGATAGTGAGCCTCTTGTTCATATTCTTCAAGCTGTTAAGGAGAAATATGGCAGCGAACTGCCTGTGTCCAAAAAAAGCAGCAAAACAGAATTGATGGAATTTCTGGAATCAGTGTTGCCAGATTACCATCAGGAAAAAGTCTATCCTTCCAATGTCAAGAAATTGATCAGCTGGTACAAAGTGCTCTCAGCCTTTGATGTCAATCTTGAGCTGCCCGATGAAGAGGAAGAGCAGGAATCAGAGGCCGCAGAGGCACAGGTGGAGGAGGCAGCTGAAAGCACGGAGAACTCAACAGAAGTCAGTACAGAGGAGGCAGAAGTCGCTGGAGAAGAAGCTGAATCCTGATGCAGTGGCATCCCATGAGCGTACATTTTCCTATTGCCCTGAGCATCACGGCAGCAGGATGTTACCTGTATGGGTTGGTACAGAAAGATGCTGCTGCCTGGAAAGGGGGCTATGTCCTTCATATTGTGGCAACGATCAGTAGCCTGATTGCCATTCTCACTGGTCGAAGTTCCCGTGGAGATCTTGAATTGACGCCCACGCTGGAATCTTTGCTTCAAACCCATGAATTGACGGGATATTTACTGATATGGTTGCTGGCCATGTTGCTGATCTGGCAATACCTTCGAATACGCAAGATGACTCGGTCCGAAAAGGGAATATTCCTCCTGCTATATATGCTGGTGTTGGGAATCCTCACTTATGGTTCCTGGATAGGGGGCAAAATGGTCTATGAAGAAGGTGCGGGAGTCGTGCCTATAGAACAGCAGCTCTCCCCCTAGTTGGTTTTTCTTGAGGATGTGAATGACTTATTTGAACGCATTGATTCCGGTGATATCCATTCCGGTGATCAACAAATGGATATCATGTGTGCCCTCATAAGTCAAAACTGTCTCAAGATTCATCAAATGTCGCATGATGGGATATTCTCCTGTGATTCCCATACCTCCCAAGACTTGGCGAGCCTCTCTGGCAATCTTTAAGGCATGCTCAACATTGTTGCGCTTTGCCATGGAAATATGAGTTGACTTGGCTTTGCCTTCATTCATCAGCTGGCCCAGACGGAATGCAAGAAGTTGCATTTTGGTGATTTCTGTGACCATCTCCGCCAATTTCTTTTGCTGAAGTTGAAAAGAGGCAATGGGTTTGCCGAACTGAAGACGCTCTTTCGCATAATGAAGAGCCGTATAATAGCAATCCATCGCTGCCCCAATGGCTCCCCATGCGATCCCATATCTAGCTTTGTCAAGGCAACCTAATGGTCCTTTGAGTCCACTGACATTGGGAAAGAGGTTTTCCTTTGGCACCTTGACATTGTCAAACACCAATTCTCCTGTCGTCGAGGCCCGAAGCGACCATTTGTTACCAATTTTGGGTGTAGTGAATCCTTCCATCCCACGCTCGACGATGAGGCCATGGATTCGCCCGACTTCATTTTTTGCCCATACAACAGCAATATCTGCAAATGGGGAATTGGAAATCCAGGTCTTGGCGCCATTGAGAACAAAATGGTCTCCATGATCGGAATAATGTGTAATCATTCCGCCGGGATTAGACCCGAAATCAGGTTCTGTAAGTCCAAAACACCCCATGATCTCCCCAGAAGCCAGCCGAGGGAGGTATTTTCGCTTTTGTTCCTCAGATCCGTACTTAAAGATTGGATACATCACCAATGATCCTTGAACGGAGCACATCGATCTGATTCCAGAGTCGGCTCGTTCTATTTCCTGCATGATGATTCCATAGGAAATTTCATCCAGGCCTGGGCATCCATACTCTTCCGGCAATGATGGACCAAACATTCCCATTTTTCCCATTTCGGGAATCAAATGTGTGGGGCAGTGGTTGTCTTGCGCCCACTGATTGATGTAGGGGCTTACATGAAGATTGATCCAGTCTCTAATCGTTCCTCTGATCAGCTTGTGCTCATCCGATAATAAGTCATCCAGAAGATAATAATCCGGGGCGACAAAAGGGTGAGCGTGCTGAGAAGTAGTTTCCTGAACTGTCATATATGATCTTCAATTTCAATTTATGCAACCACAAAGATAATGAGCTTTGAATGATTTCACTCTACGCCGAAAGAAATATGCAAAGAATATTTGGTTATCTTTGACAAGTCATGTGGAAGAAGTGGCATGAGAAAATTCATCATGGATAAGGATTTTTTTGGATTGTCTTTGAAAAAGTGGCGCAGTACCCGATATCTCTCAAGGAATCTGCTGATCGTCGGATTTTTGGTCTTGATGACCTTGATGATGCCCCGGTCTTTTCGCTTGAATTATCAATATGATATTGGGAAAGCATGGACAGGAGAGGATTTGAAAGCTCCCTTCAGTTTTTCGATCTACAAATCTGCTGAAAGCTATGCGCGTGAAAGAGAAAATGCGGCCAGTCTGGTGCTACCCATATATGTAGTGGATAGCAGCCAAATGAAGCTCTCCCAAAGACGGGTCATCACCCAACTGGATACTTTTTATCAAAGATGGAGTACGCTAAAAAATGCTCAAGCCAACAAAGATACAACGGTTGTTAAGCAACTGACCCAACAGTTCTTTCAGCCTGAATATAAGGAGATCGCCCTGGACAAACTTCCAGCCATCAGTCTCAAAGATTGGAATGAGAAGGTGATGGGCATGAGTATTGGCCTGATTTCTGAGATTTACCATAAAGGCTATATCCGAACGGCCGAACCTGACACCTTGGGAGAGTTTATCGCTCTACGAGTGGCCAAAGCACAGGAAAGAAATATTCCTGTCTCAACCATGATAGTTTCGGAGCCGCAACTGTTTCAATTTGTTGATCAACAAAACCTTCCCCTGGCACCTGAATTGATTCGGGTGATTCGACAGGTCATGGGATTTCATCTTACCCCAAACTGGATTCCTGACCCAAGATTGACGCAAGAAGAAAAAAATCTTCGCAGAAACCTGGTTTCTCCTGTATTCGGAAAGGTCGAAGCGGGTGAAATCCTGATCTCCAGAGATCAAATTGTCGATCCACCTACGGACGAAAAACTGGCCTCTCTTCTGCGGGAACAAGAACGAAGATTTGGGAATGAAAGCAAGTTCCTGATGTATCTGAGTCAGTTTTTTGTTGTCCTGTTGATCACCATGATATTGCTTGTGTATTTGAGTTATAACAAGCCCAGGATTTTTTTCAATAACAAAAAACTCACTCTGATATTTACCATTCTGCTGTTGAACATAGGTGCAATGGTGCTGGTGAATAAATTGGCATTGAGGCTGGGAGGTGTATTTGGTCCCTCTTTCAATTTGTCTTATATCTATCTTGCTCCAGCCTGTATTGTTCCGATTTTTGTAAGCAATTTTTTTGACTTCCGAACAGGATTTTTGTGCAATCTATTGTTGGCTCTGTTTGGGGCAGTCCTGGTCCAGCAGGGATTGGAATATATGTATGTGCAGACTTTGGCAGGGACTGTGGCTGTCTATAGCTTGAGGCGTATTCGAGAACGGGCGAAATTTTTCTACACCCTTGGGTATATCTTTTTGGCTTATACGCTGGCCTATATCACCTTCAATTTGTTGGGGAAAGGTAGTTTTCTGGCGATTGATTATAAAACGATCCTCATCTTTGGAATCAATGTGGCGATTACGGTAGTCGCCTACAATTTGATTTTCTTATTTGAACGCATATTCGGATTGACTTCGGATCTGACTTATCTGGAGCTGCTGGACAATAATCATCCTCTGTTGAAAGAGCTATCGAGAAAGGCGTCAGGAACCTTCCAACATAGTCTTCAGGTGGCAAATATTGCCGAAGCGACCATCAAAGAGCTTGGAGGAGATACTTTGCTTATTCATGTTGGGGCCTTGTATCATGACATCGGCAAATTGGCCGAGCACAAATACTTCATTGAGAATATGTCAGAGGAAGAGAAACAGCAAAACCCTCATGGGCAAATCAGCTGTGAAAAAAGTGCTGAAATCATTATTGGGCATGTAACCCATGGCGTAGAATTGGCGCAAAAGTATCACCTCCCGCAAGAAATCATCCAGTTTATTGAAACGCATCACGGAACCACAAGGGTGGAGTTCTTTTATCGACAATATCTCAAGGAGAATGATTGTCATGAACCCAAGGATGAACACAAATTTCGCTATCCTGGCCCTCTTCCCTTCTCCAAAGAGACTGCTGTATTGATGATCGCTGATAGCATCGAGGCAGCCTCTCGTTCCCTCAAAAATCCAACCTCCGAGAAGTTGGATACCCTCGTCAATGCCATCATTGATCACAAGATCCAGGACAATCAGCTCGAAAATTCCAATTTGACTTTTAAGGATATTTCCACCATCCGGAAGGTAATTTCCAAACAACTTCAAAGTATCTATCACGCTCGAATTGAGTATCCCAAAGAAGCTGTCTAAACCATCCTCTCATTCTATATTGTCACTCATTCCGGGAAAACAGCAATTGAGTTGAATTGCTTAGAATTCCATGCAGAATCCTTGTATGTTTGCACTGGAAAATATGGAAGCAGTTGAAATCATTGGATATATCCTTGCTTTTGGTGTCGGGTCGATCATGGGACTATTCGGTGCTGGCGGATCATTGATCTTTATTTTAATGATCTATTTCTTTGGTCTGGAAGTGACGACCGCTACGGGATATGCCTTGTTTCTGATTGGCTTGACGGCCTCTTTTGGTGTTGCCGACAAATGGCGAAAAAGAGAAGTCGATGTGGCGACAGCCCTTGTCTTTGCTGTTCCAGTGATTGCAGGAACCCTATTCGCAAGGATGTACCTGATTCATTGGATTCCCGATGTATTGATGGAGATTGGGGAATTCGAATTGACCAAAAAGAATACAGTATTACTCCTCTTTGCAGCCCTTTTGTTGTTGTCCTTCTCATCTATGGTGGGACTGTGGGGAAAAAACCTTCGACCGGATCTGGACTTACGCACCAAACAATCTGGCAGGTATTATTCGATGGTGATTGTGATAGGCTTCTTTATCGGAGTATTGACTTCTTTGGTGGGAGCGGGAGGCGGAGTGCTAATCGTTCCGGTTCTGGTCATATTGATAGGAATGGAAATGAAGAAAGCCATTGGAACCTCATTGACCCTGGCAGCAAGCAAATCTTTAATCGGTTTTATTGCCGATGCCGTCAATATGGGAGGGGAGATCAATTGGGGATTTTTGTTTTCAATCGGCGCAGTTATGGTTCTTGGAATATTATTAGGATCATATGCCTCCAATTATCTGCCCGCCAATAAGCTGAAAAGAGGGTTTGGCTGGTTTATCTTATTCCTCGCTCTGTTGATCCTGGTGAGAGAGACCGGTTTGCTCCCTGCCTGATAATACCATCCGGATATTTTGCATGAGTTTTTCCCATTTGACTCTATTCATGGCACTTTTGCGTCTAAGTTTTTTGAAGCTTTTTTCTGTCAGTTCTTCCCATTCTCCTGAAGAAAAATGAATGTAGGGAAGAGGAGAAAACTCATTCCCGGGATGTGGGAGCGAAAATCTGTTCCACGGACAAACTTCCTGACAAATATCGCAGCCATAGGCCCAGCCAGCCATCTGCTCAGCCCAGTAGGAAGGAATATTGGATTTCAATTCTATGGTTAAATAGGAAATGCACTTGTTAGCATCAATCTCATAGGGTTCCAAAGCATCTGTTGGACAGGCATCTATACAGCGGGTACACGTGCCACAATAATCTTTGATCGGACCGTCGTATGACAATTCCAGATCCAGAATAATCTCTCCGATAAAGAAATACGATCCCTTTCGTGGAGAGATCAAATTGGTATGTTTCCCAATCCAGCCCAGGCCGCTTTTTTTTGCCCAGACTTTGTCCATGACAGGTGCTGAATCTACGAATACCCTTCCTGATATCTCCCGCTCCAACCGATTCTGTATGCGATCAAAGAGCGTGTACAACTTTCGCTTGAGTACTTTGTGATAGTCTTCTCCCCAGGCATATCTGGATATTTTGGGGGTGCCTGCGGGTTGAGCATGAGTGGGATGTGGATAATAGTTGTGAATTACACTGATGATGGACTTTGCATCATCAACCAGCAATCTGGGATCAATCCTTTTGTCAAAATGGTTTTCCATATATCCCATCGTTCCGTGCCGATTCTGAGCCAGCCACTGTTCGAGCTCTCTGGCTTCCTTCTCAAGGGCGACAGCCTTGGATATGCCGATCAGATCGAAACCAAGTTCAGTTCCTTGCTGTTTGATCCAATGAGAAAGCTGTTGTTGATCCATCACCCAAACATACAGGTTTTTTCTCTACAAAAAATGATTTTGACAATCCCTGATTTTCATAGTTATTTCCAGCATGAAAATACGGTTGGATTATTGGGGATCCTTGCTCCTGATGGTTGTCCTGTTGTCTCCAGCAATGGGGCAAGAAGCTTCGGAGATCACTTTTCCTCCTGGAAGAGAGGGAGTTGAGCAAATGATTCTTTACCTACTGGACGCAAATAGCAAGGAACGAAAGGAGTATACCAAGAGGTTGTTGCCAACACTGGAAGATTGTGAGGCTATTTTTGATGGAAAAATGGGCAAAAAGGTCTACCGCTATCAAAAGCGACTAAAACGTCGGGCCAATATCGTGATTCGACCATTGCTAAAAGATCAGACAGAATATTTACTGTTCCAGGCAAGTAGTGAAGACTTGTCAGATTATGACAAGGACGAAGCCAGAAATTTTCCTGGAGGCTACCATGAGTTGGCAGAGTATTTCCGACCGGGAATCATGTTCTATCGATTCAAGTTCGTGCAACCCAACAGAAAGTTGGGAAGTGCCTACGATGTGCTGGTTCATGTCAATGGCAACTGGCGGTTGATCCATCGGCCATGGGTGGTGCTGATCAATGGGGGCAGTTGATTGAACTTTTTTTCTTCTCTATACAATATCCCATGAAGTCAATCGTCTTCGCAGATGTATGAACAATGGGAAACAAACCATATTGATGAAAGAACCCGAACCAGAATTGGAAATCCTCTCAGCTTTTCATCGTGAGAAGGACCGATTGTTGGGGTTTATTCAACAGCGGGTGCCTGATTGGGAAGAAGCCGAAGACGTCTTGCAAGAAGTGTTTACTAGATTTGTGGATCAATTTGGCACGCCCGAGAAAATAGAAAATACGACTGCCTGGTTGTTTCGGGTTGCAAGGAACAGAATTACGGATTTATATCGCAAGCAACGACCCGATTCGTTCAGTAAGATTGAGAAGGGAGAACTGCTGTCTCTGTCTGAGATTTTGCCCGATCCTTCCACTCATCCAGAGATGATCTACGAGCGCAACATGATCCTCGAGACCCTGGAAGATGCGCTGGAAGAATTACCTGCCAATCAACGAGAGGTATTCGTGATGCATGAATTTGATGGAATGAGTTTCAAAGAGATTGCTAAAGAAACAGGTGTTTCCCTTAATACCTTACTTTCTCGAAAGCGATATGCCATTCTGTATCTCCGGGAGAGATTGTATGAATTGTATGAAGAATTAGGTTAAAGAAATAAATTATGGACAATCAAGAACCGAGGGGCCGATTTTGTCGGAAAAAGTTTGAGAGACATCGAATGAGACGGGGATTTTTTTCACGATTCATTGGCTTGCTAGTGAAAGGAGGTCTGGTGATGATTTTGTGGAATCTTCTCGTACCAGAACTCTTTGGAGGACCGATGATTCGTTTTATGCAGGCAGTGTTATTGGTGGTGTTGGGGCATTTGTTGACGGGTGGATTTGGAAGAGCGAGGCATAGACGGAGAAAGTGGCGGGCCAAGTTGGAAAAGTTGATGAAGGAAACAGAGGATCGAATGAGCCCCGAAGAGCGAGAGAAGTTTAGAAAAGGCTTTACCTCTGGGAAATGGGAGGTAAATGTAGTAGAGGTAGAAGATGAACCTGAAGAGGAAAATGAGGAGGAGCCAGACAGTGATGATGAGCAGGAACGATAGCCCTCAGGAAGTCTTTATTTGTTGAAACTCATACTTGAGGAAATCCCCGGAAGGAATCAATGGAAATCCTTCCGGGGATTGATTATATACATAGACCCAGGAAGTGAGAAGATTTCCATCTTGCATGATCTCTACTTGTGTTCGGCGAAATAAACTGTGTGCCTCATTCTGGGGATCAAAGCCCTCATAACCATCCAATACTTCCAGGACTTTTTGTGGCTCAGAGAGTTGATACAATTCTCCATAAACCTGTGTCTCACTTGCTGGATCATGAATGGCACCGGGATAAAAGTCCACTTTGTACAACTGTCCAGGCATCATGCCAGGACCCAGAAACGTACTTCGTTCAAGCAAATAACTGGACATGAGGTGTTCTGCATCCTTGAGCAATGTTCCGTAAACAAACAGGATATCTAGAAATGGCGATTCAGTGGACATGAGAGGAGACTATTCTCCACCAATATAAGAAAAGTTGCTGATTATTCTTCCAATTCAATGAGGGTCCATCCTGCACCTCCCTGATCAACGGGTGCATCCTGAACCTGCTTCACATATCCCATTTTCCATAAATGAGAGCGCAAGGCTTCACGCAATGCACCAGTTCCCTTGCCATGCAAAATCCTCAGGTGACGGAATCCTGCTACATTGGCATCGTCCAGCCATCGTTCCATTTCATTCAGTGCCTCATCCACTCGTTTTCCCATGACATTGATTTCCAAAGGAATCGCTTTTGGTTTGGTAGATCGAACTACTGATATCCCAGAAGACGTCTGACTTTCGGGAGTCTGAATCCTGACCAGTTGTTTCAGATTGATGGTGAGTTTCATCCCGCCTGCACTGACGATTGCCTTTTTTCCCTGTATATCCTCCAATTGACCAATGGTAGTTGATTGCTTGAGTTTGACCCAGCTTCCAACTTCCATAGGGGCATTGGGGAGAATATTTGGGAGAGCTGATTTTTTCTTTTTGGAGGAAGATTTCTTCCCTTTGGTTGTTTGGGATGGCGGATCGTGCAATTCTTCCGGGATGGGCGGATCGACCTTCGGTGCAGCTGCAGCCAATTGTTTGCGCAATGCCAGAGTTTTTTCTTTTTCGGCTTGTTGTTCCCGAATCTCGCGAATCGTTCTTTCAATCTGTTTGTTGGCATCCTGGATGAGCTGTTTCGCTTCCATTTGTGCTTGACGAAGGATTTTCTTGCGATCCTTGGTCAGGATTTGTTCTTTGGTTTCATTGCGTTCCAGAAGACCTTCTAGCTTTTGAGACTTCTTCTTATTTTCTGCAATCAATCTGGAGAGCTGGGCATTTTTCCTTTCCAGTTCTTTCAGCAATTTTTCAGAATCGATTTCGTCCGTGCCGACCTTGGCTCTTGCCTTCTTCAGGATGCTGGGATGCACCCCAACACGTTTGGCCATTTCGAAAGCATAACTTCTTCCCGGCATGCCTTCTATGAGACGAAACGTTGGTCGTAACCCCTTGGTATCGAATTGCATCGCTGCATTGACAATCCCGGAGGTAATCTCAGCATAATCTTTGAGATTGCCATAGTGGGTGGTGATGATGCCAAATGCCCGTTGCCTGACAAAGCGCTCGAGAAAGGATTCTGCAATCGCTCCCCCCTGCTTGGGATCTGTACCACTTCCAAATTCATCCACCAAAAACAAGGCTTTGTCTCGCATATGGTCCCCCATTTGTCGCCATTGGAAGAGCCTCGACGTATAGGTACTCAGATCACTGTCCACAGATTGCTCATCTCCAATATCCAGGAAGAGAGAATCAAACAAACGAAACACAGACCCTTCAGCCACTGGAATGAGGAATCCACTTTGTAGCATGATTTGCAGCAAGCCAACAGTCTTCAAGGAAACAGATTTTCCCCCGGCATTTGGACCTGAAATTAACAGAATTCTCCTTTTTGTATTGAGGCTGATGTCCAGCGGGATGACCTCCATTTTTTCCTGCTGTGCCTTGAACAATAAGAGCGGATAATAGGCTTGTTGGAGAATCAACCGTTTGCCATTGGGATCTACCTGGGGGCGAATTCCTTCCAATTCCTGCGCTTGAATCGCCTTGCCCCTTATGAGATCAACCTGGATCAAAATCTCCTGAAAGTCAGTCAATTCATGCGCATGTCCGCGAATAGATATGCTGATCTCCTGGAGAATACGCACCAGTTCATTGTGTTCCTGGATTTGAAGTTCCCTAATTTTATTGTTCAGTGGCAAAGCCTGGGTTGGTTCTATGTATACTGTCCCGCCAGATTGGGACACATCCTGAACAAATCCAGGAACCCTTCCCTTGGCTTCCGCACGAACCGGAATAACCAATCGGTCATTTCTGAGGGTAATCTCCTGTTCCAAAGACCAGTTGTTGGCCTGGGCGTTTTTCAGAATTCGATACAAGGTCGTACGCAGTTCTCCGGATGACTTTTTGAGTTGGCGTCGAATCCGAACTAGCTCTGGAGATGCGTTATCTCTTACATTGCCATAATCATCGAGAACGCTTTCTATTTTTTTGATCAATGATTGGGGGAAACCGAGAGTATTGGCCAGGACATGTAATTGAGGATACTTCTCTCTTCGTTGATGAAGATACTGCCGGACTGCTGATATCGCTCGCATCCAGCGGAGAAGACGAAAAATTTCTTGAGCACTCAACCAGTTTCCTTCCAGCGCCAATTTCCCAAGGGTGTTCTCCACATTCAGAAATCCATCAATGGGAAAAGGATCATCGAAAGCCAGAAGTTCACTGAATTCTTCTACTCTGTCTAGTTCAGGAAGGAGAACATTCGGGTCGTGAATAGGCCGTATTTGGTCGATGTGCTTTTTGGTAGATTCGCTCAATACGCGTTTCTTCAGATCCTCAAGGATCTGGTCAAACCCCAACTTCTCATATGTATGAGCGTTATAGCATTTCATGATTTCTTGGAACGCTCTTTTCGGGTCTTGGGTTTCACTTTTTTGGTAGTATCGATCCTGGGAGGAGTTCTGTTCAACATGGCAGGGGCCTGTATACTGTCTTGAAGAACTTGTAAGCGGTCCAAAATGTCTACATAGATACTATCAAATTGTGCCGGCATGATCAGATAATATTGGTAACTTTTGTAGAAGATTTCCCGATTGACTCCTTCTTTATCCAGAATCTCGTCCATGATCTCTTCCCGATGGATGTTTCGCTGGACCAGCGGACCACCTTTGTTGTCCACAATGGCATCTGCCAGATGGTATTCAAGAAGAACGGTGGTCATTTTTTCTCGATCAAGAATCATGCTATCCCGAGTATTTTGGCAGGCAAATGTGCATAACATACCCATTAACCCAAACAATTTGACTCCATGCACGAATTTGATTTTGGGGAAACTGCTCATGTGATTATCAGACATTCCATTCAAAGATAAGAAAAACCTTTACTCTTGCTTTGTGTGACTATTGGAAGGAAGGGGAAGCGATACCTGGGCGTAGGTTGGAAGAGTACTCCCTGCCTACGGAACAACATGCTTTCTGTCATACCAAATTGCCTCATCAGTAGGTCTGCTGCCTGTACAGAATCCCCTCAAGCATACTTCTCAAGCCTTTCTCGGGATTGGATGAACTTGGTCCTTCCATTTCCTCTTCCATCAAGTGTTCTGAATGAGCGCTTAAAGGTTGGTTGACAAGGATACATTTTTTCCGTGGGGTTGGAAGTAGATATAAGAAGACTCGCCAGGGAGTAATATGTTTTCTAATCAGCTGACGGAAGACTAACCTGGTACAATTTTTCTGCCCAAATAGGCTCTCCAAAATTGGTGACACCTTCTACCCGAATGAGATACCAACCGGGAGCATCTATGGTAGAAAATTGGAGTTTGGTCGAACCAGCTGGAGGAACAAAGACGATTGGATTCCAATAATTGATTGGCCTGAAATCAGGAATTTTGCTGACTTCCTGCTCCGAATCCTCATAGATTGGATTTTGAAAAGTATTTGGAATATGAAATCCCTGAAAAACAATGTTGTGATTCGCATTCTGGATAGTTCGAGGGGTCTTTCTGTCTTTAGTTCTGATGCCGAGTACCCCGCTTTTGCCGGCTGGCCCAAATTGAAACTGCAAATGTTCCAAAACTCTATAGAGTTCTACACTTTCCACATTGTCCCATTCCAGATCCAAAAGTAGATCAGAATCATAGAAGAGGTAGTCATTGACAGAGTACATCATTGGCACCACATACTGAAGCTCCTGTGGTTCTGTATAATTTCCCTGGGAATAAATCGGAAAGCTGAACATTTTTCCGGCCATTGGACCTTTGGTAAATGGCACGACAGATTTGAATCGCTTGGGGGGGCGCTTGATCTGTATGCTGAGGATGGCTTCTCCAATAAAGTGAAAAATGTCCTCAAACTGTATATAATCCTCTGTATCTATAGAAAAACTTGGAACCCGTTTCAGCATGGGATAGCTAAGAGTGGTCGGGGCAAAAGCTTCGGTGGTATTATACAATTTTTCTATGATCAGCTTGTCTACATAAGATTGATAATACAACTGAATGCCTGAGTTGCTGGGCAGGGGGCGAACCAGAGGTTCTGGATCAGGAAGTGGCAAGTCTTCTTCAATCAATGTGGCTTTGAGTCTGGGATGGATAGCAAATGGGTTTGGATCAAAAAATTGAATTGGGCTTGATCCATAGATTTCTCCAAATTGAATTTTTGCGCGCCCATTATGAGACTGAGTATAATTCATTTTGCCAGACTGCATGACCACACCCTGAATGAAATTAGAGGTAATAGGCTTATCCGTTTCAGAAGTCAATTTCATATTGACCTGAAAATTCTGTTCAGGTGGATAGTACTTAGTATTCCTTTGATAGGAAGAAAATTCTAGCGGAACGACATCCTTAATCCTTTGCTGGTTTTGGAGCATTTCCTTAAAAAATGCTAGCTGGACCACAGAAATAGATACATTGGCTGAAGTTAGGGGGTGATTGGGATCCTTCAGACCAAGATCGAGCAGAACAGTACTACGAGGAGAATAGCTGTCTTGATTCAAGGAGATGGCGAGTCCGTTTTCTCCGGCAAGCTCTATTTGGGGGGGGGACTGAACCAATTGGGAAGGAGGGATAGAATCCTTTGGGAGGGCATCTGGTAGGCTCGAAGGGATATTCAATACTGGAAAAGAGAGGGTATAAGTGGGGGGAGGAGAAAAATTCATGTTCCACTTACTATAAATCCGAATGCGATACCAGCCTGGGTTCCAATGGGTCTCGACAACAAAATCCCCCATGGCATTGGCCTGATTCATCTTTAGTTTCTGAGTATGAATGATGTTGCCCTCTGGACTGATGAGATCAGCATATATGACTTTACTTTGAAGGAATTCATTGGACTGAAACAATCCATATACCTGGTACCAAAGATGTTCTCCCAGAATATAATATGGTCGATCAGTCCTGGCGTAAAATTGCTCAGGAACTTCAAAATTCGTTCTTGTTTGTGATAGCCCCAGAAGCGGGAGAATCATCAGTCCGGTCCAGAAAATTGTAAAACGGCGCATATGATTGTTGTAGTCCAAAAGGTTACGGCCAGTAATAAGGTTTGTTATAGGAAGCACCATTGTTCAGAATGCATTCAAAACAGGAAGTGGAAGCGATATCCGGATCTGCGCAGGAAAGCCTGATCGTAAAAGGAAACATCTGACGTCGAACCCATAATCTACTTGTATCAGCAAGAGAAAATTCAACATACCCAAGAACCCTTTCATCTGGAGCATTCAGGTTGCTGACATTGCCTGTGACTGCTGCAGGAATTTGATCAAACATATTGCCTGTCCGATTCACCAAAAGATCCAGTTGTTCATAAAAGGCATAAGCTTCTGGACTGATCCGATGTTGATAGACATTGAATACATGCCTGTCCTTGAAAGCATCTCCTGGCTGTCGCTGTATAATTCGTTTGGATACAACCCCGGATTCCAACTCCTTGGTGGTCTGAATTCTGACCGGGAGAGAGGTCCGTGGGGTGTGGAAGTAACAGGTGAGTTGTATGTCGAAAGGGTCCTCTCTAGCCAGTTCTACCTGCTCCCAGTCTTCATCCATTTCCCACCGAAAGTAATAAGGCTCCTCGGAGGGGGGAATCCAATTGAATACATACAAATCGACAAACCATCTCCGAATGGTTGAGCCAACCTGGGAATCAATGTCTCGCTGCTCGAACTGCAATCCAAGGCTATCAACTCGATGAAGAGGCCTAACAAGCTCTGGCCTGGAGGCATATGTGTCTCCATTGACGAATTGAATTTCTATGTGATAAGCCTTTTCTGCTTCAATAACGGCTGATTCGTCCAACCGATATTCATCAGTCGCTAGCTGTATGAAGGGGGCGATAAGGACACCATCCTCAAACAAATTGATGGTTGCTGGCGGGGGGATGGTATCCCGGGTCTGAAAAATATCAATGGGTCTCTGGTAAGACAGATGAATGGTCCTTTGTCCGGGACTATTGGTAATGATGCCCGATACGACAAGGTTGATAGGGGCTGGTGGACCTGAAAAATCAATCCGATCTATGCAACTGGAATGTACCAAGAGGCCCAAAATAACTCCCGGAATAAGGAAAAGGTGCTTGATTTTCATAGAGGTATGGATCATCAAAACCGAAAATTATAACTGATCATAGGCAACAGTGAGCCAATCACTGCCAATTGATACCCTTGATATCTTCCTCCTTCTCTTCTGAAAAATACTGAAAATGGATTGTGTCGTGCATAAAAATTGTAAATCGAAAAGACGAATTCGCTTTTGACTCTATTGCGCTTGATGGTTTCTCGATCTAGGGTTGCACCAAAATCCAGTCGATGAAATGGAGGAATTCTGAACGCATTTCTATCCGAAAAGGCAGGAACCAACCAGGAAGGTTCTATCCCATAAACAGCTTCCGGGGCTGTGACCGGTCTCCCACTTCTGTAAACAAAGTTCATAGAATAGGTGACTGTCCGCTTGGCGCGCCACTGTCCTGTGAAGGTGATATTGTGGGGCATGTCTATGTCGGAGGGAAACCATTTTCCGCCATTCACAAGAGAAGGACTGGCGTCCCCTATGGCCCTGCGAAGGCTGCGTGAATAAGCGTAGGACATTTGCACATCAAATTTGTTCCTGGAATAAATGAGACTAAATTCTCCTCCATATGCGACACCTTCAGCGTCCATGATTTCTGTCTCTATATGATCATTCACAAACAAGTTGGCAAAATCCCGATTGACCACCAGTCCTTTCATTTGCCGAAAATACCCTTCGAGGGAAAGTTGCCATATGTTTCCAAAGAAGTTCCGATGTACCCCGGCAAAAAAGCTGTTAGCTACTTGTGCAGGGAAATAGCGATTGCTCAACTGCCACAAATCGACAGGAGTCGTTGCAAGACTATTGATAAGAAGATGAGAGTATTGGTGAATTCTGTTGAAGCCAACCTTGACAGAGGTAAGTTCATTCAGGTTAGCTTTGAAGGAAATTCTGGGTTCGATGCCGCCAAAATTCCGCACAGATTCAAATTCTCCTACAGAAAGGGTATCGATGATATTGAAGACTTCTCTGGGACTGTTCTCTGGGTAAATGAAGATGCTGGAAGGTCCCAAATTGGCAAATCCGCTAAGACGTAAGCCCATATCCAGACTAAAAAAATTGTTGATCTTCCATTCGTCATTGATATAGATCCCAGATTCCAGGCCTTGATCCTTTTCTACTGATTTGGGTCGAACGATAGAGTTGCTCCCATAGGGATTTCGTATGTTGTCGGCAATGTCGTACCAGGTAAATTCAGTGCCAATTCTTAGGGTATGCTGGGAATTGAGTGGCCACAAGCCGTAGGCTTTGAGATTGGTTTGGCTTAATCCTGAGGTGATCTCAAAAGCTTCTACATCATTGTTGTCAAAAAAGCTGCTCTGATAGCTGGAGGTATTGACCTGAACAGTTGAGGACCACCCTTTTTCATAGATTTGTTTCCAGTTTATACCTCCCATCACTGTTCGCCACCCATACCCAAATTGCTGCCCAAAATTGAACACATCTGTACTTGCATAGCCAGTAAAGGATATCTTGCCCAAATCCCCAAGTTTCTGGGTCAACTTCAAGGTTGCATCCCCATAATAAGCAGCAGACCGCTGAATGTCAGGATGGTTATCTACAAAACTGGTGGCGACATTTGGGTAGGCAGCACGAATTCCCAATAGGTAGGAACTTTTGTTTTTCTGCATAGGCCCTCCAAGACTGAGTTTGCTTGCAAGGATTCCAATCGAAGCTCTCCCCCTGGTTTTTCGATAACTTCCTTCATCAAGTTGAACATCAAGCACGGAGGAGGTTCTGCCTCCATATTGTGCCGGTATGTGCCCTTTGTATAAGGTGATATCTTTAATCAGATCTGGATTAAATAAAGAGAAGAATCCTAGAAGGTGGGAAGAATTGAAGATCATATTGCCATCCTGCATGACAAGATTTTGGTCGATATTCCCTCCTCGGACATTGAATCCACTGGCGGCTTCCCCTGCCGAACTCACGCCTGGAATCAGGGTGATGGATTTCAGTACATCGATCTCCCCTAACAGATTGGGCATCCGGCGAATATCAATGGGAGAGATCTTGACGACCCCAGCCTGAGTCTGACTCACATTCCGATCTTCTCCTTCCGCAGACAGGAGCACTTCTTCCATTTGAAATGCTGTGAAATTCAATTCAATATCCCACTCTCCATCTGAATACACCCAGATCCCGAATTCTCTGGTCTCTCTACCAGTCGCTTTGACAATGGTTCGATGATATCCAGTTGGGATCTTGACAAGGAAGGTCCCTGAGGTATCCGTCAATCCACCCTGTTGCAGATCGGGGAAGCTGATACTGGCATTGGCCAATCCAATATCTGTATTGCTTTCAAATACTCTTCCAGTTAAGGTAGCCGTTGCAGGAAGAGGCCTGAGGGTGGAGTCTCCAATAACATTATTTTTTCCCTTGGCGCGTTTGCGAAGCGATTGAGTCTCATCCATATTCAGGGTCTCTGTGATAAGAGTTTTGAAAGTCATGGATTTGACTTGGGCGATCTCACTCTCTCTGGCAATAAGAATACTTCGGTCGTTCCAATTGGTGAAGCCTAGACCAGTTCCAGCCAATTGTTCTGTAAGAATGGTTTTGATGGGAACATTGGAAAAATCGCCAGAGAATTTCGATCTGGGTATCCATTCCTCTTTGTAAAAAAATTGGATAGGATACTTCTCTTCAATATTGCTCCACACTTGAAACAGAGTTTTTTGTTTATACTCAATCGAAATAGGGTGATCCAATTGAGTGGAAGTATCCTGGGCTTGACTACCTGCCCAAACAAGAAGAAAGATGCCTAAAGCAGTAATTCTTTTCAAATTGGAGAGAGGAAGCCAAAAAGAAAGGGTGAAAAAGGTATTGTTGAAGGCCACGCTGGAAATAGTAATAGATATAACAGATTGCTACAAATATATACGAATCTATGTTGAAATTGGCAGCTTAATTCAAACAAATAGTTGGAGAGAAAGGTTTTTTGATCTGTTCTCCTTTTGGCAGGTAAATTTTTTTGGAAAGAAGAGAGTCTGTAATTTTAAGACCAAAATAATCCAACATGAGTCAATTGATCTTTGCGATATATGCGGTGTCGGAAAATGGTGTGATTGGGAAAAATAATCAGCTGCCCTGGCATCTCCCTAATGATCTCAAACACTTCAAGGCAAAAACTCAAGGCAAACCCATTTTGATGGGGCGAAAATCATTCGAATCTCTGGGAAAGGCGCTTCCTAAAAGACGGAACATTGTCATAAGCAGAAATCCCTCCTTCACAGCCCCTGGAATAGAAGTTGCCCATTCTTTGGAAGAGGCGATTCAATTGTGTCATGCCGAACCCGAAATTTGTATTACAGGAGGGGCCCTTATCTACCGGGAATCTATTGAGAAAGGTTTTGTAAGCCGTATTTATGAGACACTTATCCATGCAGAAGTGGATGGTGATACCTTTTTTCATCTGAGCAATGAAGACGAATGGACCATTACGGAAGTTGATGCTCGACAGGCAGATGAGCGGCATGCTTTCGCCTATACCTTTAGAACTTTAGAGAAGATTTCGCATCCAGACTGAGTTTGAGCATAGAATTGGATTTTTGGCAAATATCAACGAAGTTATATACATTTGATTTGCAAATCTGCTTATATGGTGCCAGGCCGAATGTTAGCGAGCCTTTGTCTTGTAATCTGTTTTCTTGTTCCTGTTTTCTTGTGTGCTCAACCCACACAAGACCTTCAGATCTTGGATATGGAAGCCGAAGAAATTCGTGTCCAACCCGTGAATTGCCTTGTATGGGAAATCGATCGCGCAGATCTGAAACGACCCTCATATATTTATGCTATTCTCCATAAAGTCTCCAAAAAAGACTTTTTTCTCCCCAAAGATCTTTCCTCTATATTAAGACAGTGTGACAAGCTGGTAATGGAAGTGGACCCCCTCACTTACAATATGGACCACCAACATAGAGGAACCATGCCGATAGATTCAACCCTGGATGTACTGCTGGATAAAAGAAAATACCAATGGCTGCGTTCCTATGTAAAAGATAGCCTGTCAGATTTGGCTTATTATCAATTGAGCAGTAGATATGCTCCGGTTTTACTGGCCAGACAGGCAATCTCTGATTATTGTTTGGACTACCGACCTGGAAAAGAAGCCATATCCTATGAGACCTATCTGGCCCTGAATGCTGGAATCCCTCTGAGGGTGTTGGGAACGGAATGGACCCGAACAGCCTGGTTGGATACCTATAATTTTCAAGAACAGACAGATTACCTTCTTTCAACTATAGAGAATCGATCAGCATTGTGTGAAATATATATGGCCATCGTCAGGGCCTATCGGCGTCAGAATCTGGATCAAATCTGGTTGCTAGCCAAGGATTCCCCTGATGTCGGTGATAATACGGGCAAATTCCTGGAAGCACGTAATTTCGGCTGGATGGAAAAATTGTCCTGGCAACTCAAGAAAGAAAGCTTGTTCATTGCTGTAAATGCTGTACAACTTCCCGGAGAATTTGGCTTGATTCATCTACTGCGCAAAAAAGGCTTTGAAGTCCGACCTATGAATCTGGAAATCCCGGAAAACTAACCTTACATTCATGATCAACATTGTTTCATTGTTTTTGTGCCTGATTCTGAGCACTTCTTTCATATTTGCCCAATCCGAGACTGATTCTTCCCCTTCAAATGGAGAGAAAAATAATTCTTTGTTTTGGGAAATCAATCGAGACGATCTCTCCCAACCCTCTTATTTGTATGGAACCATTCATTTGATCCCCAAGGATTCTTTCTTTTTGCTGCCTGCTGTTGAAGACGCCCTCGCCTCTTCGCAGGAATTGGTGCTTGAAATCCCCTTGGATATGAATTTTGGAACCATCCTCTCTTCTGCGATGTGGATGCTGATCCCTGGAGGTAAGAGCCTGAAAGATTATTTGTCAGAAGAAGACTATTCAACAGTGCGTACTTTTATGAAAGATAGCTTGTCTTCTCCAATCCCTATGTATCACAAGATTAAGCCCCTGTTGACTGCACAGCAAATTACCACAATGTATTGTGGTGGGACAGAAATGGAATCCTATGAACTAGTATTCTCTCAAAAATTTAAAGAGTGGAAAAAAACAGTCTCTGGTCTGGAGACCATGAAAGATCAGATGGATGCGCTAGATGAGATCTCAATTGAAGAACAGGCAGAAGGCTTGCTGGAAACAACACGATCTCCACGGGCTGCTTGCGAACAATTGGCAGAAATGGTGCGGGTCTACAGACAGCAGGATTTGACAGCATTGATGGAAATGACCCAGGAAAGTGAAGATCTGGATGAGCATCTTGAGACACTGCTGGATAAACGCAATGAAAAGTGGATTCCCAAAATAGAGAAACTGCTCGTCAAGCATCAGGTGTTCATTGCTGTCGGCGCTGGTCATCTAGCTGGGCCCAAAGGAGTCATACAGTTACTTCGAAATGCAGGCTATAGCGTACGTCCTGTTCAATAATAAAATCTGATAGATTGCCAGGTGGAGTGGAGCATTTACTTTGGAATTCCTAAGCAGTTTTGTAGCTTGGGGCAGCCCCTAAGAGTATCCCTGCTTTCATATGTACCCCTTGGTGTGATTAGGATATGAAAAAAGCTCAAGGTCCCATTTTGTCTTATCTATTTTTGACTAAGGATATCCGGCTTTTGCGCTGGATCTTGATCTTTGGTGGACTTTTGGCTGTGGGAGTAGGGATTGTTCTGAGCAGAGGTATCACGGGATTGACATTCCCCTTGCCAGTATTCATTGGGGTTGGTGGATTGGCGTTGTTGACCGGAAGTATTTCTGGCATTAGTCAACATGTTCAGAGACACATGTTTGATTATACCTTCCTGGTTTTTGTTTTTGTGTATCTGGCAGTCATTTTTATCAGCTTTCTGAATCATTTGAATCCTGCTCTGGTCCCTTTGCTGATAGCGGTTCAAATTCTGTTTGCCATTGCTTTTCGCAATTTTTTCGAATTTCTCATTTTTGCTGCTTCCAGCTTGTTTCTGTTTGCCATTCTGAGTTTTTCTCTTGATAATCTGCAAACGCTCCCTAGCCTGTTCTTTATTCTGATAGTCCTGGTTACTTCATTTACAGGAGCATATGTCTGGTCGAGAGAGAGGTTTCTTTCCAAAGTCAATCACAGCAATCAAATGTTGGGTGATTTGCTGGATAACTCAGTTTTTGGGATTTTTTTGATGGATTTGACAACTATGGAAATCCTGTACCAAAACAGAATTGCTGATGATATTCTCAATAAAATTCCAGGTACACTCCCAACGACATATGAAGCCATCGTCGCTCGCCTGGATCATAATCCGGAGCAGATTCGGACACAATTTCAGTCCACCCTTCCCCAAAAGCAGTTGAAAACCCAAACAACACTGACAGACAAAGAGGGAAATATATTGGTCCTGGACCTATTCATTAGCAAAATACGAACTCTCCAAAACGATAGCCTGCTGCTCAAAATTAGAGATATTTCAGAGAGTAAACGAGTTGAGTCAGCTTTGAAGGACTCAGAACAGAATTATCAGGAAATCTTCAATGCAGGGAACTCCGGCATATTTATTCTAGAACCTGAATCATATGAAGTTCTGGATATCAACAATGTTTTGTGCAAAATGTTGGGATACCAGAGGGAGGAACTCCTCAAGCTTCCTCTGAATAAATGGGGATTGGAGGAGTATGCAGAACGACTCAAGGAATTTCTGACCCTTACCAAACAAGGGCAGGCCAACCAGCAGGAGTGGGTCTTCCTCAAACAAGATGGAAGTAAATTTCCGGTAGAACTTAGTGCCAATCTCGCAGTATTGGGTGGGGAATTTCGGCTCATGCTCATTGTCTCTAATATTCAAGAGCGAATCGAGAAGCGAAAAGCGCTGAAAGCAAGCGAACAAAAGTACCGGACTTTGGTAGAGAAGATGAATGAAGGCTTGATCATGACAGATAGGGAAGAAAACATCCTGTTTGTCAACAATCGAATGTGTGAAATCATCAGTTTGGAAGAAGATGAACTAATTGGAAAACGAACCTATGATGTGTTGGGCGGAAACTCTGCCAAAGAGTTAATCAAAGAAAAATCTCTGCTTCGCCAGCAAGGAGTTTCGGATCAGTATGAATTGAAATTTCGAAAAAAGGATGGAGAACAAATCTGGTTGTCTGTCACGGGAAGTCCATATGTGCAGCCTCCTGAAGAAATTGTTGGTTCTATTGCGATCATCACCGACATTACTGACAGAAAGTTGACGGAACTCAAGCTACAGGAAAAAAATGGAGAACTGGATGCCTTTGTGTACAAAGCTTCTCATGACCTGAAAGGACCGCTTGCCTCGATTATGGGGGTAACCAATATTGCTCGGGCAGAAGTCAGGGATGAGCAATCCCTCTCTTATCTGGAACTCATTAACAAAAGCACCAAACGATTGGATCTGATTCTGTCAGAACTCATTGATGTTACCCGAATCAATAAAGCGCATCTGAAGCTGGAAGAAATCGATGTGTCCCTCCTGGTAGATGATATTTTTCAGAGCTTGAAGCATGTTCCGCAATATCAGGGAGTCGAAGTGGAAAAAGACATTCATATTTCGCATCCATTGATTTCAGACAAAAAATTGTTGACCTCCATTTTACAGAACCTCATCGTCAACGGCATTCATTACCACAATCCGGGTATTCAGAATCCAAAAGTATTGGTGAAAGGATCGAAAAGAAGAAGTCGGGTCCTGCTAGAAGTGCAGGACAATGGCCTGGGGATACCTGAAAGAATGAAAAACAAAGTGTTTGAGATGTTTTATCGCGGCAATACGAAATCCAAAGGATCAGGCCTGGGATTGTATATCGTCAAAAGTGCTGTCGATAAATTAGGTGGAAGTGTGGAGTTGGAATCAGAAGAGGGGAAAGGATCTTGTTTTTCAATTCTTCTTCCAGAACAGGCCCCCCTGGTAGACAATTGAGTATTTCCACAAATTGAATTTTTCCTGTAAGTTTGAAGAAATGTCATTCTTCAAAGCAATCATATTTACACAATCTCAGAAAATCGGCCTTTTGGGGCTTGCAATATGTATGATATGCGGGATTCTTGGAATTGCCCTTTACCAATCCTGGAATTCTCAGTCCGAGGAGGTTGTGGTCAAGATGCCATTGCCTGAGCTGGATTCAGAAAAGAAGGAACGCGAGTTCCGTCTCAAAGACCACAAAGATGAAGACGCCTTCACACTGGATGTCAATCAGGCTGACAGCGCAGACTTGACGCGCTTGCACGGCATTGGACCCGTCTTGAGCAGGAGGATAGTTCGGTATCGGGCTGCCATTGGAGGATTTCGCTCCTTGTCAGACCTCAAAAAAGTATATGGATTGAAAGAAGAGGTGTATGAGCACATCCTCCCCTTCTTGACCATCTCATCTTCTCCTTCTGCAAAAAAAAGACCGACGAATTCGATTAGCATCCCGAGCACCATCACTAGCATTGACATCAATAAGGCTAGCCAAACAGAGTTTGAGCAATTGAAAGGAATTGGACCTGTTCTGAGTCAACGAATTATCAATTATCGAACTGCAATCGGTGGATTTGAAGAAGTAGATCAAATAAAAAAAGTTTATGGTCTTGCCCCGGAAGTGTTTGAGTCTATTCGGCCGTTTCTGCTCTTGAGCAAAGATTCTAGTATGATCGATACTTCTTCAATCGATTTAGTGGCAGAGAATTCCTCTGTGCACAAAAGAGTCGCTCCTCCTCCGTCCAGCGATTCTTTAGACGTGGAGGGCAGCCTGTCCATTCCCTCTCCAAAGTCGATCCCGATATTGGATTTGAATATGGCTGATTCTGTAGACTTGCTCGCTCTTCCAGGTATCGGGGCCTGGACTGCCTCCCAAATTTTGTCTTACAGAAATCGCATTGGCTATTTTGTTTCTGTCGATCAGTTGAAAGAGATCTATCGATTGACAGATCAGAATTTTGACAAGATGCTTCCGTATTTGACCATTGGAGATCTCAGTGGATTTGAGAAAAAAGACCTGAATCGGGTGAAGCTTTGGGATCTGAAAGTTCACAGACGCTTGTCAGATTCTCTTGCTGAGGAAATTCTTTCTGCACGAAAAAAGGTAGGCCGCTTTACCTCCTGGCGTGAATTAATGAGGATCAATGAACTGGACAAACAGAGGATTGCCTATTTGAGGCATTACTTCTTTATCTAAAACAGGGAGGGGAATGGCTTGATCAAATCCTGACTCTCGACCTATCTGGAAGTATCAGTGAGGAATAAGTAGTAGCTTCGTACCATTCTTTTTTCGATTCCATCATGCAAAAAGCTGTATTTGATTGTCTATGAGGGAGAGGCTTGTGGATTGATGGACGATCAACAAGGGAAAGAAGTGGTCCTCTGTTTTGCTTTTCCAACGTGAGGACATTTTCTCTATCTTTGGAGTACGGATCAAACAATTGGCAAATGCGAGATTTTTTTGCTGAATATTTTGGGAAAGCTATTGCAGAAATTTTTGTTTTTCTAATTTTTTTGGTATTATTGCCAATAAAATTAGTTGTAATCACTGTGAGTTTTCTTCATAAAAAGATCAAACAAGTCTGGATTGCTGGTCCCAAATATAGTTTGGACCAGGGAAAAGGCTTCGTTCTCGGCCTGCCTGTTGCCTCCAAATCTTTGCTTGATCGATTCAGTTGGAAGAAAGCACTCATCATAGGTGGAATCTTGATCGTTACCAATTTCCTTGTCATTGCCTGGTTGAATTGGCCTACTACCTCTTCAGCACCGGCAATCAAGCGATTATATTTGCTAGATGAAGCAGGGCAATACATCGCCAATGTGGAAGAATTCGAACTCAAGGTCAAGGATGTATCGAGATCTTTGGACATTCCACCAGAATGGCTCATGGCAGTCATGTATTCTGAATCGAGATTTAATCCATCCGTCCTGAACCATCGGGGCAGTGGCGCAACAGGCCTGATTCAGTTTATGGTACCAGCGGTCAAAGATCTGAATCGAAGGTTGGGCACGAGTTTTTATATGAGTGATATCAAACGAATGTCTGCGATTGACCAACTAGATTTGGTGCGTGAGTATCTCCAGACCATGCGAGAGAGGTATGGAGAGTATGACAGTTTGACGGATTTGTATCTGGCGATCCTTTATCCCAGGGCAATGGAAAATGGCCAAGACTATGTTCTATATGCCAAACCATCCAAAAAATATGCTCAAAATATTGGGCTGGATGAAGATCACAACGGATCAGTGAGTGTTTCGGATATTGACAATCGAATGAAAAGAGTGTTTCCAGAAGCCTATATGGTTGAAAAATAGATCGACATGAGGATTTCTTCCAGACAAACTCTATCCCTGAAGGTAGCTTTGGGGAGGATCGTCCTGCTCCTTATGCTGGGGGTTGGATTGATGCAAATAATTGATATTTACCTACCAAATGCTACTTCTGAACACACAGCAGAAGTCGATACCCTTGCTTTGCCAATTTCTGAGAATATCATCATTACTCCTTAACATCAGTAAGACGAAAAACGGTAAGGCTGATTGACCGATCCCCAAAATAGGGACATCTGCCTTTTCGCTCTCTAAAATAATCGCATTTGCCCGCGATCAGTCTGGTGAAAGGCCGTAAGATTATAAGCTGGGAGGCTTCTCCCTTCAAAATATTTCTTCTTGCTAATGCGGAACAATTGTGCAACGCTTTTGGCGATCTCTCCTTCTCCACTCATACGCTTGCCAAATCGACTATCTGAAAGTTTGCCGCCATGAGCACCCATAATCTGGCTTAGGACCTTGTCTGCTCTGTCAGGAAAGTTTTTCCTGATCCAGTTTTCAAATATTTGTCCTACGGCTCCATTCAACCTTACAAAAGTATAGCCAGCAGCCAGAGCACCAGCATTTGCCGTCTCCTTCACTAAGTTGGGAATTTCATGATTGTTAAGACCAGGAATGACTGGTCCCAACATCACACCAACGGGAATCCCGGCCTCTGACAATCGCCTGACAACTTCGAGTCGTTTGATGGAAGAAGCTGTTCTTGGCTCCATTAACCGCCTCAAGGATTCATCCAGGCTGGTAATGGTGATGAAAACATGTACCAATTGATCTTTGGCGAGTTCTGTCAATAGATCCAGATCTCTAAGGACCAGGCTGTTCTTGGTAATAATACTGACAGGATGTTTGTATTTCAAAAAGACTTCAAGACACTGGCGGGTGATGTTCAGTTTTCGCTCGATCGGCTGATAGCAATCGGTATTGCCACTGAACATGACAGGTTTGGGTTCCCATTTGGGATGTCTCAACTCTTTTTCAAGCAGAGCGGGCGCATCGGGTTTGACAATAATTTTTCGTTCAAAATCCAAACCTGCGCTATATCCCCAGTATTCGTGAGAGTTGCGTGCATAGCAGTAGGTACACCCATGTTCACAACCCTGATAGGGATTGATGGAATAATCCAGGGGAATGTCAGGACTGCTGACCTTGTTGATGATTTTTTTGGGATGGTCGTAAATGAATTCTGTTTCACGGGATGGGACGAGAGGTTCATCCAGGCCATCTTCCACCTGAGTATCCAGCCTGTGCTGTTGAAATTGATTCTTGGGATTGATCTGGGCACCTCGCCCCTTGAGGTATTCAGGGAATTCTTCCATATATCTTATCCAAATTTCGTGAAAAAAAGGATAAGAATCTATGAGAATGGGGGAAATTCCTTCCTTTCCTCTCTTTTTTGGCACGATCAATTAGCCTTGCCAGAATTGTTGGACAGCCTGGCTGATTTGATCAGTTTCGATCAAAAAACCATCATGTCCATAGGAAGATTGTACTTCAAAAAAGTGTGAATGTGGAATCAATTGATGTAACAGTTGTTGTTCCTGAATTGGGAATAGCACATCAGAACCAACCCCAATGACAAGACAGTTGGCCTGAATAAGAGAAAGAGCCTCCTGGACAGAGTTTCTGGACCGGGCGACATTTTGAGAATCCATCGCTTTTGATAACGTCCAATAGGAGAAGGCATTAAAGCGTTTCACCAATTTATCCCCTTGATATCTTTGATAGGAAGAGGCACGAAAATCCTCAATCGTTTGATGATCTGTCTCTTGTTGTGTGGAGGAATACGTCTGGTAATTTCGGTAGGACAACAAGGCCACCGATCTGGCAGCTTTCAGCCCGGCCTGACCAGCCAGTGGGCTATTTTCTTTCCAGCTGTGATCAGCTTGAATCGCAAGCCTCTGGGATTCATTGAAAGCGACTCCCCAGGGAGAGTGTTGGGCATTGGTGGCTATGGGAATGATATTGTCAAACAAATCAGGGTTCATGATGGCCCATTCGAGTACCTGTTGGCCTCCCAAAGACCCTCCCATGATGGAATGAATCCTGTTGATCCCTAACGATTGTCTCAACAGATCAAACGCTCGAACAATATCCCGATTGGTCAGCAATGGAAATTGATGAAAATAAGGAGATCCTGTAGCTGGATTCTGTGACAGGGCATGTGTAGAACCATAACATGATCCTAACATATTGGCACAAATGATGAAATGCTTTTCTGGATCTAGCAGGAGATCTTTCCCCAACATGTTGGGCCACCAATCGTCTACTGCCGCATTGGCGGTGAGTGCATGGCAGACCCATATGACATTGCTTTTATCAGCATTGAGGTTCCCCCATGTTTGGTAAGCGAGGGTAAATTCGGGAAGGGATTCACCTGATTCTAAAAGGAATGATTCTGAAAAGTGGTACAAATTGTTCACGATAAAGTTAGCGAGGAGCCCAGGGGACTGTTCGGGTTTCATGAATGTGAATTGCTCTCAGTCAACTCTCAGAGGAGTCCGAAAAAAGACCATACTAATTCTTAAGATTAGATTCCGACAGTCACGACTAAGAGACTGTTTAGGAATCTGTGCTGAGAATTTTTAGAGGGCATTTTTTTCTCAGACAAGGCTCTTTTTTGTTCTCATAGTGGAGCTATGGGAACAAAAAAAACCGCTGGATGAGGAAAAAAGACGCATACAAAAAATAAGTAACAGATTTTAAAACAGTCTCTAAGATAGCTGGCAGATATCAAATCTGCCAGCTATGGTTCAATTAATTCACAAGGATTTAGATTTTCTCAAATGCTTGCTCAAAGTCTGCTTTGATGTCATCGATATGTTCTATTCCGGCAGAGATTCGCAAACCTGTTGGAGAAACGCCAGCAGCAGCTTGTTCTTCAGCAGATAGCTGTTGGTGGGTAGTCGAAGAAGGATGGATAATCAAAGATTTTGCATCTCCCACATTTGCCAAATGGCTAACCAATTGCAGGCTGTTCACAAACTCAATGGTCGTCTCACGGGTGCCGGCCAATTCTATAGAGAGTACCCCTCCAAATCCATTTCTCAAATATTTCTTTGCAGTTTCGTGTCCAGCATGACTGGCAAGTCCGGCATATTTGACAGCGGTGACTTTGGGGTGGGAACTGAACCAATTTGCGAGTTCCATCGCATTGTCAACAGTTCGCTGTACCCGAAGAGAAAGTGTCTCCAATCCTTGAAGGAGCAAGAAGGAATTGAATGGACTCAGTGCTGGTCCAAAGTCACGCAGACCTTCTACTCTGGCTCTAATGGCAAAGGCGATATTTCCAAATGGCCCACCAGGACCAAATATATCATTGAAGACCATCCCGTGATATCCAGCGGATGGCTCTGAAAATTGTTTGAATTTCCCATTGCCATAATCAAAGTTCCCTGCGTCGATCAATACGCCGCCAATACTTGTCCCATGACCGCCAATCCATTTGGTTGCGGAATGGGTTACGACATTTACACCATATTTGATAGGCTGACACAGATATCCGCCTGCTCCAAAGGTATTATCCACCACCACGGGGATGCCATGTTTTTGTCCCAATTTGGCAAAGCCTTCAAAGTCAGGAACACTAAACTCAGGATTTCCGATTGTTTCCATATAGATGGCTCGTGTATTTTCGTCAATCAATGGCTCATAAGAATCCAGTTTGACGCCATCTGCAAATCGAACATCAATCCCAATTCTTTGGAAAGCTACTTTCATCTGATTGTAGGTTCCTCCATACAGATGAGATGAAGCAATGATATTTTGTCCAGCCTCTACAATATTGTTCAATGCCAAAAATTGTGCTGCCTGTCCAGAGGCCGTAGCGACTGCCATGGCTCCTCCTTCTAATGCTGCGATTCTTTTTTCGAACACATCTGTGGTTGGATTCATGATTCGGGTGTAGATGTTCCCGAATTCCTGAAGGCCAAACAGTTTGGCAGCATGTTCGCTGTCTTTGAACAAATAAGAGGTGGTTTGATAAATAGGAACTGCTCGTGAAAGGGTGGTTTGTTCTACTTCCTGTCCAGCGTGTAGTTGCAGTGTCTCGAATCGATAATTTTGACTCATAATAAGAAAAGATAATTAATTGATAATGAGGACATAATTCCTTTTCTGGTAGAAAGGAGTTTGTCTAAAACAAGATGGGAGATAGAAAATTGGGGGGGAGAGTAGAGGCACCTGTTCATAATCTGGATGAATTTGAATATATTTCCTGCTTTCGGCAGGTCTGGATGGGGCACCTTATTCATATTCTGTGATAGGTTGCCAGAGGGTCAAAGAGCCAGATCTCTCGCCTCATTCTTTATATGATCAAAAACATCTTTAGAAAAGATGCAACATTTGATAAGACAAATATAGAGAGGTGTATAGCAGATTCCCAATTTTTTTTAGAATTCGAAACTCAGGGGGCAAAATGAGAATTTTAGTGGGTAGAATAGGTTATTGGGGTTGTGATTTAATTGGTTGATAGTCAGTTATTTGTATTTGGATATGTGGGGGATGGATGCAGAATCTGCGTAATCATTTTTTAAAATTCAGGTATGGTTTTTACTTGAGCCGAACTATATTTACCTTACGTTGTTTTTTTAATCGTTAGCAAAGTTATTATTTGCTTTTGTTCAGTATAAACCTTTAACCAAAATTGTCTTAAAGTAGGTAGATTATGAGAAAATTATGTACCCTGCTTATGGCGTCTATGATCACGGTAGGCCTCTTTGGCCAAAGATCAATGCGTCAAATGGAAACTCAGTTGGATCAAGTCTCTCAGTCTGTGAAATATCAGCCTCAGAATGATTGGCATGGTCAAACTTCGACTTCCGCTACTACTCCTTCTACGCCTTCCGTACCATTGGGAACCGTCACTTCTGATGCTGTAACCTCAATCAAGATTGGGGAAGCCTCTAATGGTTACACCTTTACCTATGAGCATGTCAACCTGATTTCAGTTGAGCCAGATGCTGGCACAAATGGCGGCTCACTTGCGCTGATCCACAGACAGAATATTTCGACTTGTGGTGGAGTAGATCCCGATGATAATGGGATTTATCGCTATTCTATCTCAACAGATGGTGGAATGACATGGAATGTTGGACCTGGAATCAATTCATCAGGAACCTCTGCTATGGGTTGCTATGGTCTTGGGCCATTGAATCCTGCCTATTCTCAGCGTTCTCGCCATCCAAACGCTCTCTTGTTTTTGCCCCCTGATAGTACCAAAATTGAGAACCTTGGACTTGTATATGCAGGTCCAGTCTTGAATACTTCCGGCCAGGGATGGGATGGAGCTGTTCTTGGATTCGCTGACAGTGTTGCTTTTAGCACCCCCGATGTCCGCCAGGAAATTTATCCATTTTCAGGTGCTGCAAATCATCTGAATGTCTATTCTTTGGTAGAGAGAGTTCCTGGAGAATTCTTCTATCTCTCACTGGAACAACTCGGAACCACCGTTGGAAGCATTTTTATCAATCGCGGAATCTGGAATTCTACTACAAATGAAATAGACTGGAGTATTATTCAAACCATTACTCCCAACTATCTCGATCCTGTGAATCCTGCTGTTACTTCTTTGTCTATCGGTTTTAGCCCTGATGGCATGACAGGATTTATTGGAATGTTAGGAGATTTGAAAGGCGGAGTAGACTCTGTCTATAGCCTGATACACTCCAAATCTGTCGATGGAGGATTGAACTGGTCGACCCTCGAAGAGTTCAATATGCAGGATAATGATGAATTGCAAGATTCAATGTCTTTCTTCATTTTCATCTCTGCACAAGGAGATACAGCTTTCCTTGGAGGAGAGGCCTTGACTACAGGCTTTGCCATGGATATGGTTGTTGACCAAAATGGTGCGCCTCACTTTACTGTGATGGTTGGACATGCCTCTTTCATTGATACGACTACCCTTACTTACAATCCTGCTAGTTACAGTATATTCTCTGGAATTGAGAAATATGCTTTGGATATCACCTATGATAGCTTCGGAGATCTGAATATGTTGTATTTGGATTGGCAGAATGAATTCAGAGGAGAGTTTGGTGATCTGGGGAATGCTGATCCAGCAGCCACTATGACTTTTGACAATTATTTACAAGCATCTCGATCAGAAGACGGGAGTGTTGTATTCTTTTCATGGGTGGACTCAGATCCTGCTAACTCCAATGATGGGAATGATGCTCCTGACCTGAAGACAGTTGCTTATGATGTCAGCGCTGGAATGATGACCCAGGTTACTGACTGGACAGCTGATGATGGAATTTGGGCCTCTAACGTTCTTGCTCCACATGCAGCTCCAACGCTCCTGGAAAATGGCACAATAGTTACCTTGCCTGTTACTGCATTGTCCTTCGACTTGAACAATGCCCTCCTGCAGACCAGTTTGTGGTATTTCTCTGATGTTGCTTACGATCGAAGCTCCGACTTTACGCAGACTCCACACTTCTTCTATAACTGTAAGCAAGCACCATTTAGCAACACTTCATCTGTCATTACACCAGGTTGTGGTGGGTCCGACGGAGAGATCGCTATCGTTCCAGGTGGTGGGGTAGCCCCTTACACTTTCCAGTGGGGAGCAAGTGCCAATAATTCCACCAATGATACGATTTCAAATCTTGCTGCTGGTATTTATGAGGTGCTTATCACTGATGACAAGCGCTGCAAGGATACCATCAGTATCGTCTTGAGCAATCCTACTGCTCCTACTCTGACAGTTTCTGGGACTACTGATATCACATGTGCTGGTGCCGATAATGGATCTGCAACAGTTACAGCTACTGGTGGTGGAGGTGGTGAAACCTATATGTGGTCCAATGGTGAGACAAACGCAACTGCGACCGCTCTGCCTCCGGGAACCTCAATGGTTACAGTTACAGATATGAATGGCTGTTCCAACTTTACGACAGTAACTATTTCAGAGCCTGTGGGAATTTCAGCCAGCTTTACTTCAACAGACGTGCCTTGTGCCGGGGAAGCTTCTGGATCTATTTCTGCGAATGCCTTTGGCGGAACAGGAAACCTCGCCTTTAGTTGGGACAATGGAAGTGCTGGATCGGACTTGAGTGACCTTCTCGCAGGAACTTATACTGGGACAATTACTGATGATAATGGCTGTACAGCAACCCTTGTTGCAACCATTATGGAGCCACCTGCACTAGGGTCTTCAATTTTGGCTTTCCCAAATGCTGGAATGGATTCAACCAACTATGATGGAAGTGCCGTGGCAACTATTTCTGGTGGAGTAGAGCCATATTTCTATCGCTGGACAGGACCCAATACCTATACAGATTCAGGAGAGAATGTGAAGTTTATCTCCAATCTTTGTGGAGGAGATTATTTCCTCGAAGTTACTGATGCGAATGGATGTGTGTATCATGATACAGCTACCGTAGGTGGAATTGAATGTATGACAACCTCTATCTTTGGTCCAGTTGCGACTGGTATCAATCATGTGTCAGTATTCCCCAATCCTAATAATGGAACCTTTGTTCTTTCAGTAGAACTGGATCGTCGTGCTGACCTGGCTATTGAAGTCTTTAATTCCAGAGGCCAGTCTCTGATCCGCAAAATGACTGAAGGGGTGCTTCAGCTTGAAGAGAGCTTCAACCTGGAAGGTCAGGCTTCTGGAATCTACATGGTCAAGGTTACAACCGACCGAGGATCTGTTACCGAAAAAATCATGAAACATTAATCATCGCAATCTTTTGCGATCACTCCTTACCACATACTGAATGAAGTAAATAATTTGAAAGGGCGGCCAACTGGCCGCCCTTTATCATATTGCATCCAGAATCAAATCAAGCTTTCTGTTTTCTCTCCCTAATTCTTGCAAGCGTCCCAAGCGGTATCGCAGAAATGAGCCGCTGTGTATAGGCAGTGCTTGGTTCCCGAAACAATTGTTCTGCGTCTCCTGATTCTACAATTTTTCCATCCTTCATGATCAACATCCTGTCACTCATAAACTTTACGACGCTGAGATCATGAGAAATGAACAGATAGGTCAGGCGAAATTCTTCCTGAAGAGATTTAAATAAATTCAGAACCTGGGCTTGAACTGATACATCCAAGGCAGAAACGGATTCGTCGCAAATAATAAAAGAGGGCTCCACTGCAAGGGTTCTGGCAATACAGATTCGCTGTCGTTGCCCACCAGAAAATTCATGCGGATACCTCACCGCATGTTCGGCCTTCAGTCCAACCTTTTCGAGCAGCTCATACACTCGTTGAGTTCTTTCTTCAGAAGATTGTCCAATTCCATGGACCTCCATAGGCTCTTGAATCGCCTTGCCAACCGGAATTCTAGGATTCAGGGAACTATATGGATCCTGAAAAATGATTTGCACATCCTGGCGGAGTGTTCGAAGATCTGCTGGATTCAAAAGGCGAAGATCATGTCCACGATAAAAAATCGATCCACCAGTCGGTTCAATCAATCGCAACAAGGATCTGCCAAGTGTGGTCTTCCCACAACCTGATTCGCCTACCAATCCCAAGGTTTCTCCTGGAAAAATATCAAAACTTACTCCATCTACCGCCTTGACATATTCCTTACGCTTAGAAAAAAATGACTGGCCCTTACTATACCAGCTTGTTAGTTCCCTGACTTGAAGAATCGGGTCATTGGTAGCAAGAGCTTTCAATCTGGCTTGATAGGCATCCTGACTTATGGGAGTAAATCGATCTTGTTGCTGCTTATCTTTTGTTTCTGCCTGCTTGTCCTGTGAGGTAAAATCAGCAATTGTCGGTAAGCGGTCCAGGCGGTGGTGTAGGGGAGGACGGCAAGCAAGTAAACCTTGGGTATACAAGGCCTTTGGTCTGGCAAAGAGCTCTTCGATAGGGGCACTCTCCTGCGCCTTGCCATTCCACATTACCAGAACCTCATCGGCCAATTCGGCTATAACTCCTAAATCATGAGAAATAAAAATGATCGACATCTGGTATTGACGCTGAAGTCGCAGCAGGAGATCTATGATGTTTTTTTGGACGGTTACATCCAGGGCTGTGGTGGGTTCGTCTGCAATAAGGATGGAGGGTTTGCAACTGATCGCCATGGCGATCATCACTCTTTGTTTTTGGCCCCCCGATAATTCATGCGGATAGGCGCGATATACATCCTCCGGACTGACAGTCTGGTTGGATAAGCCAACCTCACGAAATAATTCTATGACCTGCTCTCGGGCTTCTCTTTTCCCAATCTTCATGTGTAATCGAAGCGCTTCTGCCACCTGATCCCCACATCGATGAACAGGATTCAAAGAGCTCATCGGTTCCTGAAAGATCATGCCGATTTGTCTACCCCGGATGCCTTGCATGTCTTTTTCAGACAATTCCATCAGATTGACAACATCCCCATCCAGGCCTCGAAGATGAATAGAGCCGCCTGTAATCTTTCCCGGCTGCTGAATCAATCGCATGATAGAAAGCGCCGTGACAGATTTTCCACTGCCAGATTCTCCTACGATCCCCAGGGTCTTGGCCTTTGGCAGCACAAAACTCAATTCCCGAACAGCTACTTTGTTGGCGGTTCGACTCTTGAATTCTACTCGTAAATCCGAGACTTCCAGGACATTGACTTGATCCATGACAAACGATGTTTGGGACAAAGGTAAACTTTCTCAGTGGAAGAGCGTATCCAAAGAACATTTATTACGGATTTAATAGCGGTGATGTGTCAAACGAGCTAAAGCAAATTTCCAATAAGTTCTTGCTTTCCTTGATGGTTGTGGCGGTATTGTGGGTCATTCATCTGATCAGTTATGTGGGTGACATGAATTTGGCTTTCCTGGGTGTGTATCCGCGAACAGCAAAAGGTTTATTGGGGATCTTAACAGCTCCTTTAATTCATGGTTCCTGGGGGCATCTCGCTTCCAATTCCGCTCCCCTTTTGGTGCTGTTAACTGGCCTGATGGTATTCTTCCGCCAAGAATCCAAAACTGTGCTGCTGGTTTCCTATGTAGCGACAGGACTTTGGGTGTGGGTAGCTGGTCGGAATTCTTTTCATATTGGCGCCAGTGGTGTGGTATATGCACTGGCCTTCTTCGCATTTTTTAGTGGGGTCTTTCGAAAAGATATCCGATCGATTGCTCTGGCCTTGATTGTTGCCTTCCTCTATGGTGGAATGGTTTGGGGGATATTCCCGATGCAGGAGGGAGTCTCCTGGGAATCTCATATGTTCGGTGGGATTGCTGGCATTATCCTGGCCTGGTATTTTCGCAAGTCAGGTCCAAAACCCAAATCTTATGACTGGGAAGAGGACATAGACAGACCCGAAGATGAGTATGCTGCATGGAACTACAAGAATTTGTATCCACCACCAGAAGGATTTTCCTATCCTAATAAAGAAGAATAACACCTGTTAGTCCCTCCAAAAGAAATCCCTCACCAACGAATGCTGGTAGAGGGAAAATGAGTATTCTTTTTTGACTTTTCGGAAGGGCTGCTCCTAAAACTTTTGAAAAGCAAGGATTGGAACAGAGATTTCTCGCGCCATTTTTCTGGTTAAGCTTTTGTCGCCAAAAAACTCTCTCCAGCTAAATTTTTTCCGATTGGTCATCGCCAGCATATGGCTATTGTTGAGATTGACAAATTTCTTGATGCCAGCAAAAGGATCTGCATGATCAAAAAATTTGTAGTAGATCTTTGGATAGTCTATCGTATCTGAAATGGTTTGCTCCAATGTCTTCAAGTAGGTTTCTTTCTCAGTAGACTCCTCCTGCTCTGAATTGACATGAGCAATGGTGAGCTTGGCATCGAAGGTGGAAGCAATGGTTTTGATTTGACGGATAACATTGGGGTCATAGGCTGTCAAATCAACTGCATAGGTAATATTTCGAATGTCGTAGAAGCATCCACTCGCAGGAATCACAAAAACTGGCATATTCACCGAACCGATGATACGCGAAGCCAGTGAGCCTCTGAAAAAATTTCGGATTCCCGGCGCAGCATATGTTCCTGTCATCACAAACTGATAGCTGTTGGTTTCTACCTCCTGAATAATTCCTTGTAAGGAACTGGAAGGAGAAAAAACAAACTCGAAATCTATATCGTGATCGGCAAACTGCTCCCAAAATTGTCTCAGATAGGTTTGGACATGAAGAGGCTTGATGGAGTCAAATACGCTGGGGAGTTCATCTTTGCCTAATCTCAATTCTGTATTCAGCTTGGGAAGAATTTTGCGGCTTCCGGGATGAAAAAACACCAATTTGGTGCCTGATTTGAGGGCAATAGATTCAGCGTAAGTTAGGATATTTTCACAATCTGCATAGAGGTTCAGTGGGACGAGGATGGGTTTCATTGAAAGTAAATAGTCAGAGATAGGTTAATGAACTGTGAATAATTTGCGCTTAAAAATGGTTAAGAAAGAAAAATCAAAATTGATTTCTTGCGGAGTGAGAAAGTTTCTCATCTTGTAACTTTCAACGAGCAAAACGCAAAAAAGGATGCTAAGAATTGTAGAAAAAGCTAAAAAAATCAAAAATTCAGGGAAGAATATTCATCACTGAGGGAAGGAAAACGGAATTATGGGATTCATTTTATGAAATATCCAGCTTCAAATGAATGTTTTGATGGACGAGTTGGAGCGTTTCTGCATCAAGATCATGGGTTCCATCGAAGGATAAGACCTGAAGATTCGAGTATCTGCCTGAAAGCTGACTTACCAGTTCCTGTCCTTTTTCAGGAGAGATAAATTGATCTTTGGTCCCATACACAAAATAGAATGGAATGGATGCGAGGCAACGATCCATCTCCGGCGAATATTCTTCTGGAGGCTGAGAGGCCCAAATGACGAATGCGTCTATATCTATCTGTTGTTTCAGTATCCATCTCCAAGCCGTGGCTGCTCCTTGAGAAAATCCCAATACACATATGCGTGGGCCTTGACCTGGGGCTGGAAATAATGCCTTTATTTCCTTGAGGGCCTGATTCAGATATGTCTGTTGGTCTTCTATCTCATTCAGGCGGTCTTCCTTTGTCATCCAACTGGCTCCCACTCGTTTATGTCCTTCCAAATAAAAACGAGAAAGGCCTTCCGGAGCAGCAACCACTGTTTGTTTATCCAGGATGGAGGTAAATTTCTTAATAAAATACCAGGCAAGTTGTCGATATCCATGAAAAACAATCCAGACTGTTCGGGTGTTCTCTGAGGGAGAACCAAGGATGGCTATTCTGGCTCTTCTTTCAGTAATCAAGGATAAGTAGGTAGGGTCAGTCATGGACAATCTCAATAATGTAAGCGGGTCGCCCCTAAAATAAAAGAGAATTATTTTGTAACAAAACAATCGCTTCCGCGACAATACTTCTATGATTCTTTGCTTATCTTGCAATCTTAATCTATTCCGTTCCTCAACAGTTGATATTACTCCTATGAAACGACTTTTATCTTTCGCGCTGGCTGTGGTGTGTGTCACAATTCTTTCCACAGACACTATGTTTGGTCAAAACCAGGTATTGCCGCAAGACTTAGCGGCTATTGCTACCCAAAGCAGTCCTGGTTGGTTAAGCTTTCGCGCAGATGTGAATCTGGACCCCAAAAATTTATTCAAACAACACAAACAAGCTTTTGGATTGGGGATGAATGATGAAATGGTTCTGGTAAAGTCTGAAACAGACAAACTGGGCTTCAGCCATTATCGCTATCAGCTGACACATAAGGATATAGAAGTTGAAGGTGTGGAGTATATCGTTCATGCCAAAAATGGGGTAGCACTTACAGCTAATGGACTGCCATTCAAGGGGCTGGACATGCCCACGACACCCTCCCTCCTTGAAGATCAGGCCCTGGCCCTGACCCTGTCTCATATCGGAGCCAAGACATATATGTGGGAATTGCCCGGAGATGAATCTTCCTTAAAGGAAATCCACAATGATCCACTGGCAACACATTATCCAAAAGGAGAGCTGATGATTGCCGATGTGGACTTCGATCCAAACACACTGGATTTTCGGCTTGTCTGGAAATTTGATGTGTTTGCAGCAGAACCAATGAGTCGCAAATGGGTGTATGTCAATGCCCTGACTGGGGAAATTATCAAAGAACTGGAAACGCTTCATACAGCAAATTCTGTCGGAACAGCCGTGACCAAGTATAGTGGGATTCAATCATTTGTTACAGACTCTACCGCCAATAACTTTCGCTTGCGGGCAGAGAGTTATGGGGCTGAGACTGGATATCCAGGCGTGGATGTCATCACGCTTAATCTGAGACAGAATGAAAATTTTAACTCAGCTGTAGATTTTACAGACGATGACAATTATTGGGACAATGCCAATCCACAATTGGATGAGGTTGCAACAGATGCACATTGGGGAGCTCAGGTTACACATGATTACTATTATGAAACATTCGGCAGAAGTAGCTATGATGGCAATGGTTCTCCGATATATAGTTATGTCCACTTTGATTCAGCCTGGTTCAATGCCTTTTGGCGAGGCGATTTGATGGCTTTTGGAGATGGGAATAACAATCCACTCATTTCCATTGATATTCTGGCACATGAGTTCAGCCATGGAGTTACTGGAAATTCTGCTGGATTGATCTATGCGAATGAGTCCGGAGCCTTAAATGAATCATTTAGCGATATTTTTGGGAATGCAGTTGAATTCTATGCGGACTCGACTTTACTGGATTGGAGAGTAGGCGAGAAGATAGGGACTTCCTTGAGAAGTATGTCCAACCCAAACGCTGCCAATGATCCGGATACTTACAGAGGATCTTTTTGGTGGGACGGATTTGGAGATAATGGAGGTGTACATATCAATAGTGGGGTCCAAAACTACTGGTATTACCTCTTGGTAGAAGGTGGAACCGGAACCAATGACCATGGGGATGCCTTCGATGTGCCTGCGCTTGGCTTCGAAAAAGCCAGCCAAATCGCCTATCGGAACCTCACAGTATACCTAACAAGATATTCTCAATTCAGAGATGCCAGGGAAGGGGCGCTTCAAGCTGCTGAGGATCTATACGGCTCATGCAGCATAGAATATCAGGCGACCGCAGCTGCCTGGCATGCTGTGGGCCTAGGGGACAGGATTGAAGATGGTGATTTCCGCGTTTCTCATATAGAACCAATTGCACCTTGTGGCAATTCTTCAGAAGAGATTGTGAGCATTGAGATATCTTATGAAGGCTGTGATACCTTTCCGGGAGGACCTGCGCTAGTGGTCTATAGCGTAGTTGATCCTGTTATTTCATTTGGAGAGCAAATCAATCTTCCAGGTATGTTGCACGGGGTAAGTTACCCGATTCAGTTTTCGCAACCACTTCAGATGAACCAGACTGGAGAATTCGAATTAACGGCTTCTATTTTGGAGGCTTCTGATCCAAATACTGAGAATAACGACTCACGTCTGATTTCTGCTTACCGAAAAGGCTTTTTTACAAGTGAATCGGTGGACTTTGAGAACTATGCCAATTCCTTTTCCATCCTGGATTCTATTCATCTGGAAGAAGGAGAGCAAGCCACTGTTGAAGTGCGGGGGTTGGTTGGGAATGATGATAGCTATGGAGTGATGATGGAAGGAGGAATTACTGGTGGATTTTATTATCAAGTGCCACCATTTCAGGATATTGCTGCCATTAATCCAGAGTATGTTTCTCGAATGTGTCTCTGTGTCGATGCAAGCAAAATGGATAGCCTGAGCTTTTCGTTTGACAAACGCCAGACGTTTTCACCATTTCTGGAGGACGCTTTAGGGAATTTTGTTGATTCCACCTCTGCAAGACGCTTGGTGAATAATTTGCAAGTATTTATCAACGACAATCCTCTGGACAGATTCAACCCAATCAGTCATACACAAGATCCCTGGACTACCCATACCTACAATCTGGATTCTTACGTGGGCCAAACCCTGAATATTTGTTTTCGTGCTTCCTTGTATCTCAGTGAAGCTGCCGACCCCAACAATCTGGGAGACAAAATATTCCTCGACAACATCAATTTCTCCTCCGTTTCCTCAGCGATTGATTTTATTGGCTCACCTATTGATGCCAGAAGCATCGATGCCTACCCGAATCCCAGTGCAGGGACTCTCACGGTCGAATATGAGGCTCTCCAGCCACAAAGCCTTGAGATTCAACTTCTGAATGCGTTGGGTCAAAGGATACAAAGCCGGAAATGGGAAGTGTTGGGAGGAATGAACAGGACCATTCTGTCTTTGGAAGACGTGGCAGATGGGATCTATACCTTGCAAATGACAGATGAGGAAGGACTTCTGGTCAAGAAAATTGTGTTGAGCAGAAACTAGGAAGATTATTTCTTCCGTTTCAGCAAGTCTGAGAGTTTGTCAAAATCTTTTTTGTAAAAAATTCCCAGACCTGTTTGATTTTGAGTCAAGGTGCTGCCCTGTGCATTTGCACTGAAGTTATCTCTGGTGAAGACTTCCATTACCATTTCGCCAGGATTTGCTCCTGGACTTAGTTCCGAATTGGCTGAGGGCAACATCCGAATAATGATCCGAATATTTCCAATGGAGAACCGAGAAGGTTCTCCATTGTTGTTTTGTACCAGTGTGCCATCTCTTTCGAGTGTTATCCGATCATTGAATAGGCGAGCTGATACCAGGAGATTCAGGTCCTGAAAGTCTGAGGTATTGACATTGACATCTACTTTGTCACCTGTAACTTGTGAGAGCAAGAGATTCAGCTGATTGCTGAGCAATTCAGAAATACTGGTGGTAACTCCTATCCCTGCAAGATTGTCTCCCAAATCTCCGCCAATGGGCGCAAAGCGGTTGAATACCATCAGACTGAATACCTGTTTGTTTAACTCTTGCTCGTCAAAATGAATGTTCTGAAGATAACTCACCGCATTTTCTGCATCGACACCTCGAATAGAGGGCAATTCGATCGACAGCCCAATTTCTGGTTTGGAGAGGAGTCCTTCCATGTGCATGAGGACATTGACATTGGTTCGGATACTGTTGGAGGATTGAAAAAGGTATTTGAGGTCTGCTCTCACTGGATAAATAGCATGCAAATCCAGATCAGCATCAAAAGGATCACCATTCCATGTGATTTTTCCTCCCTCCTTTACAGTAAACTTTTTGTTGATGACATTTTGAGAAGTAAACAGATAGCTACCATCAATGATCTCATATTCTCCAAACATGGTGAAGTCTCCGGATTCGTTGATATACATATTGATGCTGCCTTCCCCCTTACTTTTAATTACATCTCCAACCCGCTCATCAAAAATCAATTCTACTTCTGCATCCTCAGTCGCCAGAATTGTTAAATCCAGTTCAAAGCCCTGTAAGTCTGTCTTGACCGGTCCTACATCTTCCTCCAAAGATTCATTTCCACTAAAGTAGATATAATCTGGCTTTCCAAAATCTTCGTAATCAGAGACTGGAATTTTGAGAGTGCTATTGGGGCCTGTGGAAGCAATGGCTTGAACTGATATTCTGTCGAGATTGCCCGTAATGTTTGCAATCCCATCCTTCAGGAAGAGTTTTCCATAAAAGGTTTCATTGTCCTGCTTCCGGGTATCCATTACAAGAAAATTTTTGACAGAATCCAATTGTAGATCGAACTCTAACTCTCTCAAACCTCTGTGGCGGATCAGGCCATGCAGATCTGCATAATTGCTTTTGGATCTGTCATATAAGCGCAGGCGTGGGAACTGAATAAATGTATTGTCAAAGATGATTTTCCCATCAAAGGAATATTCAGTCTGAAAATAGGAGACACCAAAGGTGGCTTTTTCAAAATGCCCCACGCCTGTAATTGTCAAATCATCTGGTGGCCCTTTGATTTGAAATTCTTCTAGACTGACATTGCCATTTACATCATACAATTGATCTTCCACAAAAGGCACGACATAATTCAGGGGAAATCCTCCCTCGGTTTCCAGAGTCATCAGAATGGGAGAGAGGGTATCAACCAGCGAATAATAGCCACTCAGCATGAGGGTGGTATCCAGATCTTTTTGCAGGACAGCATGAAGATCAACCTGATCCTGCTCATCCTGCCATTTGCTATCTATTGATATCTGTCCATAGGCATACTCATTCAGGGCAAAATCATCAATCCGACTTCGCAGTTCGAATTTTGGTTTTTTCAAGAGGTTGAATCCACGAATCTCCGCATTGAAATTCCCAGCAATATCAAAGGATAATGGATACAGTTCAGATAAAATCCCCAGGCTTAGCTGACTGATTGAAAAATTGAGTTCGCTATTTTCCTGACCTGATACATTCCCCCGAAGATGGAAATACTGATTGTCATTCTGAAGGACCAGGTTGTGAATCAGAAATTCCTTGTTTTCCCAAATCAAGGAATCATTGGTGTTGAAAGTTAAGGTGTCTTCCTGTATTCTGAAGACTGAGACTTCGGGGTCTATACTGGACCGAACACTGCCATTATCTGCAAACAGCGTACGGAACTTTAACTTCATTTCTGTCTGACTCTTGAGTTGATGTGCGCGAAGGTCTGTAACAAAAATATTATCTGCTCCTTGTAAATCGAGGGAAATATCATCCATCGTCAATTTGGGGCCCACTTTCATTTGGTCCATTTGGACTCCACCAGCCAGAAAGGGATACTCTTCAAATGGATTCTTGGCAATGAATAGATCCCCACTGCTCCCTTTGAATGCGACTTCCTGAAAACCTGCAGAATCACTACTGAAAGTCACATTTGCCTGATCAGTGTTCCCGAACAAGAATCCGCCAATCAACATGCTCCCTTCTGCCAGATAAACGGGCACATGGAAAAAACGTAATACCTTGTTGAGACTATCCTGGGTGGAAAGGGCAATTTGATATTTTGCCTTGCTAATCACAGAATCTTTCTCTTGATAATACTTTTCCATCAGGCTGTCCTGATTGGTGAAATACATAAGGTTCTCATTCACCAGCTGTTCAGTCAATTTCAGTGTCTCAACCAATTTGAACTGGCCTGTCAAATCGAGATGAACCAGAGAACTTTTGAGGTTGTAATATTTGGTTTGATCTTCAGAGGAAGAGACCTGGAACCACAATTCCGGAATATCAAAGCGATCTTCCTCTTTTTCTCTCCGCATGCTGAACTGCCCTAACTTTATCTCTCCATTCATCAGGTCGAGTGAATCTCCTGTCAAGTCTACATGGATGTTGCTGGAAGCCCAAATCTCCTCCGGCCATTGGGCATAAGTAGCCAGATTGATCTCTTCCATGTTCCCCTTGATTTTGTATACAGCTGGGGAAATCGACAGGTCAACGGCAAGGTCTACGTCCACAGATCCTTCATAATCTGCTCCGGTAACTTTTCCTGTTAATTTTTTCTCACTAGCAGCAAATGAGGTGCGGATTGAATCCAATCTTTTCCCAAATAATTCAGATTGGGAGACGAGCACATTCATCTCTACCTGTAACTCTTCCAGGCTTGTTCCTTGTCCATCGATCTCGCCAGCTGCTGTCAGGTTTCTGGAAAACCGATCTTCGCTCAGGTGGAGGGCATCAACATTGAGCGCGATCGTGGAGAAATTGCCTTTATAAGTCAGGGTATCGGATTCGGTTTGAGGCAATTGTAAATCCAGATCTGCATCGAGTTCTCCATGCTCTGAATGTAAGGAAGTATTGATATGAAAATCCCGATAGGTGCCAAGATAGTTCCCACGGATATCCAAAAGATTCAGCTTTGTTAGAAATTCTGGGAAGGGAACATCGGGCAAAAATCGTTGTAGTTCGACAAAGGAGATCTGACTTTGTGTGAGGCTAAGGTTCAGCTTGGTTTCTTCTGGCGTCAGATAATTATGGATCTGAAATTTGCTTTCAAGATGGGTCGAGTCGCCATATTGAAGGACAAGATTCCGACTTGAGAGGGATGTCCAGTTTCCTTCGACATTCCCGTGGGCGCGCAGAATTCCTGCCAGAGGCAAAGGATCAGATGTAAAATATTCCAATGTCCGAAAATCTATTTGAGAGGGTTCTGCCAGAGAGAGTTGAAAATCAACATCATCTTCAAAATCAAAGACCTGGGCAAGTTCGCGATCCGGGAAGTGTATATCTGCAAAAATGTTGGTTTGGCCTGAAGTCAGGGATAGGGCTTCCACAGACAGATAGGGAGCTGTCGAATCGATCTTCTCTCCAAATAGGCTGGTATGAAGATCAGCTTCCAGTTCGTGAATCTGCATGCCCGAAAATCGTTCTGACAACTCAAGTTCATGCAAGCCAATGTCCATTTCTCTCCCCGGCACAATAAAAAGGGATAATTGACCATTGATTTCATGAAGTTCCAGCTGATGAACATTGAGTTTGCCCACCCGCATGGAGTCTAACTCATCTGCCGTTGAATCCAGATAGCTAAATGTCCCATTCGAAATGTGGATAGAAGGGAAGTCTAATTCCAGGACGATTGTACTCTCACTCGTATCCTCCTTTTGAAGATGATCAAGCAATAGCTGAAGATTCAATACAGAATCTTTTTCTCGTTTGTAAAGATAAAAACCGGGTTCTTCCAATTCGACTGAACTCAGACTGAGGATATGAGGCTGGGTTGGGTTCAGAAGAAAATCCCAAAGCGAAAAACTCAACAGACTCATGCGAAAGCTTGAGCTTTCCAACAATAGCTGATCTTGAGGATCATAAATGCGCAGACCACGCAATTCGGCATGAACAGGCAGACTCATACTAACTTCAGCCAATTCTACCTTACTGCCCATTTGGCGTTCCAGAAGTCCGATTGACTGTTTGACAAGATACGTTTGGATGACAGGGATTCGTACAAGAAATATAGCCAGGAGCCCCAAAATAAAGAGAATGCTGAAACTAATCAGAAGGAATTTGGTTATATGCTTGAATAATCGTTTCAACAAAGTATGGAAGGTCTCAAATCAATAATCAAATATACGCAGCATTCCTGTCTAGGTAACGAAAAATGGAAGATATACCCTAAATACTTATGAAAAGAGACCAGATTTGACATGAAAGGCGGCTTGTAATCATTTGCAGAAAGTTTGATTTTTTTACTTTTTCATGATTGGCAATTTTAGGAAAATTAAATTCCTAAAAACTGATGAAAGTCAAACTGCTGTCTTTTGCCACCTCTCTTTTGCTTCTTTTTTCTCTCCACGATGCTCTTGCACAACTGAGTCCACCACAGGCACAAGGGGTGTATGGAGGTCGAATCCTGGCAATAGAAAATATATGGTTCACTGCTGATTCCACACGTTTATTCATAACGACAGAAAGCGCCAATTCTGCATTTTTTGCTGATATTTATCATCCAATGGGCGGGGCACCGATTGCCTCTGATTTTCAGATCGTTCCTGCACTGAATGGAGCGGCAGGCTTTGGTAACTCGATTCGTGAGATCGAAGGACATAGTCAATCTGGCAGGATGTTTTTTATTCGTCAGGGGGATTTGTATAGTACGCACCCGCGTTCTGTTGCGATCGTCAAGCTCGATAGTCTGGGCGTGGAAAAGCTCCTGATTGAAGGCGATCAATTGCTTTATATCAAAGGAAAAGATCTTCATTTTGGAATCTTGACAGGGACCGGGGCTTTTTCTGAAAATGCGGCTTCCCCCATTACCCTGCCAGCTCTGAGTGGACCTCCTGTCTTGAGTATCCAACCAATCACTGGCCAGGTGTACATCTTTGGAGAAAATATGCATCCCAAATTGTACAGATCAACAGATTCTTTGGCCTCTTTTTCTACTGCTACAGGCTTTGTGGATGTCTCTCCTGCTTCTATTGGAGGAGTGGTGCGCTGGTCCAGCTTTGGGATCGCTCCTGATGGGCGACGATTTTGTGCTGGTTCTGACTTCGCGCAAAAATACATCGCTTATTCTGACAATGATAGCAGTTGGACGCACTATGCCACTGGATTTGGCGGAGCAGCTGGCAGCAATCTGGCTTTTGGGGAAGACAGCAGTGGCTATCATGTCTACTATTCAACCATTTTTAATGATGACAGAGGAAAGACAGGACATTGGAACAGCTTCGGATCGATGGGAAAAGATTCGCATCCCAATGATGGAGCAGTGGCAGTCAACCCTCTGGACCCCAATTTGGTGTTGATGACAACCGATGTTGGGCTTGGACTTAGTATCAATCGAGGTCCCAGAATTTTTGATATCAATGAAGGGATCGAGGCAGTTCAGGTGAATGACTTTGACATGACTGTGGATAAAAATACTGCATGGCTGGCGTCAAAATCCGGGATCAGAAAAGTCTCCACTTATTTGAACAATCCCCGTTGGACTCAACCGATTTTTCCGATGGGAGACGGATCTCCTTATCATGCTGCAGCAATGGCCCCAAATGACACCAATACGGTTTATGCGGGTAATCTTCGGGTATACAAGAGCAAGAATGGAGGACAACATTGGCAGCGGGTATTTACTGCCGAAGATCCTCCTTACAATTATCCATCAGCAGGCAATCTGTCTACAGGAGCAGCATCCATCACTTCCCTGGAGGTTTGTCCCTATGATACCTCTATTATTTTCGCAGGATACAAGATAGAATGGGGAGGAAAAGGAGGCTTATTTGTCAGCATGGACGGAGGGAATAGCTGGGAGCAGATACTACTGGATGCTTCTACCATTGGCTATGATACTGATGTACATGACATCCTGTTTCATCTGGAAGGAGCTGATACAGTTGCCTATATTGGAGTAGAATATGAGTTGTCGGCACCTGCGGGTAGAAGTGTTTATCGCCTAACAAAGAGTGGACTTACCTGGACAGTAGCGCAGGATATGGACGCGGGAGGAACAAGTACTGGCTCATTGATTGTTGCTAGCATTCGAGACCTTGCAAAGAGCCCAACCGGGGACACTTTGCTCGCTGTTGGAACAGACGCTGGTGTCAATCATCCGATCGCTTATTACAAGCCCCTCAATAGTACTGGAGTTTGGACCCCTTTCACAACCTCTGGATTTCCGTTTGGGCCTGGATTGGAGGGAAAAGCCATTACGATGGGGGTTGATACCGTCTATGCAGCTGTGGGAAGTGATGTGTATTATTTTCCAGTTGCTGACAGCCTTTGGACTCTCGGCTATGCCTATCCCAATGGAACCAAAATTCAATTCTTATATTTCGATGAATTATTGGTGGGAACGGAAACGGGACTTTATGGACATCAGGGACTCAGCCAGAATGTTACTTCTATCTGGAAATTAGAAGAAAACACAAGTATGCAAATACAGATGTATCCCAACCCAGCACGCTCAGGACATATAGAACTTAGGTTTTCTAACCAGGAGCGGGAGGCATTTTCTCTTAGAATTTTGACAACTACTGGTCAAGAAGTCTATCGACAGGCCAACATCCTGGGTGAACAAGTGGTGCTACGGCATGACATTTTTGCCACCACAGGGCTATATTTGATTCAGATGAAGGGGAAAAACAAGCATTATTTTGGGAAATTAATGATAGAGTAGGGCAATCATTAATTTTTTTGATTCTTCTGCTGAGGTGGTATCTTTTTTGAGGAGAAAAGATAATCAGCAAGTAACAATATGTCATCTCCAAGTTTGTATCCTCTCAATTTTCAACCAATATTCAAAGAAAAGATCTGGGGGGGAGAAAAAATCCGAACAATTCTCAAAAAGGAATTTTCCCCCCTTGACAATTGTGGTGAAACATGGGAGCTATCAGGTGTTCAGGGAAATATCTCTGTGGTAAAGAATGGACCACTCAAAGGAAAGCCACTGACGGACTTGATTCACGTGTATCAAGAAGATCTCCTCGGTGATCATGTGTGGGAAAAATTTGGAACTGACTTCCCTCTATTGGTGAAATTCATTGATGCGAATCAGGATCTGTCTATTCAGGTTCATCCCAATGAGGAATTGGCACAGAAACGCCATCACTCTCATGGCAAGACTGAAATGTGGTATATTTTTCAAGCTGATGAAGATGCATCCCTCATTGCAGGATTCAATCAACAACTAGACCGTGAATCCTATCAGAAATACTTCGAGGAAGGGCGCTTGCTTGACATTCTGAATCGGGAATCAGTATCGGCAGGGGATGTATTTTTTCTTCCAGCTGGCCGAGTACATACCATCGGGAAGGGATTGTTGTTGGCAGAAATTCAGCAAACTTCGGACATTACCTATCGGATTTATGATTTTGATCGGAAAGATGCTGATGGCAATAGGCGGGAACTTCATGTAGAACAGGCACTTGATGCAATTGATTATGACTATTATGAGGAGTACAAAACACCTTATGAACCAAAAATCAATGAATCGGTGGAATTGGTCAAATCCCCATACTTTTCAACTTTTCGATTGGAAGCAAGAAAGACCATTGTCAGGGATTATAGCCATCTGAAATCTTTTGTTATTCTGGTCTGTGTGGGTGGAGAGGCCCAGGGATGGATTGAGGGAGCGGGAAAACCGTTTGACATGAAGTTGGGAGATGTATATCTCATTCCGGCAGCCCTTCCGGGATTTCGACTCAAGCCCCGCCAATCCTGTACCTTATTAGAAGCCTGGGTGCCAGCTTAGGCTGACTCACCGACTTCGGCGACCTCATCTCGTCTGTGAACGAGTTGTGTCAGAACGGTAGCGAATGGTTGTTGCACCATTTTGGCTTTGAGCCATGCATAGAAATGGACTTCTTGTATATCTTCCCGTTCCATGGCCTGAAAATCAAAGGAACGCCTTACCTCCTGATAAAAAGCTGGTTTTGTGATTTTTTCCGGGTGCTTCATGATTTCTTTGACCCAGCCCAAAAACGTGACAGCCTTGACATATTCTGGCCTGACCAGAAGCTCTTTGTAGTTGCGCTCCAGAGATCTGATTTTGTTTCGACATACATCATGATTGTCCAAATCATATTGAAAAATAATTTCGCTGATGTTTCGTCGAATCACCCAATCTTTTCCCATTTTTTTCTCCATCCATTTGTCCGAATGAGTAAACCCAAAGTTGCATTGAATCACCCGCTGAAATTCTTCTTTCTGGTAGTAATAGATGCATAGATTAAATCGAGCATCTAGCGCATCCTGGATTTTCAATTTGATCGAAGAATTGTTCAGGAGCTGTTCCAGAAGATCTATCGCTTCATCCAGCCGATCCAGGAAGGAATAGTTGGCAGCCAACAGCAATACATATCTGGGATAGAACCTTTCAAAATGACTTTGTTGGTGCTGAAAAAGGGCATCGTGCATTTGATCCAAATACCGAACAGATTGCTCAAATTTTTTGTTTCGGTATAGCACATGGGCAATCATGTAGAGAAATCGAAGTTGATAGGCATGGTGTTGAGGAGGGAAGCCATGGGACTCTGCCAGTTTTTGGTAAGTATCAATGATATATGGCTCAAAGGTATAGAAGTCCTTGTTGGCGACAACAGCACTTCTAGCAATGAACATCAAGTTGTAGAGCAGACGTGGATGTTTGGAGACAGCCTCTGTGAGATGGTAAACCTCGAGAACTTCCTTGATGGTATGGTCAAAATTCAGATCCTTTCCCTTTAGCCTGACTTCAGCAAGTTTCTGAGTAATCACACTGTTGGCAATTCTGGCCCTTTCGTCTTCATCTGCCAGGAGTTTGTTTGCATTTCTTTTTTGAAGAATCTGATCCAGGGCATCGGCACCTTCCAAATCAGCATGTTCAATTTGAAGATTGAAGATGGCATTGAGCAAATCATATTGTTCATGGGCACGGGCCATTTTTTCTGCCTTTCTGGCCATTTCCCAAGCCAATTTGTCGGCTCGTTTGGCAAACAAATGCTGCGCCAAAGAAATCATTCCCATGACAGTTGAAGCTGTGGTTGGGTCTTCTTGCCGCCTTTTGAGGACAATGAAATCCGTCAATTGATGAATCAATCGTTTTCGAAGGGCGTGGTAAGCCGTTTGATTGTTGTTTTTGGGATAGAGTTTTTCTACAATTTGTTGAGAGGTATATGCTTTGTCTTCAGTGAGCAAAGCAAGGAGTTCCAGGTCTTTTCGTTGTTTTTTGGGTTTTTGGCGTTGAACGAACCCTTTCAGTTCCTTATGATCTTCTGGGGAAAGCGTGCGAAGAATAACTTTCAACTTATCCATATGAGAGCTGTATGTATGGTGGGTAGTATGTTTCAGGTATACTGAATTTTTCGCTCTCGGGTTTTGATTTTTGAAACTTTTAAAAGTCTGTTTTTATTTTTGTAATAAATTGTTGGTGAGTTGATTGTGATGATAGGTTGCTGGTTTTGATGTCTGTTTTTGTGCAATCTTGTGCTTGCTTGATATGCAACATCTATAAACTATCTCTGTCCTGCAATTCCCAGGTATGGTCAGCAAGTAAGCGGACTGTTGCCAAAAATGATTGAAATGGGATACGCCGTCCCCACTCAGAGGGAGCTACAAGTGAGAGGACCCATTGATCATCTGTTCGTTCATACAGGTGGTAGATTTGCCCAATAGCAGGTTCAAATCCTATGTCTGCTTGATAAATTTTGTAGGAAATATCAACCCGATCCTGGAGTGCACGCGCCTGCTTTGCCAACAATTCAATTTGTTCCTTAATTTGATCCATTTGGATATGGGTTTGCTCCTCCATTGCCAGAACAGCTTTCCCTTTGACCTTGCCCTTGTCTACAGGTGTCACCAGTGCACTTCCGATGGTGTGAGGATATGGAAGTAAGGAGGGGATGTCGGTGATTTTGTCCTTGTCTATAGGATTTTCGCTTGTTTGCTCTTCTTTGTTGGGGTCCATGTATGTTTTCCTTGATGAAGGCCTCAATAGCTAATTGATGTGATATTACAACCACAAAAATAGGGCTTTTTGTTTAGCGAGTCTTGATTTTTTGCCAAAAAAAAACTCCGGTATCACCGGAGTTGAGGCAAAGTTTCTTCCTGATTTGAGAGAGGTTCAAGAGGAGAATAGCAGTCAAATAGGTCCTTTTAGAGTCCCACAAATACATATACATTCTTGAATTGAATGGTTGACCTATACCCCAATCAAAGATTCCTGCTATACCTAAGCGGGATGTCTCAATATGATTGTCAGGGGCAGGGTCTCACTGTCATTTGTGCTTTATACCATCTCTGCTTCAGGGAACTGAAGAACAATCGGTGACAACTCTTGTGCGAATTCTATCTCCTCTAAGCCCGTAATCACTGCACCCAATCCAAGGGTCGCATCAGGGTCATTGTCTTCGTCAAGTGTTGAGATCAGATGTCCTTGCGGATCTTTCACTCTGCCTTCGAAAAGCGCTTCCAGTTTAATAATCTCCTGAACTGAAAATGGAGAATTATTGATGAGTTGTAATCCTTTTGCAAATTGTCTGGGATGGTTGTACTTATTCCAGTGGTCGATATGTCCACTTGCAGGATTGATTACATCCATCCAGTCTCTTTGTCCATCAAGTAAATGTGTAATGGCGCAGTTTCCCTCTCCACCATGGCCAAGAGTTCCGGTTTGGTATGCAGCAAGTAAGGTAGATACAGAGGATTGGTATCGAGTAGATAAAGTCTTCATGAATGGATGAGTTGAATCATGAGCAAATGAAAAGGATGAAATTGGATTTAACAAGAAAAGTGAAAAGTGTTTGGGTTAGGACCAGATGTGGTCTCACAAGTGCTTGTTTGACACATCCAAAGTAGCAACAGATTGATCCCCTATCTTGTCCGAATCTCCTGAATTTTTTCAAGGTAAGAGATAAGGCATGTTTTTATAAAGTGGGTGAGAGATCGTGAAAAAGTACTGCCCAACCTGAGCAAGTCTGTTTACATCCAAAGTCTGGGAACCACGACTGTAGGAGATGATTTGAGGCTGAGATCAGATATTCTGTCTGAGGATTCCATGTACAGGAAGGTCGGTTTTCATCTGTGGAGCGAGGGTATTTCGATATGATGGGAGGTTCGGAAGATGTAAGATTCCTGGCCAAATGTTTCCCTGACTCACTCTTTTGACATTTTGGGGATCATTTCTTTCGTCATGCCGGATCCAACTCTCTCCCTTGACTTCAAGAAAGATTTGCATCTATTCTTGATTATTCTTCCATGAAAGATTTGAAATGATAAATGTGTTTTTATTGGACGAGTGAATATTATATTTATAATAATATTTGTTTTATGGTTTATTGCTGAGAAAAGTAATAAGCTTCATTGTTCCACACTTTGTCTTTCAATAATTTTTTTTTGCTATGACGGCAAATACATTTACGTACGAATATCTGGATTCTGAAACCCTGGAAGTGATTCTTGATCTGATGGATGGGGATTCAGAAATGGTGATCGATTTGGTGGATACCCTGGTAGAGACCACCCCGGACCTTATGGACGACTTGGCAGAGGGAGTCATATGCGCAGATGCTGACAAAATCAAAGGGGCTGCACATGCCCTGAAATCTTCCAATGCACAATTGGGAGCCTTGACCTTTGCCGACTTGTGCTTTCAGATGGAATCGATTGGGAAAACCAATGATCTCATGGATGCTGAAAAAATCCTTGAATTGATTCAGGAAGAATACAAACGCGTAAATCAGGCACTGGAATCCTGGAAAGAAAAAATTCTTGAAGAGGGGTAGCGATCGGCCTATTTGGGATGCGAGTACATCCTATAGCAAAACTGCCTCACATATGGACTATATGGACTAGCTAAAATAACGGAAATCATGTCCGTCCTCGATTTTGAGCAATGTCTCATAGATCAAGCGAATCACGGATTCAACATCATCCTTATGGGCCATTTCTACAGTGGTGTGCATGTACCGCAATGGAAGGGAAATCAAGGCTGAAGGGACCCCCATATTGGAATAGGCGAAGGCATCTGTATCAGTTCCGGTTGATCGAGATGCAGCTTCACGCTGGAAGGGAATCTCTTTTTCGGCAGCTGCGTCCTGAATCAGCTTGAGGAGCTTATTGTGAACCGCCGGGCCAACTGTCAGGGAGGGGCCTTCTCCGGCTTTAATGTCTCCATGCTCGACCTTGTCAATCATGGGCGTGCCAGTATCATGTGTGACATCGGTAATGATGGCCACATCGGGCTGAATTCTTTCGGCGATCATTTGCGCCCCTCTCAAGCCGATCTCTTCTTGTACAGCATTGACGATATACAAGCCAAAAGGGAGATGTACCTTATTGGTTTTGATCATTTTTGCAACTTCGGCAATCATAAATCCGCCGACCCGATTGTCGAGGGCTCTCCCAACAAAGTAGCGATCATTCAGAATGGTGAATTCATCTTCAAAAGTAACTACACAGCCGACATGGACTCCCAATTCCTTGACTTCTTTGCGAGATTGGCATCCGCAATCCAAAAAGATATTTTTGAGAGTTGGAGCTTGTTCTTTTGCGCCCCGCCTTCTTGTATGAATAGCTGGCCAGCCAAAAACAGCTTTGACAATTCCCTGATCTGTGTGAATATTGACTCGTTTGGATGGCGCGATTTGATGGTCAGATCCACCATTTCTCACCAAATAAATAAATCCTTCATCTGTGATGTAGTTGACAAACCATGAAATTTCATCAGCATGTGCTTCTATGACCACCTTGTATGGGGCATCGGGATTGATGATTCCATAAGCTGTCCCATAGGCATCAATTTGGTACTCATCGATATATGGTTTGATGTACTCCAACCACAGTTTTTGACCACTTGATTCAAAGCCTGTAGGGGAAGGATTGTTGATATATTGCTCCAGAAAAGCGAGGGATTCTGGATTTAGGAGAGAAGATTGACCCATGGAATCATTAATCTGTGTAAATATTGCTCCAAATCTAGGCAAATATGAAGAAATTGGAAATATTTGTTCTTGATTTCACGTCAACAAATCATTGAGAAAATGAGAATTACGTACATTATTTTTACATGGGGGCTGTTGTTGCCCTTAATTGCCTGCCAGTCGGGACATTCTGGTACCCAAAACTCTGAACCTGCACATGGGCAAAGCTCGATCATCTCCGGGAAATTATCTCCAGAAGACTTTCTCGCAAAACTTACTGAAGAAGGACGAGCGCAATTGATCGATGTCCGCACACCGGGAGAAGTGGCTGCTGGCCATATTGCTGATGCTCAGAATATCAATATTCAGGATCAGGATTTTCAAGCCAGAATTGGAAAGCTGGATAAGAATCAACCCATCTTTGTCTATTGCGCAAAAGGTGGCAGAAGTGGAAGGGCTGCGAATCAGCTGAAAGAGATGGGATTTGTTGAGATTTATGATTTGGCAGGAGGCTATACAGAATGGAGTGCCAAAGGGATGGAGAAATAATATTTTTTATTTACCTTTGCGGACCAAATAAGTTAATCATAGAATTATGCCAAAAATGAAAACTAGATCAGGGGCCGCTAAGCGTTTTAAGAAAACCGCCTCTGGTAAGTTGAAAAGGAAACATGCCTTTAAAAACCACATCCTGACCAAAAAGTCCAAAAAGCGTAAGCTGAAACTACGGCATATGTCAGTTGTCGACAAATCAGATGAAGAACGCATGAAGCGTATGATATCTAGTTGATCTTGCTGACTTACAAAATTGTCTTACTTTTAACAAAGAAAAAAAATGCCTCGTTCAGTAAATGCAGTAGCTTCCAGAGCTAAAAGAAAAAGAATGATGAAACACGCCAAAGGGTACTTTGGCCGGAAAAAGAATGTTTGGACTGTAGCGAAAAACCAGATTGAGAAAAGCTGGTTGTATGCCTTCAGAGATCGGAAAAACAGGAAAAGAGAATTTCGGAGATTGTGGATTCAGCGAATCAACGCTGGTAGCCGTCAACACGGGATGAGCTATTCTGTCCTGATGGGCAAACTTGGTCAATCAGAGATCGAATTGAACAGAAAAGTGTTGGCTGATTTGGCCATGAATCATCCAGAAGCTTTCAAAGCTGTTGTGGATTCTGTCAAATAGTTGATCACATTCGTCTTTCACAAATAAAGGAGGAGGATTCTCAGGAATCATCCTCCAATTTTTTTTTGTCCTCTTGCTGGGCTTGTATGCAAATCCGAAGGTGGAATTAGCGCTTATGACGTATAGGATGTTTCCTTGTGAGAATCGTGTATGAAGGGGGGGGCAAGAATTTTGGTTAACATCCATCCTTTTTCTCATCCTGCCGGATCCTATTGCCGCTAGTTATGTAGTTCTTCACTCTTGATTCACCTCATAGGTATAGAGCGACAATTGTTCTGCAAGTTCAGGTTTCGTATCTTTACCAGGCGTATTTGATGATATTCCATTGGACCCTTTACATTCCCAACAGTTTCATTCTGTCGGAGAGGGATACATTTGTCTGAAAGAGGGTGCCTGAATCGGAATAACAATTTCTTCTTTTTCTGAACCACAATTGAAGTCCATCAATTATGAAACCTCATGGAGATCCAACCCATCTTCGGCCGTTGTCGAAGGAAAAACCTGTAGAGAATTCAGGCACCGCTAACAAACAGCCTGACCAAGGAGGGAAACATGATGCCTCCTTTCCTTTCGATGTATTCATCTCACATGCAGTTGAAGACAAATATGATTTTACTGAAGCATTTGTAACTGAGCTTGAACGCCATGGCCTGAAGGTGTGGTACTCCAGTGAACAATTAGGTCCTGGAAGCAAAATTTCTTATGAAGTTGACAAAGCGATTTCTCAGTCTGCCTATTGCATTGCTGTTGTGAGTCCTGCCTATCTGGATCATAAGTGGACCATGGATGAATACAGGGCTTTTTACGCAAAAGAAACAGCCTGCCATTCGATCATCATTCCTATTTGGCATCGTACGACCTATGAAGAGGTGAAAGAAAAATCTCCACTAATGGCAGATAGGTTTGCTATTTCTTCAGAAAAACCAATGAAGGAGATCATCGAGAAAATCCTGGCGTTTATGGAGCAAAACTCTCCAGAATCTGAAAAAAGAAACCCTCCTTCTTTCTTCCGCCAATTTGTCAACATAAAACTGGAATATCGCATCGGATTGATTGGGATCTTATTAGGGATTATTGCCGGTGGTGGACTATTTATCAATAGCTCCAAGACAGATATTTCGACAAAAGGAAAGAATAGTCCAATCTATGTCAATCCTGGTGGGGAGGAGCGATACCAAAGTGCCTGGTTATCAATTGATGAGGAAATGAAGACCCTTTTTTCTGCCATGACAGCTTTGCTTAGCCAAATTGACAATGATGTGCCTGAATCATTCTACGACGTGCCAAAACCGGGAGAATTGGGAACTGCTTTTCAGATGCGTGCAAGAGACAACTTCCGCCAATATGAAGAAAACATCCAGATGTATCGAAGAGAATGGGCCTTTGACAACACCCATCATCAATCCCAGAGGCTGAATCTGGAACATCACCCAATAGAGATGCAGAACATAGATGCCATTTATGTTCATTTCCAGAAGATAGAACGCATCATATCCGATTATCAGGACCAGCTCATTTCCCTGCAGCGATTGGAGCACCTCATGGATGGCGAAAGAGTGGAACGAGCAAAGGATTTGCACAGAATAAAACTGGTTGAGGCAAAGATGGAACTGGTTGATGCAGCCAGAAAATATTGCCATTTACCTGATGGAAATCGCTATTATCCCGAAGAGCAATTCCGGGTATTACAGCTACAGCTTCCACTGCCTGAAGGAAATATTCAGGAACATGACTGGAAAGAGATCATCGGATATTTGTACCAGCAAAAATCAGAAGGATTGGCAAGGCAGGTCTCCAAAGTATCGACAGCACGAGGACGTGAAATTGACCGAATCATATCAGATCCCTACCTCCTTTTTCTCCGAAGAATGATGGGATTGTCGGATACCTTAAGTGAGGGAGAGGTTCTGGCATTGAAAAATAAAGTATTGGATGATACCATAACTGATCCTGCCAAATTATTTGAATTAGCGGCATTCTCTTTTTTGGAATGTGATGGATGGGCTTCGGCCTATTATTACAGAAGAGCAATCAAGACGGCTACTCTTAGTTCCTCTCTTGAGCGATTTGCTCAATTTTCTATTGATCGACTGGAGCATCCAGAGACGTATCAAGGTAGTTTGGGGGTAATGGTCGTAACAGTGGATAAGAATGGAAATCTGGATCAGGCTGGGATATCGATGGGGGATGTGATCACTGCATGTGAAGGACAAGTCGTCCACGAAGCCTTGGATTTATCCAATTTGTTAGCCAAAGCGGATAAGGATCAGATTGTGCTAGATGTGATTCGAGCTGGACAAGCAAAGCGATTTGCTGTTTCTGGAAGACAAGCATTTGGAGCACAACTCACGCAACTGGTTGTACTCCAAATCGTGCATATTTGACGAAAAATTCTTAGAGACTGTTTTGGAATCTGTGCTGAGAATTTTTAGGGGGTATTTTTTTCTCAGACAAGGCTCTTTTTTGTTCTCATAGTAGTGCTATGGGAACAAAAAAAGCCGCCGGATGAGGAAAAAAGACGCATACAAAAAATTAGTGATAGATTTTCAAACAGTCTCTTATTCGTCTAGAGGTCATACTCATGTGATCCGAGGGAGGCCAACCTGCCTATCATTGAGAATATTGGCAGGGAAATGTGTCCATCTCATTGTCCTACCAATCTGTCATCAAGGAGGTGAAATCAGCGATTTCACCTGCTGTTGGAAAGCAGGCAACCAGTGTCAGTAGGGTAGCAGCCATGTCTGCGATATCGCCTTCGTCAAAATCACCTTTGTCAAATAATCTTGACAAAGCATGCCCCATTTTGTAAGTAAACAACGCATTCAAGAGACTATTGACACCTATCGCGGCCAGGGTCCCGGCAGCTGGGATGAGGTGGAGTAGTTTCATCGCGATTTTACTTCCTCCCACATATGCGCCGACCCCACTCAAGACAGAAGCACATAACTTGCTTGCATAGACATTATTCATTCGGTGTCCAGACTTATCAGCTATAGAGAGAATCATCGCTATCCATGTCGTAGACATGGCCGCAATATCTGCGCCGAATGAGAAGGCACCTGGTACACCGATTCCTCCTGCTGCGACTGTTCCTGTCCGAACAATTTGTCGGTATTTTTTTGGTACTGCCATGATTCAATGGGATAAAAATTGATAATTTCTATCTTCGGCTGATAGTTACTCGGTTGTGATATGTTAATGGAGGCAAACCATTCCAGCCTTTCGTATAGGAATCAGCTGTTCCAGTCATGAGTGACGAATTCTGAATGGTCAGCTTGTAAGTATAGGTGGTCAAACCCATTCCCAAATCTTCCTTGAGTTGGATATAGACACTGCTGCCAGAATGATCAAAATCTGTTACCCTGACTTCTCTCTCTCCATATAGCGTACGACTGACGCTATACCATTCCAGGTCGTATCCATCCTCCACTAATCTGATGTCAAAGTTCAATTGGCCCCCGACGACTGTCCAATCTCCAGATAAATTCACTACTGAAGATTCCGAATGGGGGATCATAGATGTTAGGGTAAGCAATACGCTCAATGCAACAAATGAAAAAATGATCGATTTCATTGGAAATTGTGGTTTTTGTTAAATTTGAAAAATCATGTTGAATGGAAGCAAATCAACAGTTGTTCTTTGGATTCTTCCATATCGATATACAAAATCGATCCTTTTGGATGAAGATGACAAATCAATTTTTGAGAGATTGTTCCAGCTGTATGAAGAAAAGAATGACAAAATTGTGGGAATTTGAGCCCCAAATTCATATTTTGAACCATTGTATTTAGACAATTGTTCCAAAATTCATGTATTTAGTTCAAAAGATTGAAACTTCTTGAATTATATCAATCTATGACACCCTCGGAACGAAACGGGTTTCGAAGATGGATGATCTATGAACTCAATGGAAAGCAGAAGGAACTTCTCAAGATTTGGGACTTGAAATTGGTAGCCAAATATTCTCCGGGTGAGACCTGGAAGGAATTGTTCCCTGCTCAGCCATTCAAGGATGAGAAACTCCGACAGCTTTCAGGCAAATTGCTGGCGAAACTGGAGACTTATCTAGCTGTTCAACAATTTCGGAAGGAGAAGATCTGGGTTGATATGGCTTTTTTGACCAATCTAAATGGCAGAAATCTGCCTAAGTTGTTCGAAAAAGAAATGAAAAAAATTCGAAACCGCCTGAAGAAGCAGGGAGAAACAGATCTAACACATTTCAGATGGCAATACGAATTGGAGGTATTGGAACAACAACATTTGCTCAAATATTCCGGCAAGATTGATCATCATCGAGAACAGGCCTTGATCAATTCCTTCAATACCTGGGTCATGATACAAAAACTGGAACTGGCCTTGATGCATCTGAATGTGAAGCAAGTTCTGGGTGATCATTTGGAAGATCCCCTGCTGATCCCCTTTCTCGATGCCTTAACACAGGGAAACAAACAAGCCTCACTTATCCTTTATTTGTTCCAGCAAACCTACCATCTCTTGACAGGAAAACTGGGAGAAGGAAGCAAGAGAGCATTATTGGAACTCATGACGTCGGAACAGGCTGCGAAACTTGACCAAAATATTCTGAAGAATCTGTTTAACCTCATCACGAACCATTACATTGGAATCCTCAATCGCGAGCTTTCGGCCTCAGATCAACATCTTCTCTTTGAATGGTATCGTTGGGGAATTCAATCACAGCTCATCATCGTCGATAAAATCTTGCCGATCAGGCATTTTAAAAATGTAATGACTGCCAGTCTTGGAATTGGAAAGCTCAAAGAGGCCAAACAGTATTTAGAAACCCTTGCGCCTTTGTTACCTGAGCAGGATCGGGAAGATGTCCGGCACTATCACTTAGCGACCCTGTTGTTTGCTGAGGACAAATTTTCATCTGCCATACGGGTGATCTCCTCTACCAAATTCCGATCACTCCCCTATGATTTGGCTTCGCGCGCCCTGGACATTAAAGCACAGTATGAGAACTGCGATTGGGAAAATATAGAAGAGGTCGAATTCCTAAAGGCGAGAGTCCTGTCCCTTGACCGTTTTTTGAAAAATCGCATGGAGATTCCTTCTGTTCATCGGCATTCATTTGGCTATTTTGTAAAGCAAATGAGTCGGCTGCTGAGAAGTTCTTCCATATCAAAATTGGAAAATATGCGCGCGAATATCTATCAGGACTTCAGTTTTTACGCTCATAGATGGATTGTAGAGAAGATTGATCAAAAAATGACCACTCTCAAGCAGGAACAAGAGAGTGGGTAAATGAACAACATATGGGAAGATATACCTATTGTAAGACCCACAGATGTGAAGTACAACTCTGAGCGGTATAGATATGGATGAAGTAGGTAGAGGAGGGAAGATCTGTGTAGAACGCCTGAGTAAAATCAGTAATCTCCAGCAGAACTTCTCCATTCATACTGCTAATTTGGATGAGTTGAAGGTGTTGGGGAGAATCGACATGAATGGTCAACTGAGTAGTGGTCGGATTAGGGACCAACATGACCCTGGGAGGAGGGGACGTCTCGGCTGAACAACTGGCATATTCTGACTGAGAATAGATGAGACCAATTAAATCGTCAATTAAAATGATCACACCACTTGCCTGGGTAGATGTGAAAGAGACACCTAGACAGAAGAAGAGGCAAAAGATGATTTTGAAAAAGTAGGGACAAAGATTACCTGCCCCTTGCTTTGCAAAGGCAAAATTGCTGAACATGATACAAGTTGTTAGTGATGAAACATGTTAGCTACCTGCCTAGGATGGGTAACTGATCGTCTTAGAGGTCGCGAAGCAATGACATCACAAACTTGCTTTCCTGAGCAAAAGATTCCTACATAGTTCTGAGGTAGATTTTCATAGTTCTACATAGAATGAAGTTGAGTTTAGATTAGACAGCCAACTGGATGGCAGGATTTGCGGAAAAAAAGGGTGAAAATTTGGCTGTCAAGAGAATGAAAAAAGCATCTGCAAATCAATTCCTTAAACATATCTGTATGCAATTCCCGATTGAAGATATCCTGGCATTGCGGCTTGCCTTGACCAATGAATATGAAATGAGTTTGCCTTTGACTTTGGCGAAGTGTGGCGATTTGAGTGAGGCAGTGGAAGCACAAGTTCCAGGAAAACCCGAAATCACCCAGCGGTATTTATACGAGTATCTCTTTCACCGTCTTGATCGTGCAGAGAAGCAGGAGATATCTACCTATGGACTGAATGTGAATTATGTAGAAAAATTGGTCAGATGTCTGGGATTTCAGGGGGTAGAGGATTGGATGCATAGAAAACGGATTGTATCTCCGGGATCAACAAGCGATCAATTGGCGAGTATGTTAGGGATTTATGAATGCTATGTTCGATGCAACTCTGGACGTGAGGATGTTATAAAATCACCCTTGAAAATATATGAGTTGGCCAATAGCATTCAAGTGGAGCTTAGAGGAGCTGTCAGGGTATTCAATGGCACTCCCGTCATCAGCCAGGGATGCATGTTTGTAACCCTTGATTCGCACACGGACAAACAATTTCATTGGGTGTGCAAAATTGGGAACAGCCGTACCCCTGATGTCATTCAATACATCTATTCTGGTGTCTCGGCGGGAGGTGATCCAATCGGAGGAAAAGGCGTAATTGTCCGGGTCAAAGAGATCCCTTATGATGCTTGTACCAATGAAAGATTGCCGTTGGATCAACTAGCCTCAAGTTCTTATGAATTAGATCAAAGTATTTTTGCGTATTTTACTTCTCAGGCCCCTACTGTTTTCAAGATTGAAAAAGTAAGTACGTTTGATCAACATGATCTAAGGATGTAGAACCGGAGAATCAGGGAATGTCTACTTGACCTTGATCAATCCTTCTTCGGTATATTGCCCAATGTTGACATGTTGATTGCTTTGTTGATAGTCAAAGCGGTAATCCAGATGTATGCCTTCAAAATTGGGATTATTCCTAAGATAAGTGTCCAGGGTAAAGGGAGCAGGATTGTACAATTTGACCAATTCCATCAAATATTTGCCAAGATCATATCCCTGAATAACATTATCACTGGGCGGATAAGCGTATTTTTTGAGATATTGATTGTACAAAGATCGATATCCAGAACTTTCTGGATTGTGGAGATGAGAGGTCGTGAACAAGAGTTCAAACCCTTCTTTTGTATCTCTGCTCAGGGTATTGTAGCGTGAACGAAAATGAGGGGATCCCATCATCATGACATCCTTGCTTCGTTGTTTGACCAAATTGACGATCAATCCTGCCGACTCTTCGTTGTTCATCAAAGGAATGTAAACCCCAACACCTGTTTCATAATCTGGAATGGAATCTACCAAATCAGGGATTTGCTCAATCGCAATGTCATAATTGGGATGAAACATCATGGTATCGACAGTGCCACCCAAGGAGACAAAGGTTTCCATAAACCCTTCTGCCAGGGGTTGTGTGCCAGGGCTTTGATCTGTGAAGACAGAAATATGACTCAGCGATAACTCATTCCAGGCATATTCAGCCATTCTGGCACCATGGGTTTTGACAGAGGGGTGGGCCAGAAATGTGAATTTCTTTTCATGAACCAATTCAGCAGTTGGACTCAAGGGAATAATTTGTGGAATTCTTTTTTCTTCAGACCAATCCGAAATAATTCTTGATTGGGTATTGTAAATGCCACCAACAATGACATCTGGTTGCAGGTAGTCCAGCTTGCTCAGTATTCCTTGTGTGAGGGCTGTATCTCTCTGAGTATCGAATGTTTTCAGGTAAACTTCTTTTGACAGACCAGGACCAAGCTCTTCTACTGCCAACTGGAATCCCTCATAGAATTCTATGGCTCTTTGACTCTCTGCTGGAACTTTGTCATAATAATTCATGAAGCCATTATAGTACAGAGGGAGCACGAGAGCGATTCTGAACATTTCTGGCTCTATCCGTCTTGGGGCCTCTGTAATCGGCGCGTCAGCAGGAAATAACTTGTCCAGGAAGGGCGATTCGGCTCTACTTTTTGTTTGAAATTCTTCATAATGCTGGACGGCATCTTCTCGTCGGTCAGCTCTGATCAACCGATAAGCCAGGGCCTCCATCCAATGGGAAGCAAGCTGTCCAGACACCGATCCAAATTGACTTTCAAGCTCGTCAAGCGGAATTTCTTCAAACAAAATGTGTTCAATTTGTTGAGTCGATTGGGTACGAATCTGTTCGATTCTGGACTGTTCTCCCAATCGGACCATTTCGTTGAGTCCCTTGATTCTGAGAGAGGCGTCACTTTTGTCCGCCAGCATCAAGGCCATATGATAATTGGCATCATCCACGTAACGGGATTTGGGATACTTTCGGATCAGGGTATCAAACCGTTCTTGAGCAACCTTATCGAATCCGGCATAATAAGCTGACAAGCCCGAGAGAAACAAGGCTGCGGTGGAGGATCTATGAAAATCCCTGTCCCAGGCCAGTTCGAATTTGTCCATTGCGTCAGTATAGTTTTTGCTTCTTAATAATCGCTTACCTGACGCAATCAGGGTTTCTGCTGAAGAATCAAGGGAGACCGTTCCTGCTTGTTTGAGGAGGTTACAAGAGAAAAAGGAGAAGATGCAAAGTATGCATAGGATGCGCTTCATAGGCGTAATTTCTCAAAGAAACTGAAAGAAACAAAATATGTTACTCTTCTGACGGAAAAAGCACATCAAGGTCAATTCTGGAAGGAGCATTTATTTTGATCATTCGCCCATCCTTATAGCCGCCTATGTTTACAAACTGGTTTTGTTGATGATCCTGAAAATGGTAAGAGATGTGGATTCCTTGATAGGAGGGAGATTCTCTCAAAAAACCGGACAATGACTTTCCGAGGAAATAATTGTATGAATCAAGGGTTTGAAGGAGAAACATGCCCAGGTCGTATCCATGGATGTTATACGTATTGGGAGGATATTGATAGGCTTTGAGATATTCTGTGAAAAAGGCTGAATATTCTGGATCTTGTTTGTCTGGCATAAAGGAGGTCGAGAACATGACCTGATAATAGTCTTTGAGCTGTCGATCAATATTTTTGTATCGCTGATACCAATGAGGCCCTCCCATAACTTTGACCTCCAACCCCTGCATTTGCATCTGGCTGAGGATAAAGCCCGCCACCTCCTGATTCCCCTGTATCGGAAGATAGACCCCATCAATTTTTTGGTACCTGAGAGATCGGATTACGTCAGAAATATCCATTCTGGCGGTATCATCAAAGACCGAGTCTACTGGAATCCGAATGACTTCGCCTCCAAGGGTATCAAATGTGGCCAGGAAGGCATTGGCTAGTTGTTCTGATTGTGCTCTTTGGTCTGTCCAGACTACTGTTCTATTGAGACGCAATTGATTCCTGGCATATTGTGCCATATAGTGTCCGTGACCTCCGGCAGAAGGATGAGCCAGAAAAACAAAGGATCTATTGGAAGTCAAAGAGGAAGTCGGACTCAAGGGAATGATGAGAGGTGTGGCATTGCGCTCGCACCATTGGGCAAGAACTTCTGATTGGTTATTATATATTTCTCCAACTACCAAATCTGGTCGAAGAGAATCCAACTGGTAAAGGCTGCGTTCTGTAATCAAGGAATCTCGTTGGGTATCGAAGACCTGGATGAAAAATCGTTTGTTGGCATAGGGAAGATATTGTTGCGCTGCTAACTGAAAGCCTTCATAAAAATCAAGCGCGAGACGACTTTTGCGCGGAATAGGAGGCAGTGAATCTGCGCCAAAAGAGTCCGGGAAGGCATAGGTGTTTGGAGCCAGATGCAAAGGGAGAAACAGGGCAACCTTAACAATTTCGTTTTCTGTGTATTTGATCCGTTGGCGCTCATCCAACAAGCGGGTGATAAATGCGTCGCTTGGATAGCCGTCATTTAAATAATCTTCATACAACAAAAGGGCAAGCGAGCGGCTATTGTCCTCTACCAAACGATAACATCTAGCTTGTAAAAACAAAAGACGATGTTCATCATCAGCCTTTCTTGACATTTGGCGCAAAAGGGAATACTCCATGTCTTGAAACATGAATTTCCGGACTGCCTGCAAGGCCTGATAAGCCAAGCTGCTGTCTGGATGCCTACTTAAATAGAGGAGATCGTTCACCCCTCGGCGCTGACGTTTGCTTTGATTGGCTTGAATCAAAAGAAGGGATCGATGATAGAGCGCATCAGGCAAATATCGAGAATCGGGAAATTGGCGTGCCAACAACCCGAATCGATCTATGGCTGCTTCCCAATCTTCCAGATAATAATGGGCAAGGCCGGTCAGATAAAGCGCGGCACTGCTTGCCTGATGTTCCGGCCTATTCAAGGCTTGCTCGAAGGATCGTAATGCTAGATCATAGGCTTTGTCTTCCAGATGCATTTTGCCCTTTTGAAGCCATTGAATGGCCTCAGGGTCTTCTGGTGGAAGGGGCTGGGCAAACAGAATAGACCCACAAAGTAACAGACAAAAAAAAGCGATAACTCTCATTTATTCCCATTCAATTGTTGCAGGAGGTTTGGAGCTAATGTCATACACAACCCTGTTTACTCCTTTGACTTGATTGATGATCTTGTTGGAGACCTCAGCCAGAAACTCATGAGGAAGCCTGGACCAATCAGCTGTCATCCCATCTCTACTCCCAACGGCCCTCAGCGCCACTACTTTTTCATAGGTTCGTTCATCTCCCATCACCCCTACAGAAGCCACTGGCAGGAGAACGGCAAAAGCTTGCCAGACTTCATCATACAAGTTGTGTTCTCTGAGGGAATCTATGAAAATCGCATCGACTTCCTGAAGCAAAGCCACCTTCTCTGATGTCACTTCGCCCGGAATGCGAATAGCCAAACCTGGACCTGGAAAAGGATGTCGCCCAATGAGCTGTTTGGCGAGTCCCAAATCAAGACCGACTTTCCGAACTTCATCTTTGAACAAATACTTGAGAGGTTCTACCACTTGCAGGTTCATCTTTTCTGGCAAGCCACCCACATTGTGATGAGACTTAATGGTCGCGGATGGTCCTTTGACAGATACACTTTCAATTACATCCGGATAAATAGTGCCTTGTGCGAGATAGGTGATATTGTTGAGTTTATTAGCTTCCTCTTGAAAGACCTCAATGAAGACCCTACCGATGCACTTACGTTTTTTTTCCGGATCAGTTATTCCTGCCAACTCACTCAAAAAGCGTTTGCGGGCATCTATTCCAATGATATTCAGCCCAAGAGAGTTGTATTGAGCTAATACCTGTTCATATTCATTTTTTCGCAAAATGCCATTATCCACAAAAATGCAATATAGTCGCTTGCCGATAGCCCGATGAAGCAAACTCGCAGCTACAGTGGAATCAACTCCTCCTGACAATCCACAAATCACACGTTCGCCTTCCAACTGGGTGCGAAGGTCTTCCACTGTGGAATCAATAAAGGAGGCTGGTGTCCAATTGGGAGGAATATTGCAGATATTCTGGAGAAAATTTTGAATGATCTTCCCGCCTTGTTCAGAATGGGTGACTTCTGGATGAAACTGTAAGGCATAGACAGGAAGGCTATTGTGCTGGAATGCGGCAACCTCGACATCTGTAGTGCTGCCAGTCAGAAAAAAATCTGTAGGCAACTGGGTAATGGTATCAGCATGACTCATCCAGACTTGCGAATGCTCAGCCACCTGATTGAACAGGGGAGAGGTGTGGGCCGAATGATTCAATTTCGCGCGTCCATATTCTCTTTTGGTAGAAGTCTCTACTTTCCCACCTAGATGTTTGGCCAATAGTTGAGCGCCGTAACAAATAGCCAGAATCGGAACCTTGCCCAGAACAGGGTGTAGATCCAGATCTGGGGCACCTTCCTCATTCACAGAACAAGGACTACCAGAAAATATGATTCCTTTTAAGTCAGCGGTTAACACAATTTCCCGATGAAAAGGAATGATCTCGCAATACACACTGAATTCCCGTACTCGTCTGGCAATCAGCTGTGTATACTGAGATCCGAAATCGACAATCAGTACTTTATCATTCATCGGGCAAAGGTAGGACTATTTTCGATTTTCCTTTATAACATGGCCCCACAAAATTTACAATATTCCGCATCTGTATCATGTCCTTCTCTCGAACAAGATGGACAGGATTGTGTGTTGAGGGAATTTTGAACTTTTTCCTTGGCCTGTGCAATCTCCACAGACACAATGCCAGTTGGAACAGCTATCACTCCATATCCCAGGATCATCAATATGGCTGAAAAAAATTGTCCCAAAGGAGTAATTGGAGCGATATCTCCATATCCAACAGTTGTAATGGTGACAATCGCCCAATAGATACTTCTGGGAATACTTGTGAATCCACTATCTGCCTGGCCTTCGATCAGGTACATGGCAGATCCGATGATCAGAACGACTGTCAGCACAGCACCCAGAAAAACGGTAATTTTTGTTCTACTATTCTGAATGGCAAGAATCAATACTTTAGACTCGGTGAGATAATTTCCGAGTTTCAGAACTCTAAACACCCGAAGAAAACGCAATGCACGGATGGTCACCAGATAATGTGAACCAGAAATTAACAAACTCAGGTAAGTTGGAAGGATCGACAGTAGATCTACAAGACCATAGAAACTCAGAATGTATTTCCAGGGTTTCTCAATGCTATAGATTCTCAAAAAATATTCGAGTGTGAATAAAATGGTCAATCCCCATTCCAGAAAGAAAAATAACTGTTCGAAACGCGAATTAATAGATTCTACCGTTTCAAGCGCTACCACCAGAATACTCAAGCCAATTAAGAGAAGAAGTGCGATGTCAAAACCCTTACCAGCCTCAGTATCAGCCTCAAAGATTACTTCATGGATGCGCCTTTTTAAGGATAGTTTGGACATAGGATAAAAAAAATCAGGATCAATTTGATGTAAGTTACATGGAAAAGTGCGGAACTTTGATTGATTTTATTATATTTGATTAACTGCCTAACAACCATTAGCCATATTACCTCAATGAAACCCTTGCGTATTTGTTTATGGTCTGGTCCTCGGCATGTATCCTCTGCGGTCATGTATGCTTTTGCCCAAAGAGACGATACTACCATCTTAGACGAGCCTTTGTACGGTCATTACCTCTCCCGTACAGGTGTGAAGCATCCTGGAAGAGATCTGGTTCTTAAAGAAGTGGAAACTCGGCCTGAGGTTGTGATCCAACGACAAATTTTGGGAGATTCCTCTGCTCCTGTTATGTTCATCAAGAACATGGCCCACCATATGGTAGGAGTAGATTTGGGATTCTTGGATTCTTTGGTTCATGTGTTTCTCATCAGGAACCCAAGAGAAATGATTCCTTCCCTCCTGGAAATTCTTCCTCAACCCAACATCCTCGATACGGCTTATAAAATGGAATATAAGCTGTTTTCGTATTTGCAGGACAAAGGAATAAATCCTTTGGTTGTCGAAGCGAAAAATCTCTGCAATTCACCTGAAAGAACCTTGCGGTCGATGTGCACCTTCTGCGGAATTCCATTTCAGAAGTCTATGCTGCATTGGCAATCAGGTCCTTTGAGTAATGAAAGTGTTTGGGGAGATATTTGGTACAACCGCGTGCGAGAGACCACAGGTTTTCAACCGTATCAAGCCAAGATGCGTCCACCAATTCCAGACCAAATAGAGGAACTGATAGAGGAAAGCTATTCCTACTATCTTCCTTTGTATGAAAAGAGTCTGACCCAGGGCATTGGTTCTCCTGCTGCGGGAGGCCTGGATGTTCAAGCGATGGCTGCTTCTTAGAGACTGAGTGAATATTTTCCTATGGTTTTGTTATGCCCCTTTTTTCGCCCTTCTGCGTTGAAAAAATCCTCATGTAGCTCTGCTACATTCCGGTTTTTCCGCCTTGAAGGTCAAAAAAATGACCTATAACAAATTCCATATACAAAACTCAAACAGTCTCTAAGAGACTGAGTGAAAATCTGTCACTTATTTTTTGTATGCGTATTTTTTCCTCATCCGACAGCTTTTTTTGTTCCCATAGTACCTTTATGAGAACAGAAAAGAGCCTAATCTGAGAAAAAAATACACCATAAAAATTCTCAGTCCAGATTCCAAAATAGTCTCTTAGCGGTCGATTCTAAATCTGAGAACCCTGGATTGTGTATTTCCTTTGATTCGAAGGAAGTACAGACCCTCTGGCACTTCTAGTGAGATCATGTGCTCCAGACTCTGCAATGGAGTATCCCATTGTTGTTCATATACCTTTCTGCCCAGGATGTCTACTATCTGGAGAAGAAATCTTTCAGCTTCGTCCGTTTCCAGTTGTAGGGAAAACTGGCCCGAATTTGGATTCGGGAAGAGGAGAGCACGTATTCCGTTCTTAAGTGCCGGATCATTGGAGAGAGGCGGGTCGATGGTTTCAGACACCTGATCACTTGTCCAAATTCCTCTACCAAAGGTTGCAACATACAATTGATTCGTTTCAGGGTGAATCGCAAGTTCAGAGACAATCACATTAGGTAAATTGTCAGCATACAATTGCCATTCATCCAGACTGTCAGACAAATAATATACGCCTCTATCCATCCCTACATAGAGCAGATTGGATTCCGAACTGTCCTGGGCTACTAGACAATTCGCTGGAAGATTTGGGAGGTTTTTCGAAATATTGGACCAAGTGTCTCCTCCATCTTTGGATTCAAATACTTTTGTTCCTGCTACAAATCCACTGCTGCTCACCCATAGATGTTGAGGATCATCGGGATCAACAGCGATATAACTGAAATAGAGAGAATCAGGCAAGCCTGCTGTGATTTCAGTCCAATTGCCGCCTGCATTGTTGGTTCGCCACATCCGGCTGGGTTGATTGAAGCTATGATAGATTCGATGAGCCAGATAGATGACCTGTGTATCTGAAGGAGCAACTGCCAGGGCAGAGGCGGGAGCTGAGACCGGAGACCCAGCCATGGGAGGAAAATCAGAATGCTTGGTCCAATTCACTTTGTCAGACGTTTTCCACAAATTGCTATACCCAGCCAACAATACGGAAGGATTTCCTGGCTGCAATTGAAAAGGAGTCGTCCATTCTGCCAACTCATCTGTTTCATGGGTAATCGGAGAGCTAATGGTATAATAGTTGTCGCCGCCATCTGAGGAATGCACAATTCTGCCAAATTGAGAAGAGGCAAAAAAATCTAATGGATTGTCAGGATGGATCAGGCATTCCATGCCATCTCCACCGACCGAGTTCAACCAGTTTTGTCCATCGTAATAAAAGGTAGAATTGTCTTGGGCTCCTGCGATCAAAGCCCCAGGATGGGACAGAGAGAGTCCCAGCCGGTAGAAGGAGGTAATCTGCATCCCGTCATTCAGATCTTCCCATATGGTTTCCCACTGGAAATTCGGTCTATTCAGGACAGTATCTAATGGAGCTGTGATGATCTCTTTGGTTCGCATCACGCCTCCGTCATTGCAGACGTAGAATTGATTATCCAGGGGATTATAAGAGAAAAAATGCTGATCAGCATGTAGACTTTTGCCATAGGCGCTGTACCATAGAGTCGCTGGCTCCCATTCGACACCTCCGTCCTTCGATCCCCAGACATTCACTCCACCAACATAAATGATATCAGGGTCAGCTGGATCTGCAACGATGGCAAGATCATATGTTCCCTGACCTCCTTGTCCATTGAAGGACAGATACCAGTACAAAAGATTGTGTGTGCTGCTTCCATTAGACTGTTCTGTCCAGGAGTTTCCGCCGTCGGTACTTCTATACAAAGCATGAAACCCATCAAACAGATCACAACTCATGGCATAGATATAATCTGGATTGGCAGGAGAGATTTCCAATTCTATTCGTTGGACCACGTTTTTGGGAGGAATACCCGTATTGAGTTCTGTCCAGGTCTCGCCAAAATCCGTAGACTTCATGATCGCTGCACTTCCTTCCTGGAGTGCATGAACAAAACCTGAGCTGGCAAACAATACATCTGGCTGAGTGGGATGCACCTCCAGATCCCACATCAAACTGTCCAGTTTTTGGACCCATGTTTGACCTCCATCATAGGATTTCTTGAGGCCGAAGATGCCAGCGGCGACCAATTCCTGAGGATCACTCTCTCGAATGAATACGCGTCTGGTCAGAGAAGCGTCTTGATCTTCCTGATTCAGAACCAGACCAGTCGGCGCCCAATTCTGGCCTCCATCGGTTGTTTTGTACACGCCAATCCCATAATGGGTATGTCGCTTTCTGTCATCCAACTCCAAAGAGACTGCGAGATAAGCATAGTCCCCCACGGAAATATAGATTTCATCAGTATTCTGTGGATTGACTGCTATATCGCTGATCCTCAACATCGGAAGATCGTCTGTCAAAGGGGTCCAGTTTGTGCCGTGATCAGTTGTTTTCCACACCCCTCCTTGAGCCACGCCTACCCAGAAGGTGTTTGAGTCTGTCGGATGAAAGCTGATGCAGTTGATTCTCCCCATGCCATGTTGAGAGGTGGGAAAAGTTCCAGGAGGGAGGGTAGTGGGACCTGCCGGGAACCAACCTGAAGATCTGCTTGCTTGTTGCTCTCTGTATTTCCAGGATGCCACAGTTTGCACTTCCTTTGAAATCATCAAAGGATCTGGAAGAGAGCCATCCGGCATGGCACGACGAGACCAATGCTCTTCCCATCGTTTGAGCCACTTCCATCCTTTTTCGTCTTTGTACTGTTGTTTGTTTGTTTCCCATTTACAAAATGCCTCCTGATAATCGGTGAGGCTATAAGGTGGCTGGGCAGGGATGTTGGGACGCTGCCCTATCAGAGGGAGGGCCATCAAACCGATGAAAGAGAGAATCAGGAATTGTCGAGGATCGATAATAGGCATGGAGGTCAAGCTTAGAATGAGTTTTGACCTTTAAAGATACAAGAATCTCGCTAGGAGAGAAGGGGAAAAATAACTCTCTTTTATTTGTAATTCCTGTCCAATTCTCGTTGGGTGTCTCGTTTTTTTACACTTTCCCGTTTGTCATGGATTTTCTTTCCTTTGGCCAGGGCAATATTGATCTTGGCAAGGTTCCGATCATCAAAGAAGATCTTGAGGGGAACAATGGTATTCCCTTTTTGTTCGATCCCTTTCCGGAGCTTCCTGATTTCTTTTTTTGTCAGCAATAATTTTCGTGTCCGGGTAGGCTCATGATTGAAAATATTGCCTTGCGGATATTCCGGGATGGTAAGTCCTCGGATGAAGACTTCATCTTTTTCTATGATGCAATAGGCTTCCTGAATGCTGGCTTTGCCTAGCCGGAGGGATTTGACTTCAGTTCCCTTCAAAGCCATTCCGGCAGTGAGTACTTCTTCAAGGCTGTATTCAAATCGAGCTTTTCGGTTTTGAACAATAACTGTATTTCTTCCCTTCAGCATATGAATGTATTCTTAAGCATTTTCCTTTATGACCATCAGATTATTGGCCACTAATCCATTGACAACAACCGTCTTTTGGTCTACCTCCAAGATGATCGAGTCGTCAAAACTGAGCTTTTCCTTGACCGTAACAGATTGATTGATGGTCAAACCCAATCGATCCAAATATTGTAAAAAATCCTGATCTGAGCGCTTCACACTCGTAATCACTACCTGATCCCCGGAATCCACTTGTGTCAGGAGTTGTGTATCTCGTTTGATGATTATTCCTTCCTCAGTAGGAATTGGATCCCCATGTGGGTCAAACTTTGGAAAGCCGAGAAAGGCATCTATTCTTTTTATGAGTTCTGCTGAGTCAATATGCTCCAGCTGTTCTGCGACATCATGAACATTGTCCCAGGAGAAATTCAACTTTTTGACGAGAAATACCTCCCAAAGGCGATGTTTTCGAACTATTTGTAACGCAATTTTTTTTCCTTCTTTACTCAGTTGAACTCCTTTGTACTTGGTATAGATCACCAATTGCTTATCACTCAATCTTCTGATCATATCAGATACAGAGGCTGGGCTTGTATTCAAATCATGAGCGATGGTATTCGTTCCGACCAACTCGTCATCCGGAGAATGCCGCAGAATACATTTGAGATAATTTTCCTCTGTCTCTGAATGTGATTTCATGCATCAAAAATAAGAAAAACTTACTTTCTATTGACTGAAAAACCATAATCCCTTACTTCTTTCCATATTTGGGAAATGTCTGTTGAGGCTTAAATAATGACGGCTCACCAAACAAAATCGAAAAAAATAAATGGATTCTAGTATATTTCGATCTAAATTAAGGAAAACTCTTTCATCTACTTAACCCGGAATTGCACTAGCCAGAAGTTTCAGAACTTTTTTCATTTTTTTTATTTTCCAAGCGTAGCTCTAGATACTTTACTTACAGAAACTTTACCTATGTGTTTGCCAGGCAACTTCTGCAATCAATCCCGTATTAGCTTTTATTTTTGCGTAAGTCTTATTTTCCTAGCAACGGTGGTTCTGCCTCGCGCAGCACTGGCGCAAGAAGATCATCAATTCTATAGGCCGACATACGTCCTCAAAGCTGGGACAACTCATGCCAGGACCAAAATTCCTGCTCCGGATCACATGCATTCTGCGAGTCGCGCACTTGGATTTCCTACTGATATCCAGGTGAGTTATACTGGCTTTTCTGCTGCTGAAGAGGCGGCATTTCAATATGCTGTGGATATTTGGGCCAATGAGTTATTCAGTAATTTCCCAATCGAAATAGAGGCCAGATTTCAGGCACTTTCCGGTGGTCTATTGGCCTCTACCACACCTGTACTTGTCACAGGTGTTGCTGGACCAGTGGCTGGGGCAGCCTATCCCATTGCTTATGCCAATGCCTTGACCGGTTGTGATATTGAACCTTTGAGTGCCGATATGGTGGTCATTATCAATAGTTCACTCACCTGGCATACCGATCCCAATACCTCACCAGGAGTGGGGGAATATGACTTGGCTACAGTTGCCCTGCACGAAATCGCCCATGGGCTTGGAATATCCACCTCTTTCGAGTATGATGACGGTGCTGCTCCAGATGAGTGCCCTGCCGGGGTCGCAACCTCTGGCTGTTACAATTCAACCTTGAGTGTGTTTGATCACTTTTTAGAAACAGGTGTTGGAATAGGCTTACCCTCCATTACCAATAATTCTGTCAGTCTTGGTTCTGCGATCAGGAGCAATAGCGTCGTCTGGAATGGCGCCATCGCAGTTGTGGCAAATGGCAGTGTGAAGCCATCTATCGAGGATCCTGTAACATTTGTCACAGGAGAAAGCATTTGTCATTTGGACGAAGTGGTGTATCCTGCAGGAGATGTCAACTCCCTTATGACGCCAAGCTTGAACATGGCAGAAGCGATCCATGACCCAGGACCCATTCTACGAGGAATGCTGAAAGATATGGGGTGGAACCTTACCGATGCAGCTTCAGCCTTTTTTACTGTTCAACCTGTTGTGTTTTCGGGCCAATTACAATCCTTTTTTGATCGGTCTTCACAGGCAGTCTCATGGGAGTGGGATTTTGACAACAATGGTTCGGTAGAATCAACTGCTCAAAACCCTGGATATATTTACCCAACCTCTGGGACATTTACCGCCAAGTTGACCATAAATGGGAGTCCTGCACTGACTCATCTGGTTACAGTGGAAGTTTTTGATAAACCGACCATCCCTTATTTCAATGATTTTGATGCGGGGAGTGGAGGATTCTTTTCTGCTTCTGTTACCTGTGATCAATGGGAATTGGGACTTGCTACTACCAGCAATATGGTAAGTTGGCAAGGAGGAGCAATTGGGGGATCAGGCCAAAGCTGGACAACGAATCTAACTTCCAATCATGGGGCTGACACCAGATATTATGTTCAAACGCCATCCTTTGATCTGGTGGGAGGAACTGGAGACTACTTCCTTCGTTTTGATTATTTTTGGGTGGCCTCGAATACAGCTGGAATGAATGTTCAGTATTCGACAGATGGAGGCAACAGTTGGAGCGTTTTGGGGGGATTGCAGGGAACAGACCCTGATGCAGATGCCAATTGGTATAATACGGCCTCCATTGCCAATCTTGACAATGAGGATGGTTGGCAACACTTCCCTTCGACTGCTATTTATGGAGTGTCTTACAAGATCAATTCACTCGTCGGCTTCTCCGATGTACGCTTTAGACTCAAATTTGGCGCAGGCTCAGGAATTACTTTTGATGGCATCCAGATAGACAATTTTCAGATCCAGGGCGCTGTTCTTGATGCAGAGGCAGAGGAGGCACCCCAGCCAGAGGAATTGGTTTCTTCCTTCTCCCTTGGGCCAAATCCAAGCTCTGACAAGGTCACATTGAGTTTTCGCGAATCAGGCGCAACTTTTGGCCAGTTGCGATTGTACACCACCACGGGACAATCTGTTTTTTATAAGAAATGGCGTTTTGAGAATGAAATGGAAGAGGAATTGTCTATTGCTTTTCTGCCCACAGGGGTGTACGTATATGAGTGGTTTGATGGAAAAAATGTACGCCGCGGGAAAATCCTGAAACAATAACCTCTGTTATTTGAAGAACTTCTCGACTTTATGAACGGCACCGGGCAAGGTGAAAACCACCACTCGGTCTCCATCTTCAATATATGTATCTCCTTTTGCAATGAAGGTTTCTTCATTTCGAATGAGACCTGCGATGATGGCTTCTCTGGGAAACTGGAGTTTTTTGATGGGGGTATTGGCAATCTTGCAATTCGGATGGACGATGAATTCCAAAATTTCTGAATCCACCCCGTGAAGACTTGTCAAAGCCTCTACTTGTCCTTCCCTGACATGGCGGAATATATTGTTGATCGTGATCATCTTCTTATTGATCAAGGTATCTATGCCTATGTTCTGGGATAAGTTGATGTAATCTATGTTCTCCACCAGCGCAATGGTTCGTTTGACTCCATGACTTTTTGCCACCAGACAAGAAATGATATTGGTCTCGGAGTTTCCCGTTACAGCGATAAAAGAGTCCATGTCTGCAATTCCTTCTTCTTCCAGAAATTCTACATCACTGCCATCCCCATGAATGATCATGGCTGCTGCTAATTCGTCAGCAAGTTCAAAACATTTTTTTCGATCAGCATCTATGAGTTTGAGATTATATTTTTGTTGAACCCGTTTGGCAAATTCTCTTCCGATCAGACTGCCACCTAGAATCATGATGTTTTTGATCTCCACCTGGACCCGACCACAAAGCGTCATGAGATCCTGTATGACTTCTGGCCTGCTGATAAAATACGCATGATCCTGGGATTGAAAACTTGTTCCTCCTTTTGGAATGATGGTTCTGTCATTTCTCTGAATAGCGACTACCGTGAATTCCAGATGAGGGTTCATCTTCACGGCCTCGATAAGATTCTTGCCAATCAAGGGAGCCCCTTTTTCGACGACCAATCCTGTTAAGGTCAATTTTCCATCTCCAAATTCGAAGGAGTCTGTCAAGGCCGAGAACTTGATCAACCGGTAGATTTCTTCAGCAGCCAAATTCTCAGGAAAAACCATAGAGTCGATTCCCAGTGCGTTGAGGTCCAGTTTTTCCTTTTCGATCTGAAATTCTGGATTGCTGATTCGTACGATCGTTCGTTTGGCGCCAAGGTGTTTGGCTATAATGGCAGTGGTAATATTGGTCTCTTCTGAGCTAGTAACAGCAATCAACAAATCTGCTTCTCGCACCCCAGCCTCCTCCAATCGTTTGATAGACACAGAATTTCCTTTGAGCACGCTAACATCTATGTGAGATTCTGCATAATCTAGCCGATCTTCCTGCTTGTCTATGAGTACGATGTCATGATCTTCATGAGAGAGCATTTTGGCCACATGAAATCCCACTTCCCCTGCACCGGCAATGATGATTCGCATTGAGCTATATTGAGTTTAAATTGAGACTACTTTGGCGCGAATTTACACATTCAAAAATAATAGGGTGTATCCCAAAATGTCGTTAAGCTGCCTTCAGGATTTTCTGGAGTTGGTACCACCGTCCGCTCATGTTCAAGGTTCTGAGATTTAGGACATTTTGAGCTCCTTTTCTGGACCATCTCTGTCCTGAGAGTTTCAATC
>JBCCGK010000035.1:0-99897 GCA_039029315.1 Bacteroidota bacterium | reverse complement strand
GGCGGCAAAAAGTTGCGTAAAAACCGCCAAAATTCTAAGCCCAACTCACAAATCCACCCCAGTTTACCGAATTTTGGGGGCCAGCTCGCCTAAACTGGTAAAAGTGTACGGTAAAGAAATTTGAATTCCCATTTTGGCTAAAGTCAAACTAAGAGTCAGAGCCGCAGATCTTTTGTTGCAAGCCTTTGATTTTGGACAAATGGAGAGAATCTGATTTGAGTTGTTTCAGTTCAGTTTTGGTTTGAGAAAAAGATTGTTGTTCCGCTTTTCCTTTCAGTTCGAGGCAAGCTTCAATCGATTGATATACTTCCTCCAATTCTTCTCCATAGGTCGCCCGCTCTACCTCTTCGAGGGTAATTGGGGTTTCGGCCTTTTTCTCTGAGACTGTAGGCGTGCTCGCCAGCTTCGATTGATTTCCGAAGATCATCCAGCTTGACACTCCAAGGATCAAGAGTCCTACTATGGCAGCGGCAATGGTCCATTTTCTTTGGAGGAAGACAGGCTTTCTACTCAGCTTCTCTTCAATTTTGGTCCAAATGTCATGAGGAGCACGATATCGAGGCAAGCGATGGACAGCTGCCACGAATTCTTCTTTGTGGAGATCATCCTCTTCTTCGGCATGGAGATCCTGCTCTAACGCCTTCCAGAGCTTGTCTTCGGGTTGGTAATTCGGCAAACGCTTCAACGCGTCCTTCAGTGTATCCTGATTCTTTTCTTTCATGATCGGATTCCTAAGGCTTTAATTTTTTTCTGCAATTGACGTTTGGCGTAGTAAAGTTGAGATTTGGAGGTTCCGACAGAAATATTCAGTATTTCTGCTACCTCTTTGTGTGCATACCCTTCTATTTCGATCAGAATGAATACTGACCGATAGCCAGGAGGCAAGGATTGAATGGCTTGTTCCAAATATTCTGCATCCAGATACTCACCCCAATCAATCATCTCCTTGCTGTGTGTGTGATCCAGGGACTCCATAAAGGGCGTCCGCTTGACTTTTTTGTAGGCAGTACGAACGACGATCGTCTTGATCCATGCGCCCAGGGTTGATTCTCCCCGAAAATTGTGCAGGCCACGGAATACTCCCAAAAACGCTTCCTGCAGGACATCATGCGCCATGTCAAAATCATTGGTGATCCGATAGGTCAAGGTGTACATCGCATCCTTGTATCGGTCATACAGCTGCTTTTGGGCCATCCGGTCCTGATTCAGACACGCTAGGACCAGTGCCTGTTCATCCTCTCGGATGTGATATCCTGTTTTGGGAGCAAATTGCTTCATGGTATCCTAAGGTAGCAAGAATGTCTGGAATGGTTGTATCCCTCCTAAAAAAAACAGGAGGCTACATACATGAAGCCTCCTGCCAGTTATTTCGATTCAATCAACTACATAACAGTATGCGTAACTATTTGTTGGGAGACCTCGTGGAGCTGAGGAATTTCCAGGCGAAAAGTCGTTCCCATTCCTGGTTCGGATTGCACAACAATGATGCCTCCCAATTTGTTGACAGCTTCCCGAACGATATACAAGCCGATTCCAGATCCCTGGCTGGCCTGGGTCGCTCGATAAAACATATTGAAGATCTTGTTGATATATTTGTCATCTATACCAATGCCATTGTCCTTGATCTCGATGAAGGCCGTCTCCGATGCCAATTCAACATTGATCTCTATATATGAATTCTCCTTCTCCGTATCTCTGTATCTGATGGCGTTGGAAATCATGTTGTTGAACATGATCTCAAGACGAATCTGATCTGAGTAAAAGGGACCTTCTCCTTTGATGCTAAGCCGCTGTTGGATCTCTTCACTTCCTTCCAGGAAATTCAAATTACGGAAGCAGCCTTCTATCAAGGCGTCGAAATCAATGATTTCTCTCTTGGTCTCAACTCTGGAGTTTCTGGAATATCCGATGATGTCGCGGATGAATCCTTCCAGCTTATTGATGCTTTGTTCCATCAAGGCCAAATATTTTTGGCGCTCTTTCTCATTCGCAGTCAGGCGCGTAATATTGATCAAGCCCAGGATGGAAGCCAGCGGTGCCCGAAGATCATGTGAAGTGCTATACACGAATCTATCCAACTCCTGATTCACTTTGATCAACTCCTGATTCCGTGCTTTCAATTTGTTCTCAGCTTCCTTGATCGTGCTCACATCCCGTATGGCTCCATCATGGTATATTTTGCCTCGATCTGTCACCTTGATGCTACTGATCAATCCCCAGAAGGTTGTGCCATCCTTGCGCTTGAAAATCACTTCCTCATTGGTAAAAAAAGTGTCTTTCTGCATGATCTGAACAAAGTCATCTCTTCTGGCCGGATCTTCATATAACTGATAGGGGTCCAGGGACAATACCTCTTCGAGGGAATCATACCCAAACATTTCGACAAAAGAATCATTCACATAGATAATTCCTTCTGTCGGGCTGGCTCTGAAGATCCCTTCCTTGATGCTCTTATTGATCGATGAGAGCAGCAACAGTTTTTGATGGATTTCTTCCTGCCGGATTTGGAGCTTGGTGATATCTATCCCAAACAAGGACACACCGCTGATCTCTCCAATGGTAGAGTGTGTGGGATTGATGGAAAATTCAATATATCGCTCCTCTCCATCTACTTGAATACATTCTGTGAACTTAAATGATTCTTCCTGCATGGCCCGTTCCAAATGGTGTTGCCATCCCTTCTGTTCTTTTTCGGGAAGAGAGCGCAAGAAATGTACCCCTTGATTGAGTTGGACCCCATATTGGTTGCTGACAAAGTTGGTGAAGGCAGAGTTGATGACCAGAATCTCATAATCTCGGTTGATAGACAGAATGAATTCTGAGGTATTTTCTACAAGAGCAGAAAGATTTGCCTCCCGATGGGTGATTTCAAGCATATGCCGCATCGGTGGCCGTTTCTTTCGATCGGATTCTTTTTTCAGTTTCATGTCTGCATCTTGCAACATATGATATAGTTCTTCTTTGGTGTAAGAATCAATAGAACCCAAAGTTGAGCGTGAGCGAGGCGCGAGGTGTTTTTTCCTAAAGGAAGACAAGGAAGATTGGTTGGTTAAGTGCTTCACGACCTGGTTAAAGGAGTTAATCATAATGAGCAAACAAGACTAAACGTGGAATCGAAAGGATTAGACGGAATCTTATCAGAGCAACATGCTTATATTCTTAAACCTAATTTTTTTCCACCTGAGAAAAAATTTGAATTCTGCATAGTTCTAAGCTCTAATTCTTCTCAAACTTCATGGATATGGAGAGCTTCTCTATCCTTTTGGTACATTTTGGGGAGAAGAAATCTGTTTTTTCTTGCTTAATCCTTACGCAATTGACCAGATAAAAACACAAAAAACTCACCACCTCTAACGCATGTTAGGTGTGGTGAGTCTTTCCGAAGGTTCATGGGTTTGCTATCTCTTGCTCATTTTCAGGCTTTGGTGTAAGGAGCCAGATTTGTTGCGAATGTCGAAGATATACATCCCTGGCACCAGTCCCTCTAGTTCCAGGCTTTTCAGGGGAGCGTCAAGCCAGGCTTCCTTCACCAATTGCCCCGACATATTCAGGACACGAATGTGAAGTGCTTCTTCTTGAAGAGATTTCAGATACAAATGGTCTGAAAAAGGATTGGGATAAACGAGAACCAATTCCTCTTTGGGGGGCTTTTGGGTTCTCAGGAAGTCTAATTTCTCCTGATTGATGGGTGTCAGATGGAGAACATCTTCCTTTTCTTCATCGTGAAGTTGGCGAAATGCTCTGATGGTTTCTCGCATTCTGTTTTGGATAAAATAGAGCGTATCCTTTTCTGTTTTTCCGCCTTCCATTCGAAAAGACTTGAAGTTCTCTTTGCCAAGGAAGACATCTTTCTGCGAACCAGTGATGGCTTCTGCCAAATTGTAGACGCTATCTCCTTCCCAGCGAAAGCTATTGATGTGCCAATAGCCCGGATGATCCTTGACTGGCACGTTCATAAAATAATCGTTGCCCCTTCTCACAATCTCTCCCTGGAATAGAGTATCTACTTCGAGTTCTTTCCCATATTCCTTGCTTTCAGTGGTAATCAGAAATTGCTTCCCTTCCACTCTATGAAAGCTTACAGTGGCATATCCACTATCAGGATCAAAGGATTCGCTGGAAATATAAAAGACCCCTTCCAAGCGTGCTGCAGATCGTCCTTTGACAGCTTGTTGGAAATAGACTTTGATATGATCATCGCATCCAAACAGGAGAAGCAATGACAGGCAGATCAGGATCATCTTTTTCATCGGAGTGTATATGGAATAGGTGCAAAATAAAAAGAGAGGATGCCTCTATGGTTGTGATTGATTCAAGATACGTATTCCGGTAATAAATGGTCATACTCCCTGATTTCTTTCAAATGTCTGCTCGTCCCTCTGTCAATTCCTCTTCAACAGGTCGTGAGAGGCCATAGAAGAGATTCTGTCAGTCCTGGATTGCAAGTTGAAATATCCGTTTTGAAAAAAAAGAATGGAAAATTTGTGTCCGCAACAGCAGAAAAGAGATATTTGTTCCATGCCTGCCGAAACCCAATCCTTGAATTATCGCGAAACCATCGATCTGCTTCATCAATTGCAGATCGAGCCTCAAGCTCATGTCGTCAGGCTGGAAGCCAAAAAACACAAAGTCATTGGGTATGATCAGGCGGGCGAAGTCTGCTGGGATCTTCGCCTTCCGCTACCAATGCCTGATTTGAAAGAATCTGAACAGGATTTTCATGCCTATATCGACAGAATTCCTATAGCCCCACCAGATTATCTCCTGGCCTTGATACAAATGGGTGCCAGTGCGCTAGGATATTTCGAAGAGGGTGAGGTCGTGGTGCATAAGGCCATCAAGAAATATATGAAACGCCACAAACGAGGGAAGGCTCAGATCAGTTACCTCAACACCCGTGGAAAGTCCAAGGCAGGCTCCCGCATTCGCTTGGCCAATACGATTCGCTTCTTTGAGGAGATTAATGAGCGACTGACCGAATGGGAAGAAGATTATCTGCCAGAAAGAATCATTTACAGTTGTACACCTCAATTGTGGGGCCTTCTCTTCCAAAGCAAGGTCTCGCCTCCATTTGAAAAAAAGGACCCAAGACTTGTCAAGGTTCCCAAAGATGTCGGCGTTCCTACCTTTGAAGAATTACTCGCGATCAATGAGTTTGTGCTAAAGGGCGAGTTTAGACAGATGAGGTAGAAGGAACACGAATGTCTGTAATTCCCATTGCATGAGATTCCAAGTCTCCTTTGCTCCCTGCTTCGCTCGCTTGTTTGGGATGCCTCGCATCTTCAATCAGACTCCTTTCAGCTCGAAGGCATGCGTTTGGTAGCTAATCAATTCACGGGTTTCCTGATTTTCTTTCCATCCATTCTCTTCATGGCTCAGGTCAATGATTTCTTTGGTCTCCATTGAATTGAGCTTCTCCAGCACTTCCTGCATACTTTCCAGTTCTGATTCTGAAAACAGATTTGGGTCAAAGGGTTTTTCAGCCAGAAACCGTTCGCCGATTCCGCCGTGCTCAAATAACTCCTGCTCGATTCTGATGAATTTCTCTGTTTCGAGGATACCGAATAGTTCGTGAAAATGGGAAGGCACTGGCCCAAAAGGAATCGCTCGATAGTTACAACCCGAGATCGCAAAGCCTGTTTGTTTGAAGTGTAGAAAGTCAGCATAAAACAGCAACTTATTCAATCGGGTTTTGCGTGGTTTGGCCTTCTCCGCAAAAAACAGGACAAAGTTAGCGACCTTTTCAAAGGCAGGCTTGACAAAGCCAGTGAACTCATTGGGATTCATGTGATAATTCCAGATATACTCAACCAATCTGTTCAGCTTATTGGTTGGCATCAATTTCTGGATATGGTCCATGACCTTTTTGTAGCCATTGGTCGAGAAGATCTCTTCTTTTTCTTCTACAAATCCCAGGAAGTTGCGCGGATTGGCCGCCAAACGGATCAGTTTGGCATTTGCCAAGCTTGGAATTTCGCCTCCCTCATAATTGCGATAACTATTGGCCCCGAAATCCAGGACTTCGGACATCTTTGCGGCAGAAAGACCATACTGCAGGCGGATGGTTTTTATTTCTTCCGGGAATGGAATGTGATGCTTGGAGCGGTAGAGGTTATGAACCTGACGTTCAGTCAGTTCGTCTTGAGCAGTTGTGGTAAATATTTGTCCATCAGCTTGCTCATAATATTGCTCAATAACTTCGAAGGATTCTTTCCTGAAGGTTCTGTCAACGGCTTTTTGTTTCAGAACCATTTCATTTGTAGGTGATATCTGTTTCATGTCGATGTTTTGTTTATGATTTCACTGCTCCAAAGACCCAACAAATGACAGCTTGCTTGGGGAGTGATAGAGAGAGGTGAATTCGAATCATTTTTCCTCGCCTGACAGTTTGAAAAATCCATTCATCTTCAGGCTCTTCTATCTCTTCTGTTTCATTTTCTGTCTCATCTGCCGATTCCTCTCTATCTTCTGGTTCAGGCGCCACCCAATGTTCTATTTTCAATCCATCTATCACCTTCTCTCGTTCTTTGGCAGTCCATTCAAGATTCAATAGTTCCTGCACATCAGCTCCTTGTTTGGAAAACAATATTCCATACCGACGTTTTTTGGGGTGGAACTGCTTGAGGAACTCCCTCGCTTGCCGAAAAGTGGCCATGGAACAGGTCGAATTAAGTCAATTTTTCTACCTTTCAGGTACAATGTATGGTATTTTTTGACAAAAATGCAACTAAAAAATGATTTTTTCACCTAAACATTCTTATACATTACGGAGGAATCGAAAAGAAGTTGGAGGCTGACTCAAAGAATCATGGGGGGAAAATTGTGAAATTCCCGAACCACTTCTCACCTGTGTGAAGAATGGTTCGGGAATACACAGCTATCCGAAGCTTTGAATGGACGGATGGCTAATGCGTGTTGAATGGAATGGGGATCAAAGAGAGAATTTAGCTCTAGATATCAGGGGGTTATCCATTAGTTCCAGAGCTCATCCACCAATCCGACGGCTTTCGTCCTGTAATCCAGATTTGCGTTTGCGGGAAGCTTTTACTCGGTCATTGCCAAAGTTGTAGGTGAAATTGATCTTGACCTGTCGACTTTCATAGCCTCCGCTCGCATCAAAGTACAAGGCCCCATATTCCTGAACGCCTCGCCACTGCATGCTATAGAAAATATCTGAAACCGAGACTTTGACAATCGCTTTTTGGTTTAGCAATCGAACCTGAGCGCCGCCATTGATTCCCCAGAATTGTCGGTTGCGATAGTTGGCTCCCCAGATTGAGGGGGAGTTGTAAAAGCCAGAGAGTTCCAGAGATATGTTTCCAGGCAAACTAAAGGTGTGTTGCTGAAAGATGTTGAAGCTTGTCTGTGTCAGGTCAATGTCTTTTCCAGTTTCGCCGGGAAGGTTGAAATCTCCCTGATGTCGGGTTCTGTTCACATTGAGATTGGTATAGGTGCTCCACCACTTCTTGATCGAAATCGGTGCACTGACATTGGCACTGATCACTTCTCGACTGGCCAGATTCTCCTGGGTGATAAAAGAAGCTTCAGATTGAAAGGTGTCTGTGATTTGAGTGAAGTAGTCCTCCGTAAGGCTGTAGGAAATGCTTGTGCTGTATCGATATTTATAGGTGTGAGACAGCTGGATATTGTGGCTGTACTGCGGCCTCAGAAATGGGTTCCCTCTGCTAAATGTCAATTGGTCCAGTTGGTTGACAAAAGGATTCAGGCTTTGGTAGCGAGGACGGTCAATCCGACGACTATAATTCAAGCCCAGACTATGACTCCGGTTGAGTGAATAAGTCAGGCCGCCTGTGGGAAAGAGGTTGAGATATTGCCTCTCAACAGTGTCCAATCCTGTCTGCTGTACACTGATCAGGGTCCCGGTAGTGATGGTCTGTTCTCCTCGTAACCCAATCTCCATATTCCACTTATTCAGACGCCGCTGATAAATCGCATAGGCGGCATGGATGTTTTCTCTATACTGAAACTGATTACTGCGATCCAGATTGAGGGTTTGCACATTATCGACAACATTGAAGAAGTTGAATTGGTTGTCCGTTCTGATAACAGCTGTCTTGGCCCCTGCGGAGAAGGTTCCCTTCCATAACTTCCGTTCATGATCGACTTTCAAGGTATAGATATCAATCATGGTGGGGGTTTCGTTGGCAAACACAATCGTGTTCATGGTGTCGCCCTTGATTGGGTCCAGGTAGTAGTTGGGTTGAAAAGAAGTGCTCTCAAAGCGATATAGGCCATAGTCAGCATCCACATTCCAGGTGGTTCCGGCTTTGTTTTTGAATCGATAGTTGAGATTGACATTGAGACTTGTTCGATCCGATGGGCCAATGTTGAGTGCCTCCAGGGTATTGATGGCCTCTCCACTGAGTTGATTGCGGATGGGAGTCAGGCTTTCCGATCGGATATCATTGTTTGTCACAAATCCATTGGTCATGATGCCGATGGTATGATTCTCACTGAGAAACACATCTGCTCCAGCCTTAAAGTTATGGTTGGCATATTCGCTGAATCGATCGGTATGCTGATCAAATTCTATCCCATTTTGTTTTCTAAAAAAGTCCGTAAAGCTATAGGATTTGCCAAAGCCACCACTGTAATTGCCAAAGACATTCACGCGTTTGTTTCGGTGGTTAAGATTGATAGATCCGCTGTATTTATTAAATCTTCCTCTGGCATATCCAAGACTTGCACTTCCATTGGTTCCGAGATTTTTGTCTTTTTTCAAACGAATATTGATGATCCCGGCATTGCCTTCTGCATCGTATCTGGCAGAGGGATTGGTGATGATCTCCATGGATTCAATCTGATCGGACTGCATTCCTTTGAGCATTGCCGCCAGATCTGCAACTGAGAGTGGGGAGGGTTTGCCATCTATATAGATTCGGACCCCACTTTTCCCCATGAGCATGATATTTTCATTGTTGTCGATGACGACCCCAGGTGCCTTTCTCAGCAATTCAAAAGCAGTCTCCCCTATCCCGATGGCTGTCCCAGCGACATTGAATATGGTTTTGTCCGGGCGCACTTCGATTAAGGCTTTTTGGGCAGAGATCTTCACTTCCTCCAATTCGGTTTCCGCCACTGTCATCACAACCTCCTCCCTATTCAACTGTTGGCCAGTACCTACTGCAAATACTTCGCTTTGATAGCTAGCCAGACCTGAATATTGAATCTTCAATGAATAATTGCCTTCTTCGACAGATGTGAGTAAATATTGACCTGCCTGGTTGGTATAGCCTGTCTTGGCAATTGCAGAATCTTCTGAAAACAAAATCGTTGCAGCGAATGCAAGCGCATTCCCGTCAGCATCAAGGACAGTTCCCTGGATTTGTCCACCTTCTTGTGCCAATATATTTGACATCAGAATCAAAAGGATAGTAGAGGTGATGAGCTTTTTCATAATCAACTGAAGTTAACGTGGATAAAAACACATGATAGACACCCAAAAGTATATCCTCTCTCCTTCGACTCCTCTTCCTAACAGATGAATCTGAATGAATTGTCGATGAATGGACGGCATGTTCATTCATCGACACATGTTGCAACTCATCGATTCAAACAAGTTGCTTGTCTATGTGGTTTTTATGTTTGAGGAAAAAGAAATGACTTATGAATCGCACATCCACTTCCAATATTATCAGGTATCAAAAACTCTTTGGCATTTTGGGATTGTATGTATTCGCATGGCTATCCTATGGTTGGGCCTTGTTTTTTACCTCAGGTAGTACGGATTGGGATTACTTTGTTCAAGCAGGTCTGGACTATCTATGTAAAGGAATCATGAGTATTCCTGTCTGGTGGCTTGTCTTTCGCAAATTTCGCCGCCTTCCAAGCTGGAAAAGATATCTGTCTCACATTGTCCTGATTCCACTCTGGGTATTCTGCTGGATGAAATTCTATTATCTTTTGGCAGATAATTTTGGCAAGGGACACCTCTATGGGACGGGAATAGGCTGGGACATTTATATTCCGACATTGTTCTATTTCATTCAGTTTGGGGCCTTCCATCTGTATGATGAATCCCGACGATTGATTCAGCAGGAAAAGGATGCTGTGGAACTTCGCGAAATTGCCCTTCAAAGTGAACTCACTGCCCTCAAAGCCCAACTCAATCCCCACTTTCTCTATAATGTATTCAACACCATCAATGCCTCACTGTCTCCTAAAGAGGAATATACCCGCGAACTAATTGCAAAATTGGCCGATTTGTTTCGCTATCAATTGAAAGCCTCCAAGAAAGAAAAAGTGCTCTTGGAAGACGAAATCGAGTTCAATCAGACGTATCTGGAATTAGAGAAGGCACGATTTCAGGACCGATTGGAGATTCATTGGTTCATTGATCCCGGTCTTCGATCAGTTTTGGTTCCGCCCATGATCTTACAGCCGATCATCGAAAATGCTATCAGGCATGGAATTTCACCCAAGATTGAAGGGGGGCAGGTAGAAATTAGAATCCAGCAATTGAAAGAGGAAATCCAGGTTCAGGTTGTGGACAATGGCGTGGGCTTCTCTCCAAAGGCAGATCTGAATCAGCAAGGAGTCGGCCTATCCAATATCAGAAAAATTTTGGATCGGATATATGGTAGAAGCCTGGATATTGTTTCTGATTCTAGCATCGGAACCAAGGTTCAATTCTTACTTCCAATCGAATACGCTTCCCAACTTGTTCCAGCATGAAAAAAGTGATCATAGTCGATGATGAAGCGCCTGCCAGGGATTTGATCCGAGAATACCTCTCTGACTATCCGGACTTGATTATTGTCGGAGAATGCAACAATGGTGTGGATGCGCTACGGCTGATCCAGGAATTCACTCCTGATTTGATTTTTTTGGATGTACAGATGCCAGGGATGACAGGCTTTGAGGTCTTGAGGAAACTGAAGGAAGTACCCGAAATCATCTTCAGCACAGCCTATGACAAATACGCACTCGACGCATTTGAAGTCAGCGCGATTGATTATCTGCTGAAACCCTACACTCGAGAACGGTTTGCCAAAGCCATCCAAAAATTGACTGATACCCAAACACCCTATATGGAACAAATTCAGCGATTGGCAGAGAGTCTTGCTCCAAGTCCTCAAGAATCGTTTAGCGGCAAAATTTTCGTACAAACAGGAAACAAACTGATCGCCGTCAATAGTGAGGAAATCATCTGGCTCCAGGCAGAAAAGGACTATACCTGGCTGATCACTGCCGCCAAACGCTATCTCAGCTCGCATGGGTTAGGCCAATTGGAGCAAAAACTAGATACACATACCTTTGTCAGAGTTCATCGATCATCTATTGTCAACCTGAATTTCATCCAGGAAATTGACAAATACCCTTCCTCTTATGATATCAGCATGACCAATGGAGACACTGTGCGCGTGAGTCGTTCGTATATGGAAGAAATTAGGCGTCGCGTCCTCTAGGAGGGACTGCCGGATTTGGATCTGACGGAATTCTAGTTGCCTTCAGGAGGCATATGGTGGATCGTAATCAAGTTCTTATTCTATTCTCGCCTCTTCGCGCTTCACTGTTGTCCATCTTCCTCCGGTGCTGAGTCGTGTGCTATACACTCTGGCAGCAGCTTGGTTTCCGCTACTCTTGAATCGAATCATATCTCCTTCTCCATCCCCTACACTGATCGATACCGGATTACTTTCTCGCAATTGGTAAACGCGGATATCGTCGAATTCTACTCGACTATTTCCCGTCCTCAGCGACAGAAAGGAACCGCTTTGATGAGGGGGACGATCATCTTTCCAGCTCAGGACCTTCTTTCGATCCAGATAGACTTCCACCTGAGCAGTTGCCGGATTGTACATCACCCGGCAATCATGCCACTGATTCCGTTTCAGGCTCACAATGGCAGACTCCAGAATATCCGGATTGCTATCATCATCAAATCGATACACCTCTACCTTGTCAGGTTTGTTTTCATGATATCGAAACCACACCATATAGGAATCACCCCGCTGACTTGTGTTGCCTTTGCTACTGAAAAAATGCAAACCAAATCGTCTGTTATTTCCTTCACTAAGGACTTTCGCTCGCCAATGATACAAATAAGTGTGGCCTTTGACCTGGGTCAAGGGAAGATAAGCATTGGTATTTCCAGCTTGTTCGTCAGCCTGTCGAAGCGCACCACCAACGATTTGCCAATTCCCACTGGGAGTTCCCCACTCTGACGACAACTGACTTCCAGCAAATTCGTCCAGGAGAAATCCCAAACGATTATTGGCCGTCCATCTGTTTCCATTGTAATCCGACACCAGATAATACTGTCGTCCTCCATCAGGCACGTCAAATTTAAGCTGAAAATCGCCAGAATAACTCGCTTGAAGACCCGTTTTCAAATTGCCACTCTCATCCTGAGGGTTGCTGCCTCCAGTATTCCCGGAGCCAGTGCTAGAACTGGAACTGCTGGAACTCCCTCCTATGGTAGAAGTAAATCGACCGGGTTTTGACCAATGAATCGCTTTATCGATGACAAGTGATTGCACAAGAAAACCTCCCTTTCCAGGCAAAAAACTGTTGGCACCAGGCCCAACTGTGATTCGTTCCGATCGGTCTCTGCTCTTATAGACAATGACATCATCAAAAGTCGCTATGCAGTTTCCGCTACGAAGCGAAATTCCCTTCCCCTGTGTAAGTGGATATCTGTCCACCCAGGATACAGTGAATTTGTCATTTACATAGACTTCGATTCGTCCTTTGTCGGGATTGTAAATGGTCTTGAAGTCGTATACTTTTCCCGTCTCTATGGTCGTGGTCCGTCGAATCTTCCGGTCAAACTTGTCATTGACAGTTTTGTAGATCTCTACATAGTCGGTCGTCGAACCATCCCTGATCCAGACAAAATAAGAGTTGCCTCGATTCGTTTTTGCCAAATCACTTGCGAAGAAATGTATGCCGTGCCGTCGATTGCTTTTCTCCCCAGTCATTTTGGCTTTCCAATGATAGAGATAGGTCGCTCCTTTCTTCTGCGTCAATTTGGTGTGTAAGTTAGAATTGGCAGCAGTTGCATTGGATTGACTCAAGTGTCCATTCACCACTTGCCAACTCCCGGAGGACGAGGTCCATTTGCTATTGAGACCTTGATTAAAATCTTCATAAAAGAATCCCGTCTGTTCATTCGCCTGATATCCATTCGGAGACGTCTGGGCCACAGTGTAGAACCGATTGGCAATCCCTCTTCCGCTCCGATCCTTGTCCACGAATTTCAGATTGAAAGAACTTTCATAGCTATCAGCCAATTCGGCTTCAATCGTCGGGATGCGATTCGGATACACAATCTTGGGATCAAAACTATTGTCAGTCACAATAGGGGGAGCAGGATCTGTCGTCCCTCCTCCCCCTCCTGATGGAGAATCTGATCCCGATTGTGTGGTTCCTCCAATGCTCCGCCAGGAAGCTTTCCAGCCAGGACCGTTGGTGCGGTTGTCAGATTTGAAATGAAGAGTCAGGGCATTGCTTCGCGAAATGATCGTGCCTGGAGAATCTTTTCCTGAGAATGTGCCCAACTTGGTGCCATTCATATTCAATCCATCATAGATCGTGAGTACATCCAGTTCTTCCTCTACATCAAAGCTCGAAAATCGAATCTCAACTTTTCCTCCATCAGGGGGAATGATGCGAAATAGATAGTTTTCATTGTTGCCGTAGCCTGCAAATGTGCCGCCAGAATCATGAAAACGCCCCTGATTCAGACGCGTGCTGAACACCTGAACGCTGCCAGAGCGACTGAGATTGGGTGTAACAAACCGATCCCCGACCAGGGCTGAGCTATCCTGGCCACAAATCGCCTGCACCTGCCATTGATATTCGGCATTGGCACTTAGACCAGTTATGGTAGTAGAAGTTTGTTGAGTAGGAAAACTTGCCCATTTATCTTCCAGTTTTCTTCGGAGCAGCAAGCGATATCGATCCGCTCCTGTATCATCCCAACTCAAGGTAGCCCCCATCGGAAAGATTCCCCCGGCAAGAAGTCTACCTGGATTGGCACATTCGGGATTCTTCTTTCGAGAAGAATAGCTGATTTTCCATCCCTTCTTATTGATTTGACAATCTGATCGGAATTCCATGAATACAGCTCCGCTTTTTGCGATGATATCCCCTGGCAGTTGATTACCAGTAAATCTTCCGAGGTATTCTCCATTGGCATCAGAGCCATCATAGATGTCCAGATAATCATATGGCTTATCTTCGGTGCCTTCCAGCTCAAATTCCTTGAACACGACCGTTATGGATGAAACATTCGCTGGCTGAATCAGGTAGGTAGTTCGTTCCTGATCTCCGTAGTTCCCTGTCGCTCCGCCACTGTCTGTGAACTCGCCTTTGCGATCGGTAACGATGGTTGGGGTCGGATCGGGATTGACCAAGCGGTAGAATCTGTCCCAATCCCAAAAAGGGCCTGGGTCGATATGGTTATTTCCTCTAAAATGTTGATGTCCTTTTACATGGTAGCAGGTATTGCTCAGAGTTCGAATCCCGTCTGTTGGAGGACCTCCAAATGTCTTGAGGGGATCGATTCCATGTCGCTCACAGATGTCTCTTACCAATGCCGCAGAGCTCTCATACATCTCATTGGTGTACCATGCAGCTCCATCATCAATGAACCCTTCGTGTTCGATCCCGATGGCATTGGCATTATCGGTTTTTACATGAAAGCCCTTGTCGTTTTCGCACACCATCTGCGTAATCTGGCCATCCGAGGACCGAATGATATAGTGTGCCGAGACCCTGGCGTGGCGGTTTTTGAACCAGGAAATTGCACTTGCATAAGATCCCTGAATCGTGTGGATGGTTACATACTTGACTTCTTCTCCATTCCTTGAGCCAAAGTTCCTGCTGTTGGCCGGGGACCACAAGGCTCCCGAGAAGTCTGGCGTACTATTGCTGCTTGTACACTGGGTCCGGTGGTTGCTTCCATCAGCAGGCGCAATATTTCTGGTGCTGGTCTTGAGGCTTAATCGGTCTGCACTGAGGAGTCGATAGGTTTCTTTCCCAAAGATCTCTTCATAATTGAAGAGTCGCCGTGTGCGAAAAGGGGTTGCTGTATGCGGAGTCTGCATTTCTGTTAGAACTCCATAGAATTGCTGATCGAGCGCGAACTGGTTGTGACTCGTCCCATCCTGTGGAATTTCAGACAGCTCTTCCAATATCGGTTCATGTGCATCTACACTTCTTGTTGTCATCCGCTTATTGGCCTGGAGACTGGCATAGGCTGAGGCATACGCCAGAATATTGATGCGAGGCTCATCCTTGATTTTCTGAATGTCATAGCCTGACAATGCAGCCACTTTCTGCAAGCTGTTCTGAAAATAGCCTTTTCCATCCTCCACCAATCCCATCACCCCATAATAGAGAGGCATATCCTGGCAACTCTCTGCCGGATCAGGTCGGACATGATTGACGCGTGTATTGGTATAGGCAACCGCTTCCAATAAGCCTTTGGGGACAACTGGATAGGTATCATAAGCTTCCTTGAAATGGTTGGAATATTTTCCTCCAACAGATTGGGAGAATCCGCTTACAAGTGTCAGACATCCCACTGAGAGAAGGAGTGAGATTCGAAAAAAACAGGAAGAGAATAGAAATTGAAATACTTGCATGAAGGATTGCGTTTGATGACGGAGATGGCGATTGCCCATGTTCTTTACATACATTTACTGACCAAATATACCTAACTTCCCATCATAATAGATGCTGAGAGAACTTCCTTTGCTTGTTTTTTCTTTTTTTTAAACTTTCAGTATATATTAGAAGTTCTATTAGAGAAGTCAAATCTGATTGTGATTTTTTATGCCAACAAGCATTGACCTCAAAAAGCGAACCGAATTCTTTATCAAGGACTTACATGCCCGAGAATATATGCGCTTGGGGTGGTATCGGCAATTTGGGCTTGATGGAGAACAAATACGATATCTCAGAGAACGAAAAGCACGCCATACTGCTTTCTTACGAGACTTATTGAGAAAACGTGGCATAGGGCCGGCATGGTATGCACGAGGTTTCTATATTTTGGGACATATTTTTGGGTTTTTCTCTGCATTTTTTTCACAAAAATTCATGGAAAAAATTGAGAAAACTCTTGAGTTCTGGATCCTTATGCGCTATCAGAAATACTTGCAGGAGATGAATCTCGACGCCATGCTTCGCTCCATGATTGAGGCGATTCAGTTGCGAAAATTTTCTCATGATGAGCCTGCGCCTGATGCAATATCCTTGATTCAGAGTTTTATCAAGGAGCAGGAAAAGGAGTTGGGAGTGATTGGCGGTGAGAAAGCATGAAGGAACGGAACTGAGGAAAGGTTGAATCCTCCTGTTTTCCCAAGTCTCTTTTTGTCAATAGTCATAGCAAGATCGGAAAGCATCTAATCGCAGATGGATGCCGGAGATTCCATACATCGATTATTTCAGCCACCTCACAGCAGGGATGCCAATGCCTTTAATACATTGTCCATTTCCCCAGCATCGGCCATCCCCATATGTGAGACTCTCAAGATAGTCCCCGCCAGATGTGCCTGTCCCCCCGATACCTGAATCGCATACTCCTCTTCCAGCCTGGTTTTGAGCACTGTCATGTCCTGATCGGGAAATGCGAACGCGCTGAGTGATTCTGAAGGGGAAGCTGCAATCAATTGGCCGCCAAGGGACTTCAGTCCTGTGCGAAATGTCTGGGCAGCATGATGACATCGGTTCCACAATGTAGGCAAGCGTTCAGTTTCGACATACTTCAGGGCTGCATCCACACCATATAGCAACTGAACCGGCGGGGTATAAGGATAGTTGTTTCGTTGAGCGAAATGGAGATAGTTCAGGAGGTTCCGAGAATCGGACGCATGTGTGTCTTGCATGCGCTTGTAGGCTTGTTCGCTGATTGCGAAGGCGACCAATCCAGCAGGATTCATCAAGGCTTTCTGGCTTGCAACCACAGCACAATCTATCTGCCACTTATCAAAATAAAATGGCATACATCCAACACTCGTAATCGCATCTACCAGAATCAGCGTTTGGGGAAACTGTTGCTTGATTGCCCAACTCACCTCCTCTAGATCGAGCATGGCAGCTGAAGAGGTCTCACTATGTGTGAGGACAATGCCACGAAGATCCTCACATTGCGCAGCAAGGGTCATGATTTCCGAAACTTCTGCACTGTCTCCCCATTCTTTGGTCAAACGAATAACTTCCAATCCAAGCAATTCGCCATAATCTGCCCATCTTTCGCTGAATTTTCCCATGTCAACTACCAGAACAGTCTCTCCTTTTTGAAACAGACTATACATCGCCGCTTCTACGCCATAGGTGCCACTTCCAATCATGCTACAGACTCGCTGATTTGTCATAAACAAATAAGCCAATCGATTGAGCATCTCCCCATAAAACGCTTCGAACGCAGCACTTCTATGTGGAATGACAGCTTGATAAATGGCATTCATGACAAATTCTGGTACGGGAACCGGACCGGGAGTTAACAATTTTGTCTGGGGATTGGTTACATTCATACAAATATGATTGGCAATCCAAATGTACATTGTTTTCTTTTGCCATCTGAATCACATAGGTATGAAAATTCTCATCACAGGCGGAACCGGCTTTATTGGCTCTCATTTGGTCCATGCTCTGACTCATGATCAACACGAAGTTGCGATCCTTAGTCGAAGCAAAAAAAGCAGCAACAACCCCCATCTCACCTACCTTCAGTGGAACGGCAAGGAGATGCCATTGGGGATCGGCCTATACGATGCCGTGATCAATCTTGCCGGGGCCAGCATCGTGGACAACAAGTGGAATGAAGAAGGAAAACAATTGATCATTGATAGCCGAAAGTACGCGACTCAAGCCTGCGTGGAGTATATCAACAATAATCCAAGTCCTCCCAAAGTCTTTTTGTCTGCTTCAGGTGTTGGGCATTATGGCTGGGACATAACAGAAGCTGTAGATGAATCTGCTCCAACTGGAAGCGATTTTCCGGCCCAGGTAGTCAAGATATGGGAAGATGAAGCCCTCAAGGCCAACTGTCGAACGGTTCTGTTGCGCATTGGTCTGGTGTTGGGCAAAAACGGGGGGGCAATGGACAAACTTCTGCCATTGTACAAGTTTTATCTTGGGGGAAAAATAGGAAGTGGAAAACAAGGATTTCCCTGGATACACATCGGAGATATTGTAGGAGCTATCCGCTTCATGCTGGAGCATGAGGCAGCATCTGGTCCCGTAAATTTGGTCGGACCTGAGATGGTGGATCAACGAACATTCTCTCACGCCCTCGCGAAAGCGGCAGGAACCATAGACATTCTTCCAGTTCCCTCTTTTGTGATGAAAATGATGTTGGGGTCCAGAGCGAATCTATTATTGGGAGGAAAAAAGGTCATTCCAGCCAAATTAAAGGAGTTCGGCTATTCGTTCGCATATCCCGAACTGGCAGGAGCACTGGCTGATTTGGTTTAAGCCAAGGAAGCATCGGAGGTGAGTTGCTTGTACATTTTGACTCACTCTCCGGGCTATAAGAAGATCCTGGCCACCGCCTCAAAGCTCGGGGGTTCTTCCATGCCACAAGCCACAAAACCCCCGAGCGATCCCCCTCTTACATCAGATGAAACCGAAACGGGATATTGACCCAAAATGGAATCGGATTCCCCCCTTGAACCGCTGGGGTAAAGGTCAGAGAATTCAAGTGCTTCTCTACTGCTTTTTGTAGAATTGGATGTGCACTGTTGATGATTCGGTGGTCTCTATATCGGCCATTTTTGTCAACCAACACCCTTGCGACTATGGTTCCCTCAATTCCTGCATCCCTAGCCATTTGTGGATAACCAATCAATTTGACCACCTTCCGCATGTTGACTGGGCGAGGTTCTTCATCCGCAAAGATAAAATCCGTTTCCCCCGGTAGTTCTGGTTCGGCAATCACTTCCGGAATACTATCAGTACCATGTTCCAGACCTGTAAATTCTGCAACAGAATCGATCCCATCGATATCTTCAAACCCAAGATTGGGGGCTGCCAACAAGGAGTCCACTTCATGTATGGTCTCTACAGAATCAACCTCTTCTTCTGGCGTAGGAAGAGGGATATCTGCTGCCAACTGCTTCACCTCCGGAGGCTTCGGTGGGGGCGGGGGTGGTGGTGTGAACACCTTCGGCGGAGGCTCTGGCGGAGGGGGCATGACGACAATGAGGGTATCCGAATAAAATTGGTCGGATACCTCCACTGCATCTCCCCCACCCCAATAGCGAGCAATCAGCGGGGTAAATACAGTGGATACAAACACCAGGGAGGCAATCCCTACTCCCAGCATCAGGTTCCTGGGATACCGCTTGCGCAACTGATATGCACCATAAGCTTGTTCTCGGTCTTCAAAGACCATGTCGTCCCATCGGACGCGAATTGGTTCATGATTGTGCATCGTGTGAATAATTAAGAATGATTGTGTAGTGGATGGCTGTAGGGCGAAAAGAAAGAGAATACCTACGACAGATAGATTCTGACAGCAGTGCTCCTTATTATATGCTGCATATTCTGAATGGAATGCTCACCCATGCTGGCACGGGATTTCCCGCTTGCATAGCTGGAGAGAATCGAAGCTTGTCAATCCGTTCTTCGAGGGGGGCACTTAATAATGGATGAACTGAATGAATCAGTTCATGTGCTGTATATTGGCCGGATGTATTCACGAATATTCGAAAGATAACCGTGCCGCAGATTCCTGCATCCCGGGCTATCTTCCATTGAGGAAATTGAAAATTTCCAAAGACTTCCTGAAAATTGGTAGGTTGAGGCATTTCAAAATCGATGATTCTATTCCCCTTTTCCCTGGGTTCTTCTTCCCAACAAGGAATGGATATGGAAAACTCCAGGGAATCCATTTCTTCCTGACTCATCCAGAGATTGTCTGCCAGCTCCTCTTCCAATTCTTTGAATGGATTGGGCAACAGCCTTGGGACATCTTGCTTCTCCTCTATCAGTGGAATCACTTCCTTTTTGTCTGGGGAGCAAGAGAGAGGGAGCATGGTGAGGGTGCAAGGAGTGAGAACATCGAGCGGTTTCACATGTTGATTGATGGGAACTACATATCCCCGATACTTGCTTGATTCTCTTTTTTCCAGATTTTCCATTGAGCTGTCAATTCCTCCTGACAAATGCCTCAGCATACCAAGGCCTGCCATGAGCAAGAGGAAAATAATCATCCCTTTGGGGTAATGCTTCCTGTTGAGGTACTGTGCATAATCCCTGGCCTGATCTTCCAGAATCAGCTGTTCCCAATCTTTTTGATACAAAAATCCGTGTCCCATTCTTATGAATAATTTGGGTTAATGGAAGACAATCAGAAAAGATTCCAGGTCAATATAATGGCGAATGCCAGTTTGAATTGATGTTATACTTTGAAGAGACCCTTATTCAGAGAATTCCACAAATTCCACAGAAATTCTTTTGCATTCTTATGTGTACCTTTGAGTAAAACCTTCGTCTCCATGAAATATTTTTCCGTATTCTGCTGCATTTTCTTTTTTTCTCTCTCTCTTTTCAGTCAACCCCTCACGAGTCCTCAGGAGTTTTTGGGGTATGAATTGGGAGAAGCCTTTACCAGACATCATCGCGTCATTGAATATTTCCAAACGGTGGCTGCCCAATCACCCAAGGTTGAGCTGATTCCTTATGGCACCACCTATGAAGGACGTCCGCTGATGATTGCAGTCTTGACATCGGAAGAGCGACATGAGAAGATGGATCAAATCAAGCGTAGTAACCTGATCAAAACAGGACTTCAATCAGGCACAATTGAAGAAGAACAAGTTCCGATTGTATGGTTGAGCTACAATATTCATGGAAACGAATCTGTCTCCACAGAAGCTGCCATGAAGACCCTCTATGCACTTCTGACCAAAGAAGATGTTCAGTGGCTAGAGGATATGGTCATCATCCTAGATCCCTGTGTCAACCCGGACGGCAGAGATCGATATGTGAATTGGTACAATCAGGTAGGGCATCGCATGCCCAATGTCCACGCGAATAGCCTGGAGCATCGTGAGCCCTGGCCGGGTGGCAGATTCAATCATTATTTGTTTGACCTGAATCGGGATTGGTGTTGGCAAACGCAGATTGAAAGTCAGCAACGAGCCAAATTGTATCATCAATGGATGCCGCATGTTCATGTTGATTTTCACGAAATGGGCCCCAATTCTCCGTATTTTTTTGGCCCTGCAGCCGAACCTTATCATGAAGTCATTACACGATGGCAACGAGAGTTTCAACAACTGGTTGGAAAAAATCACGCACGATACTTTGACGAAAATGGATGGTTGTATTTCACCAGAGAAACCTATGATTTGTTGTATCCCAGCTATGGAGACACATGGCCGACCTATCAAGGAGCGATCGGATTTACTTATGAACAAGGCGGCTCAGGGAGAGCTGGTCTCGGACTCAAACTGGGGAGTGGAGACACCTTGACATTGGGAGAACGGCTCGCTCATCATTTTACCACTGGTCTTTCGACGATAGAAACTGCCCATCGACATCGAAATACATTGCTTCAGGAATTCAACACCTACTTTGACAAAGCCATCAATGACCCTCCCGGTCCTTATCGAAGCTATGTCATCAAGGCTGACAATCCTTCTTCTTCGATTCAACATCTTATGCAATTGATGGATCGAAATCAGATACAATATCAGAGGGTATCCAAAAAAAGTAAGCCATATCGCGGATATGAGTATGCGACCAACAAAGAGATCAGTTATTCCTTGCAGAAAGGAGATATATTGATTTCGAGCTTTCAGCCACAGGCAAACCTCGTCAAGGTTCTGTTTGAACCCCAAACTAGCCTGGAAGATTCACTTACCTATGATCTGACAGCCTGGGCTCTCCCCTATGCCTACAATCTGAAGACTTTTGCCTCCAAAGAAAAGATTGTTCTTTCCTCTAATTTTTCACCCAACACATTCTCGCCCAATCTCCCTCAAGAGAAAAAACCTGTCGCTTATCTCACTCCCTGGGAAGATGTATCTGATGCTGCATTCCTGGCAGCTCTCCAATTGGCAAAGGTCAAGGTCAGATATTCTACCGTTCCCATTGAAATAAATGAAGAAAAACTGGATCGGGGTACGCTGCTCATCACCAGAACGGATAATCCACAACAACATTTTGACAAGCAATTGGTGCACATTGCCAATACCCACCAACAAGTTCTGATTCCTACCCAAACAGGATTTGCTGATGAAGGAAAGGACTTCGGCTCAAGTTCCGTTCAATTGATTGCCAAACCCAATATAGCTTTGGTCAATGGTCCTGGGGTTACTCCTGCTTCTTTTGGAGAAATGTGGCACTATTTTGAACAAGTGCTGGCCTATCCGGTAACAGTTCTTCACACCAGCTACCTGTCAGAAATCAGCCTTTCGAGTTATAATATCGTTGTACTTCCTTCAGGTTCTTACGATAAGTTCAGATCTCAATTGATGTCCTTTGTCAATCAAGGAGGGAAAGTCATTGCGCTGGAACGCTCTATTGGCACCTTCGTCAAAGGGTCCAAGGATCAATCTCCCAAAACATTGTTGGGGAAGGCATTGGGGGATTATCAAAAAAGGCTCGCAAAGGAAGCTGCTGAAAGAAAAAAGAAGGATGATCCTTCTGTCTTGCTAAAGTCTTACGAAAACCGTGAAAGAGCTCGCCTGAGTAATTTTGTAGCGGGGAGTATTTACAGAATCAGCATGGATGCGACGCATCCGCTTTCTTTTGGTATTGGGGCCACCTATTACTCTCTCAAACGAAGTAGCAGTGTCTATCCTTTTCTTCCTTCTAATGGGTGGAATGTGGGCGTAATCAAGGAGTCCAAACCTGTCAGTGGATTTACAGGATCAAAGCTTCGCCAAAAACTCACACAATCCTTATCCATCGGTGTGGAGCGAGTGGGTCGAGGACAACTGATCTACCTGACAGATTCACCCATATTCAGAGGGTTCTGGCATAGTGGAAAACTATTGCTTGGCAATGCAATATTTCTGATGTAGGAACAGTCAATGGTCAAATGGGTTAGGCTTGTCGCAGGTCCAACATCTCAAGCGCAGCTACTGCAGCTTCTTCTCCTTTGTTGCCATATTTGCCGCCAGCTCGATCAGCGGCTTGCTGATCTGTATCTGGTGTGAGTACCCCAAAGATGACTGGCTTTTTGAACTCTACTCCTACTTGCACAATGCCCTGGGCGACCGCCTGAGCGATGAATTCAAAATGCCTGGTTTCGCCCTGAACGATACATCCAAGAGTAATGACAGCATCAATATGTGGAGATTGTTGGAGGATCATAGAAGCTGCTACTGGCAACTCGAATGATCCTGGCACATCATATCGGAAGATCTGCTGATCAGGAATACCAGCTTCCCGGAGCACACGGGTAGCTCCTTGACAAAGCGTTTCTGTGATGGTAGGATGCCAGCGACTGACAATGATGGCTACCTGATCTTCACTATGGGAATGATTTCCTGTATAGCGAATGCCAGAAAGATCATGTGCGTGAGAATCACTCATTGAGATACGCGACCGATATTCTTGTCAATATTGATCCCTTCTGAACTCAATGGATACTCTTCCTTGATTTCTTCGTACAGATTTAAGGCCTTGCTGAGTTGTCCGGCAGCTTCATAGTTGCGGCCAGCATTGAGCAACATCGTTGGAGTCGTACTGTCATTTTCGTCCGGCGTACGAGCGGCCTTCTCAAAATGACTTGCAGCCTTGGCAGAATTTCCAAGATCTTCTTCAGCGAATCCCATTGCCATATAAGCAGAAGCCGAAAGCATGTTGTCCGACTTGGAAAAAGATTCCAAATAATCGATTCCTGTCTCCAACTCTCCTTTGCGAAGATAGATGATCCCTATATAGTAGGTAGCCAGATTAGCAGCTTCCGTTCCTGAGTACACTTCTGCGATTTCTTCAAATCCGAGAAATTGTCCTCCTCCTGTCAATGCCTTATCCAGGGAGTCTCGTTCAAATTCCTTTACAGCACGAAACATCTCTGTATTGGCTTCCAGGTTTTGTTGCCCGAGATTGTTGAGATAAAATAGATATCCCACGACCAGCAGAGCAATGACTCCAAGGCCGACCAGTAGGAGTTTGCTATTTTCCTGAATAAAGGTATCCAGAGATCTTGACTCCTCTTCTATTTCTATCTCCGCAGCTTTTGCCGCCTCTTTAGCACGGGCCTTTACTTTCTTAGCCATAGTATTGTCCTAAGTTTCAATTGGTCTGCAAAAAAAACAAATACAAGGCGAAACTACAAGCAATTCCCATGAAATCCGCCAACTCATTTCATAAAAACTGCAAAGGGTGAGCCGAAGCCCACCCTTTGCTATGAGAATCGAGTGATTCTACTATTCCTTCATCACACGTTTGTAGGCGGTTCGCTCACCATCGCTAATCTTGATCATGTAGACACCTTCTGCTTCATGTTCGAGATCGACAATATGCAGGAAGGAGCCAAAGACCTGACCGACAGGATTATCGACTACCAGACGTCCGCGGGCGTCGAGTACTTCGATCTTCAAGTTTTCGGCCTGTAGATTATCACTGGAGATGAATACCTCATCCTTGGTTGGGTTTGGATAGACGCTGAGTGCACTTCCAAAGGCATCATTGTCAATATCCACACCTCCTACAATGAACTCGACAGAATCCGTTCCACAAGCATTGGTTACAATCAACTTCACTGGCCAGCTACCTCCACTTGTATAGGTGTATACAGGATTGGCAACAGTGTCAGTTCCTCCATCTCCAAAGTCCCAGAAGTAAGTTGCTCCGGTCGCTGGAGTAGAGAGGTTTACAAAGTTAATGGTGAAATCAAAGTTTGGATTGGAGAAGGTCGCATCCGCTACTGGTGTAGGTTCTACCTCTGCAAAGACAGAATCGGTTGCTTCACATCCTACTGAGTCAGTTACAGTCAGACTAAAGGTTCCAGCTGTCGTCGCATAGATACTTGATGTTGTCTCCCCTGTAGACCAGGCATAGGTCGCACCATCGATGACAGGACCCGTAATCAGTGCACTATCACACTCTTCCACTGCGGCCCCAAGGTCAAATACTGGGGGCGTTCCTTCACTCAAGATGAGTTCCTGATTGGTAATACAACCATCGGCACTGGTTACTTCCACAGTGATTGTGTCAGGACTTCCTATTGGTGCCATCGCTGTGATCATCTGGGTAGTTGCACCAGTTGACCAGAGGTAGCTGACCCCATCAGACCCTGCATCAAGCATAACGGGTTCACATGTTCCTCTATCAGGACCAAGATCTACTGCCGGAGAAGCGAAGATGACAATGTCAGCACTATCTCCATTTGGACATCCAAGTGCTGTAACGAGGACAGAATACGTACCTGTCTCTGTAGCAGTGAATGTCTGATCAGAACCGGTCATGCCACCAGGTCCAGTCCACACATAGGAAGCTCCAGGATTACCAGCGTCCAGAACGACAGAATCACATTCTGAGTCATCTGGTCCAATGTCCACAAGTGGGACAGGATTGACAATCAGAATGACAGAGTCCGTTCCATCACATCCTTCATTGTTGACAACATCTACATAATACAGCCCGGTAGTATCAGCTGTAATAGACGAGGTAGTTACAGAAGGATCACCATTCCAGACATATGATACCAGAGTAGGATCAAAAGCGTCTATCGGGGCTCCTGCACAGACAGTTCCATCCGGACCAAGATCCACTTGAGCTGGCGCCTTGAAGGCAGCATTGACTGGGACAAGAGGACTTGGACATCCAGGAATAATTACCTGCCAGTCATAGAAGAAGTAATAGAAGTTGTTATTACTTTCTGCATTTGTTACAGAAATAACTCCTGGCAAGGTATATGGGAAGGCTGTATTGTTATTGAAATTTCTAAACAACCCACCGGTAGTCTGACCATCGGCATTGACGACATAATCAAGACCTGGCGCAATTTCCCAATCCAGGGTAACCACTGTATCCACCACTGTTCCACCAAATGGAATACTTACAGTCTGTAGTGGCGCACCAGTATTGTCTTCCAGGTTGACGACAATGTTACCAGGACCATTTGGATACACTTTCACAGAATGCAGAACCAAATCCATAAAGACATCAAATCGCAAGCCTGCATTGAAGTTGGCATTACCACCTGGTCCAAACGAATTGTCAACTGGGGTGAAGCTTGGTTGAATCAATGGATTCACAGCTTCAACAAAGTAGGTGTTGGAACTGGTCAGGAATGGCGTATTGAATGTATCTCCCACATGGATCACAGAACCACCTACGGAGTCATACCATCGATGATCTGTTGCGGCACTGGTAGCGATCAGCGTAAACTGTGAAGAATCTGTCGCACAGATAGAATCTGAAATGACTGTTGGCGCTGCCGCAGTCTGCGTGATCGTGATCAGGTTAGAGATTCCTGTGGTATCATTGAATTGAAGGGTATCTCCACCCAGATCTGTATAAGCGGTGAATGTATAATCACCAGCTACAGCCGCAGTGAAGGAGGCAACAAAGATACTATCGGAGGCTCCTGGGATAATAGCGTTGGATGAGGTCACACTATAGGAAGCGGCCTGAGGCCCTGTGACATCTACTGTTACAGGAATACTTGTTTGAGTCGCAACACCAAAGTTCTCAACGAGTACTGAAATGTTGACCGTATCTCCAGTACAGAATCCACCAACTGGATCCAAAATGGCTGTAACTCCCAAGTCTTCATCAGGAATTTCGTAGATCAGAATGTTATCAAACGCAAAGCCATCATCATGGGTAAAGCCGCTGGCTCCAAATGCAACTCGCAATAAGACACTGGCTTGTCCACCGAGTCCGGTCAGTGCATGGCGAGCTTCGACCCAACCATCTGATCCATTTCCTGTTGCTGCTCGACCTGTCCATCCTTGTAAGGAACCACCAGGTGCACCTCCAAAGAGTGTATTGTCATTATACCAGTTGTTTGGATCACCAAAGGCACCCACATCTTGCCATGTCGCTCCATTATCAATAGAGGATTGGAGAACCGCCCCATCATTACTGAATTCTGAATTCCACCAAACGTCAAGCGTAATCGCTGGATTCGCATTGCTGGTGAAGTCGAAACATGGTCCAACAACCTGAGAGCTATCATTGGGATTGTAGAAATCTGTTCCCAATCCGCCAGTAACCCAGGCGTTCACTCCGGAGGAAGCGCCAATAATGGTGTTTTTCGCTGGTGTTCCGAAAGCCCAAGATCCTGCCGTACCCTGATCAGCTATCCAGCCTCCATTTCCAGACTCGAAGTCCTCAAAGTATGGATAGGTCGATATGGTCGGGATGGAAGAAATCGTTGTTTCAGATGTGTCATTGAAGAAGTTGGTATCTCCATTCACATTGGTCCAGGACTTGATGTCATAGTCTCCAAAGGCAGAGAAATCATTGCCTGGGAAGAAGAATGGAATAAAGGCCCCAGGCAAAATGGTATCAGGAACTGATAAGGTAACCACAGAACCACCATTCACCTGTACGCTGGCAGAAACACCGATCAGTGTATCAGTACCAAAGTTTTGGGCAGCGATCACAATATCCATGCTGTCGCCCAATCCACAACTTGAACCTGGCGCAAAAATAGCAGGAACAGCACCATCCTGTGGCAACAATTCATACAAGCCGATATCATCTATCGCCATATCACTGGTGAAGCTATTTCCTCTAAATCCTCGGAATTCTACTTGCAACAAATCTCCTGTAAATGTACTGAGATCAAGCACCGTATCGGTCCATGGATCAGTATCGGTAAAGTGTTGTTGTCCAGAAACTGACCAAATCATGTTGTCCACACCATTTTGGTGAACGTGTACTTCGAGGATTCCCATCCCTACACCAAACATATGGTAAGAGAAGTAAAGGTTAGGAGCTGTCTGTGATGACAAATCAACACAAGGTGAGTACAAACTGTAACGATCTCCTAAGCCACCACCAGAAGTCTCAGTATATAAGTAAATCTGACTGTTGGTTGCAGGGTTACCACCTATAGGTCCTGTATTGGTTGAACCAGTGGGACCAGTATGAATGTTCCAGCCATTAGCATTGTTGTCTCCATCAGAGGTCCAGCTATTCATAAAAGTACCGGGTGTTCCTTGTTGGCCGTTTCCTGGAACGAAGGTTTCGAAGTCTTCAACCAGTCCGCCATTTACTACCTGAATAGACTGTATGTTACCTGTAAAGGAATCATTGCCATTCAAGGTGTCGCCGACCATGGTGGCTGTTCCTGTCATGGAATAGGAGCCTCCAGTTGTCAGATCGAGGGCAGTCGTCACAGTGACATCTAGTGTTCCGAACACAGGAATCACCCCTGTATTGACAACCGTTGAGAAGTTCTGTGGGGTAGGCCCAGTAACATCCAGCATAACTGTAACCGGATTCAGGGTAAGATCCAGCGGTTGATTCCCAAGGTTGATTATGGTTACTACTCCATCAACAACCGCAGGATAACATCCTGTTCCAGTTGGCGACAGTGCATTTGCACCGATATCCAATGGTGGAGGATCAAATATATTCACATCGTCAATCGCCATATCTCCTGTAAGTCCAGGACCTCTTGTGCCACGGAACTCAAGTTGGATAGTCTGACCTGCGAATTGTGACAAATCTCCTAAGCCTTCAATCCAGGGATCTACTTCAGAAGACTGTACTTGACCAGTTTGTGAGAATAGCAATGTCGAGGTGGTTCCATCAAGTGCATAGACATCCATTGTTCCCATATCTGTCCCAAACATATGATACCAGAAACTCAGTCGAGGTGCAGACATTCCTGACAAGTCAATACATGGTGTGAATAAGGAAGTCGAATCATCTGTAATTCCAGAAGAAGCCTCTGTATACATATAGATAGATCCAATCGCAGTATGGTCATCAGCAGGACCTGTACCAAATGAACCTGTTCCAAAGTTATCTGGCTGCCATCTGAAGTCGAAGAAATTATCATCAGTTCGGGTCCATCCATTGGCCAAAGCTCCAGGAGAACCTGTTGTGAAGGTCTCGAAGTCTTCCGTATATGGTGCGGTAAAGACTGGTAGAGACTCTACAAATCCAAGTGTCGTATCATTGGAGGAAACATTATCACCAACGACAGAAACAGAGGCTGTCATGTTGTGGAAGCCTGTTGCACTAAAGTCGGCATTGGTTGTTACGGTAACAAAGAGTGTATCCAATACGGCCAAGGTGCCAGAAGTTACAGTAGTAGAGAAGTTCTGTGTACTGGCTCCCATAACATCCAACGAAACCGTAAGATTATTTGCAGCAAAGTCCAGCGTCTGACTTCCGACATTTCTGACAAGGATGTCCACTGATTCTGCAGCAGATAGACAGGCAGCAAGGCCATTGGGCTCCATGTTGATTGCTGAAGCATCAACTGGATCGGGATCAACAAGATTCACATCATCGATCGCCATATCACTCAAGATGCTGATTCCTCTATGACCTCGGAATTCCAGCTGTATGCTTTGTCCTGCGAAAGCTGTCAAGTCAATAATCTGCTCTATCCACGGATCTGAATCTGCGGTCTGGACCTGGCCTGATTGGGTGAAAAGAAGTGAAGGTGTTGTTCCTCCATCAATCGCATACAAACTCAAGGTTCCCATGTCTGCTCCAAACATATGGTACCAGAAGCTCAATCGAGGCGCTGTCAAGCTCGTCAAATCCAAACAAGGACTGAAGAGGGAGGTTGAATCTCCTGCTAAGGCGCCAAAGTTGGACTCAGTATACATATAAATAGAGCCCGCAGCTGTATGGTCATCAGCAGGGCCTGTGTTGAAGGAACCGGTGCCGAAGTTATCTACCTGCCACCTGAAATCGTCATTTGCATTGAAGGTCCAACCATTGGCCGGGATACCGGGGAATCCAGTGGTAAAGGTTTCGAAATCTTCAGTGAAAGGTGCCGTAAAGACTGGCAGTGATTCGACGAATCCTACAGAAGCATCATTGGCAGGCACAGTATCGCCTACAATTGAGATGTTATAGTTGAAGTTATGGAATCCAGTAGCTGTAAAGTCTGCTGTGGTCGTAACATCAACCGAGATTGTACCCAGTACAGGAACAATACCTGAAGTTACAGTGGTAGAGAAGTTCTGTGTACTGGCTCCTGTTACGTCCAGTGTAACCGTCATGTTGTTAGCACTGAAGTCTAGAGGTTGGCTACCTGTATTCCGTACAATGATAGAAACAGTTTCCGCAGAGGAGTAGCAAGCTACTTCACCATTAGGGACAACATCCATCGCCTGACCATCAATCGGAGCAGGTTGAAGAATCTGGACATCATCTATCGCCATATCACTGGTGAAGGTAGGTCCGTTAAGTCCTTCAAATTCTAGCTGAATCGATTGTCCTGCAAATGCTGTCAAGTCTATAATGGCTTCTTGCCATGGATCTGTGTCAGCAGATTGTTGCTGCCCAGACAGAGACCAGACCTGGGTAGAGGTTCCTCCTGATAGGACCTGAACTTTAAGGGTTCCCATGGCTGCACCAAACATGTGGTACCAGAAACTCAATCGAGGCGTGGTCAGGCCTGTCAGGTCAATACAAGGAGAGAACAACGAGGTAGAGTCCCCGAATCCTGTGGAGGCTTCCGTATACATATAAATGGAGCCTGTCGCTGTGTGGTCATCTGCGGGACCTGTTCCACCGGAACCGGTACCGAAATTATCTACCTGCCAGCGATATCCTGTGGTATTTCCGAAGGTCCAGCCATTGGCAAGTGTCCCAGGGAAACCAGTAGTAAAGGTTTCAAAATCTTCCGTGAAGGGTGCCGAGAACACTGGAAGTGATTCGATGGACCCAAGTGTTGTATCATTGGCAGCAATGGTGTCGCCTGCCAAGGCAACGGTTGCCATAAAGTTATGGATACCTGTGCCCGTTAAATCAGCAGTTGTTGTAACCACTACCGGGAAGGAATCCAGAACAGCTACTGTACCTGAAGTAACAGTGGTAGAGAAATTCTGTGTACTGGCTCCTGTTATATCAAGGGTAACAGTTGCATTGTTGGCACTGAAATCGAGTGTTTGGTTCCCATCATTTCGAATATACACTGTCACACTTTCAGAAGAAGTGAAACAAGCTGCAACATCGTTGGGGTCGATATCAACTGCTGCTGCATCGATAGGCGGAGGATTAAACACATTAATATCATCCAGAGCCATGTCTCCAGAAAATAGCCCTGCCAGAATATTTCTGAACTCTAACTGGATCGTTTGGCCTACGAAAGGTGTCAAATCCACCAAGGCATCCTTCCATGGGTCAATACTTGATATCTGTTGTTGTCCTGAGATGGTCCACAGCAAGGTATCAGAGACTTCTCCAATGGCATATACTTCCAGGGTCCCCATGTTCAATCCAAACATGTGATACCAGAACGATAGTCTTGGGGCTGTTGCGCCTGTCAAATCAATACAAGGCGAAATCAAGCTATATTGATTGCCTGTCGATCCTGAACTGGACTCGATATACATATAGATGGACCCTACATCAGTATGGTCATCAGCAGGACCTGTACCAAATGAACCTGTACCAAAGTCATCGACTATCCATCCTTCTCCAATCAGTCCATCAGGAACACGTGTCCAACCATTGGCAAGCAAGCCAGGGTTCCCTACTGCAAAGGTCTCGAAATCTTCCAAAAAAGATGTTACCACAGGCAAACTTTCTGCTGTTCCTACAATCGTATCATTGCTGACGATTGTATCCCCAAGCAAACTGGTATAAGCTGTTATGGTATAAACACCAGCAACAGAGAAGTCAGCGGTTGTAGAAACAAGTGCTGTATCCATTCCCAAAATGGAAATCAGACCAGATGATAATACTGCAGTGTGAGAGGAAGGACCTGTAGGACCATCAATGTCAACAGTGATCGTTACATTATTGAGAGACAAATCCAGTGTATCATTCCCAAAGTTGGTAACTTCTACCAGAACATCCTTAATGCCACTAATACATCCAGCACCAACAGGATCGATAATGGCAGTGGCCCCAACATCAAGAGCCACAGTAGGTTCGAAGATAGAAACATCATCTATCGCCATATCACTGGTAATTCCGTTTCCTCGGACTCCTCTGAATTCCAAAGAAATTACCTGTCCTGCAAAGGCAGTAAGATCTGCAAATCCTTCCAGCCAATCATCAGTATCACTTGTTTGTTGTTCTCCACTGATCGACCATACCAGGGTTTGTGTACCTCCAGTAACTACATATACTTGCAGGTCTCCCATTGTGCTACCAAACATATGGTACCAAAAACTCAAACGAGGAGCAGTAGAACCTGTCAAGGAAATACATGGAGAGACCAGACTGGTCGCATCTCCTGTGCCTCCACTGGATGATTCCGTATACATGTATTTGGACCCAATTGTCGAATGGTCATCGGAAGGACCTGTTCCAAATGTGGTGGTTCCGAAGTCATCGGGCTGCCACCTGAAGGCGATCGTACTAAATTGAGTATTCCTGGACCAGCCATTGGCAAGGTTTCCAGGTGATCCCACAGTGAAGGATTCAAAATCTTCCAAATATGGGAACGTAAACACATTGGGTGTTTGATACGTTGCAAAAATGGTATCATTGGAAGAGATAGTGTCTGGTGCGTAGGATGTCCAAACGACCAAATCGTAGGTTGTGTTTGGAGCGATAGGAAAAAGCGTAGTGAATGTAAAGGTATTCAAGGAAGGTGACGCAAGATTGTAAGCAGTATCTGCCACGGGCGTACCCCCATTCACTGAATAAAACAAATAAGCAGTATCTGCCGCTAGCATTCCAATATTAGCGAGTCCTACTGTTATTGGAGCACCTGTCCCAAAAGCACCGCAATCAATGTCATTCAGCAACACAGATGTAAGCGCCAAGTCATCACTGGTACTTGCAGGAATAATGATCTCATAGTCTTCCGTTTCTCCATAATTAAGGTTCGTAGCACATGGATCATTGGGGATCGCGGCAAATTGATGCATCATCCGCAATCTGGTGATGCCAGGAAGTGCCGTAATCGGAACAGTAAATGTTAAGCTTGCTGATCCACCAGCAGGCATCGTGGTGGTTGTTTGCGCAACCAATTCCGTCGTTTCAAATATTTGGTTTTGATTATAATCAATCCATAATGTGACGCCCGAAGACCATTGAGGATTGTTGATCAGGGAAGCAGTGTACATGTTCCCGGGCGATAAGATCGTCGACGAGATATTCGTGTAATCATTGTAGCCAGCCGAGTTACTGGGGAGGGTACCGTTGATTGTGCCAAGTTGAAAACTCACGATCGAGTCTCCATCCGTAGTGCCGAAGGTATAGGCGGGAATACAGTATTGTCCGAATGCAATACTGATACTAAACCCCAATACCATCACTAGGGTAGATAGATGCTTCATGTTGGGTTCATTAAGTTTAACTAGAATGTTGTAAAATACATGGAGTGTGTGGAAAATCAAATTTTATATCAGATCTCCCAAAATTTTCATTTTGGAATCCCTCATTATCAGTAAAATACGAATCCCCAGAAAAAGGATCGCTTAAAATTTTCAGGTGAGCTTCAATGTAAATGAAAAGGTTGTGCCTTCGCCTAATTGGCTACTAACTGAAATTTGTTCCCCATGCATCTTCAATAAATGCTTGCAAATTGCCAGTCCTAAGCCCGTTCCCCCCTTGTCCCTGGATCTACTTTTGTCGATCCGATAAAATCGTCTAAATATTTTTTCAAGATGTTCTTCTTCTATACCTGGCCCCTCATCAGTGATACTCACCCTCAATTTCTCTCCATCAGCCGCTAATTCGATTACCACTTCGCCTTCTGCATCTCCGTATTTGACAGCATTGTCTACCAAATTGGTTACAACTTGCTGTATCCGCTCGCGGTCTGCTAATACGATTGTGTTTTCATTGTCGTTGGCGACGACTCGGTAGGTAATATTGCGTTTTTTCCTGGTGAACTTATACTCCAGTGTGTCCAGGACATCCGTGACCAATTCATAGATGGAAAATCGCCGGATCTTTAATTCCATCTCTCCTGATTCGGCTTGGGTAATGATCAGCAAGTCCTCTACCAGACTGGACAGCCGATCCGCATTTTTCATGGCTTTCTTCAAAAACTTCCTCCTAACTCGTTCGTCCTCCATTGCACCATCCATCAAGGTATGAATAAAACCTTGAACTGCAAAAATTGGTGTCTTGAGTTCATGGGAGACTTCACCCAAAAATTCCCTTCTGTAGGCCTCCATATCTTTCAATTTTTTGATTTCTCGCTGATTGAAATTAGTGGCACTTTTCAGCCTCCGATAGAGCAACCATTCGAGAACCAGGACCAATAACACAAAACATCCAAAGAAAAAAATGGTCGCACTTAACCATACAGAAGTAGACATTCCCCACTTCATCAGACAAACAATCAGAATTGTCAGTGCTATTGATAAGCCAGCTGCCAATCCAATCGAGGAAGGAATTTTGGGATTCATACGTCTTTGTTAAGGGTTGATTCCCAGAAATTTATACCCTACCCCTTTAATTGTCAGGATATAATCGTTGCCTATTTTTTCTCTGAGTTTTCGAATATGAACATCTACTGTTCGATCCACCACAAATACATCGCCCCATACTTGTTTCAGTAAGACGCTACGGCTAAAGACTCTGCCGGGATGATTGGCGAGAAAACTCAACAATTCAAATTCTTTCCGAGGAAGAGTAAGAATCCGATCTCCTTGTTTGACAAAATACTCATCCCGATTAATTTCAAGATTGTGAATTCTCAAAATAGAAGATTCTTCAATCTGTTGGTTTCTTCTGAGAATTGCCCGGATTCTACTTTTGAGAATTCGAGGTTTGATTGGCTTGGAGATGTAATCATCTGCACCAACATCAAATCCTGCCAATTCTGAATATTCTTCAGAGCGAGCTGTTAAGAAGACGATGTATACCCCTTGCATGGAAGGAAGAACGCGCAACCTCCTGCATGTTTCAATCCCATCCAGTTTGGGCATCATGATGTCCAATAAGATGAGGTTAGGTTTGATCTCCTTGGCAATTTCAATGGCTTGTTCTCCATCCATTGCCCTTGACACCTCATATCCTTCCTGCATCAGGTTGTATTCCAACAGGTCGAGGATATCAATTTCATCATCTACAATCAGAACTTTCATAAAGAAATTTGATTCATTGTGAGAATATGAATTTGTGACGGTGACGGTTAATACTGACTCACAAGTGCAAATATAATCGGCAAAAGCCAGAACGGAAAGCAACAATCTTTGCATTCATGACTTCTTTTCCTCAACTTCTTTTGACAATTCTCTGTGTAACAGATTGTGTAGATGACTGAATATGAAGAATATAAATACCATTGGGAATCTCGTGAAGGTCGATCATTTTTTTTCTTTGGCCTGGAAGAATCGCAGACCTGACCCGCGCTCTTCCATGGATATCATACAAAATCAGCTCTATCTTATCTTGATGAATCTCTAATAGGTGAAGGGAGAGATAATCTTTCACTGGATTGGGAAACAGTGTCATCCAATCCGCTTCTGATTCCAGCAAAATTCCAGTTGTTAACACTGAGTCTATTCTGATGGTAGTCGAGAAAGCGTCTCCACAACCATCTTGACCACGGGCAAACAATTGAACAATATAACGTCCTGTGTCTTGATAGGTATGAATGGGGTGTTGGGCATTTCCTGTCTGCCCGTCCCCAAAATCCCACAACCATTCGGTCGCCTGATTACTCTGGTCTATAAAAGAGATGATGCCCTGATTCAGCTGTGAAATATTGGAAGAATCCACGACGAATCGCGTCATCATCTCCCCAGGAAGAATCTCTACTCGAACTTCATGGCGATCACACGGGCTCTCATATTCAATCTCCCAATCATAAAAGTAGAAGTAGGAATCCCTCCCTTGCGAAGATCTTTCTATGCTCATGATGCCAGGAACCGAATAAGGATAGCTGCCTCCTGTCACATGCCTGAACAGATGCCCTTGATCTCTCAGACCTAGTTCCCAATTCGTTCCAGATGGCATCTCAAAATCTAGCTGGACTCTGTGGCTACCAATATTCAGAAACTCTGTGTGTTCCTCCACTACCTGGCCTGCATGATCTGTCAGCTCAATTGTTCTGTATCCATCTGCCTGACTATGAAGCAAGACGGATCGCAAAGTGAATGGCTGCCAACTATGAAAAATCAAACTTCCTTCCGTTTCAGGATCGTATCCAGCAGTGCCTTGGCTGTCTTGCCTTTTCCCTACAAGATTTTGAAAAAACCAGGCAGCATAATAGGTCTCTGAAGCATCTGGTTTGGAAAGGAACCAACTATTCCCTTCAGACAACACTTCTCCGGAATTGGCGGAAGCATACCACTTTACCTCTCCTGCGGACTGGCTGGATCCACTTAAGAGTCCATCACTTCCCTCACATACCTCCACTATTGGTTTCGTTGACAAGGGATCAGAAACGATCAGAAAGGAAAGACGATACTCATTATCCAGATCATGGTAATCTGACTCTCCTGAATTGATGTCCGAAATAGAGATGTTCAGACTGTGCTGCCCCGAAGGGAGAATTACAGCTGGCAATTGGAGCATCGCACTACTATCCGTCCCTAACTGTCCTGTCCAGGATACCGTGCCTCCGAGACCAGTGCTGTATCGGTATTGGAGGGCCAAGGCTGTGAGTAGCTGGGTTCCATTGTTCCGTAATTCTATTTCAGGTCTGACAATGGAATCACAACTTATACCTGGAATCGAACGAATGTGAACGATAGCTGGGTCATATTCATCACTTACCACAGTAGGGACATGTCCTGCGTTGACCAAATATTGAAAGGCTGCATACACATCAATCAGCCCCATACCATATTCATTGTCTTCTCCCTCTTCTCCAAGGTCCACACAGGTAAAATATAATGCTCTTTTTACATCCGTTCCTGTCAAGTTGGGAAATGCCTCTTTCAGCAGCAGAATGGCTCCTGACACATGGGGAGCTGCCATAGAAGTTCCGGATTTGAGTCCATATACTCCTCCTCTGATACTGGAACGCACCTGGAAGCCGGGAGCCGCTACCTCTGGCTTGATCGCGAGTGAACCTGAAGCAGGGCAAGTTGATGGCCCACGACTGGAAAAGCCCAACAAATTTAGTTCTGAAGCAATTCCGTTAACGGCTGCTACAGTAAAAGTATTCACCAGGCTATGATTGAGATTCTTAGGAGGAGTAATAGAAGCGGCAGCAGGTCCTGAATTTCCTGCTGAGAAGACGACTGCAATCCCCGCTGCTTCCAACGCATCCAAAGCAGGTCCATATACAGGATGGGTACATTCGTCATCGACATCTGTTGCCCGCCAGGAATTGTTGATCACATCTGGCATATCTTCTGAGGTTCCCAGGTCGCCATCGGGATTCAATGCCCATTGAAATGTAGCAAGATTATCACTACTCAACCCATCACAGATTGCCGGTGATCCCATCCAGGAGGCGCCAAAAGCTACCCCAATGGTGTCTTGTCCATATGGATCTAGTCCCAGCATCGTTCCCGTGACATGAGTCCCATGATCGTCGCAGAAAGAGGGCCTTTGTGTACCCAGGTCCCCATCGAACCATGCCTGAGAATTCGGAACATGTCTTCCCCAATAGCGATCTCTCAAGGCTGGATGGCTACTGTCTACCCCCGTATCAATGTTTAGTGCCAGCTGACCATAGCCTGTATATCCCATGTCCCACATCGCTGGAGCCTGAATTCGTTTGAGGCCTGTTTCTATTCCTGCAACTGACACATAAGTTCCGGGCTCGGAGATATGATGTTCCACTTCGACGGATGCGTCCTCCAGAATATAGGCAAGACTTCCAAAGGTTTGTAGGGTGTCTATGGCAGCCTTGTTTGCACGAAGAAAAATGGCATTATTGATCCAAAGTGGTCGAATGGAAGCTGGCTGAATTCCTGTAACATTTGTCAATTGGGGGAGAAAAGAAGTCTGAGTTTTCCGAGCTTGTTGTTGCAGGGTATCTATGACAATTTGGCTTCTTTGGGAGAGGGTCGCATCTTGCTTGCGAAATTGATTCTCCAGTTGAAAAAAGTCGATTTGTTGCTCAAAAATTAGCCCAATCGCAAAAAGCGAATCAGGGTAAGTATTGATTTTTTGTGCCAGGCCTTTGGAAACGATGACTGTTGGCTGAGATGAGCCTGGATGATAGATTCCCAGCCACAGGACCAATCCCATCAGATACCTGATGGTTGTCAAGACACAACTGTTTTGAAACATAATTTTTGAGGTCAGATCGTTTCCCTTATTCAACGTCATTTTGTGCTGAGGGGAGTGCTTCAAGGCCTTCTTCCAACCAATCCCGATATTGTGGATATAACTCAAGATCATGATGTGTTCCCCCTGCCACTTCCTCATACACCACATATTTGTTTTGGGGAATTCGTGAGAGTTCTTGACTATGCTGCACCGGGATGACCCGATCCGCTGTTCCATGAATCAAGAAGATTGGACAATCCACCTGTGTCAGATACTCTCTTGAAGGCATCGGATATTGCATCAAGTAGTTCACTGGTAAGTACGGAAAGCGATCCTTTGAAATTTTCAGCAATGAGAGGTAGGGGGTTTCCATCATCAAACAGCCCACGGGATGTCGAGCAGCGATATAGGAAGCAAACCCACTTCCCAGCGAACGACCATAGACAAGGATAGATCGGTCAGGCCAATCTTTTCGAAGGTATTCATAGGCCGCTTCTGCATCTTCTAATAACAGGGCTTGACTTCTTTCTCCCCTACTCTTTCCGTATCCTCGGTAGTCCATGATCAGAATATCAAATCCTCTATCCACAAATCGATCTGCGACGGTAATCCAATCCTGAACGGAGCCGCCATTGCCATGAAAGAACAAAACCACTCCTTGCGATTGAGAAGCTTGGACATAGAATCCATGAAGGTGTGCAGATCCTTTGTCTAGATGCACCTCCTTGACAGTAAGATGAGGGGGAATAAAAAATTTGTATTCGGAGGACAATGATGGACCGGGAAAAATCAGTTTTTCCTGTAACATATAGATTCCAAGACAGATCAGTCCATATACAATTAGTGCACCAACTGAAATCCCCAACAAAATCTTCATAAGACTACTTTGTGGGAAGTGGCATCACAGCACCGCAATTGTCACAAGTCCTATAGGCCTCTGAGGCATAAAACTTCTCAAATACTCCTTGCATCTGGGTCATGATATTTTCCAGGGGGAATTTTTCTTCAAATATCTTGTTGTTGCAGTTCAGACAATACCACATCAGACCATCAGTATGTGTTGAGCCTCTTTTTCGCTCAATTACCAAACCGATACTTCCGGCTCCTCTCTGTGGAGAATGCGGCACTTCTGGAGGCAGAAGAAATATTTCGCCTTCCTTAATAGGGATATCGACAGCTTTTCCATCTTCCTGAATTTTCAACACCATATCCCCTTCCAACATGTAGAAAAACTCCTCCGTCTGATTGTAGTGATAGTCTGTTCGCTGATTAGGGCCTCCGACCACCATGACAATAAAATCTTCAGTTTCCTCATAGACGACCTTGTTCCCTACTGGAGGCTTGAGCAGATGTCGATTGTCATCGATCCATTGTTTGAAGTTGAGAACAGAAAATTTTGGCATAGTGAAGAAATTGAGAGTTAAGTGAAGTGCGTGGAAAATTACAAAAAGCTGGTGATATTTTTTGAATGATTCAGACTCTCCAACTAGGGAAGGGAATCTGATGAATTCCTTTCACGCTTGATATCCATTCATCATAACTCACATCAACATGAATCAATTTCTTTCTTTTCGTTACATGCGCCTGTCTATCTTATGTCTGGGGATCAGTCTCCTTATGGGATGTGATGCCTGCCAGACCATCATTCGCACTGCTCAAGAAAATCTCCCATCCAGATTTGTGCTCGTCACTACTCATGGAGATCAAACAGGCTTTGTAGAAAGCAGGGTTTCTACAGATGGTGCAAATTGGTCTGGTCCCAATTATCCAAGAACTCCTTCCGGGGCAAAATCACCAGCCCATCCCCAGGTTTCGGCGGGAATCGGTACCAATACACAAGAATACTTATTGGTCTGGTTCGATCCCAGTGGAAGATTGCATTCACAATCTTCAAACGATGGACTTGCCTGGGGTGGCGACAAGACCTATGGGACCTATCAACCTACAATTGATTCCAGACCTGCAGTTGTCTACAACTATACTGATCAAAGCTGGTGGACAGCCTTCAGGGAGGGAAATGAGATTGTCATTCGTCAACTCTTGCCAAATGGTTCAGGGGCAGCCAACCGAGTTTCGGTTCCGAACATAGAGCGATCTGTCGCGATGAGCTGGACCACTGATGGATTCATTCTCATCTACAGAAGTTCAGCCCCGGGCGATCTGTATATGCTCAACTCTCCCGATGGCATGTCCTGGGACCCTCTTCCCGGACTTGTTGTTCAAGACATCAACGGTTCTCCTATCCGTTCCAAAGGATCTCCTTATCTCAGTTACTCCCTCGGAACCCTAAGATTGGGAACAAACGACAATTTCACTCCTACTCAGGGATTTGATTCTGGAAAAATTGTCCTCTACAGACAGACAACTAGCGGGAGCTGGGAACTGGAACAAGAGTTGGAAAGAATCCTCTTCAACAGTAGAGGGGTAGCTGTAGCTGGACCGTCCGACAATCTTGTGATTGCAGCTGCTAATGCTGATCACACAGCGATGTGGTGGAAGTTTCGAGAAAGAGATGCCATTCCCACCGCTACAGAACTGGAACCGTATTTATCTCACGGTCCGGCTGGGCAGGCAGATCTATACACTGTTGAGATCAGCCTGGGAGACTATAAGCGTGTTCCAGAACCAAGCAATTGGAATTATGGGGACGAGGAAGATGTTAGCCTGGAGATCAATCACTATACTGAGGATGGACGCCTCATTGATCGCATGGAGCCAATGATGTTTGAAGATTTGATCAAAGGCACTACTCACGTCTGGGGGCAGAAAGAACCCTATTATCAGACTCCGCGTTTTCAGACACTCCTGCAGCCCCAGGAGTATATTGAGATCGCCATTACAGGAGATGAGGGCAGGGTCACTGCCAACTTGACCCTGACCGAATTTCAGCAACCTCCTTCAGAAATACTTGTGGGATCGCTTCCGCAAGATGATGCGGCCTATCTTTTGAAGAGAAATTCTCTAAGCATGTCCAGAGTAGAATAAGCGATCTATTCAACAGTTTTGTATATAATTCAGCACAGATGTCTGGCATTGTTCAGGCATCTGTTCTTATCTTGTAGCAGGATTATCATATGATGTATTTGGAGCATATGCGGTGGTGTATTCTTTGTATCAGTATTCTGTTCAGTATTTCCTGCGAGCAAACCGAGCAAAGGTCTTGTGCGACCCTTTTGTACACGCAAGATCAACAATTGTACAAGTCCTTTGAGCTGATCCATCAAAAGCGGTATGAGCTGGGTATGGCACAATATATCGTGGAGTTGAAACGCCTCCAACTGGAAGAAAGATCACTCTATGAGCAGGCAAAAGGGTGCGAATTTGAGGATATGCAAGCGTTTCATTATTGGCATAGTGGTCGAATGAAGTTTCCCAGTCGAATTGAAATGGAATTGAACCAATATGAATAATTACTCCTTCCTCTTCCTGTGCCACAGTCTCCTGATTGGTTTGTTGGCATGTTCTACCTCCTGTCGAACCGGAACTACCTCGGTCAGTTCATCCGAAGATTCTGCTTCTTCCTCCTCTATGGTGGTTTGGGTAGCCACCAGTCATGACAGCCTGCCCACTGGGTTACGAAGTTTTTCTATGGACCCGACAACTGGCAAGCTGGAACTTATTGCTTCCAATAACCAGCTCCCGAAAGTCTCCTTTTTTGACCTCACCCCTGATGGAACAGGATTGTATGCGGTCTATATGAAAGAGGGGCAGGGTACAATCGGCGGATTTGAGATGGCTTCCAAAGGCACATTGAGGTGGCTGGGAGAATTGGCGACTGAAACCAAGGGCCCTTGTCATATATCAAGCGCGGATGGCGGCCAACAGATGCTTGTAGCCTATTATAGTGGGAGCAGTATCCAGCGACTGGTTCTGGATCCTCAAGGCAAACCGGCTTCTCTCGCACAAGAGATTAGGCATGAAGGGTCTAGTGTGAATCCACAACGTCAGGAACGTGCACATCCCCACATGATTGTCTCTACTCCCAACCAAAAATATGTGTTCGTTCCTGATCTGGGGACTGATCAACTGATGTCCTACTCCTGGGACAATGGACAGTTGGTCCCTTCCAAGGTTCCATTTGTTCGATTTGCCCCGGGATCTGGTCCCCGACATGTTGATATCCATCAAGAACTCCGCATTGCCTATGTGCTTGACGAACTGAGCGCTCAGGTTACCTCTGTCCAGCTTGCGGAAGATTATGGCCTCATGGATACCCTTGCCTCTTATCCTCTCCTCCCTGCCGATTTCACAGCATTCAACAAATCCTCTGATATACACCTCACACCAGATGGGCGCTTCTTGTATGCTGCCAATCGCGGACACAATAGTCTTACGATTTTTCAGGTCCAGGCAGACGGTCGATTGACGTTGGTCGGAAGAGAGCCTAGCCGCGGCAAATTTCCTCGAAATTTTGCCATCTCTCCTGATGGTCAGTTCCTTGTGCTTGGCAATCGCAATTCAGACAATCTTTTGGTCTTCCGGATTGATGACCAAAGCGGCCAGTTGACTCTGCTCCATGAATATCATGACCTTCCCGGAATTCTATGCATCAAGTTTCAACAGGTCTCATAAAAGGGAAAGAAGTTTGAAAACAGGAATTTTTTTTTATGCGAATTAGTCTAAAAGATTTTGTATCTTTAGTCTACCCAGATGATCCTAGTATTTTCTAGTATTACTCCCTTTCATTCACCTGCTCATGAAACAACTTCTACTCATTGTTTTTTGTCTTCCTCTCATTCTTTTTTCCCAACCTGATTCTCACTCCTCTTCCCTCGACTCTTGGTGCTACAATGATCCTTTTGGGTATCTTCAATCAGAAAAGGACATGTTATCTGTGAACCTCGCCGGATTATTCACACAAGTCAACCGAAAACAGATGGCGGGCTTGTTGTCTGTCGGGTATGAACGAAAGGTTCGGACTCTATGGTCGGTACAGGGAGAAGTTCGCACAATGTACTTCCTTCGGTTTGGTGGGAATCATCCTTCCCCTTCCCAAACGGCCAATGGAGTGGTGGCTGTATCGGTAGGGCCGAGATTTTACTACCATCAAAAGAAGCGAATCACCTATGGCAGGCAGGTATCTAATCTGGTCGGAAGTTATGTGGGGCTGAATCTCGGAACACGAATGCTCCCGGTTCGTCCAGCATGGAATCCGGATGATGTCCCCCACTATTTTTCAGATAATCTCTCATTGATTCCACATCTCGGCTGGCAGGTAAAAATCCTCAAACACGGCTTTGTCGACATCAGACTAGGATTCAAAGCAGCCTATGGAGATCCCAAACGAACACAGCATTTTTTTCCAAAGCATACAGAGAAGTTTTGGCAGATCCTCCCTGTATCCCAGTTTAGGGCGGGGTTCGCATTTTGAGGATTACTCTTCAATATTCTCTAATACTCCAAATCCGCTAACAAAATAGAGCCCTTTGGCGTCATCATCTTCATTCTCGGCTTCGTCAACTTCAACTATTTTGAGGGAGTCGGGATTGACCTCTTCTACCAGTTTTTCAAAAGATTTGATCATTTCCATGGCCTCATTTGTATCTTCTGCTATGATGCCATAAGAACTCAGGAATCCTTCGGCCTCCTCCCCTTCATCTTGCACAAACTCTCCACTGACTAGCAGCACATACATCCGCGCAGTATCCGAAAATTCTGGTTGTAATTCCCTGAGCAACCACAATGCCTCTTCATTTTCCCGAAACAGGAAGAGTGCTTGCTGGACATAATGCATCACTTTCTCTCTTTCTTCTTCCTGATGATAGGCAGCACTGGCTATTTTGGTACAAATTTTTGACAATGTGTCTGCCCCATCGTCATCCTCTGGTGCTGGGATCTTTTCCAAATCCTCTTCTGCTATCTGAAGAATCAGATCCTGTCTGTTGATGACTTCCAGAATGTTCATCTGCATCAGAAAGGCTTCTGCCATCGCTGTGGGTTCGCTGATTTCCTGCAGTTGTGTCAATGCTTCCTCTATCTCCCCCAACTTGAAGCGGGCAGCAGCATGATTGATTTCTAACCAGTGGATTTCGGCATTGGGAAGATCTTTTGCTGTGTGATAGGCTTCTATGGCTTCTTGGGGTTTGCCTACTTCTGACAACATATTGCCCAGTTCCAGATGGAGTTCCCAGTTCTGATCAAAAGCCCGAACCCCTTGTTTGAGAATCGCAATTCCATCCTCAGGCTCTTCTTCCAATCGGTAGATCTCTGCCAGAATTCTATAACCGTCGATGTGTTGCTGAGCGATGAGTTGTTCGCCAATCACTCTGGCTTCATCGAATTGCTCTGCATTCAATACGTCCCACCCTTTTTGGGCGAGGGTCTCCAAAGAATCAGTAGAAGCATCCATATCCCGATACATTTGAGGTGAACAAAATTCGAAGCGAATAATTCATTCTCAAATGTAGCATGAATCCGTTGGGCTTTGGCAACTTTAGGCAGACTTTTTCGAAAAAATTGTCTCAGGAATAGAACTTAGATAATTCCAGGAAGTCCGAACCCAGTTGGAGAAAGACTGATCTTCCGATTGATGAGTCTGACAAATCAATGCCTCTTTGAAGGATGTGGGCAATAAAAACGCCTGTCCCAGATTTTTCATTGGAAGTCCATATTCTTCCTGCATCAGTTCCAGAATGGCATATCTATCTTTCAATGATAGAGAGGTAAAAAACAGCTGATAGTCAAGCGGCAAACTTTTGTCCTGCAAACAATATTGCACAAACCAATAGGCAAACATCGAGCTGGATGAACTGACTTTGATGCCATGTCGATTGATATAGGTGTGCTGAAGGATTTGTTCCAATCGAACCAGCGATTCATGTCCAGCATCTACAGATAGAACAAATTGCAGCTTCACCTCTGTTCCGTCTGTGAAACCAATCGAATAGCTGGCATGAAAAACATCTACCTCCACCGCGCAGCTCTGAACATAAGGGGAATATCGACAATGGAGTTCCCAGTCTTCAAGTTCATTCCGGTCCACCAGAAATTGCAATTCGGACTGAAATCCCAATTCATAGGGCGATCGGAAAAAATGGCTCAATAGCGTATAATGGAAACCGGAAATTTCCGAAAAAAGCTGACGCAGAAACAAATGTCGAAGAGAAACTTCTTTTTTTGACGGTGCAGGAGGAATGGATGTGTCGTGAATTACAGAGGCAGGAATGAATCCGGGCGAAATAGACATGTGTTGAAATCTGATCAGATCGAATAATTCTGTAATAGTAGTCGCAACATTCTCAGGACCCAAAACACTTTTTCCGAAATCCTTATGTACCTTGTGCGCTTACTATCAGTCGTATGACCTCCATCCTACACCTGGACGGCCTGGCACAGGCCGAGTTGATCCGCAAAGGCGAGATCCATCCTTCCGAACTTATCGAACTCTCTATCAACGCAATAGAGCAATTGAATCCACAATTGAATGCAGTGATTCAGTTTTTTTATGACGAAGCAAGAGCAACAGCGAAAGGCTCGTTGCCAGAAGGTCCATTCAAAGGTGTCCCTTTTTTGGTCAAAGATACCATCGCAGCTTACAAGGGGAGTCCTACAATGACAGGAACAAAATTGTTGTCTGCTGCTGTAGCTGATCGCGATAGTACATTGGTCAAGCGATACCGAGAGGCTGGTTTGATTACCCTTGGCAAAACCAATTTGCCAGAATTCGGCTTGCTGCCAGTTACAGAACCTACGGATTTTGGCGCTACACACAATCCATGGGACCTGAGCAGGACTCCTGGTGGCTCAAGTGGTGGATCAGCCGCTGCCGTTGCTGCCAGAATCGTTCCTGTTGCCCATGCCAATGATGGCGGAGGCTCCATCCGAATTCCTGCTTCCTGTTGTGGCTTATTCGGCCTCAAACCTACAAGAGGGCGAAATCCATTGGGGCCTAATTTTGGAGAATTGATCAGTGGACTAGCGGCAGAGCATATTGTCAGCATCAGTGTCAGAGACAGTGCTGCGATGCTGGATGCTACTGCTGGCCCAGAACCTGGGGACCTGTATTATGCTCCTCCACAAGTTGCCTCGTATCTAGAAGAAGTTGGGAAAGCACCACGCAAGCTGAAGATTGGCTTCACGACACGAACTCCAATGGGCGGAAAGATTGATTCGCAATGTGCGAACGCGGCAAGCAAAGCAGCACAACTTCTTGAATCTCTGGGACATGAAGTATTCGAACAAGAACTACCCAGGGTATTTGATGGCAAGACTATCGCCCACATGTTCACCCTTATGTGGGCTGCTGGCGCAACAACTCCTCTCTCTCTGCTCAAGCGGATTACCAAACAAGAACCCAAACCGGAGATGGTAGAGCCTATGACCTGGGCTTTGTATCAGATCGCCAAAAATACTTCTGCTGCTGACTATGAAATGGCGCGACTCGGCTTACATCGGGTTGCCAGAGCAATCGGGCAATTGTTCACAGAGATCGATGTCTGGCTCTCCCCTAGCCTGGGAGAAATTCCTGTTCCCATCGGTGAGTTTGCACAATCAGCCGAAAATCCGATGGCACCATTTCTACGATCTTCTTCTTTCAGTCCTTTTACTGCTTTGTTCAATGTTACGGGGCAGCCCGCAGCCTCTGTACCTTTGTACTGGAGTGAAGAAGGATTGCCGATCGGCATTCAGTTGGTTGGAAGATTTGGGGATGAGGCGACTTTGTTCAGGCTTTCCGGCCAGTTGGAACAGGCACTCCCCTGGGCGAATAAGCTTCCAGCAGTTGTTGCCTAATGGGTCTAAAAAAATAATCGGGTTCATCCTTGATATTTTTTTCATTTCCTTCACTAAAGACTATTTGAATTTGAGGGTATTGGGCCAGCTTGTTCATATTTGCCCGCCAGAGACTTCTCGACTGGAAATGTAGGATAGCTTTGGAGCCTGTTCCAGAGATCCAACAATTATTCTGTAATTTTGCGGCCTAACTTCCAAAACATACATTCCATTGGATCAGGAAAAAGCAACTTATTTGATGGACCTCTTTGAAGGATGGGCTGGTGAAGAAGCCGAAGAGGTCATCCCCTTGCAACCGAGTGGTTCTTATCGAGAATATTTTCGGATCAAAGGTCCGACCCGACAGGCGATTGGTGTCTATCATGCCAATCAACAGGAAAATCGGGCATTTCTCAGTTTTACTAAACATTTTCTAAAAGAAGGAATTGCAGTTCCAGACATCTATGCCGAGAATCTTCAGAACAATGTCTATTTGCTTCGGGATCTGGGGGATCAAAGTCTGTTTGCGGAATTAGCTGCAAACCGACAAGGACCTGAAATTTCTCCCGGAGTCATCGACTTGTACAAACAATCTCTGGCTGGTTTGGCACGCATCCAAACCAAGGCGGGACAGGGCCTGGATTATAGTGTCTGCTACCCAAGAGGGAGTTTCGATGAGCAATCTATTCGTTGGGACCTCAATTATTTCAAATATTACTTCCTTCGACTGGCACGTATTCCCTTCAATGAGGATGATCTGGAACAAGACTTTACTACCTTTGCCCAGTATCTGCTCGAAGCAGATTGCGATCATTTTCTGTATCGGGATTTTCAGGCACGCAACATCCTCTTACATGAGAATAAGCCTTATTTTATCGATTATCAAGGTGGGAGAAAAGGAGCCCTTCAATACGATGTTGCATCCATTCTCTATCAAGCCAAAGCTGATCTGCCTCCTGCCCTTCGTCAGGAATTACTGGACCATTATCTGGATACGGTTTGCGATCTGATTCCTCTCAAACGCCAGCGATTTCTTGACCACTTCGATGCCTATGTGCTGATGCGCTTAATTCAAGTGATGGGGGCCTATGGATTCAGAGGGTTTTATGAGCGAAGGGCACATTTCCTGGAAAGCATCCCCTTTGCGGTCAAACATTTAACTGCGTTACTGGATCGAATTCATTTGCCTGTAGAGATTCCAACTCTCCGCTACTGCCTGGAAGCCATCACACAATCTGATCGCCTCAAATTATTTGGCAAACCAGATCCTGCCAATACTTCCTTAACTGTCTCTGTCAGTAGTTTTTCTTACAAAAGCGGCATCCCGGAAGATTCATCAGGTCATGGCGGTGGCTTTGTCTTTGATTGCCGTGCGCTCAACAATCCTGGACGCTACCAACCCTACAAACGACTTACTGGAAGAGATCGGGAAGTGCAGGATTTTTTGAAAAAAAACAGCAGAGTGGAAGAATTTCTCTCTCATGTATATACGCTGGTGGACAATTCTGTGGAAATGTATTTGAGTAGAAATTTTGCTAACCTCAGTGTCAATTTTGGCTGTACAGGTGGGCAACATCGCTCTGTCTACTGTGCGGATCAGTTGGCTGCACATCTCCAGAAAAAGTATCAGGTCACCGTGGCCTTGAATCATATTGAGCAGGAAAAGAAAAACTGGATCAACTGATCGCCTATGCAAGCCATGATATTTGCGGCGGGATTGGGTTCTCGCCTTCGTCCCTTGACCAATGATTGCCCAAAAGCTCTGGTAGAAGTCGGAGGCCATCCCCTTCTCTATTGGGTGATTCATCGATTGAAGCAGAAAGGCTACAGCGATTTGGTGATCAACATTCATCATTTTGGGGAACTTATTCTGAGATATCTATCAGATAACCAGTATTTTGGCTGCCGGATCGCAATTTCCGATGAGCGGGATCAGGTCCTGGAAACTGGGGGAGGATTGAAAAAAGCCGCAGCATTGTTCAATAAGGATGAGCCTATTCTGATTCACAATGTGGATATCCTCTCAGACATTGATTTAAGTGAAATGCGGCAGCAGCATCTTCAGTCTGGAGCACTTGCGACCTTAGCTGTTAAGCAACGGACAACTTCCAGATATCTGCGCTTCAATGATTCTCTCACTTTATCTGGTTGGAAGAATATCAAAACCGGGGAGGTCCGCATGTCCAGAAAAGAAACGGCCTCTTTGCACGATTTGGCTTTCAGCGGAATTCATATGGTAGATCCCAGATTGCTTGAGATGTTCATTCTGAAAGGGAAATTCTCCATCATCGACACTTATCTCCGTCTGGCAAAAACAGAGACCATCCAAGGCTTTAGGCATGATGACAGCAAGTGGCTGGATGTGGGAAAGCCAGAGAATTTGGCCTTGGCGGAGACTTTTGTTTCGTGAATATCTCAGGAGCTATGCTACTGGGTTAGGATTGTGTTGTCGATGAGAAGGATTCCTCGGAGGTTTGAGAGGCTGGGCGTGGGTTGGCTCAACCTCCGAGGTATGCGGGATGCTGCATCTGTCCTTTTTCCAACACCTCAGACCTAGGAGGAATCGCCCATCCACCAGCCAACAAATCCTCCGAGGTCAAGCCATTGTTCTAGATTTTGTTCAAAAAATCTATTGTGAAGCCAAACGAAACCCTATCTGAAATTCGCCCTCATATATTCACTGGGGGCTTTTCCGAATTTGGCTTTGAAAACGGTAGAAAAAGTCTGCTGGTGTTCAAATCCAAACTTGAAGGCTACGTCAGATAGAGAAATGATTTTTCCATCTTCGAGCTCCCGACGCGCCAGTTGGAGCTGAACTTCTTTGATGAATTTGATGGGAGAAAACCCAGTTAAGGCTTTCAGTTTTCTGCGAAATTGTCTTGGGCTGAGATGCACAGCCTCTGCCAATTCTTCCACACTGATCCTTTTTTCAGTCAGAGAGGCCTTCACAAGATCTTCCACCTGCCCGATCCATTCCTGGTCCAGTACACTCAGACGATTTTCTTCCTTCTCTGCTTGAGCTTCTTCCTGATACTCGGCCGATTCTTTCCAGCTCTTGCGCTGGTGTGCATTGTAGAGTAGGTTCTGGACACGAGCTGTCAATTCCTGAATGGAAAAGGGTTTGGTCACATAATCATCTACTCCAATGGTCAAGGCGGTCAATTTGTCTCGCTCAGTCGCCAGTGCGGTCAGCATGATCATGGGGATATGTTGCCATTCTGCATGCGCTTTGACCTCTCTCAACAGACTCAATCCATCCACTTCGGGCATCATGATATCCGAGATGATCAAATGAATGTCTCGTCCATGGGCAGTCAGGATCTTCAGGGCTTCTGCACCATTTTGTGCCAATAGGATGCGAGAATATCTTGGCTCCAGCAGTCCATGGATAAACTGTCGCATGTCAGGATTGTCTTCCACTACCAGGATCGTAAAATCTGTCCCGATGCTATGAATCGGTTCTAATTCTACTTCCTGGAGGAACTCAGGATACAAAATTGGGGTTTGAGATGTCGTGGCCATTTTCTTTGGAATCTCAAAATAAAAGGTGCTCCCTTCTCCTACTTTGCTTTCTACATAGGCCCTGCCTTCCATCAGATGTGCGATTTCCCTCACTAGCCCCAAGCCAATACCTGTTCCTCCCTGTTGGTAGGCATCTCCGTATTTGGCTTGATAAAATCTGTCAAATACGTAGGGAAGGTCATCGGGATGTATCCCTGGTCCACTGTCCTCCACCTTGAATTGGATCTGATCCTCCTGCTCACTCACCGACACCTTGATTTTGCCCTTCTTTGGGGTGAATTTAACCGCATTGCTCAGATAATTATTCAACACTTTTTCCAATTTCCCTCTGTCAAGCATCAGGTGTAGTCCCTCTTGGGTTTGAATATCCAGAGAAGAACTTAGGTCCTGATTGTTGAATTGAGAGTCAAATGCCAGGAAGATTTGTTCTACTATCTTCTTCAGCTCTGTTTCCTCTTCTTCCAACTCCAGTTGATGGGCTTCCAGCTTGGACAGGTCCAACATTTCTTCAATCAGATGCATGAGACTTTTCCCATTCCGCTGCATCAGGGTCAATTGCTTTTGAACGGATGTTTTCTCCCAGGCCTCTGGTTGATCGAGAATATGTGATAAAGGTCCAAGGATGAGGGCCAGTGGTGTGCGAAGTTCATGGGAGATATTGGCAAAAAAGCGGGATTTCAGTTGGTTCAATTCCAGCAGTTGTTCTCTTCGTTCCCGCTCTCGTTGGAGTTCATATTCTTTCCTTTCATTGCGCAGTTTTTGTCGATACCAGAACAACACAAATACAATGATCACCAAAGCCAATCCTCCTAGCATTCCATAATTTTGTCGGGTAGTCTTCGCTTGATAGGCCGCTTCTGTAGCTGCTCGTTCCTGAACAAATTCCAGGCTATCGGCAAGTGCTTTTCGCTCAAATTCGAATTGAATGGTTGCTTTTTGGTTTTCTTCGCTATTCAAACTGTCCCTGACCGATATATTAGCTTCATACATCGACAGTGCCTTGGTATGATTTCCAAGTGCCTTATGACTTTCATAGAGGATCTTTGAAGAACTCTGTATGTCATCCCAGTTTCCCATTTCATTGGACAGAGAAAAAGCTCGATTGCTATGCTGGATCGCCTCGACATACGCTTTCTTTAAAAGATGAATTTGGCCGATTAGGATTGACGAATAGGCTTCTCCCGGTTTGTCATCAGATTGTTCGGCCAGATTTAACCCTCGATAGAGATAGGTCAGGGCTAATTCGAAATCCCCTGTGTCTTTATAGCAACTCCCAATGCTGTTGAGATAGAGAACAATCATGGGGGCATTTCCTTCTATTTCACTGATTTTCAGACTTTCCAAAAATGTATTAATGGCTTTTCCATACATGCCCATTTTATGGTAAGCAGCACCAATATTCCCCAAAGGCAATCCAATCCCCAAGGTATCGTTCGCTTCTTCGAATATCTGATAGCTTTGTTTGAAATATTCCAGCGCGATATCGGTATCTCCCTCATTTAAGTGGTCAAGTCCAATGTTATTCAGAATTTTTCCTGAAGAACGATAGTCTCCCAATTCCGCAAAAAGTATCTGCGCCTTCTTAAAATATTCAATGGACTTCACACGATTGCCTTGTGTCCCATGGATGTTGCCAATATTTAATAAACCATGGCTCCATAATTCTTTATCCCCAATCTCCTTTGCAACTTCTAACTGCTCCTGAAATGCCTCAATGGCTTCTGTATTTTCCCCCAAATGGGTGTGGATCATGCCTTTTTGATTATAGTGAATAGCCAAACTCCTGCTTTTCTCTATTTCTTCATCTACTATCAACCCTCTGTCAATATACTCCAAAGCCAAATCAGGCTGATTCAGAAGCATGTATGCAGAAGAGATCCTGCTGAGTGTCTGAGAAACAGCACTTTTCCGCCCCAATTCTTCAAATAGTATAAGACTTTCTTTATAAATCTCAATCGCCTTTGCGGGATCTCCTTTATCCATTTCACAACTTGCAATGTTCATGCTTGCTGATGAGATTCCCCGCTTATCTCCTAGTTCCTCAAACAGGCTTAAGCTCTTTGTATGTTGTATGATCGCCTCATCAAATGCCCCCTTGCCATAGAGATTTCTTCCCAAACTCATATAGGCGATTGCCATATGCTTTTTGAAAAAGCGTTTTTCCTCATCTGAAATTATTGAGCCTTGATCGTGAAGGATGTCCCGGCATTGATCAATGATTCTCTGTGTCAGGCTTAGATATTCTTCTTCATTGGATGGATCATAGATTTTGGCCAATTTTTCCAAAGTCAGTATCCTTACCGAATCGTGTTCGGCCTCCCTGATCACCAATTGAAGGGAATCGATCTGGGCTTCTTGTTGCTTTGCCAGTTGCCCATTTGAATCCAGAGATAAAAGGAGGAATGACAAGAGAAACAGACATGTCCATCCAGGATTTCTTAAAGAAGAAAGTGTATTCATAAGCTTCATCCATCAAATATGTCTATGAGCAAGATCAGGAATATAAATATAATTCAAAAAAAGCTGACTGAACGCTATCTTAGGAATTCATAATTTCGCACAGAAACAAAAATCAGCCAGTCCTGAATCGGGTCTGCCCTACCCTTTCAGATATTTCCCCGTTATAGAGAAAAAACGACAAGCAAACCTATGAACCGAATCGCTTTGATCCTCCTGATTGTCTTTTCTTCCTGGCTGAGTCTGAGCAGTTGTAGAGAAGATAATCCTGATTTGACAACAAATATTGTCGGAATCTATGAAGGCATCCTTACCCTCAATCTGGATACAGATTCTATCCGGGATGTCAACAATCAACAAATCGAAATTATTCGGGAGGACGACACTCATGTGCGGATTGTCCCCCTTACCTATCCTGATGAGAGTCCAGCAGATTCCATACAACTGACAGCTTTTCTCTCTCCTACTCCTCAAGGCTTTATCAATACCAGAGGGGTTATGCTCACCATTTCTCAGGAAATCTATGACAGAGGCACCATTGTCGGGGTTCCCTTCTCAGTGAACATTCAAGGAGATGAGCACGGCAAGTATGAGCGAGAAACCGGAAAACTGCTCTATACTCTTGAAACAGTGATTGACGGGGTAGCACATTATGAATTATTTGAAGGGCAGCGGCAGTAGAAAAGGAGAATTGCCCGACCAGATTAGATTCCATTAAACCGGTCAAAGAGATTGCTCATCCTTGTAAATCTGGAATGAAATTCCGAATTTACAAGGATGATACCGCGATTGTTATCCCCAATCATTCATGAGCGACTTGCTCAATTTCCTGCTGTTGCCCTATTGGGACCGCGTCAGGTAGGAAAAACGACGCTTGCCATCTTAATCGCGAAAGAACAATCAGCTGTGTACCTCGATTTAGAGACTCCAGAGGATCGAGAGAAGCTATCCAACCCTAAATTATATTTAGAAGGCCATCGGGATAAACTCGTCATCATGGATGAGGTGCATAGAGTTCCTGAACTATTCCAAGAGCTGCGTGGCATTATTGATGAAGGAATCCGGAGCGGCAGAAAAGCTGGACAGTTTTTGTTTCTGGGGTCTGCTTCCATGGATTTGTTGAAACAAACAGGAGAAAGTCTTGCTGGCAGAATTGCTTATGTAGAATTGAATCCATTGAATGTTCTGGAAGTACCAACATCTGAACTCAATTCCCTATGGCAAAAAGGAGGATTTCCAGATAGTTTTCTTGCAAAAAGCAATCAGCATAGCTTCATTTGGAGACAGAATTTTATTCGCACGTATCTGGAGAGAGATATTCCGTTGTTGGGACCAAGAATTCCGGCTGAAACGCTTCGGCGATTCTGGACGATGTTGGCCCATAAGCAAGGCTCTACTTTAAATGCTTCTCAATTGGCAAGAGGACTAGCGGTAGATGGGAAGACCATTGCAAATTATTTGGATTTGTTGGTCGACCTGTTGTTGGTTCGAAGATTGATTCCTTTCCACAAAAACATTGGAAAAAGGCTTGTCAAATCGCCAAAAATTTATGTCAGAGATAGTGGTGTTTTACATGCTTTGCTAGGGATTCATAGCCGAGAAGGCTTGTATGCTCATCCAAGTATCGGAATGAGTTGGGAAGGATTTGTTATAGATAATCTTCTGCAATTGGCACCTGATTTTGTCCTGTCAAGTTTTTTTCGAACGCAAAGCGGTGCAGAAATAGATTTGCTACTTGAATTTCCTGGAGGGGAGATATGGGCCATTGAAATTAAGCGGTCTCTTTCCCCAAAACTAGAAAAGGGCTTCTATTTTGCTCACAAAGATATTCAGCCTTCCAAAAGCTTTGTTGTCTATCCCGGAGAAGAACGATACTTCATCCATGAGGATATCGAAGTGATTTCCCTCAGAGCCTTATGTCAACTCCTCCTTCAGCTTTCCTGAGATCTTTTGTAATTGGTCAAAAAGATGAGTGATCTGATATGACTCAGGAAGAAATGATGCACTAGCAAACTAGCAAACTAGCAAACTAGGGGTGTACGACAATTTTCACAATCCGGGGATTTCACTTGTTTCATGAACCTCTTCTTCCGATGAACCGGAATCTTCGACTTCAAAGAGAAACAAGCCCACAAGTCTTAAGGAAAATGTGACAGATGTCGTACTCCCCAAGCTAGTGAGTAGCCAAACTTTTGTGTTAATTTTCGTATTTTCAAAGAAAAGTAGAAAGAACCAAATTAAATATGACCATCAAAATTTCCGATGCGAGTATAGAACAGAGTGGATTCACACCAGAAGCCATCAAGTTAGAAATAGCCTTGGTCTTGTTTCAAAAAGATATTTTTACTCTTGATCAATCCGCAAGATTGGCTGGGATTCACAGAGTGGCCTTTCAAAAAGAACTTGCCAAACGTAAAATTCCCATCCATTATGATGAGGAAATGCTAGAAAATGACCTGAAAACACTAAAGAATTTATTTGGTGATCGTAATCAGTGATACTTCTCCTATTAGCAATTTGATTGAATTAGGATACATTCATCTATTGCCAGAATTATTTCAACAAGTTATCATTCCTTCAGAGGTAGTCGAAGAACCTGAGGAAAATCAAGATCCCTTATTTTTAAAAGAATTACTTGCCATTCAGGAAGCAGGGTGGTTACAGGTAAGAACCCCAAAATCCAATACTTTACCCTCTTCGGTACAGGATATTCCTCTTGACTCTGGAGAAACAGCTGCCATAGCATTAGCCTTGGAATTGGGAGCCAATGTTCTTCTGATTGATGAAAGGGCAGGATATCAAGTTGCTCAAAATTTACAAATCCAAACCTTAGGACTTCTTGGTGTATTACTTCAAGCAAAGGAAAGCGGACGAATAGATACAATCAAACCTCTTGTTGACCAGTTGAGAGATGAAATTGGCTTCTGGATTGGACAAAGCTTGTATGAAAGAGTGATTGAGTTGGCAGGAGAAACCGATTGATCTTCAAATTGTCCTTTTTTACAAAAAAATTTTCAGATTTATGTGAATTGTTCTCTTGTCCTCGGACAGGAATACTAAAAATTTGATTCACACTATCTACCAATATCTCCTTCAGCTTTCCTGAGATCTTTTGTAATTTGCAGCAGAAATAGAATCAATCATTATGCTGGGATTACAAATGAAAACTGATCCACTATGGGTCAAACATATCGTCGAAGGGAACATTGAGGAGATTCTCACAGATCATGCCTATTGTGAGCAAAAAGCCGCATCCTCTGCCATTTCTTTGATTGTCCAATATCCCGAGCATGAAGAATTGGTAGACAAAATGAGTGATCTGGCTCAAGAGGAAATGGGGCATTTCAAAATGGTCTTCCAGGAAATCCAGAAACGCGGCTATACACTCGGAAGAGAAAGAAAGGATTCCTATGTCAATGAATTGGCAAAATTCCTGAAGAAAAAAGGAAAAGGCAAGGAGGAAACCCTGGCTGATAAGCTTCTGTTTGCAGCCATGATAGAAGCCAGAAGTTGTGAACGCTTCAAAGTCTTGTCTGAAAATATCGATGACCAAGGCCTCTCAACCTTCTACCACGAACTTATGATTTCGGAGGCCAGACATTATACCATGTTCCTTAAATTGGCCAGAACTCTTTGTCCTAATGTGGATGTAGATCGGCGATGGGAGGACTTTTTGGCATATGAAGGAGAGGTCATCTCTCGATATGGGCAGAAAGAACACATTCATGGGTAAATCATCAGAGGCTTGCTGAGTTGTTCAGGAAGAGTCGTATTTTGCATGACTTAATCTGATCGACCTCATTTTCCTCTGCTCATGAACAACTTCTACACATTTATTTTCCTTCTTTTTTGTCTGCCTGTTTCTCTCTTTTCCCAAACACCAGACACAACATTTGTACAGACCTTCACCTATGCAGATCCCAGTCCTGTAGGATTCTCGGCTCCCTATCGCGGCACCTTTAGCTTCCCGGATACCAGTGAACAGTATGAAAAGGTGCTGATGTACTATACCTTGAAATGCGACGCTGCTACCAATCAGGATGGCTTTCCCTGTGGAGAGTGGGATTATTTGACCTATACCTATATCGTGGATTCAACGGCCTGGTATGATTCCACTTTTAGGACTTCTGCTAACTATCAGATCAGCGGGAGTACGCCAGATTCCTTCGCCCTCAGTTTTGGTCCAGCTTATGAGATCACCCATGACTGGCAATATGCTCAGGTCCCTACAGATACAAGCAGCATCTCTCTCCATCCTATCGGAAGTGGCTTATCGATCAATGATCAGGCCATTGGAGGACAGTTTGAACGAAGCAGAAGTCAGTTTCTTTGGCGAGCGAGTGAATTGATAGCTGCTGGCATGAGCGTGGGAGACATCACTGGCATCCGCCTCGACCTGGCCAGTCTGGGCAGTGAATTGCGGCGATTTCAGATCAGAATGAAGCATAGCAATCAAGATTCGCTTATTGCGAACAGTGCCGAACAGACGGGATTTCAAATGGCCTATAGACTCAACACAGCTTTCACTCAGACGGGGATCCAATCATTGTTGTTCACTCAGCCTTTTTCCTGGGATGGTAGTTCCAATATTGTGGTAGAGTTTTCTTATGACAACCTCAACACCGGGAGCAACCTACAGGTATATGCAGAGTCGACTTCATGGAGCTCTGGTGTCATCACAACAGGGAATGAACACTTTCTCTCTTTTGAAGGGCCGGATTATGTAGAATTGGATGCAAGTCTATTGGGGCCTCAGATTCAGAATGAGATCACGATCTCTTTTTGGCAGTATGGAGATCCTGCCATTCAACCCCAAAGTGATTTCGTATTCGAAGCCAAAAACAGCAGCAATCAGCGGATTCTTGGCTCCCACCTTCCCTGGGGCAACAGCCAGGTATACTGGGATGCAGGAAATGAAGGTGCTGGCTATAATCGAATCAACAAAACCGCCAACACATCTGAATTTGAAGGGCAGTGGAATCATTGGGCCTATGTCAAAAATGCCAATACCGGCCTGATGCAAATCTTTGTCAATGGGCAACTCTGGCATTCTGGCGGAGCCAAGACTTTCAGCATGGCAGGTATCACTTCCTTTGTCATCGGCGCAAATGCCTCTAATCACACAAGGAATTATGATGGCTATATAGACGATTTCAGGATCTGGTCCAAAGCCCTGGACCAACAGACGATCCAGGATTGGATGCATCGCGATCTTACTTCTGCTCATCCCGATTATGCACATCTACTTGCTTACTATCCGTTCAATGATGGAGATGGAATTACCCCTATGGACGCTTCGCCCAATCAGGTATCTGCTGATCTGTATGGGTTTCCTGACTGGAAGAGTCCACAGCCTACAGAGATGAATCGAAACTGGGCAGCGACCCAACTCCGGCCCAACATTATTTTTGATCAAAGTGTCTACATCGGCAGTTTGGATTCTACGCTCTACATTGATTCTCTGACTCTCTCCCCGACTTCAGTGGTCATCTATGGCAATGACGGGAACGACCGTCTCTTTTTTGAAGGAGCATCTGATCATCCAACTCTCCCAACTGATACTCTGATGGTATGGCAGACCAATGGCTATGATTATATCTATGATGCTGCGGGAGTTTTGATAGACTCGACAGTTCATTCTGCTGATTCTGTGATCTATCGCAATGATCATCAGTATTACAGCAATGTGGTCTGGTATGAAATCGGCAGATACATTACTCCCTATGGAATCAATTTGGATTTGGGACCAGAAGGAACTCAGTGGGTGTTTGATGTTACAGATTATGCCCCACTGCTACACGATCAGGTTTATATTCAGGCTGGGAATAATCAGGAATTACTGGATTTGCAATTTGTCATGGTTAAAGGCGAACCTACCCGACCTGTTCGCAAAATCGAAAACCTTTGGCGTGGAAGTTGGTCATACGCCTCTCTCTTTAACAATACCAATGCGCAAGCGGTTCATAAGCAGCTCGATCCAGATGGTTCTTCCTTCAAACTCAAAATGCGAATCAGTGGTCATGGCTTTGGTGGAACGAATACTAATAATTGCGCAGAGTTCTGTGCCAGAGATCATTATCTGTATCTGAACGGCACGCAGGCATTTGATTGGGAGGTGTGGAAAGAATGCGGAGACAACTTTGTCTACCCACAAGGCGGCACATGGGTCTACGACCGATCAGGTTGGTGTCCGGGAGACATCGTTGACACCTATGAGTTCGATCTGGAAGGATGGGCTGGACCAGGGGACTCTCTTGAGATTGATTATCAAGTGGAAGATCCTGCGCCTTATACTCCTGGAGGAAACTATGTATTGGTGGGGCAATTGGTTACTTATGGTCCCCCCTCCCATGCTGTTGATGTGTCTATAGAGGAAATACTCGCTCCCAACAAGGAAAAGCGATTCAGTCGTCGCAATCCCATTTGCGATCATCCCCGTATTCGCATCAAGAATAATGGCACAACTCCTCTGAGTAAGCTGCACTTCAGCTATGGAGTAGAAGGTGGATTTGCCAATTGTTACTATGTCTGGGAAGGCGAACTGGGCTTCCTTGAGTCAGCTGACATCGACTTACCTCGCTTTAACTGGACAGGACTCGATCCCAATGATCCGGTCTTCTTTGTTGAGGTGGAAACCCCCACTCTCATGGATGAGAACCTTAACAACAATCGCCTCGCAGTTCCTTTTGAGCGCCCCAGACAGATCTTTTCGGGCATGATCCTCAATGTGCGAACCAATAGTGCTGCAGCGGAGAATTCATATTTTGTCTATGATGCTTATGGCCATGCAATTATTTCCAGAACCAACCTTCAGAGCAATACAGACTATTATGATACCCTTAATCTTCCAGAAGGCTGTTACACTTTTCATTTGAAGGATGAAGATTTTTTCCCGGGTTCTGGCAATGATGGCCTGGCCTGGTGGGCAAACAATGATGGAACAGGCTATGCTCATTTACTTAGCTGGAATGGAGCGTTCGACAGTGAGTGGGAGCCTGATTTTGGCAGTGAGATTTACGAACAATTTACAGTCGCTTACCGAATTGGCGATACGTTTTTCCCTGACCTACTGTGTGATTCCTTACCCAAGGATACGGCAACTGCGATTCATTCTCTGGCGATCCCTCCTGAAGGATCCATCACACTTTTTCCCAACCCAACCTCTGGCCAATTCAACTTGCAAGTGGAGCTGGACCAGCGAGAAAATCTCGATATCCGGATCTTCAATTCTCTTGGGATGATGGTATATGAAGGCAATCGGGTGGGCATTCGACAGGAAAACATACAGGTGAATCCCCAACTTTCGCCCGGGGTATATATGGTACAGATCAAGACCAGCAGACATCAATTCAGTCAGTCTTTGATTGTGAGATAGTGGCGATAGAATATCACGCAACTCCTTCTCGATCCACGCTCATTTGCAAGTTGCTTGGATCGAGACCGCTGAGGCTTGTAACTTCTCCTTCCTTCCAAAGGGGAATGTCTCTTCAAGGCAGCTACCACCAGGACCAATTCGCGATATGAACATGAATGCTTCATTCCTTTTATTTTTAAGTCTCCTTACAGCAGGGATGCTTCACACACAACCTCTTCGATCACAAATCAAGCTCAGTTGGGACGACTTGTATGATGTCACCTTCGAAGAAAATCCTGGCTCCGAGTTTCAGTGTCCGACCTTTGGAGATGATCTACAGGCATTGGATGGATATAAAGTCTATCTGACAGGATATGTGTTGCCACTGAATATGGCTGAAAACAAATATGTCTTGTCCGCCTTCACCTTTGCTTCCTGCTTCTTTTGTGGGGGAGCAGGTCCCGAATCTGTTCTGCAACTAGAACTCAAAACAGCCAATCGCAATTACCGAACAGACGAATGGAAGCGCTTCAAGGGCACCTTCAGGCTCAATGATTGGGATGCAGAAAAGATGTATTATCTGTTAGAAGAAGCAGAGGAATATTAGATGCCTGATCCATCTACAGCAGAAGGATTACTGAATCCCATTTGGTGAATTCATAATTTTTCGCTTTGTTTGTGAAGGTTCATGATTTTGCTATCCCATTATTTTTAGTGGGGTAATTTTTTTTTTATTAACCATAAAACACAATTTCATCATGAACTTGTTTAAATTTTTGGGCCTGATGGGCCTACTCCTCTTCGTGTTCACAGCTTGCCATCAATTCGAAGAACAACAACCCCTTCCTTTTTCTGCAACAGTCGATGTAGATACCCAAACCCAGCTGATTGGGGAGAGTTTCGCATCTCTACTTGCTGAGTCATCGACACGAGCCTGGTTGAAGACATCATTTGAAGAAGCGGACGGCCTTACAGGCTATTCTGAAATTCTCTTCCGTTCGATTCTGACAGACGAAATTCTGCCTGGTCTGACATTTGGTCAAGCTCTTTTTCAAAGCTATGCCGCCAAAACAGGGATGAGTGTCGAGGAAAGTGAGGTCGTCATTCATGAGTTTCTTCGCCAAACGCCCAACTTGCATCTGAACCTCCCATTTCAATTTCTGGAATGGAATCCGAATGACAAAATTCCTCATGTCGCCATCGAACACTTCTCCAAAGAATATCCTGACAATAAAATGACTGCTTATACTCATCTGGGAGAAGACATCAAGATCTCTTCTCTTCAGGAACCTGAAACAGTCACAATAGTTGTTGGTTTTCATGAACTTACAGACAAAAAAGGTCAGTTGATTCCAGTGAACACCTTCATCCCGAATCCTGAAGTGGATCTTCCTGATCCTGCAACACTTCGCGGGACGGGAGAAGAATTCCGACCCCGCATCGTATTCTCAGATGAAACCTGGCAAGCACTGGATGAAAATGGATGGTTCAATAACAAGGCTGAAATCAAATTCATCATCGCTGCGCCGAAATATTCTACGAGTCCAATTGGGTCTTTCTATTGCGTGATCCCTAAAAAAACAATCAAAGATAAGGAGTGGTGGTGCGCAACAGGAATCGGTTCCCCATTTCTTTGGTATGCTTCCACCTATGGAGATGCCATTACCCTAAAGGTGATCGAGTATGATGGAAATGGATCAGAGACGACCTCAACCGTGGGATACAAAGATCCAAATACCAACATTAACTATTCAACCAGCATCAAAACGAAAACGGGAGATGAAGATCTGGGCTACCTCACAGTTCATAAGAATGATCCCCAATGGCAAATGTACGGCAACGGACAAGTTCGTTTGTATCTGGTCGGAACCCATGCTGGCGGGACTACTTGTAATTAAGAATCAGTCTTAAGAGACTGTTTTGAAATCTGGCACTTATTTTTTGTATGCGTCTTTTTTCCTCATTCAGTGGCTTTTTTTGTTCCCATAGCACCACTATGAGAACAAAAAAGAGCCTTGTCTGAGAAAAAAATACACCCTAAAAATTCTCAGTACACATTCCCAAACAGTCTCTAAGGTAGTCTCATAAAAAATCGTCTTGAAAAGAACGTCTGTCATCATAATGAGTGCAGGGAACATGAAATCTGACAAAGACAAAACGTGCAAGCAGGGAATCATTCTCACAGATCGATTTCGGTTTCTGTCTTTGTTGATGCTCTGCTCATGGCAGGCGTTCCTTTCAGGATGTATACTAATGTTAGGAGAATCAGACTCGAATCCCCTCCTAAACAAAAAGCAAAACATCATCTCCCAGAAACATCTCATTGAAGAGAATAATTGTTTATCTTGAATATTATTATTATTGATCTATATCATCATGAAACGTACAACACAGTTTATATTTTTGGTTGTTCTACTCCTTGGCGTTCTGTCTAGTTGCTCTCCAGAACAACGTGCACTCCGAAAAGCGGAACAAATTCGAACGGATCTTGAAGGAAAATGGGAAGTCACCGCTATTCAGCTTTCATCTGGCACGGATGAGTGGGATGCTCCCCAAGAAGAGTTGGGAACCTTCGAAGTGCTTCCATGTCAGGATGAAACTTCGGGTTATTGCTCAGCAATCAGAGTTTTTCCTTCAGGACTCACGTTTGAATTTGGATTTCAAGTGACTGCCTACCCGGAACGGGATGAAGCCTCAGAGTTGTCTATGTTTGTCGGCACAGCCCCTTCCAATGAGGTTGCCTGGACAGGGATTTTTTCTGTGGTATCGATGGATGAGCAATCACTACGTTTGCATTCTGATGGCCCTGCAGCCACTGCAAGAAATGCTGAAACTATCTTGATTCAGGCTGTTAGAGCGAATTAAATATGCGCTGGTTGCTGTTTCTTGCTCTTTGGTTTTGTATCTCTATTCGACTGTATGCTCAACCCACAATCTGGGGATATGTCTTGGATCAGGAGAGTCAGGAACCAATCCCTGGAGCGATTGTTCAAATCCCTCATGAAGGCAAACTCATTTTCAGCAATTCTGTTGGATTCTTCAGTCTGAAAATACAAGCACAAGACAGGATGATGATCATCTGTCGGGCGATGGGATATCTGCCCGACAGTGTACTGATTGATTCTTCTATTGCCAATCCATTGGATATTTCCCTGCGGCCATCTGTGCTAAGGATAGATTCTGTAGAAATTTCGGCCGCCTCGCGCCTCATCGAGATGTCCATTGGTAAGGTCTCAATGACAGCAGAAGAGATGGATCGCATCCCTGCCTTGGGGGGAGAATCGGATGTTATGCGCAGCTTGCAGATCCTACCGGGAGTCCAGAGTAGTCATGAAGCGAGTAGCGGCCTGCTTGTACGTGGGGGGAGTGCGGACCAGAACTTGATCCTGCTTGATGGGGTTCCTGTGTATAATGCGAACCACATGCTCGGCATTATCTCTACTTTTCATACTGATGCAGTAAAAAAGGCAGATTTCTATAAGGGGGGATTCCCGGCAAGATTCGGAGGAAGATTATCCTCTATCGTGGACATCAGTCTGAAAGAGGGGAGCAGAGAAAAGCTTCAGGGAACTGCCTCCCTAGGTTTGCTCTCCTCCAAGCTTTTGGTAGAGGGACCAATAAAAGGTGGCAAATCTTCCTATATGGTCTCTGCACGACGATCATTCCTCGACATTTTTTCTGAACCCATTCAAAGACTCAGTCAACAAGCCAATCGTCAAGGCTATGGGTTTTATGACATCACAGCCAAGATCAACCATGAGTTTTCCAAAAGAAACCGGATGTTCATCAGTCTGTATGGGGGAAGAGACCGTTATTTTTCAAAAACAAAAGAAACACTGGAACGGGCAGGGCTCATGTACAAGCTGGATAACTCTTCTTCTCTACAATGGGGGAACAAAACGGCTGTCCTTCGGTGGACCCATGTCGGAAAGTCTGCATGGTTCAACCAGTTTATGGGCTATGTAACAGAATATAAATTTGCCATTGAAGAAAGCCAGAATCGAAGCACATCCCAGATTGGTACAGAAGAAGAGGATAAGGAAGCTTTTCAACTCCTGTATCAGTCTTTGATACGAGATATAACTGTACAAAATGATCTACAGCATTCTCTTAGCTCAAACCAAACGCTCCGCCTTGGGGTACAGGGAACCTTCAGAACCTTCTCTCCTGCCACCTTTGTTTTTGACCGACAGGTATCTGACTCAACGCTAAGGGATAGTAGCAACAATTTGACAGCCAGTACTGGTTGGGAATGGAATGCCTATGTCGAAAATAGCATACAGCTTATTCCCTCATTCAATGTTAATCTTGGAGTCAGGCTCAGTGGATTTGTCATTGGAACACAGAATTATTCTACGCCTCAAATTCGTGCTTCTCTGGCCTGGAATCCCTACTCACATGGAAGTATTCGAGCATCCTATTCCAGAATGACTCAATATATCCACCTTTTGAGCAGCTCCAATGTCAGTCTTCCGATTGACCTATGGGTATCCTCGACAGATCAGGTTCCTCCTCAACAAGGGTGGCAGGTATCTGGTGGATGGACACATGAATTGGAGTCGGTTGGCGAATTCTCCCTGGAGGGCTATTTCAAGCGCATGAACCAGATCATTGCCTATCAGGAAGGTGCCAACCTACTTCTGGACGGTGCTGATCCCACAGTTTTGAGTGCCAATAGAGCCTGGGAAAGCCAGGTTATCAATGGTCGTGGTTGGTCTTATGGGGCAGAATTGTTCTTTCGGCATCGATTAGACCCTTTTAGCGGATGGTTCAGTTACAGCCTCTCCTGGACCCGACGACAATTTGATGGCTTGAATCAGGGAGAGCCTTTTCCTTATATCTATGACAGGAGACATAATATCAGCCTCGGACTGGTATACCCCTGGCAAGCCAACAAGGAACTCAGCCTTCAGTGGGTTTTTCAATCTGGGAGAGCAACCAATCTTCCGCAAGCGACTTACACAACCCATCCATTTTTTACTGTTGGGGGGTCAGAACAATACATTGCTACTTATGGGGATCGAAATAGTTTTCGCTTACGTCCCTATCATCGACTGGATCTCAGCTTGAGCTGGAAGCCCAAAAAGAAGAAAGGAAAGCGCGGCTTAAGCTTGGGCCTGTATAATGCCTATAGTCGTCGAAATCCATTTGCTTTGACCTATTTTTCCAGACCTGGTACTCCCTATCTTATAGAGAATAGTCTTTTCCCAATCCTTCCTATTATTGCGTACAGATGGACATTTTAAGGAAACAAGTGCCCCTACAACAATGGATTATGCTAGCGATTGTCGCAGCCTCCCTTTGTCTGCAAGCTTGTGAACGATTCGTTGCAATAAGCCCTCCTGAATTTTCTACACAGGCAGTTGTCAGTGGTCTCATACAAGCAGATCGACCCTGGGAAGTGTACATCAGCCAGACAGAAGGCTATTTTGCTGATATAGGCCCATTGGAGAGAACTGATGCCATCGTTTGGATAGAACTGGCCAATACAGACACCTTTCACCTCCCTTATACCTCTTCTCTTAGTCCTCAAATCTCTCCCCCTTTTCTCGCAGGATATCAAACAAGAGAACCTTTGCCTAAAGCTGGAAACACATATATTATTCATGTCGAGGTTCCTGGGCTTGAGCCAATCACTGCTCAGATGGTCATGCCACATTCTCCTAACATCATTGATGCAAGCTGGGAAGATTCTGCATCTATCGATCCGCAGGGAAGGCTGATGTCCAGACTTAGTCTTCAACTCAAAGATCCAGATATCCATCAGAGAAATTATTTTTTCGTCTATGCAGAAACCATTGAGCTGCCCAAAACCAATATCGAGTGGAACAGTGAAGATCCATCTATCAGGTTTGATATGAGGTTAGCTCAGAGGGATAGCAACAATATTTATTCAATATTTCAACAAGCCCAGTATATCTCCGACGAATGGTTTACAGACAGTATCCATACACTTGACTTTTTCATCCCGTCAAGCCGAATGGCATTTTTGGCCAATTTTTATCAAGGATGGTCGCTCAAGCTTGCCTGCATCAATGAACCCTTTTATCGCTATACCGAAGAGTATGTCAAGCAAAGAAATGCAAGCAACAATCCTTATGCAGAACCCTCTCCTGTGTATAACAATATCCAGGGGGGATATGGTGTCTGGGGGGGATATAGCCTGGATAGTCTGGAGTTTTATTGGTAGGAGGTATGGAGAGTTGGATTGATTCCATTGGTAGATATGTCAATCCTTTTGGTCTATAAATGGCGTTCAAAACAGCCAATCGCAATTAGCGAACAGATTGAATGGAAGCGCTTCAAAGGCACCTTCAGGCTGAATGATTGGGATGCAGAGAAGATGTATTATATCCTGGAAGCGGCGGAGGAGTATTAAATACCTGATCCATATACCGCAGAACGATCATTGATTCTTACCGTTTCTTCCATATCCAAGAGGGGTCGAGGGCCGCGTTCAACAAATTGACGCTTGCATTTTTACATGTATGGTTCTGATTCCCATAGTAAGTAAAGCCATTTTTTACTACCTTGAGGGATGAGCAATGAGGGCATGATTTAGGTGGCATTTTATCATATCAACCTTCATTGCTTACTTTTAAAAATTTCGAACAATTTCCATCCTTACTTTTTGATCACTAGCCAATCACTGTAATGAGTGATTGCATATTTTTTTGTTTACCCATATCATTTTTATTCAATGAAATCACAATTGTTTTTTCTTCTTATCTCTATCGGTCCATTCCTGTCAGCACAAAGCTTCCGTGAATTCCCCCCCACACCTCCTTTTGCTGGAGTAGAGACTGCTTCCATAGCCTTTGCCGATGTCGATGGAGACAATGATCAGGATGTCCTCATCGCAGGGGACAACGGCTTTGTTCCTATCTCAAGGCTGTATACCAATGACGGCTTGGGCAATTTCTCCGAAGTGAAGGATACCCCCTTTGAAGGTGTAGAGACTGGCGCTATTGCTTTTGCAGATGTAGATGGAGACAATGACCAGGATGTCCTCATTACAGGAAGTTTCTTTGCAAAATTGTACACCAATGATGGGAGTGGTGTGTTCACCGAAGTCATGAACACACCCTTTAATGGAGTTCAAAACAGCGCTATTGCCTTTGCAGATGTGGATGGAGACAATGACCTCGATGTGATGATCTCAGGACGTCCCAATGGAAGTGGTCCTGATCCACTCGTAACATTCCTCTACACCAATGACGGGATAGGCAATTTCTCCCAAATGATAGGGACGCCTTTTGTCGGAGTGGAGAGAGGTTCTATTGGCTTTGCGGATGTAGATGGAGACAACGATCCAGATGTCTTCCTCACAGGAGATGCCGGCGCTGGTCCCGTATCGAGGCTGTATACCAACGATGGTATGGGCAACTTTACCGAAGTTCCTGGCTCTAGCAACCCCTTTGTTGGTGTGGAAGAAAGTTCTATCGCTTTTGCTGATCTGGATGGAGATAATGACCAGGATCTACTTCTTACAGGAATAGGACTTGGAGGCGGGCCTATAGCACTTCTGTACACCAATGACGGGAGTGGCAATTTTTCTATCAATCCCACCTCCCCAATCGAGGGCGTATATCTTAGCGCCATTGCCTTCTCGGATGTGGATGGAGACAATGATCAGGATGTGCTCATCACAGGGAACCCCCAATCAGGGTCTTTTCGTCTGTCCAAACTGTATAGTAATGATGGAAGTGGCAATTTTTCCGAAGTGATGGGGACACCTTTTATTGGAGTGGACAGATGTTCTATTGGCTTTGCGGATGTAGATGGAGACAATGACCAGGATGCCCTCATTGTAGGAACGACAGGTTTTTTTCGAATCGCTACTCTGTACACCAACGATGGGATGGGGGCATTCACCGAAGTGAGAGGTCCATTCGATGGAGTTAAATCTGGTTCTATCGCCTTTGCAGATATAGATGGAGACAACGATCAGGATGTGCTTGTCTCAGGAAGAACTGGCTTGAGTTCAATCACAAAACTCTATACCAATGACGGAGTGGGCAATTTCTCTGAAGTGATGAACACGCCCTTTGACAGTGTGAGTATTAGCTCCATTGCCTTTGCAGATGTGGATGGGGACAATGATCAGGATGTCCTGATCACCGGCTCTGCCATTGGCATAGGTCCCATCTCCAAGCTATACACTAATGATGGGACAGGGAATTTCATCGAATTGATAAACACTCCCTTTGTCGGAGTCTTAGCGGGCTCCATTGCCATTGCAGATGTGGACGGGGATAATGATCAAGATGTGCTCCTCACTGGAGGAGATGGATCTGCTTCCGTATCGAAGCTGTACACCAACGATGGAGCGGGCAATTTCTCCGAGGTAATGGGTACTCCTTTTGATGGGGTTTCGAGCAGCTCTATTGCTTTTGCAGATGTGGATGGAGATAATGATGAAGATGTCCTGATTACTGGCTTCAATGACGTTTCTCCCATATCAAAACTATACACCAATGACGGGGCAGGAACCTTCACTGAAGTCATGGGAACTCCCTTTGTCAGTGTTGCGAGGGGGTCCATCGCCTTTGCAGATGTAAATGGAGACAACAACCCAGATGTACTCATCACAGGCCTGAATCCGGCATTTGTTCCCTTAACAAGGTTATACACCAACGATGGCATGGGCAACTTCACCGAAGCAATGGGTACTCCCTTCGAAAATCTTGGCAACAGCTCTATTGCATTCTCTGATGTCGATGGAGACAACCACCCAGATGTGCTCATCACGGGGATCAATGCAGGTATCCTCCGATCGATCCTATACATCAATAATGGCATGGGCAATTTCTCTGAAGTAATGGACACGCCCTTTGAGGGAGTAGAGAATGGTTCCATTGCCTTTGCTGATGTCGATGGAGACCATGACTCAGATATCCTCATTACGGGAGAGAATCGTTCTAGTGCTCCCATCTCCAAGCTATACCTCAATGACGGAATTGCCGCTTCAATCGAAGGCTCTGGCATCTCCGCAAGCTTTGAGTTTGTGATTTATCCCTCTCCCACCCAGGAGAATCAAATCCATCTCAGATATACCTCAGACCCACAAGCAAATGATTGGATACAGATCCGTATATTTGACTTAGGTGGTAGGCTGTTACAACATAATCAAAAACGCCTCCCTGTTGGAGAAAAGACTTTTTCTCTAGATATTTCTTCCTTGAATAAAGGCTATTATCTCGTTCAACTGGACAATGGCAAAAGAAGAGGAATCCAAAAATTGGTAGTGCAGTAGCAAGAAGAAGTTTTTAAGTCTGATGATTTTTGAGAAAAAGAAGAAATGCTAGTAGGTTACACATCGTCTGTTTTGTAGTTCTGCTAACTATATTTTGCTCTTTCCTCCTATATCTTCACCAGAAAAACGAAATCCACATCATCAATACTCCACGGCGAGGAATATTGATGATCACATGCCTCCAATACATACGAAAGGGCCCTCCTCGCGGAGGAACCCTTTCTTCATAATAAAGCCTAAACGATTATGATCTTCTTATGCGCCGTAGAGTTCGGCGACCTTGTCCCAATTGACGACATTGAAGAATGCCGATACATAATCAGGACGTCGGTTCTGATAATTCAAATAATATGCGTGTTCCCATACATCAAGACCTAGTAGAGGGCTCCCTTGATCGTCAGCGACGTCCATCAAAGGATTGTCTTGATTTGGGGTAGAAGTAACAGCGAGTGATCCGTCATGCTTTTTGATCAACCAGGCCCATCCTGAACCAAATCGGGTTTTGGCTGCCGTAGAGAAAGCATCCTTAAATCCTTCAAATGATCCAAAAGCCGCATTGATTGCATCCGCCAAAGCACCAGTAGGTTCTCCTCCTCCATTGGGACTCATGACTTCCCAAAACAGGCAATGATTGTAATACCCACCACCATTGTTGCGAACACCAGTAGAATGTCCTGAGACACCTGCCAGAATATCTTCAATAGATTGATTGGCCAAAGCTGTTCCTTCTATAGCTGCGTTGAGTTTGTTGGTATAACCGTTGTGATGTTTTCCGTGATGAATACCCATCGTCCGTGCATCAATATGTGGCTCTAATGCGTCTTGAGCGTACGGAAGATTAGGGAGAGTAAATGCCATAATTGTTGTGAGTTTTGTTGACAGGATAAACCAATGAATTCTACGAATATACTATAAAATTTATTTTTTTGTGAATCCCTTTGCAAAGCTTGTCAATTTCATGTCTTTTCCTCTCTGTAGCCAATTGTCAGAGGGATAGTGTGTTGCCTGATCAATCACATGCAGGGCATAAGCCTGACGAGCTTTTTCTGATCGATTGGCTTTGCTGTAATGCGGCAGTAACCCATGTAGCAAGATCAGGGTTCCTGCTGGTACTTCCAATGGCACATATCCTTCTTCCGGAACAGGTGTCTCATCCAATACTTCAAATCTCGTAGTCATGCCTTCTCGTACAAATCGGGATTTCAATCCAAGCCGATGACCTCTTGGCAATGCCCACATACATCCATTTTCCAGGGTAGCATCCTGCATCGCAAACCAGAATCCCACAACACTGACAGGCTCCGTGTATAAAAATGTCGCATCCTGATGCATATTCACTTCCCCTCCTATTCTGGGTTGTTTGAAAATATACATCGACTGCAACAGGCCTGGTTCTTTGATCCCAATGTCTTCTGCGATCCTTCCAAAACGATCATCATGAGAAAATGCGGAAAACACAGGATCAAGATCATGAAGCGCATGCCCCAGTTTGTTTACTCGGTGGAAAGATGATTCCTCTACCGCATTCCCCTCTTCCATAAAGACTCGAATTTTGTCTCCAGAGCTCAGGAAATACTCATTCGTGGTTTCTTCCTGATTTTTGGTCGAAAAAACAGAAGCAAACCAATCCTCTCGCAGATCGTGAACCAGATTGTTGGCTTGCGCAATGAGTTGCTTGCGAACATCAGCTCCCACCATATCAGGCAGAATTAGGTAGCCATTGCTGCGATAATCCTGGATTTGTTGTTGGCTCAGATACATAAGCTCTCCGTTAAATAGAGGAAATAAAATTCCCCAAACCTGCCAAATTTTCAATAAAAAAGAAACCCCACTCTCAATCTCCCGTATTGCAAAACAGATATGACACATCATATAATACATACCACCATCTTTACGGTCAACTCCAAAACCTATATGCGCCGAATGCGAATGTAGCATTTGGCCCTTTCGTGGTTTGTATCTTTTCCGATAAAAGACAAACAAAAATCCAAGCTAGATACCAGGGCCCATCAGGGCCCTTTTTCTTTTATCCTCCTCATTTGAATGTAGTTAATTGGTGGATTCGTGAATGAGTTATTGAGCGAGTTCTGATGAATCAAGTACCAGTCCACGAATCAACTCATTAACCGATCAACTAATCAACTAATCCATTATCTTTGCGACCTATGAACTTCAAACGGTACACTGTAACCTCAGCTTTGCCCTATGCCAATGGGCCTCTTCATATAGGCCACATCGCTGGTGCCTATCTTCCTGCGGATATCTATGTCAGGTATCTCCGCATGAGGAATCGCGATGTTGTCTACATCTGTGGAAGTGATGAACATGGGGCTGCCATTACCCTGAGAGCAAAAAAGGAAGGCACAACACCTCAAGCCATTGTTGATAAATATCATTCCCTCAACAAAGACACATTTGCCCGCTTTGGTATTTCCTTTGACATCTATCACAGGACGTCAGAGCAGATTCATCATGAGACATCTCAGGAGTTCTTCAAGATCCTGTATGACAAAGGCCATTTTTCCGAAAAGACAAATGAGCAGTACTTCGATGAGGAATATCAACAATTTCTGGCAGATCGCTACATCAAAGGCAGCTGTCCCAAATGCGGATTCGAGAATGCCTATGGTGATCAATGCGAAAGTTGTGGTTCCTCACTCAGTCCTACCGAACTGATCAATCCCATTTCTACTTTGAGCGGCAAAACGCCCATCCTTCGAGAAACCACCCACTGGTATCTCAAATTGGACGAAGCTGTACCCTGGCTCAAGGAATGGTTACTTGAAGGCAAAAAAGGCCTTTGGAAGAACAATGTTTATGGACAATGCAGCTCCTGGCTCAAAGAAGGGCTTCAACCCAGGTCCATGACACGTGATCTGGATTGGGGCATCGATGTTCCCCTTCCTGAAGCCAAAGGCAAAAAATTGTATGTCTGGCTGGATGCGCCTATCGGCTATATTTCAGCCACCAAACAATGGGCCAAAGATCATAACAAAGCATGGGAACCTTATTGGAAGAAGCATGATGATCCGGCAGATGATACACGACTGATTCATTTTATTGGCAAGGACAATATTGTGTTTCATTGCATCATTTTCCCAACCATCCTGCATGCCACAGGGGAATATGTGGTCCCCGAAAATGTCCCTGCCAATGAGTTTCTGAATCTGGAAGGCGACAAAATGAGTACTTCCCGCAATCACGCAGTGTGGTTGCATGAATATCTCGATGCGTTTCCTGACAAAATCGATGTGCTACGATATGCCCTGTGCAGCATTTTGCCTGAGAACAAGGATGCGGATTTCACCTGGAAGGACTGGCAAGCCAGAAACAACAATGAGTTGGTGGCGATACTGGGGAATTTTGTGAATCGCATCGTGGTTCTGAGCAGGAAATATTTTGAGGGGGTGGTGCCAGAGCCGGGAGACATCTCTGCGAACAAAGAGGCACAAGAAGTGCTGAATCTGATCAATGGACATATTGCCCAAGTTGAACATGGGCTGGAACACTTCCGTTTCCGTGAAGCCCTGGCAGAATTCATCAATGTCGCCAGAGCTGGGAACAAATACCTGACCGATGAAGAACCCTGGAAAAAATGGAAGACTGATCCGGATGCAGTGAAGACCACCCTATTTGTCTGCACTCAGATCATTGCCAAGTTAGGGGTATTAGCCAAAGCTTTCATTCCAACCTCTTCAGACAAAATTTTTGACCTGCTTCAGCTCGATGGCAAGGCATTTCATTGGGATTCCCTGAATGAGGCAAGTTTGGTTCCATCAGGTCATCACATTTATGCCGAGAAGGAAAACAAAATCCTCTTTGCCAAAATCGAAGATGAAACAGTAGAAGAACAGTTGGAAAAATTGGCGCAGGCTGCGGCAGGCAATCAGGAGGCTCCGTCCTTTCCCCCTGCCAAGGAAGAGATCAGTTTTGATGATTTTCAGAAAATGGACATCCGCATCGGAACCATCCTGGAAGCTTCCAAAGTCAAGAAAGCCAATAAGCTCCTGCAATTCACAGTAGATACGGGCATTGATCAGCGAACCATCGTTTCTGGAGTAGCGGAATTCTTCAAGCCTGAAGAACTAGTTGGGAAGCAAGTCCCTGTACTTGTCAATTTGGCTCCAAGAAAGATTCGGGGCGTTGTCTCACAAGGAATGATCCTATTTGCGGAAGATGCAGAGGGGAAGCTTCATCTGCTTGATCCAGAATATATGATTGATGCTGGATCTGGCGTGAATTGAGTTAGAAGAACGAGACACAGATAAGTAAGTAGGGGGACAAATGTATATTTGACAATCATCTTCCACCCTCTCGCTCTCCCGCCAGCGGGAGACATCAACCCACAAGGCCAGAAATCAACGATTTCCCCCTTTGGAGGGGGTTGGGGGAGGAACAAGATCCTACAATTTAATTGTGTCCCCTTACTTAGATGGGCAATATTAGGGTTGATTTTGGGTATCAGGGAAATAGGGGATATACTGGCTTGATGGGTAAGATTTTTACCTTTTTTCCCCTTTGCTCACTATATCCCTCACAAATAATTGTGTCCCCTTACTTACATAGAAAGATTGTTAATCAGTAGATTCCTCTCTGTGTCTCTGTGTCAACTTTTCTTACTTTCAATGCCTGGTCAATCATGCTCTCGACAACACGTATTGTTGGCTTTATGCTCATTTTATCAGGAGTTGGATTGTCTCTCCTGCTCGCCTTTGTTGTTCATTTTTACTTCCTCTTTTCCAATAGCCATCAGCTTTTTCAGTGGCGACATCAGCTATTTGAGCATCTGGAATTTCACATGGATCATTGGACTTTTGAGGCAGGAGAAAAAGTAAATCTGTATGTCAGCAATAGCAGCAAGGATACTGTTCGGTTGAAGCTGTACTCCCCTCTTCGAAGAGACAGTATGCTTGTTGAAGAAGGGTTTCAGGCCAGCTTTCAAAAGGTCTCCCAAAGACCTGCAGTCCACGGGACAAACTGGCAAGCCTCATTTTCTTTCCATCTACCGAACAATATCTCAAGTGGCTGGTATGTCATAGAGCTGAGTAACCAAACGTTCACCAAACGTAGCAGCATATTCATTGCGCCTCCCCCCCACTCTATTCAAAAAGAAGTTGCCATCATTTTCTCCACCAATACCTGGAATGCATATAATCATTGGGGAGGGCAATCTTTCTATTCTCGCAATCATACACCAGTCATCTCTTTTGATCGACCACAACTTCTGGCAGATCCGTTTTTGGACAACACCTATCCCAATCACCAATTCTACTTCCAAGGGGCAAATCGCGATCTCCATTTGGCTGAATTACTGGATAGTGCCGAGATCGCATTCGATGCATATAGCATGACAGAATTGGAAAAAGGAGATCCCAGACTCGCTCAGTATTCCACCCTCATTTTCTCCACCCATACTGAATATTGGAGCTGGAATATGCTGCATCATCTGAATCGATGTCTGGATTCAGGAGTTTCTGCCCTTTTCCTCGCAGGGAATGTGGCCGTCTATGTCACAGAATTTGATTCTACTTTTCGACAAATCAGCATCCATCCCACTCGTGCCAAGCACAGTTTGTTTCAAATTGCAGATACTGCGGGCATCCGCCCTTTTGGAACAGAATACTCTTATTATGGATTTCAGAGCTATGCGCCTTATCAAGTCCAGAATGATAGTTCCTGGGTCTGGGAAGGAGTAGATGTCAAAGAGGGAGATTTGCTAGGGGAAATCAGTGAAGCTTATGATTATACACCCATGTATGATCATTGGTGGCAAAATCTATGGGGTCTCAGAAAAAGAGGACAATACGGAGCTGCTTCGGGGCTCGAAATCGACAAAGTCTATCCTGGAACTCCTGACAATTGGGTACACCTGGCTTCTGGGCTCAATCCTCTGGATGCCAATGGTCAGGGAGCAGTCTATCCAGATCCTTCTTACAATTGGCAGGTTGGAAATGGAGCCGATATGGGATATTACCTCCACCCTGGAGGGGGAATCGTGTTTCATGCCAGTTCCATGGCCTTCACAGGAGCTTTGCCACATGATGGCCGCTTGAGGAAGTTGGTGATAAATTTGATTCGTAAATAAAAAATTGCGATCATTCGTTGCTTCCGCCCGCCTTTTCCCATTGTTTGTCAGCCAATTTTCATTTTACAGTATGAAGTATCTGATTGCTTTTTGTTTGCTGATGATCGGGCTTAATGCTTTTTCTCAAAAACCCGACCTGGAGCTACTTAAGGATTCATTGGAAAAGGTCAACCGAAGGATTGACAGCCTGAAAGTGGGAAATCAATATTATTCTCAGGATACAATTTACAAAGAAATTTTACGGTCTATCGATCTTGCTGAACAAATTGGAGACACAGCAAGCATGTTATGGAGCAAGTATTTTCTCACCCATACGATTTTCAGTCAGGATAGTAAAAACAGAAGGAAAAGCCTAAGACAACTCTTTCAACTCATTCAATCCTACCCTCATCCTCTCAAACAGGAATATGCCAAGGTCCTGGCACATGCTTACAACAAATATTCATTCCCCGATTTTGGCATCCCCTTCCATCTTCAGGACTTATTTCCCATCGATTCATCTATTGTTTATATAGAAAAATCCATTGCTTTGTTTCCTTTAGCTAAGGACACTTTTCTCCAAATGCTCAATTACAAAGAGTTGATGGAAAAGGACCTTCGACGGAATGACTATGCCAACTGTCTGGAGCATGGGAGAGAGACCATTCGTCTGGCGGCACACACACCTCCGATCTGGATAAAAGTTCAGAATCATATATTCTTTGTTGAATGTCTGATCGAAAATGGCATGCTGGAGGAAGCCAGAAAGCAACTCAACATCATCGAACAATACAAAGAACAGGCAGAAGCAGGAGAAGCATATAAACTGTTGCAGAATTTGGGGAAAAATGTTGCCGCTCAATATGCCAAAATTGAGGAACATGAAAAGGCTTATGAGTATCAGACATACCATACAGAATATCTTGAATCAGAATTCCATCAACAAAGACAAGGAGAATTACAGAGATTGAATCTGGCATACGAAACTCAGGAAAAAGAAAATGAAATTTTGCGCCTGGATCTGGAGAATCAAAAAGCTCAAAAAGAGCGTACGCAACTCATTTGGGGGATTGTCATTTCACTCCTCCTTGCCATCTTTTTGATTATTTTTTTTCAGATAAGACAACGCTACCTTGCCAGAGAAGCCCTCCAATTCAAAGAAATCAACCAATTCAAAAGCCGCCTTTACACCAATATTACGCATGAATTCAGAACTCCCCTAACGGTGATTCTTGGGATGGCAAAGGAAATCCGAGCGAATGATCAGCCCAAACAAATGATCCAACGCAATGCACAAAAATTACTGGATTTGGTGAATCAACTCCTGGATCTGAATAAACTAGAAGCCAAGGCCTTTGAGTTGAAGCAAGTTCAGGGAGATGTGATTTCCTCTTTGAAAGGAATCGTACAATCCTTCCAGGCCCTGGCAGATACCAAACACATTCAATTGAGTTTTCATTGTGGTATGCGATCACTCATCATGGATCATGATCCAGAGAAATTGGGCCAAATTGTAAGCAATCTTTTGTCCAATGCCATCAAGTTCACACCTGAATCTGGACAAATTGATCTGTATGCGCACACAGAAGATCAGCACTTATTGGTATCAATCGTAGACAATGGGATCGGGATTCCCGAGCAGGATCTTCCTTTTTTGTTCGATCATTTTTTTCAGGCTTCCTCCAACGCTCCCAATGTCGGTGGTACGGGCATCGGATTAGCTTTGGCGAAAGAGTTGGCAGAATTGGCAGGAGGTAGCCTGGAAGTACAAAGTAGACAGGGAGAAGGAAGCACGTTTCTTGTCAGTCTCCCTATTAGCAGGCATGCACCGAAGCAGGAAATCTCCACCATTCCTTTTGCTACGGCAGATTCAATTAAGCTATCTCAAAGCTCTGGTTTTGATTCTGGAAAGCCCAACAATGATGACAGTCTTCCACTGGCCCTGATTGTGGAAGACGATCAGGATATCGCTGATTATCTTCAGCTATGTCTACAAGATCAATACCGGCTGCTGTATGCCAAGGATGGACAAGAGGGTATAGAACAAGCAAAAAAATATGTACCAGACATCATCATCAGTGATGTGATGATGCCCAAAATGGATGGCTTTGCCCTTTGTTATACTCTCAAGGAGGATGAGCGAACAAGCCATATTCCTATCATTCTCCTGACGGCGAAGGCCACACAGAAAGCCAAATTGGAGGGCTTGCAACATGGTGCTGATGCCTATCTTTCCAAACCATTTGATCGAAAGGAATTGGAGATTCGTCTCAAGAAGCTGATAGAACTGCGGCAAGTATTCCTCAAGAAATATAGCTTGTCCAATGAAGAAGTAAAGATGCCTGATCATCCCAGGGAAGAAGCTTTTCTTCAAAAAGTTCGGCAGGTCATCATTGAGCGACTCGCTGATGAGGGATTTGATGTCAGGCAATTGAGTGAGGAGGTCCACCTCAGCCGCATGCAAGTGCATCGCAAACTCAAGGCCCTTACTGGACTTTCTGCTAGTCTGTATATACGACAGATTCGACTTCGTCATGCGCATCAGCTCTTGCGAAGATCTGATCTGACTGTTTCAGAGATTGCCTATCAAGTTGGTTTCAAAAATCCCAGCTATTTTTCCCGGGTGTTCGCAGAGGAATATGGGCATTCTCCAAGCGAGATTCGCTAAGGCATCCCAGTTCAAACAATCCTTACTTTTTCCAATCTGGCACATGGCTTTACAAGCAGATGTTACATGAAGGAGGACACATGTTACAATTGTGACAGTCGTAGTTACCTCAGGAATACAGATCGTTACCTCAGTATATGGCACTTCTAGTCATATACTGTCATATTTGCTCTCTCCTGATTGATTTCTGATCCCTTGAGGACATCACTTATTTGTAGAACTCACGATAAAAAGAGGATTCACATTCTCTGTATTGATTGATGGCATGAGTTGACGACCTCCCCTTTGTTTGACTGAATTCAGGATTTCCTACAAGAAGCTCAATCTTTCAACCTTCAATTTTCATCCACGACATTCACGCGCATGAAATCCAACATTCTATTCTTCTGTATGATGCTATTTGCCTATTCCTTGTTTGCACAGGGAACATGGCACACCGAGGCAGGCACACATATCCTAATTAGTGATGAGGCCACCCTTCATCTGGACAATATTTCCCTCTTGATCGAAGGAGACCTTGATCCAGGACTTGGCACTATCATTGTCTCAGGAGTTGCCTCCACAACAGCTTCCAGGATCGAATCGCAAGGGACCATTCACTTTCACAATCTGACAATCCAAAAAGAGAAACATGATGTACAATTAGATGCCGATATTCAAGTCGCCAACATTCTTTCCATGCAAGGAGGAAGACTCGATCTCAATGGCCATCAGATTGATCTCGGAACCACCGCTTATCTCCTCGGTGAAAATGAAGACAGCTACATCACTTCTCTCTCACATTCAGGTGGAGAAATTTCTGCCAAAGCGATGCTTATCTCTCCGCAAGGAGCGAATCCTGGCAATCTTGGAATCAGCATACAATCTGATGAAGTCCTCGGTCATACAAAGATTATCAGAGGACATGCCTCACATGATGTCCCTCAGCATGGACAAAGTACCTATCGCTATGTGGACATCATTCCTGAGAACAATCAGGACCTGAATGCAGTCCTAAGGTTTCATTTTCTGGAGGCAGAGCTCAAACAGCTACAGCCGCAATCCCTTAGCTTGTATCATACTTTTGATGAAGGAATAACCTGGTCAAACGGACAACTGGATAATCGAAATCTCACTGACAAATGGCTGGAAGTGAGACATGTGCAGCGAATGGGCCGCTGGGTCAGTGCAGAAAATCATCATCCGTCTTCCCTTCAAGCCTCCAGTCTCGGAGAGATCAAGTTGTTTCCCAACCCCACTTCTGGTGCATTATTTATTCATCTAAACGCTCAAACAGAACAAGAGCTCACCCTTTCCATTGTCAATATACTGGGGCAGGAAATCCTTTCCCGGCAATCAAGCCTCCATCCCGGATGGAATGAAATCAAATTGGATCTGAGTCCTCTTTCCAGCGGCGTATACTTGATTCGCTTTCCCGCAAACTCTCTCTCTGAATTCAAGGTAATCCGCGAATGAGGAGAGCTCTGCACAAACACTTATGAATGAACGCAAAGACAGAAAGACGCGAAGGAAGGTCTCATGTTTTGTAATGGATTAGACAATCATTATCCCGCTTTCCTTTCCGTCTTAGCGACTTGGCGTTCATCCCAAGATTGATCAATTCCCTATTCTACTCAATTGTTTCTCTCATCACTCAACAATAAATCAATGAATCTTCTATCAAACAGATCCACTTGGTGGACACTAACGATACTTTGCCTTTTGCCGCTATCTAACTTTGCACAGGGCGTCAGTATCAACAATTCTGGAAAAAAAGCACATCCAAGTGCTATGATAGATATTTCCTCCAGCAAAAAAGGCCTTCTCACACCTCGCATGAGCACACAGGAGCGACTTGCTATCAGTCAGCCTGCTGATGGGCTGCTTGTATATGACACTGACACAGGTGGATTTTGGTACTATACCAGTCCTGTGACAACTACGGATACTGCTGGCATCAACACGACTTCTGGAGGCTGGATGGCCTTGATTCCGGGAAACCATGATGATGCCATTTCTGATGCTGACTCTGATACGGGCATCCAGACAGAGGAGAGTGCTGATGATGATATTATTCGATTTGATATTGCCAACCAACAGGAAATGACACTCTCGCATAATAATCACGGGATCGGCATGCTTGAATTTTACAACAATGGGAACATCCTTTTAGGAGATGATGCAGGTCTTACTCTACATACCTCCAGCTTTGACAATACAATCATTGGTCGAAGAGCTGGTTCCGTTATGGATCAGGGTAGTGATCAAAATGTTTTTGTAGGAGCGTTTTCGGGTAGAGTTACAGTAGGGAATACGAATACTTTTTCTGGTTCTCGATCCGGATACAGCAATGCCTATGGTCATAGCAATGCTTTTTTTGGCGGGTATTCAGGCTATTTCAATTCAACGGGCCATTCCAATTCTTTTATGGGATTTTTCGGTGGCTATTTTAACAAGCATGGCGATTACAATAGCTCACTTGGGATATACGCTGGAAAAAGTTCTAATGCCAATGCTTACTATTATTCCACAGCCATCGGTGCCTATGCAAGATATACTGCTTCCAATCAAGTCAGAGTTGGTAGAAGCTCGACCTCCTCCATCGGTGGCTACCAAGCCTGGACCAATCTCTCTGACGGCCGCTTCAAGCAAGACATCCGGGAAGATGTTCCTGGGCTGGATTTTGTGATGGAACTTCGCCCAATCACCTATAAAGTAGATATTGAAGGACTGGATGGCTTCATCGAAGGAGCTGGCTCCATTGAAGATCCTGAGTTGGCCAAAGAATACGACAAAGAGCTGGCCGCCATGAGAGAAAGTTCTAATGCTGGCAAAATCGTCCACTCAGGATTTGTCGCACAGGAGGTCGAAGAGACTGCCAAACAGCTCGGCTATGAGTTCAGCGGAGTAGACAGGCCCCAGAATGAACAGGATCATTATGGCTTGCGATATGCGACCTTTGTGGTACCACTGGTCAAAGCTGTGCAGGAACAACAGACATTCATTCAACAGCAGCAGGAGAAGATGGAAAAACTCCAGAAAGAGCTCGAAGCATTGAAAAAACTGATCAAATAATATCTGGAGACACTCAGATGGATTTGATCAAGCCTGGAATCTGTTTTTCAATAGCCAAAGACGATCCATCCCTCATTCCGAAATTCGGGATGGGGGCTTCCTTTTGAAGGAGAGTACGTCAGATTTCACAATCCAAAAGATTGTCTTGTTCCTGAACCTCTTCCACACAACCCCGTTTCTCCTCAAGAAGAGAAACAACTCCACCTCCCAAAAAGCAACTGTGACATTTGACGTACACCCTTTTGAAAGAAGGCAATGGTTTAACTTTTTTTTTTCTCTAACTTGCCTGCCAATGCTATTTCCATGAAATTTCTTGGCAAATCTCTCCTGATTATTCTCCTCATTGTTCTGCTTTATCTCGGTGCTGTGATTGGCTATGCGATGTTCACAGATTACCAGCCTAGCTCTACCGAAAGCGTTTCTATCCAGAACAATTCGACACTTGAATTGTCAAAAGACAGCCTCAGCCTTCTGATTTGGAACATTGGCTTCACTGGTTTGGGAGAGGAATCGGATTTCTTCTATGATGGAGGCAAGACCGTCCATATGCCAGAAGAAGTGGTCAAAAAAAATCTGGAAGGCATGCTCAATTGGGTAACACGGCAAGTACCAGAAATAGATTTCCTTTTATTACAAGAAGTAGATAAACAATCTACCCGTAGCTATGAGATAGATCAGGTGGACCTCATCTCCACCCTGATCCCGGAATATGCTCAGGCTTTTGCCCGGAATTATGATGTAGATTTTATTCCGATTCCTATTTTTGAGCCTTTGGGAGAAGTGCTCTCTGGCGTTTCTAGTTGGAGCAAATACAAGATCACCTCAGCCAGCAGACATCCCTTCGAGGGCAATTTTGATTTCCCGACCTATCTGTTCTTCCTGGATCGATGCTTTCTGACCTTGAGATATTCTCTCCAAAACGGCAAAGAATTGGTCCTGATCAATACGCACAATTCGGCCTATGATGATGGCACCCTCAAGCAGACCCAAATGGAACAGCTCAAGCAGGTGTTATTGGATGAATATGCGGATGGAAACTACGTCATCGTAGGGGGCGACTGGAATCAATTCCCTCCTGACTTCACAGGTGTGGGAAATTTTCCTCAGCCTAGAACAGAGGCCAATGAGAATCTCTTTGTCTCGGCTTCCTATCCCTCCCCAGATTGGAGTTGGGGATATGATGCCAGTGTTCCCACCAACAGAAGTCTGGCAGCCGCTTTTGATGCAGATACGACCTACCGGACGGTGATTGATTATTACTTGGTCTCTCCTAATATAGAGATTCTGGAAGTTTCCGGGGTGGATCTGGGATTTCAGTTTTCGGATCACAATCCAGTAAGGATGCGCGTCCGGCTATCCTCGGAGGATTTGTCGGGAGTGCGCGATGGCGCCTCCTCCGAGGATTGAGGCGGTGGCATAGGAGATCCTTGCCTATGCGCAGACCTCGGAGGAATCGCCGCCACACCAGCCGCCAAATCCTCCGAGGTCCTCCTTTCAATTTGTCCCATCAAACTTTGGTGAAGTTGTCTGTTCATTGGCATAGACCCCTTCTCGCCTGAAGACTTTTCCAATGGTCATCAACAAGATTTTGAGGTCCAGCCAGATGCTCCGGTTTCTCACATACCAGAGGTCATACTGAAACCGCTGCTTGAAGGTCAGGAAATTGCGGCCGTGGACTTGAGCCCAACCTGTGATTCCCGGTTTGACCAGATGGCGTTGGTGCTCTTCTTCTGTATAAATGGTAAGATATTCCATCAGCAGAGGTCTTGGACCCACCAGCGCCATGTCACCTCGAATGACATTCCAGAGCTGCGGAAGTTCATCCAGCGACCATTTTCGGAGATATTTGCCGATGGGGGTCAAACGAGCCAATTGATTGGCCGCCTCATCTTCTCCCTCCCGAACATCATACATGGTGCTGAATTTGATGAGGGTAAACGGAGCTTCATTCAAGCCAGGCCGTGATTGGAAGAAGAGAATCTTACGCTGAGTAACAAATAGAAGGGCCGCAAGCAGCAGCAAAAGAGGACTGAATAAAAGGAGTGCCAGAATTGCCAGGGTTAGATCGAGCAGGCGATGGAGCATGGAGAATCTAAAATGTATTACTGTACAATTTTTCTTTGTTAGAATTGTCTAATCTCTATTCGAAGGGGTCATATCCGGATGATTCATTGAGGTCTGTCTCTAGATCAAATCTTGTTTTGTCAAATAGTTGAAGGAGGTTGAATCTCAATTTTGACAGTTGCCGATTTTGTTCATCATTACTCGTGAGTCCTAATAGACCATCACTTGAGACTTGATTCAGTTGGGATTCCAATAGTACCAATTCCGTATGGTGGTTAGATCGAATCCATTTTTGTCCCTTCAATAAGCGGATTGCCTCTTCAAGACGATTGGAGCCAATCATTTTTTTCCCTTGGGCTTCGACAGTCCTCACCTCTTCCAGAAGAGAATCTTTTTTTGATCGAGAATTTTGGATATCGTCTTTCAGCACATCTTGTTCCGGCATTTGTACCCGGAGATATCCGAGTATCGCTTTTGTTATCCGGCTTTCTTCTTCTGAGAAAGTGCGGTACTTTATTGTGTGGTTTTCGAGTTCCTTTCTTATTTTTTTGTATCTGCTTTCAAGGGCAAGGAATGAGGAATTTTCTGCAAACTGTGGCAAATTTTTCAATACCTGTAAAGCCTTCTCAATCTCTCCTTTGGCAATCAAACCCTGAACTCTTTCATGAGTAGTACTCCAGTTTTGTTCTATTGGCGCAATGAACTCTCCAATGGTTTCATATTGTTTTTCGAGAGTCAGGGATTCGATTTGTTGTTTCTTTTTCTTAAACAGAATATTCTCTCCATATGAAATGGATCGTTTATAGTCCAACAAGGTCTGTTCACCGAATTCTTTTGGAGAGATATGCAAATCCATTTCTTCCAGGAATTGAACTGTCACATCCTTGAATTCACTTCTGAAACTCTTGAACCATTTGCCCGACTCCTTGTTGTCATTTCGGTCCAGCCTTGATAAGATGGGCATGATCAATGGTTTTCTGTATCCCTGTTTCAGGTATGGAGATCGCAATATTGAATCGATCACCCGTCTACAACCTGCAAAATTCTGATCAGTAGGCGCCATCACAATGACATTCATATCTGGCATTTGAATATTGCAAATTCCAGAATAGTCACTGATCCCGGTTCTGCTATCGATCAGGATATAATCATACTTTTTCTCACTTCCATCAGAGCCTTTCCATGTCCATTCTTTGAGTTTTTTCTTCAAAAATTCGATGTACACCTTCCCATCCAAATACTCATAGAACTCCTGCCAATTGAAATCGTTCACCCGTCTGGTATACTTGTCGTCATAAACACCTGCCGAAATCAAATCTATTCGGCCTTCTCCTCCCAAAGAGGTATCTATATTGGTAATCCATTCCTCATTGAAATAGGGCATCTCCGCCAAAGAAGGATTCTTTTCAGCCCGCATCGTTCTGACATATTCACTGAATAATTCAATCAGACCCTTCTTTTGTAATTTTTTTCGCCGAAAAAAATAATGGAGGCCAGGAGCTTCCAGATCCCACTCTAACAGCAAGACACGTTTCTCCCGATAATAGCAGAGGTAGGCCGCAATATTCGACAACAATTGGGATCTTCCCACCCCACCTTTGTATGAATAGAATGTAATAATCATTGTAAGTCAAAAGAAAACTCTTCTAAATCCGATGGTAAGCCCTCAATTCCACTTGTATCTAGTTGTTTGGGAACGCGTAAGCGCATTTTCTCAAATGCAATTGTATTTAATCTACGAAACAGAGTCCATTTGTCAGGTACTTCCAATTCTATCTGCACATATGATCCTCTGTAGTCCTTGAAATAGTATTCGGCTCCGCTCAGATGTTTCTCTCTTAACCGAAACATTTGTTTTTTTACTGTAGTTGGATAGGTCCTGCATATAGGGATCAGGCACCCCCCTACGTCTGGAGAATTGAGGATTGATAACCATTGATTTTCTACTTGATCAAATTTGTTAAGCGAAAAACAATCAACGATAAAAGCGATTCTGTCCTTGATTTTTTCCAACTCGAAATAAGCATTTTGGCCAAAGACACATGGTTGTAACATCAAAAATCGAATCGTGTATCCAGATTCCCTCTGATATTCCCGAAGAAGATGTAGAATGATGCCACTCTCTTCGGTATTATATGGCCTCCAGTCAAACAGGCTTGATCCATATCGGTCAGTTGGCACCCTCACAGGCAAGCTTCCCCGCAATTGATTGTTCGAAGCCGAAAGCCCTACAATCGTCAACACATTCTCCTGGATTAGGGTGAGGATTCCTCTCGCAGAAATCCTGCTCCCCTGAAAAACAATCGGTTCCAGCCTTACCTGAAGATCCTTCAACTTCTTTGCAGGAATATCTTCTCCTTCAGAATTGGAATAGATTCCCCACTGAAAGCTATCTGGGAGAGGTCTTTCTCTCACAAAGCTCACTTCGATCCCACGGGATTCAAGATATCCTCTAGCGGCTTCAAATGCTTGCTCAATTGTCAGTCCTTCCAACAAGGAGGTATAGAAATTGATTGAAAATTGAGTCGCTTTGTCATCAGCGATGACTGCTGAGGTTGCAATTACTGCCGGAACGCCCGCATTCAGAAAGGTCTGGACATGGCCTTCGGTTGCACACCCATTCAAAAATACCACTTGCAAGTTCTCCATCTCTCCCAACAGGCGTGCGAAGCCGGATTTGTTGATTCTGTCTACCTCCCCATCCAGATGTTGCAGAAAAAGGTGTGTTTCATTTGCATGTCCCCCAAAGTGAAAGATGGTGATCCTGTTTCGATATCTGGTGAAATCCGCAAACAGCGTATCCAGATCAGCTTGATCTTGGAGGATAGGATCATACGAAAATGTTGATTCATTTGCTCGAAGAATTCGACTGAGCTGTCGATACTCTTCCACAAGTGTGTTCAGGTGCCTTCGAGGATTGTTGGGGTTATTGGCAAATGCAAAATAGAGAATGGGGGGTGGCATGTATATAACTGTATGGAATTCGAAGGTACAAAAAAACCTTCAATCATGCTTATCGCTTCCATCTCGCCATGCCAAGAGAAACGCGAATATACAATCCTTTCGGGCTGAGAGAAATTCCGGAGGTATCAGGATCAAAATCCGTCAGTAACCAGGTGTTGTCCAGGGTGTACACATAGCCTGCATGAATTCCCAGGGATACCAGATGTTCGGCCCCCATCAGGGCAAATAACTGAGCAGATATCCTTGCATCAACCATCGCACCTCTTGACCAGTGAGCAAATGGCAATGGTTCATCGCTGGGGCGTTCTCTGAAGTTGGCCAATCCATATCCCAGTCCAATGCTTGGATAGACCATATATTGTTCATATTCCTGGGCGAGAATCCCTCCTATCCGCAAACTTCCATAATGATAGCTAAGGATCGCCAGTTGATTGTTCGTTAGGCTTTGATTAATCATATAGTTGTAGAGACTCCCTCCATAGATCATTCTGCCTTTGAATCGCTCTAAGCCTATACCGAGTGCAAAAAAGTTTTGATTGACGCCCAGATAATCCTGTGCTTCCAAGGCGTCATTGAAGTCTGAAATATTCAGAAAAGATGCCCCCAACTCCATTTGACCTAAGCCTCCTTTTCCAACTCTCCTTCCATACTGAGCCAAGGTGAATGACATCACCAGATTCAGACAAATAAACAGGACAAAGCTTGGCGAAAGGCGCAAATGTTTCATTATTCCAGGATTTCATAACCACCAACAGGAACTCCATTTTGCTGGGTCAGGTAAAAACTATATGCCTGACGTGCCTTGATTTTGATGTTTGGGACAGAATCGAGACGGTTTCCTGTAAAATCATTGATAAAATAAAATGTATAAGTCCCTGAAGGAATCAACTCATAAGACGAATAATTGAGAAAGTTCAATTGCGGAATTCGGAAGGTATCAGACTTGGCAATCAAACTTGTGGATTTTAGCACGCTGTTCAGGTTCATGAACCGAATATTGGCCGTGCTTCCCTGATACTCAAGAGGCGTATCTATGGTCTTGACAAGTAGGGGCTTACCAAAACTATCTATCATACAGATCGTCGACTTCGCGCCAGCTGTGACATCCAAAGGGAATCCTTCATAAATGCTCGACTTGTCAAAATTGTTCAATACATCTACTAACACCTGTACCGTCTCCTGGGTACTATCTACAGGTACTTCAGTCAATAGAGAAGCGTATCCACTTGGTGGCCAAGCCTGTTTAAATGTCAGTCCATCTATTGCCATCTGCTTCTTTTCAAAATAGGTAAACCGCATATCAAAGCCAGATGGCAAACCTGAAAAAGCATTCAGCACATGCAAAAAAGTTCGTTCGCGTTCTGGCGGTTCCGGTAATTCCGTGGGTTTACACGCCAAAAGCATCCCTAGCAGGCAGGGAATGATTACATATAGGTAACTCTTTTCCTTCATGAAAGTGGTTAAGCAGGGTAAAACAACAAAACAGTTGGAAAGGATTCTATCATTCCAGACATCAAAACCAAGATCCCCTCTATTTTTGTATTTCCCAACTCCTCTCTTGCCCTATTATTTCATATAATAGATCCCCAGAATATTAGATATATAGAGTAACGCTTAACTTGGACCGTTGGATGCTTCGGTAGAATCGGTTTGTTGGATTCTTTCCAATAATTCCTTTGCGGGCACGCCGAGGTTTTCGATTTCGAACCTGGCGCTATTGACCAAATCATGCTCAGGATACTTTTCCAAAAAGTCCAGATAGGCAACTTTGGCCTTGTCAAGATCCCTTAGGGTATTATGATAAATATATCCTTTCTTGAATAGGGCGTCCGCAGCTCTGTCATGCGCAGGATAGGTTTGGATAATTTTATCAAAAATCTGCAAGGCCTTCCCGATATCCATCATATTCGTTTCATAGAGCTCTGCAGCTTTGTACCAGTTTTTTGCAGCCAGATCAGCGTCTGCCTGCCCTTCAGCCTCCCTTTCATAGGCCTGGGCCAGCTGTAGCATCACCCCTTTGATTTCTTCCTGATTTACCGGCCCGTTAGCAGAGGTAGAAGATGTAACTTCCCGGAATTTTTCCTGCAAGGCTTCAATGCTGTTATCATCTGCTTGTTGCTTACAACTATCAAGAAGCACGATTCCACTAAGACAGAAAATGAGTAAAAATGTACGCAAATCCATGGATGAAATATTTAGGATCAACTCGAATGGGTACTTGAATTCAATCAAGTGGACTAATTTACCGCAATTATTTTATCAAGACAATAAATTCAAAGAGGAATATGCTCCCATTTTTTTCTGCCGACTATGCGCATAAACTCCTGGATGGCATTTTTCACCTCCATATGGCTCCGGGTAGGTAACAGCAAGTCCAGGTACAGCAGGCGTTCTGCAACCGCAGATAATCCAAAACACCAATACAGACACATCAATGGATTGATCCATAATTGACTGCCTCTGGTGCGCTTCGTTGCATGAAAATCCCCATAATGCCCTTGAAGAGCACTGTTGATCGAGTTGGCAACAATGCTGGGGTGGCCTGCCATCTTCTGATTGAGGTAGGCAACCATAGAAGAAAAAACTTCTGCTTCTGGCATTTGAGGGAGCAAGCTGATCGTACCTAGATAGTCTCCGGTTTGGGATAGAGCTGCGACATTCTCCAAAAATTGCGCATGACACACCCCATGAAAATGATCAATCCCGAATCCCAGACATGCCAGATATTTTCTTTCAAGCGGAATCGAATATGCTGCCGCAATCGATGCCATGTCCTCTACTGGTGTTCCCAAACCCGCTTCATCTCCCCGCATCAAGCTGTCTGTCCCGCCATCCACCAATAGCAAGGTATCAATCTCATGTTCCTCGATGATGGCCTCATAGGCTTCCTTGATAGGCTGAACCCCACTCACATTGAAGCAATACATGGAAAGATCTTCCCCTCTCTCCCGAAACCATTCGCATATGTATTTTTCAGGAAAGTAATCTCCGCCTCTGGTATCAGCATTCACCTTATAGCAAATCGAACTGATTTTCTCTCCTCCCACCAGCAAAGAAAAAGACAAATTGGCCAGGATGACATTTTTTCCCATGGAGGTCAGAGCCACATACAATGGTATCCCACTGGCAATGTCGTAACCTCCTCCTGCCCCGGCCAGAAGAATGGTCTGAGAGGGCTCCAATTCATCAAATAAAGGAATGTGAGAAAGTGTGGGGTTCATGTGTTCAATATACACAAAGTCCGATTCGAAAAGTAAAATCCCCCAAAGCCATGAGAAAGACTTTGGGGGAATTCGCACAGATAATCTTTTTTAATTTGCTTGGTTTGCTATTCGACAATCGTATGACAAATGTGAAAGTGCTGCCTCAAGCTATCCTTTTGCATTGCGTTTTTACCGCTTACCTCTACACATTCGGCTTGCCTTACGAATCGCAAATGAATTCATTATTGACTGACCGGAATCGAGCCTATCAACTCTATGTTCTCTGGATCGGTATAATCAAACTGTGCAATCCCGTCTTTCCCTACCATGATCAACATCCCATCATGTGGAATCACATCATAGCCCTGATAAGTATCGAATTGAGCAATCAATTTGTTCCCAACCTTAACAGGATCCGTCGCATCAAATACTTTCAAGCCATCTGTTCCATCGGCCACAAATAGCAAATTCTGATCAATTCCCAAACCATGAGGGTGTGTCATTGTGTAAGAGATCAAAAGGGAAGGTCTCATGGGATCTGCAATGCTCAGGACATCCAGTTGGTTGGTAAAATTATTGCCACACTGAATCTCTCGCCCATCCCGCAAAGTAACAAAGGCAAAATTTCCAGACCCAACGACAGGGTCACAGGCTTGAACATGTTCGAAGGTAGACAAATACTGAGGATCTTCTGGAGAATCTGAAGAGTATAGAAGCACGCCAACATTGGTTCCAATCAGAATCAAGTCATTCAGGACTGACACCATTTCTGCCTCACCTCCCCATAACTCCAGCACTTTGGAGCTTGTCAAAGTCGGCTCTGCACAATTGCTCACATTATAGACTTGTAGCTCGGTGGGGCTGACGATGTAAAGATGTTCTTTCTGGACAGTAAAGCGAGACATCGAGCCTGCTTTTCCGGGGACTGAAGGATTGACCTGACGGGCATTACCGGAAGCGAACATCTCAGAGGCAGACTGCGCATCCAGTTGATTCAGTTCCCACATCTCAGGAATCCCCGTCTGGCAGTTGTATTGTCCTTCTACCGCTTTCCCGATCCACTCTACCACAACCCCTCGATTGGCATCTGCCAGATAGCCTTTATAGAAGAGCATATGAGGAAAAGCATTGGTTGTTCTGCTGATCAGGCTTGGCTGCTCCGCTGAAGCCAGGTCAAATACCAGCAAGTCGACACTGCTGTCTACATATAATTTTCCACAATGGATTGCCATATCATAATTTCCTGGAACTCTCAAGAAAGAAAGAACTTGAGGAGAAGCCGGATTAGCATTATCAATAATATGGATTCCTTTGCCAATCTCATTGACAAACAGCCAATCTTCATTGACAAGAATTTTTCCAGGATCTTGCAACTCTCTGGCTTTTTCGACCTTAACAGCATCTTCAAACGCTGCTCTTGTCATATAGGTCGGTTCGTATTCCATATATGTGTAGGTCAATTGATCACAGGAATCTTTCACACAGCTTTGGAAAGAACCTGCTATGACACACAGACAAAACATAACAAGCCAATGAGCTGATTGTACGGTTTTCATAAGAGAGCTTGATTAGATGGTACGTAAATGAAGAGAATTTTCGACTGATATTCTTTCGACTAATTACCAGCGTATTCTATCCCCAAGACGTCTCAAGTTAAACAATTGCTGGGAATATAAGCATGCAAAATTATGTACCTTGCCTCGAAGGTCTTCGATTGCGTTGTTTGGTTCAAGCATGAGGTTATGAATATTCATCAGAATTTACTGATCCTGTTTCTGTTCGCATTTCTGGGAACTGGACTTTGTTTTGCCCAACAGAACAAAACCGAGGAAGTCGTCTATCTCAAAAACGGGAGTATCATCAGAGGCAAAATCCTAGAACAAAACATTGGAGCGTATGTCAGGATACAGGTATTGGGTGGGCAAATCTTCACATTGGCACAAGCCGATATTTTGGAGATCAAATTGGAGCCTGCATTATATACCTATACCAGAGTTATATTAAAAGATGAGTATCGTCCCATCCAATACTCAGATTCCGGCATGTACTACCAATTAGTCGCTGATATTGGATTCTATCAGGGAAAGTGGGGAGGGCAGGCAAGTTCTGCGCTCTCTGTTAAGGCAGGATACAGTTTTCACCGCCTTCTGAAAGTAGGAATTGGAACAGGCTTCCACGGTTATGAGGGGGGGACCATCACGCCAATCATGTTGGATATCCAAGGCAATCTGGCCAAACAAGCGGGTAGTCCACATTTTTTTGCCAATGTCGGCTATGGGTTTGCCATTGGCTCCAGGTGGACACATGATGTCTTCCAGGGCGGGCCGATGGGTCAGATTGGAGCTGGCTTCAGCTTTCATACCCGTACACCCTTTTGGTGGACACTGACCATGGGATACAGAATTCAAAAAAGTTATGAAGAATTTCAAGACTGGCCTCCCGGCCGTACCTCACCAGGCGGCCAATGGATTCAACCTGATCCTGTCCTGATTTCTGGCACACGCCTGAATCAGCGGATTGTGGTTGCACTGTCGGTTGGATTATAAACATATATTCATGAGAATTTGGCTGATTTTCTTTGTTAGTCTCTTCATTATTGGTCCCCTCTTCGCACAAAAGGCAGGATATGAGGATGTAATCTATTTGAAAAATGGATCTGTCATTCGAGGAGAAATCGTAGAACAAGAGGTTCGCGGAACAGTAAAGATTGTCCTCCTGGGAGGAAGTATACTTGTATATGAACAATCAGACATAGAAATCATAACCCAGGAACCCAGCATCTATCGCGAAATCATCCGGCAAAGAAATAAACGATTCCGTCGTCCTTTCTTCCGCCAACAGGGAGTCACTTATGGAATCGGATTTCAGTTTTTGAGTCATGGAAGTACCTGGAACTGGCGACTAGATCCTGCACTCAGCCTCAGAATCGGATATCGATTCAAGCCGCAATTGGAAGTTGGGGGCAGCACGGGTATCCATATGTATTCCTCCGGGCTTGTCATCCCTGCCTATGTTTTCTTAAAAGGCCAACAGGCACAAAAAAAATTCGCCCTCGCATATATGGCAGAAGCAGGAACAGGGGTCTTCGGCATCTCCACACAGTTCAATACGACTGCCTTTCGACCAAGTCTAGCTGGGCAGTTGGGCGGAGGCCTCGCCATTCATACGACCAAACGCCTGGAATGGTGGTTGTTGGTGAGTTACAAATTTCAACGCGCTTATCTTCGAAGAGAATGGCCTGATCCTTTTGGCAGAGAACCAACAATTTCGGAACAAAGAATTTGGCATCAAGGAATCAATTATCAGATAGAGCTTGCATTTTAATAAAGCGACCTTTTTTCTACCTTTGCCGGAATGAAAATTTCATATAACTGGCTAAAGGAGTACATAGATTTTGAGTACAGCCCACATGAGCTGGCAGATGCCCTGACCATGCTGGGGTTGGAAATCGGAACTGTCGAAACTGTTGGTGGCGTTCCTGGAAATCTGGAAGGAGTCGTTGTTGGAAAAGTGGAATCCGCCATCCAACATCCAAATGCTGACAGGCTGCGCGTATGCAAGGTAGACGTTGGAGCAGAAGAGTTGTTGAATATCGTCTGTGGGGCCCCGAATGTTGCAGCAGGTCAAACTGTTCCTGTGGCAACTGTTGGCTCAGTCTTACATCCACTTGGTGCAGAAAAACCGCTCAAAATCAAAAAAGGGAAGATTCGTGGGGAGGTATCAATGGGCATGATATGCGCAGAAGATGAGTTGGGAATCGGCCCAGATCATGATGGAATCATTGTCCTGGAAGATGGCTTGCCATTGGGAAGCCCTGCGATCGATGCCCTTCCAATAGAACAAGACTACATTCTGGAAATTGACCTGACCCCAAATCGGATTGATGGCGCCTCCCATTATGGGGCGGCAAGAGATTTGGCTGCTCTGCTCAGGACCAAGCCCAAACTTCCGGCGATCTCTCTAGACCCGAAAGATTTACAGACTCCTAACCCGATCCCGGTTTCTATTCTGGACAAAGACCGTTGCAAGCGTTACACCTCTGTGTATATCAAGGGTGTAACTGTAACTGATAGTCCTGATTGGTTGAAAAAACGCCTGATCTCTATTGGCCTACGTCCGATCAACAACATCGTAGATATCACCAACTATGTCCTGCATGAGTTGGGACAGCCCATGCATGCCTTTGATGCAGACAAACTAAACGGGCAGGAGATCATCGTGAAGACCCTGGATCAGGAAACGCCATTCATTACCCTGGATGAAATCGAACGAACCATTATTCCGCATACGGATCTGATGATATGCGACAAGGAACAGCCACTCTGTATAGCTGGCACGATGGGGGGGATCAATTCCGGGGTAACGGAATCCACCAAAAATGTCTTTCTCGAATGTGCATACTTTGACGCCGGATCTGTTCGCAAGACGGCCAAGCGATTGGGATTGAGTACAGATTCCTCTTTTCGATACGAAAGAGGGGCAGATCCGCATATGACCATGACGACAACCTTGAGGGCAGCCAGCCTGATGGTGGAGATTGCAGGAGGAGAAGCTTCCGTTGTGGAAGATCTACAAACTGTAGATGCTTTTCCTCCCTTCGAACTCTCTCTCTCTGTGGCCAAGACACAAAGAATCATTGGGAAGGCAATCAGCAGAGCAGAAATCATCGAGATTTTGCAAGCCCTCGAAATAGAAGTTGAAGAGGAAGCAGATCAAGATCTACTGGCCTTGAAAGTTCCCCCATATCGCGTAGATGTACAGCGCGAAATTGATGTAATTGAAGATATCCTTCGTGTGTATGGTTACAACAATGTGGAGATTCCGAATCATCTACATGGAACTCTGAGTTTCAAGCAATACAAGAATGTTCATCGTCTCAAGGAGACCTATGCAAATTATCTCTCCGCAAATGGATTTTATGAGATTTTAACCAACTCTCTGGTGGCAACTTCATGGGGAGACAAACATGCTGTTCCTATCGTCAATCCCTTGAGTGAGGAATTGGGGGTGCTGCGACAATCCATGCTTCCTGGAGCACTAGAGACCTTGAGGTTTAATCAGAACCGACAGAATGAGAATCTTGCCATTTATGAATTTGGCAAAACCTATCGGCAAAAAGGAGAAGCATATCAGGAGAATTCCTACCTGGCAATCAGCTTGATGGGACAGCAACATCCCGTGCATTGGGATCAGAAGCCTCCCGCCCATGGACTGACTACGCTCAAACGAGAAGTGGAGCGCTTGCAACATTGGTTTGGGATACAAGGACAACTCAGAGAATGTAGCCATCCGGAATTCAACTATGGCCTGGAAATGCTGGTCCGTGGCAAAGTCTTGCTTCGCTATGGGAGTGTTGCCACCCAATTGAGCCAACAGTATGATTTGAAACAGGAAGCCTTCTTCCTCCTGATCGATTGGGATCAGTTGACACAGATATATTTCTCCTCGTCTCCCTCCTTCCACCCCATTCCACAATATCCGAGTATTCGCCGAGATATCAGCATGGTCCTGGAAGATCGCATTAGTTTTGCAGAGATCAATCAACTGGTGAGCAAAGCCAATCCTGGCCTGATCAGATCTGTAGAACTACACGATGTCTATAAAGGCAAAGGCATAGAAAAAGGCCACAAAAGTTACCTGATCAGCATCGAGTTTCGCGATGACAAAAAGACGCTGGCTGATAAGGCTGTTCAGAAAATCACAGAGCGGGTCTATCAGCTCTTGGAGAACCAACTTGGAGCGAAGATAAGAAGCTAATTGCGAATCCATTGCCCCTTCTTGCTTGAAGTTTTGGACGAATTCCAAAGCGTTCTTTGATTCGTAAGAAAAAAAAGGGTAATTTGGTGATTCGAGCGCAAAAAAGATGGTGAATTTACTTCCCAAATTGCAGGAGATTGGCCGAAAGCTGACCAAATTAGAGCGAGTGATTCTTCACTTGAGAAAAGAAAATCAGCAATTGAACAAGCGAGTGCAAGAACTCGAAAAAGAGGTGAGGGGCTTACAAGAAGAACAAAAGACGACCGAAGAAAAGTATGAGGCGATCAAATTGGTCAAAAGTCTCCCTCAACATGCCGATTTGGCGACTGTACATGAAAAAATAGATTTATACTTGAAGGAAATAGATATTTGTTTAAAGAACTTTGGAGATTAGCGTGAACTGGCATTAAGGAACACCAAGTGGAGAAACATTCCATAACCATCAATGTTTTTGGCCGTCAGTTTCCAGCGAGAGTGGACCAGGAGGAAAAAGCCGTAATTCAGGAAGCGGCGCAGTCCATAAATTCAAAAATAAAGGCCTTTAAGGCTCAATATAAAACACAGGACGACCTGGATATTGCGATTATGTGCTGTTTGGACATCATGACTGAGTATCTTGCACACAAGGCAAAAGCTCGTTCACAGGTCGATACCTTCCTCCAACAATTGTCCCATCTCGAACAGAAACTCGATGCAACTCTTCAGCTAAGCGAAGAGAGCTGAATCCTATTGGTGTGTCCTTTTTGAGAGTTTTGTTTCACCCAATTTAACACACCATATCATGGAATATGTCATAGGAATTACCATTGGATTGATTGCAGGAATCATTCTCGGATATATTATTAATCGATTTGTCCTCACCTCCGCCAACTCAAAAATGATTGAGACAGCCAAGGTCAAAGCAGAAAGTGTGCTTCAGAAGGCTGAATTGGAAGGCAAAAACATCAAGCAGAAAAAAATAAGTGAGGGCCAGGAAATTTACATGAAACGGAAGGAAAAATTTGAGCAAGAGGCCAAACGAAAAAATGAAAAACTCAATTCCTTCCAGAACAAAATCAAGCAAAGGGAGCAGCAAATCAATCAGCAGCATGATAGAGTGAAGAAGGATACGCAAAAACTTAAGTCCCAACAAGGGCAAATTGATGCGCTGAAAGAAAATCTGGCCAAGCAATTGGACATTGTCAATAGAAAGAAAGAGGAAGTCGAACAACTTCGTCAACGTCAGGTGAAGGATCTGGAAAAGATTGCAGGCTTGTCAGCAGAGGATGCCAAAGCCAAGATGGTTGAAGAACTCCAGGAAGAAGCCAAAACAGAAGCTTCCGGATACATCAAGGAAATTATTGAAGATGCAAGATTGACCGCTGGTAAAGCTGCGAAAAAGATCATCATCGAAACCATTCAGCGTACGGCTGCGGAACAAGCAATAGAAAATACTGTAACAGTCTTCCCACTCGAAAATGACGAAATCAAAGGACGAATCATTGGGAGAGAAGGTCGAAACATCAGAGCACTTGAAATGGTTACCGGAATTGAAATCATCGTAGATGACACACCGGAAGCCATCATTCTATCAGGGTTTGATCCTGTGAGGCGCGAGATTGCCCGCCTGAGTCTTCATCAATTGGTAACTGACGGAAGAATACATCCAGCCAGAATCGAAGAAGTCGTCAAAAAGACCTCCAAAAAGGTCAATGAAGAGATCATCGAGACAGGTGAAAGGACAGTCATTGATTTGGGGATTCATGGATTACGGCCAGAAATGATCCGCCTCATTGGTCGAATGAAGTACCGCTCCTCCTATGGACAAAACCTTCTCAAGCACTCCAGAGAGGTAGCCAATCTCTGTGCAATCATGGCAGCAGAGCTTGGACTTGATGTCAAAAAATCAAAAAGAGCTGGCTTGTTGCATGACATTGGAAAAGTAGCTGAAGAGCATTCAGATCTTCCACATGCCTTGCTGGGAATGGAGATCGCCAAGAAGTATGGAGAGAATGCGGAAATATGTAATGCAATCGGTGCCCACCACGATGAAATAGAAATGACATCATTGATTTCGCCCATCATACAAGCCTGTGATGCCATCAGCGGATCTCGCCCCGGTGCCAGAAGGGAAATTGTCGAAAGCTATATCCAACGTCTCAAGGACCTCGAAGATTTGGCTCTCTCCTACCCCGGCGTCATGAAGACTTATGCGATTCAAGCAGGCCGTGAATTGAGAGTGATTGTAGAAAGTGAAAAAGTCAGTGATCAGGATTCTGATCAACTGGCGATCGATATTTCTCAAAAGATCATGAAAGATATGCAGTATCCTGGCCATATTAAGGTCACCGTGATCCGAGAAAAACGAGCAATAGCCTACGCAAAATAGTTTTCTTTCGTTTGTATTGGAAAAGCAACTAAACCTGTTCAATATGTACAAAATTGTTCTTCTCCTTGGTTGGCTAACCTTCCTTGCCGGATCTGTTTTCTCTCAGATGTATTCAGGTCCTAATCAGGCCACTTTCTCCTCTACTGGATCAGCTCAAACCTCTAGTTTTGACTCTCCTGCTATGACAGGCAGATACATGGCTGAATCTCAATCATTGGTACTGATGGCCAAAACCGGTGCAATCCCCTTAGGGGCTTCACAGGCTGATCAAGACATGTTTCAGGAGGTTTTTCTCCCTCCTACAAATCCTTTGTTGACAATCAGTATTGATCTGTCTTCTCTCTCATCCGGGCAACAAACAGTCTCTCTTCCTGCTCAAATTATGTGGAACGATCAGGTATCGGAACAAACCGTTAGCCTGACCATTGATATGGGTGCAGAAAACATTCAATTTGACCTTGAAGCAGAGTTGGCACTGGATTCTTTTCAGATCATCATTCCAACAAAATATGCTGATCGATTCTCCAATGAATGTTCTCTCGTGATCAGTGGTGCTACCCTTCATCGTCGATAATCATGATACTGTTTGCTTATTTGATTCTGATTTCTATCTACCCCTACTCATGAAACACGTTTACCGCCTGCTGGCTTTCTGTTTTCTGACTGGAACAGGAATTTCGTCTCTTTTTGCTCAGCTTCCACCCCTGCAACCTGAGCAAGATTGTATCAACGCTCTTCCCATTTGTCAAAATGTATATGTCCAACCCAACTCTTATCAGGGAGAAGGCAACAATCCCAACGAAATCAACAATGTGATTTCTTGTCTGGGAACCGGGGAGAGAAATGATACCTGGTATATTTTCACCACCCAAACTGCTGGTACAGTTGGATTTAGCATTGCACCAGTTGATCCATTTGATGATTATGATTGGGCTGTGTATAATCTTACAAATAACAGCTGCGCCGATATTGCAACCAATGCTGCAATAGAAGTCAGCTGTAACTATTCAGGCGCTCCTGGTGTAACGGGTCCAAATGGGCTTCCTGGAGGTCAAAATGAACCCGTGATCAATGTAAACGCTGGTGAAACTTATGTCATCAATGTTAGTAATTTTTCTGGCACAACAACTGGTTATACACTTGATCTGTCTATCTCAACAGCAACGATTTTTGACAATGTGCCTCCAACACTAGACACAGTGTTTGTCGCATGTGGATCTTCGAATATTGATCTTTTGTTTTCAGAAAATGTTGTATGTGCTTCTGTAGACCCCACTGATTTTACTGTAACAGGACCTGGAGGACCATTTACTGTAACCTCAGTTACAGGACCGGTCTGTGCGGCAGGCGGAAGCTTTGAAGATCAATTCCAAATCTCAACCACCCCGCCCATTACCATGGCCGGCTTGTATAGCATTTCATTGGTTGATACCGTCGTTGACAATTGCGGCAATGTTGCCATTTTCAATAGTTTTGATGCCTTCATCAGCCCACAAGGAGCTGTTGCCTCCGCCTCACCACCAGTTATCTGCTCTGGGCAATCAACATTATTGACTACAAATTTTGCTTCTCAGCCTGGGTATACATTTGTATGGACTCCTGGTGGATCGACCAGTCCTACCCCACAGGTCAGTCCAGCAACCACCACCACTTATACTGTTGTCGCAACTGACCCCACAGGTTGTACCGCCAATGGCAGTGTGACCGTTACAGTCAATCAACAACCTACTTCGAATTTCAATGTCCCACTTCAGGTATGTGAACTAGAAGCAACCAATATCACCTATACGGGCAATGCATCTCTTTTCGCAACGTACCTCTGGGATTTTGGTTCACCGGATATTTTGCTTGGTTCTGGCCCTGGCCCTTATCAAGCCACCTGGAATACACCCGGAACACAGACGATCAGCTTGACTGTCATCGAAAATGGGTGTGTCAGTTCTCCCACTTCTATTCAGATCAATATTGGTCAAATTCCTACTGCTTCTTTTGCTACTCCATCTAGCGTATGTGAAGGAGATATCGCCCAGATCACCTATACTGGCAATTCTCCCTCCAGCTCCAGCTATGCCTGGACCTTTGGTGGTGGCACAGTACTCTCGGGTGGGGGTCAAGGGCCCTATCAGGTTCAGTGGCCCACTCCTGGTCAGAAAGATGTCTGTCTTCAGTTGCAGGAAAATGGCTGTCTGTCGATCCTCAATTGCCAAACCATCGATGTAACGGCTCGCCCAGATCTG
>JBCCGK010000034.1:0-101088 GCA_039029315.1 Bacteroidota bacterium | reverse complement strand
AGCTGGCCCCCAAAATTCGGTAAACTGGGGTGGATTTGTGAGTTGGGCTTAGAATTTTGGCGGTTTTTACGCAACTTTTTGCCGCCAAAAAGTTGCAAAGAAATCTAAAAACAAAGGATAATAAAAAGCGTGCAGTTGTGAATAAATTTTCAATGAGAATTAATCAACATCACCCAAAAACAGCGAAGTTCATTAATTCAAAAAGACGGTTTCCAGAGCATATGGGAGGATTTTTCTCGTATAAAAATGGACAAAGTCAAACTCAGAGACTGTTTTGGAATCTGTGCTAAGAATTTTTAGGGTGTATTTTTTTCTCAGACAAGGCTCTTTTTTGTTCTCATAGTGGTGCTATGGGAACAAAAAAAGCCGCCGGATGAGGAAAAAAGACGCATACAAAAAATAAGTGACAGATTTCCAAACAGTCTCTCAGTCAAGGGCGTCATTTGCCTCTCATCCTCCATCATTCAGCAGCCGTTCCTGGCCGAAATATCCAACTTTGTAGAAGATCCGACGTACAAGACAAAAATCTGTATCTTTACCGGCTCGCAGCCGATTTATGCCAGTGGATTCTGCACCTGTCCTTCTACTTGCCTACGCCAATGATCCTGTTTCTCCCGACAGGTATCTCCGACATCTGGTGCCAGAAATCCACGCCATCCGAGATGCCTTGTACCAACGAGTCGTACCTCCTTATCGAATAGAAATCGCCGATCATGTCAGTCTCGATGATCTGATTATGCAGTTTGACAGGCATGAGGGTCGGATACAGGCATTCCATTATGCAGGTCATGCGGACAGCCTCTCCTTGATGTTGGAAGAAGAAGGCAAGACAGAGCTGGCAGGGATAGAAGGATTTGCCCGATTGTTGGGAGAACAGCATGGTCTCCAACTGGTCTTCCTGAATGGATGCGCCACAGAAGCACATGCCAAAGCGATCATTGAGGCAGGGGTCCCGACTGTTGTTGCGACCAGTACCGAAATCAGTGATCGGGCCGCAGCCATCTTTTCTGAGCGATTTTATCAGCGATTGGGAGATGGAAAGACAGTGGAGAAAGCTTTTAAACATGCTGAAATCAAGACCCAAACGGCATTGGTTCGGTCAGGAGAAATGCGCTCTCTCTATTTTGAAAAAAATAAAAAAAAGACCTACAACAGTTTTCCCTGGCGAATCTATGGAGATGGTCGTCAGTGGAAACTTCAGTTGAGAAAAAAAAGCAAACAACAAGGTGTCCTGGTTCCTCTCTTGTGTGATCGCGACAGACAGGTTGAGTTGTTCAGAGACAAACTGGAGAACATCTACACAGATTCTCCCCATTTGCCACAGTTTTATGTGATCCACGGCCGAGAAATGGAGCGACACAAAAGCCTGGTTCAGCGATTCCGCGAAATAGATATCCGACACCATTCAGAGAGATTGTTTGGACAAGAGTTGGGATATGTTCGATTTTATTCCGTCAAAGACTGGCCCAATACCGAAGATCTGGGCCTCAGACGAAGAAATCTTCTCAGGGCCATCTCCTATGAATTGGAGTTGGAGGAATTGGCTGGTAGTAATTGGCGAGCGGAAGATTTGGTAGCTGCTTTGCGCGGGCATCGAGATGGTGGCACGATTATTTTTCAGCACACCATTTTTGGCGAAAAATGGAATAGTAACAGCATCAAATTGATGGAATGGTATGTGCAGGAGTTTTGGAATCTGGAACCCAAAAAAGAACGCCCTCTTTTTGTCATTTTTTTCAACCTGATTTATCCGCCAGAATCCCCTACCCTGCTGGGAAGGCTATTCGGATTGACAAGTCACAAGCAGCGAATCCAACAAGAGCTCTATGCATTGGAAGAAAAGATCGGAGAGCGCATGACTGTCCTGCGGGAACTCAAACCCATTCCCAGAACGGATGTCGCAGAATGGGTAGAGGAATATTATCCAGATGAATTGTCTGCTCTTCCGGATGTCTTGTATGGCAGCAGTTCCAAAAGGCGATTGCCGATGGACATCGTAGAACGTCGATTGAAAGAAGAGGTTCGATTTCTTCAGCAGCAAAGAGCCAGAAGAGAATTATTTGGGGAGTGATGAGTTTTTGCTATTTTAGAAATCGCTCATAGATATCTTTCATATTCCTCTTATTTCTCATTTTGAGATACTTAACTCCTAATACCATGAGAATCAGTTCTATTTTTCTCCTTTTTTGTGTTTGCCTTCCTTCTTTGTTTGCCGCTTCGGCGCCGGATGGGTTGTTGATCCTGACCCATCACAGAACGAAAAAAAATACGGTCATTCCTGAAGGTTCTGAAGTCACCTGTATTCTGATCGATGGGACCAAACTATCAGGCAATATTGAATCCTTTAATGAGGAAGGGTTTAGAGTAGACGGGGAGAGCGTACGGCTAGCAGAAGTCAATACCCTTATTTATAAAGACCCATCCAGAGATAATATCAGACAATTAGGCGGGATTGGAATTGTGGCAGGATTAGCCACGAGCCTTGCCAGCATCATCTACACAGGCGTCTTGTTATCCAATAATTATGTCGATGGCTTGCTCATTCTGTTCATCTCGCTCCTCATGTTTCCTGCTTTCCTGCTGGGGCTGGGATTGGCACTATTGGGACACACACCTATGCGACATGATCGCTACAAACTCCGGAAATGGTACAAAGCCAAAATCGGGAATCTGTAGGACCATGAGGTAGCATGAAAATCTTCTTCCTTTTTTTGATCCTGCTTTGTATAGGAATAGCTGATCTACAATCAGCTACAAAGAATCCCCATCCTCCACAGCAAGTTCATGTATTGCGGCTGACACATAAGCAAAGCGGAAGGGCTGTCTTGATCGAGCGAGGCATGAATGTCATAATCAAACTGAAACAAGGAGGTCGGGTTCAAGGAAAAATCAAGGACTTCACCGATGAATTCATTCAAATCGATCATCACAACATTCATTTGGATGAAATCATGTCTATCACCTATCGCAATCCGAAGACTATCTGGCTACGAATTCTGGGAGGCTTAGGCATGTTCGGTGGAACGACAGTCAGCTTATTGACACTGATTGTACTCCCAAGCCTTGAGACCAATCGGCTGGTGTGGGTCGTGGTATTGGTCTTCCTCCTGCCAGCACTATTATTGGTCTTCCTGGGTTCCCTTCCTTTTCTCAGGAATACTTACAATATTCGTAGAAGATACAAGGCTGAGATGATTCCTTAACTATTTCTGAAACACATAATCCATTGATGTATGAAATTTCAGTTTCTTCTCTCCCTGTTGATTGGCTGGCAGATCAGCGTATTGGGGATAGGTGCTCCAACAAGTATCTCTTCCAAAGACACCAATGACTATCAACTTATCTTAATTGATCCACAGGCAGATAAGGAAATCAGTCTTCCAACTGGGGGCTGGTTTCTGGCGAAGGACAAGATCGGGCGGAAGTACTCAGGAACCATAGTCGCCTATTCCAAAGAGGCTGTTCTGCTGAAGAGTGAGAAAGTCGAGATGGAGAATCTGGTTTTTATTAAATATTATCCCAAAGGCAGAAAATGGCGATCAAAAGTAGGGGGAATCCTGAAACTCGTCTCCTTGATCTTTTTTATCAAACCAAAGGCCTTGTTTGGACCTTTTGCCTCTCCTGAGGTCATTTATTCGATCGAAAAACTATACCCTTTTCCAGGATATTTATTCGTCTTGCCATTCTTTTTGCTGGGCATGTTCATTAGCCGAGGACACAAATACAATTTGAAGCGAAAGTTCGATTGGTATATGCAAATCAAAACTAATGACTGACAGTCTTTCGATCTTTTGCCCTACACTCCGGGATTTGCAGTATATTTGCCCCTGATCCTATCGTTGTCACCTCACGTTTTTTCTCAGGTTCCAGTCCCTGAGCACATGTTGTTTTGTTCAACATCTTAACCTCAAACGATGAAAGTGGCAACTTTTTGTTTTCTGTTGTTCATGGCTCTCTCAGCGGATGCCTCAAGCATCTCATCTTCGACACAGCCAGACTCTCTATTGGTTCTGACACATCTCACGAATGGGACGAAAGTTCACATTCCTCTGGGCGGACAAATTCTTTGCAAACCCAGGAAGAGGCGAAGGGTCATTGGCGAACTAAGGCGTTTTCAGTCAGATTCCCTTACTATAGGCAATCAGACCTTGGCTGTGGAAGAGGTAGAACATATTCGGTATTTCGGTGAAGGAAAAAAATGGCAAGAGGGCCTGGGCATACTCTTCAAGGCCGTAGGGACATTCTTCTTTCTGATCAGCTCCATCGGAATCTTTAGTCTGCTCCTGAATCCAATAGAAGGAGGAGGTGGCATCTTGATGATTCTAAGTCCCATCTGGCTGGGTGCTCTGGCATTCATGTTCTTTGGGCGCTTCTTGTTCAGAAAAGGCAAATACTTTATGAAGGACTATCAAATCGACTAGACCAGGATCTGTCAGGCATGAGAACGTAATAGATCTGGGGTGATAGGGACAACACCAACCGACTCGCAGACCAGACCTCCTGCAAGATTGGCATAGTGAGCAGTTTGTCTGGGAGACAAGCCCACAGACATTCCCAAGGCCGTCATTGCGATGACCGTATCTCCTGCTCCTGATACATCCGCAACTGAGCGAGGATGGCCGGGCGTATAGTCTGCTGTTTCATCAGGATTGATCCAAAGCATCCCACCTGCTCCGAGCGTGATCAGGGTATGTCTGTGCGGCATTCGCTTGCGCAATTGTCTGGCAGCCCGTTCCAATTGCGGAAGATTATCCGCACGAAGATTCATCCCCAAACCTTCTTTCAACTCCTTGAGATTCGGTTTGAAGAGGGTGCACCCCTCATATGCCCAGAAGTGGCGAAATTTGGGATCTACCAATATGGGAATATCATGTTTGTTGGTCAGGAGAATAAGATCCTGAATCAGGGATGTCGCCAGCAACCCCTTGTCATAATCCTGCAATACCACAGCATCACACTGGGGCAGGCATTCCCGAACCTGATCCAACAGCTGCCGAGAATTGGGCTCAGGCAGAACATGGCGGTCCTCTTTGTCCACACGCAGGACTTGCTGCTGATTACCAATCACTCGCACCTTGACTGTGGTTCTGCGTTCCTTCGATGGCAAGATCAACTCTGTCGCCCACCCCTGCTGCTGGGCCAATGTCCGCAGCGCTTCTCCTTCCACATCCTCCCCCACAATGCCACAGAGTAAGGGTTTTGCCCCCATCCCATGAATATTCAGCGCGACATTTGCAGCGCCCCCCAATCGATTCTCTTCCTGATATACATCTACGACAGGCACGGGTGCCTCTGGGGAGATCCTTTCGACCTTTCCCCATAGGTATCGGTCCAACATCAAGTCTCCAATGACCATAATCTGCCTGGAGCGACAATCTTCAAGGAATGTTTTCATATAAATATTTACCTCAATCTCCCCAATCCATTTGCCAGTCGATCGACTCCATTCTGGAGATCCGACCTACTATAGGCATAGGACAGTCTGATATGAGAGCTTGTCCCAAAGGCAGAACCCGGCACGACAGCCAATCCGACTTCTTCGATCAGATACATACACAGCTGGTCAATTGTCTCTATCGTCGATCCATTGGGAGTCTTCTTTCCGAGGAAGTGCCCTAGATCCGGATAAAAGTAAAAGGCTCCTTCTGGCAAATTGACCTGCACGCCTTCGATTTGCTGGAGCAGCGGAAACAGAAAATCTCGTCTTTCTTGAAAGGCGTCCCGCATGGCCCATGTTTCCGCCAGATCACTGGTCAATGCTTTGATGGCCCCTCGCTGCGCAAAGGCATTGGCACCGGATGTACATTGTCCCTGAACCTTCTCACACAGAGCCGCGACTTCAGCTGATGCAGCAAGATAGCCCAATCGCCAGCCTGTCATGGCATAGCCTTTGGAAAACCCATTCACCGTGATGACGCGGTCGAATATGCTTGCGAAGGTCCCAAGGCTCACATGGACTTTCCCATAGGTGATGTATTCGTAAATCTCGTCCGAGATGATGTAGGCATTGGGATATTGCTCCAGCACAGCCACCAATCCGGCAAGTTCTTCCTGACTGTACATACTTCCGGTTGGATTGGAAGGCGTTGTCAGAAAGACCAACTTGGTCTCAGGCGTCAGGGCTTGATCCAATTGCTCCGGGCTGACCTTATAGTCTGTATCCAGGCTGGTCTGAATGGTGTCAACCTCCGCATGGGTCAGGTGCAACATCGCCCGATAGGATACCCAATAGGGCGCGGTAAGGATCGCTCTTTCACCAGGGTTGATCAAGGCATGAACCACATTGAAGAGGGATTGTTTGGCACCCGTTGAGACAACGACTTGTTTTGCATCATAGCTCAACCCATTATCCCGCTTCAACTTCATCGCGATGGCTTCTCGAAGTTCCGGATAGCCTGAGACTGGGGGATAATGCGTAAATCCCTGATCCAGGGCCTCCTTAGCTGCCTCTCGAATATGAATAGGGGTATCAAAGTCAGGCTCTCCGAGCGTGAGGCCAATTACATCCTTGCCAGTTGCTTTCAGTTCGCGGACTTTTTTGGCCAGGGCCAGGGTTGCGCTTTCTTCCAGAGAGGTAATGAGTTGAGAGTATTGCATAGTGATAAGTCTTTTGCGGGGCAAAAATACAAGAAATATCGTGCATTTCTGTTACTGAAGTGTCTCTATGAATAAGAAAGACATCCCGGCATTCCAACTTTTGTCACGTCTGTCTTGTCCTTAGCTTACAACAAAAAAAAAATCAATGATGAATCGACTTATTGTATTTCTCCCACTGATCAGCTTATTGATGGCATGTGGCCCCATGACCAAAACTCAATACGTGAGTGAGTATGATGGCTTTATGCAAGAGGTCAGAGAAGAACACAAATCTTATGATTCCGATGATTGGGAAAACAAAAATGAAGCGTTCAAGCATATGTTGGAAGATCAATATCCAGCATTTGAGGAACATATGACTGAAGAAGAGAAAATCAGACATTGGACACAGGCGTTTACCTACCAAGTTTATCAACACAAGGGACGGGTTCTGCAGGAGTTGTCTGAAAATGAAGAAGTGTATGCCGAAATGATTCGTGAAAATGCTGACCTAATTGCTGATATGACGGATCAGATCGTGAAAGATGTTGTCCCTGAATTGGAACGCATCGCGCCTGAAATCCAGGAATTGGGCCGCAGCATTATCGATAATCTGGAAGAAAAAGGAACCCTGGATAAACTGCGGGAAGGTGCCAGAAAACTGGAAGAATCCCTCAAGGACATCCAAAAGGAAGCTGAAAAGAAAAATCGTCAAATGGAAATTTAGTGTATTGCGAGTGAAGCAGAGCACACACAACCTATTCTCTCCTTTGCTACACTGATTTCAAGATCAGCAGATAAGCCCTGAATTACGTTTAATCTGTTCGAACAAGTCTTCTTGTATATTGCTTACCTAATTCATCTTGCACCTGAAGGATATACATGCCTGGTGCAAGATGTTTGGTTTGTAAACGATAAGGCAATTGGGAGCTTTGCTGAACAGGAAGCACGACTTGCCCAAATAGATTCATCAGGCGAATGGTCACATTGCCCAGCGGGCGATCTGCCTGACTCTCAATGATCAACTCCTCTCGCATGGGATTCGGATACGCCTGTACAGCCAGGGCAGGCAATTCCTTGTCAAGGGGTGTTTTGGTTCCAATCCCTTGCCATTTGGAGAGCGTATCATTTTCCAGGTTCCCATCATTGCTGACGGAGGCAAAATAGACAGTGAGCCAGTAAACCGCATCAAAAGAAGGTGTCCAAACCGAATCATGCATGAACTGAACCGTGTCATTAGGCTCAATGGTAACATTGCGAGGCAAGGTATATGTCTTTGGATCTGTATTGTTGATTGAATAGCTGATGGCCAATTCTCCTGAGTCCAAATCTATCTCCGTCAGCCCTTGATTGATGATCGCGCCTGAAAGGAAAATATCAACCCCTGCTGGAGAGACAACTGGGTCCAGCAACAAAACTGCCAGATCCGTATTTTCTACCTGGGCAAGTCGAATGTCATCCAGAGCAAGTATAAATTTATTGTTGGAGGTATGGCGGAAGGCTAGATAAATATCTTCTCCTTCATAGATAGAGAGATTCAAATTCCGATAGGTAAATTCATCTCCTTCCTCGTCTATCACCACAAGTGGCTCCAACACAAAAAACGAATCGATCTCAGCGGTACTGGTAGAAATTCGTACTTCATAGCTCTCCGGGAAATCCCGATCCTGTGAATACGCATACCAGGAAAGACAAGTATTGGCCGGTAGGTCATTGATTTTCGGACTGATCAACCAATCATCACTCGGCCCCTCATCATTTTCATACCAGGAAGGAGAAGCCAAAATTCTGTTACTACCCCCTGGATTTTTGAAATCTTTGACAGACTGCCAGCCTTTTGCCGGAGCGAGTTGTGTTGCATTCGGATGTGGACTCAGGCCGTCCTGATCGATGGATGTCCATGTCCCAGGAATCCCATTGGTATCAAAATATTCATTCAAAATAGAGATTCCTCCACAAGGAAACTTCCGTAAGAGGTTTTTGTCCTCAGGAGAGGCAGGATTACCTGAGCGACTATTTATTTGTGCAAATGATGCGAGGGAGAGGCCAACAAAAAGAAAAAGAATGGAAATGAGTCTGAGCATGAGGTAGATAATGAGGTTCTTTGAACAAGACGAAGAGGACACGAAAAGCGTTGCGTAGTTGCCAGGAATCTTGTTTATAAAAAAACTCAAATCGCCCTTGGGCAATTTGAGTTTTTCTTGGGGAAGAAAGGCATAGAATGAACTCAGACTTTTTTGCCTTCTGCCCGCATTTCTTTGATCACAGCATAGATCCCTTTCTTGTCTATGGTCCGAAGTGCTTTAGAAGAAACTTTGAGGGTTACCCAACGGTCTTCCTCAGGGACATAAAATCGCTTCTTGTGAAGATTCGGATAGAACTTACGTCTGACTTTGTTATGCGCCTTGGATACGTGATTGCCAGTGATTGTCTTTTTTCCGGTTACTTCGCAAACTCGTGCCATGATAGTTTATGTTTTGCTTCTTGAATGAAGTCAGTGAATCAATTTTCCCACAAATCTGAATGGGTTTGCAAATATCTGTATTTCTCTTGGAAAAACAAATTCTCGATCAACAAATCAGAAGTGCCTCATCTGTCATGCTGTTCACCTACAGATTTTTTGTACAGATGATCAACAGAGCATGGCTACGAAGCTCACATCTACTGTCTTATGCAAAAAAGTGATACGAGTGCCGAAGCAAACGTATCACCAGCATTCAGATGGACAAAAAGGATGATGATCTTAGAGACTGTTTTGGAATCTGTGCTGAGAATTTTTATCGTGTATTTTTTTCTCAGCCAAGGCCCTTTTTTGTTCTCATAGTGGTGCTATGAGGACAAAAAAAACTGTAGGATGAGGAAAAAAGACGCATACAAAAAATAAGTAACAGATTTTCAAACAGTCTCTTAGTTGCAGTCCACATCAACCTGATTCACATCCCAGCAATGCCAATCTGTATCATGGAAACGCTTTTCGTGTCTGACTCGGCCTTCTCCTGAGGGCTCGTTCCACTGAATTTCCAAAAAGGTCTGGGGATTGTTGGGATTCGTCAACACATCATATGCCCGGTTGAACTCGTCATTTGGCTGGACACGATGCTCGATATATGATCCAATCTCGTTGCTCGTAGGATTAATATTGGTATATCGGATGCTTGCCTCATCTGTAGCTGCATCAATCTGATAGTGAATGTTCAGACATGCTTCAGGATTGTTGGGTTGATGGTTCAGGACAATGTCGGCTTGTGTAAAGTCAGTAGAAATCACGCCTCTATACCATTCAAAATTCTGAAATCCACCTACCTTGGAAGCTGTCATGATCCATTCTACATCATCGGTATTGTTCATGTATTGGCCTGTCAAACGAATATCATAGACATCTCCTCCTACATTTGCATCAGCAGTATACTGATAGGTCCATTCGAAAGTCGCATTGCCAATATAAGCTGCCTCTTCATTCAGGGCCAATCCAAAGGCTGCCCAGGGAATCGCTGTTTTGAGAACAATCACTGTATTCCAAACCAGAAGGTTGATGCCTGCATGTGCCCAGTGCTTGTACGTAACTCCGGTGGTGAGGGCAGTCGTGGTATCAGAAGTTGTCTCAGTCAATTCACCTGCTGACAATGTGAAGACTTCTGCTGGTGGAATCTCAGGAGCGCTTTGTGGAGTCGGAGGAGGGGTATCCACACAAGAAGAAAGGAAAACGACTGCAAGGATGGTGAGTAAGAAGAAAGACTTTTTCATCATGTATAGTGTTAAGAGTTAATATCGTAGCGGATTCTTTCGCTTTTCGATTTTAATACCCAAGGCTTGTGGCTGACCCTTAGTGAAGGTTGATTTTTTTCACAAAAAATTCACAAAATACTCATTTTCAATACATTAAAAGCCATAAAAAATATTCTCCTTGCCCCTTTTCATCTCCTATTACAAAAAGATTATAGATAGATTCGAGCACGAAAACTCTTACGGATACAAAACAGGCAGCTGTTTTTCATCAGCTGCCAGGAATGGGGGAGGGATTCAATGTCAAAGGGAGATCTTAGAGACTGTTTTGGAATCTGTGCTGAGAATTTTTATCGTGTATTTTTTTCTCAGACAAGGCTCTTTTTTGTTCTCATAGTGGTGCTATGGGAACAAAAAAAGCCGCCGGATGAGGAAAAAAGACGCATACAAACAATAAGTGACAGATTTTCAAACAGTCTCTTACTCAGCAATCAAAGTGTCTGACAAGACAGCACAAGTGCTGAAAAATCCAATACCATCACTGCTTATATTGGTGGGAAGATTACCAGAATCAGTATAATAGAAGGTTCCATTCCAGTCCGTTTCGATTGCCATCGCCCTAAGATAATCCGCAAAGTCATCGTTTAATCCGAATTTCTTGACAATTACAATACTCCCGGTCGGAAACCAGATTCTTTCTCTGCTTGGCCTGATCAATTCGCTGATGTGGACAGAACTAAATGTGTAATAAAACATGCGCGCTCTGGCCAAAGAATCATTGACAAGGTGGGACCAATCTATATTGACTTCATACATGGCTTGCTGACTGGTACTGAAAATATTCCCGACATCCCCAAGTGCCATGCTATCTCTCCTGGGATGCTTCTGAAAGCGAATTCTTGGCAGTGGCCCTACAAATGACAATTCGCTGGAAGCAGTGTATACACTATCCTGCCAATGGATGGTCAACTTGTACAACAGTTGATCCAACACCTTAAATGGTTCCTGACTTCTGTACAATCCCGCTTCAGAAGGATCTGGCAAGAAGCGATAACTCACGCCATTTGCTTCTACTTCTATCTCGGCATCGGCTACACCCGGAACAGAATCATTGATCCCTGCATAACTTTTCGACAATCTCATTTCCTGATGGATGCGTTCATCAGTCAAAATGGCCTCTACGACCAATCTCGTATCACTTTCTGGCTGCAAAGGCCATTCTGTGAAAGTCTCACAGGCAGAGATAAGCAGCATCGTCAGGATCAGCCAAGCTGGCACAAATCTGGATATGTTTGGCAATATCTGCATAGGACTAAAGCGTAAATCTGTAGGTGATAGAAGGTAGAAATCGAACAAGGGCTACCTGGCTGGTACGGAGGGCTTCTTCAGACAATACATTGGCCTGTACGACTGGAGAAGCATTCGCTCCAGGAATTCGGTTGAATTTAATCGCATGGATGTTCTGATGTGCCAGGAAGTTATTGATGGAGAAAGTCAAATTGTGCTGAAAAGGATTGGTGTCATATCTGTTTAATTTCCACTGCAAGGACACATCCATCCGGTGGTAGGCAGGGAGTCGGTCATTGTTTCTCTCTCCATAGATTGGGACACTTTGGTCATTGAATCGCAGAAACCCTGTTGGAGAACTAAAGGTAGATCCGCTATAGGAAGTCCAGTAGGTAGACAACAGCAGACGTTTTCTTATCTGATAGTGAATCAGCATAGAGAAGTCATGAGGCCTGTCCTGAAAGGCGCGATAGCGTCTGCCTTCATTTAGTCCTTCTGTCTGACGAAACACCCGGGAGTAGGTGTATCCCATCCATCCATTCAAGCGACCAAAATCTTTTTTGAGCAAAAACTCAATGCCATAAGATTTTGTTTCGCCGAAGCGCAATTCTCCCTCAATCAGTGGGTTCAGATAGGTAATCGCATGTGGTTCGTAATCGATTTGGTTAGACAATGTTTTGTAATAAGCGGCAGCACTGATTTCCAGCTTTTGATCAGGAAGGAAGGTCAAATAACTCAAAGACCATTGCCTGGATGATTGAGGCTGCACATTAGGGGTGGCTGGAAGCCATACTTCCAATGTGGTGAAAGGAGAGGTGGAATTAGAAACCTGATGCAAATATTGGTGATACCTTCCAAAACTCAATTTGAGTTGAGAGGAGGGACTCAATTGGTACTGCACACTCAAGCGAGGGTCTAGATTCACGTATTCATTGAATACACCATCTCCAACGCTTACAGTATCTTCTACCTCATATTGATCATCAAAAGTGTAGTAAGTTGCTGGCCCCCGGCTTCCCCAATTCAACAGCCTTACTCCCGCATTGATTCTGATTTTTTTACGCACATCCCATCTTGCCTGATAGTAGACCACATTTTTTCGGGAATAGTTGGGTTGGATACTCGGCAAAATGGCAATCGCAGAATCGATCGATACACTGCCCGGATCAAAAGAATATCCCTGAAAGTCAAAGCCAAATCTTGATTGAAAGGAAGGAGTGGCATAATGGGTAAAATCCGATTTGAGACCGCCCATCCCCAAACCGGAAACCCAATAATTGGGCGTCAAAAATAAACGATTGACATAATTGCCGGTATAGAGGGTAGTATTGGAAAATAATTTAGGGCCAAAAATGTGATTCCATCGCAGACTCGCAGCTACATTGATCCAAAGAATCCCTGTTCGCGAATTTTCCGAGGATCTATCCTGAAGTACATCTGAGCCCCAGATAGTCGTCATGTACAGACGATTCTTATCATTGATTTTGTGGTTCAATTTGAGCTGTATATCCATAAAATTCAGATCCAGCTCGGGGAAACTCCTTCTATATACCCATTCAAAATTGGATCGCCGGAAGGTCATAAAGAGAGAACTCTTTTTCTTGACAATCGGAGATTCCAATGACAAGCGATACACAAAGGGATTGATCGCCCCACTGAGTTTGACATTGTTCAGGTTCCCATCTTTGGTGCGAATGCTCACAATAGAGGACAGACGATCGCCTACCATCGCTGGCATATCACTTTTGTAGACCTTCACATTCTTCGCAAAGTCCGGGATATACATGGAATAGAAGCCAAACAGATGGGAGGGATTATAAATCGGTGCATCGTCTATGATAATGACATTCTGATCACGCTCTCCTCCTCTGGAATAAAAGAAAGCAGATCCATCACTATGTGTCTTGATGCCAGGAAGACTCTGCAAGCCATTCACCAGGCCGGCTTCTCCTGCAAATTCGGGCATGCCTCTGAGTTGGTCTGGGTTCAATTCCAATTCTCCCAGCATCTTTTTGTTCATAATGTCTTTCAGGGCTGGCTCAATCACCACCTCAGGCATGTTGTACGACTTGGGGGGGAGCGCAACATCTGCCTGGATATCTGACCCAATCTCTATGAGTTTTTCCACACGCTCATATCCGATATGCGCATATACGAGGGTATACCTTCCAGGCTTGACGGAGATCGAATAGTATCCAAATTCATTCGTAAATGCCCCTCTTGCAAGCTCTTTCAAGCCAACCATGCTGCCAATCAGACTTTCGCCAGAGGCAAGATCGGAGAGAAAACCGGTAATATTGACCCAGCGGTCTTTTTTCTTCAAGGCATTGAAAATCACCTGTCCATCGATGATCGTGTATCTGAGTCGTAGGATCTTACTCAGTTGATCCAGGGTTTCTTTGAGGCTCGCCTGTTCGACAGAAAAGGAGATGCGCTTGTCGGGATCAATGAGTTTGGAATTGTAGGAAAAATCGACCCCTGCCTGCCGACTAATCTCCGCAAGCACCTGCCCTACTTCAATCGAAGAAGATTGAATGCTTATAGAAGGAGAAGGACCTGAGACTTGCGAATGAAGGCTTAAGTGGGAAAAACAACAAAGAATCCAGAAAAGCCCAGTGTGCAGCAAGTATGATCTGAAACTGTGTTTGGGTGTCATAAAAAGCTATATAGAACAGAACTCATTCAGATGCTAGAGTTGTCGATATCTGCTACAGTGACACACCTCCCAGGAAGGTGTTCATGAGTCGCAACTCCCCTCCCCACGCAATATGATCTGATCATCAATTCGCTCTACCTCAATGTCAAATGCACTTTCCAGTGATTTCAGGATGGTCGACAAAGGCTTGTCATCGAAAGTCGCTGTGAGAAGACAGTCTTTCAATGGTTCTTGTTCAATGGAGATCTGTACGCGATACTGCCTGTTCAAGACAAAGATGACCTCTTCCAGCCTTGCGTCTTCAAAGACCAGTTTATTCGTTTTCAAGGCTAAATGATTGGGGTCAGCATGTGATTGTTTGACCAATTGCTGCGAATCTTTGGAAAAGACAGCTTTTTCCTTTGCAGTGAGGATGGTCTCCTCTCCTCCTGCCCGAACGGCAACCCGACCGGATTCCACGATCACCTGAATCTCTGATTGACTGGGACGGGCATCCACGTAGAAGGAGGTTCCCAACACCTCTATCTCCAGACCTTTTGTCTCAATCACAAATGGATGGGCCTCATCTCTGGCAACCTCAAAGAAAGCATCTCCTTCCAGTTGTACCATGCGCGCGCTGGATTCCCCTGAAGGAGTGAAGACAAGGGAAGAGGTCTGATTCAAGATTACCTGACTTCCATCAGCCAAAGCCACAGCCTGTATGTCATCTGAGGCTTGAACAATAAGGGGATCAGAGGAAGAAGTGCGCGGCACCAGCCACATGATTCCCACCACCAGCAATGCGATCGCAGCAGCAATCCCGAACCATCTTCGACGGGCATTGGCAGGACGAAGGTCGATGACTTTGGTTTCTGCTTGTAGCATGGCTGACAGCTGTGTAAAGGCTTTCTCCACATCCACACTTTGTGCCTCTTCCTTCATGCCACTCAAGATCCAGGCTTTTTTTGAAGCCATGAACAGCTCTTTGTTCTCCGGGGCTGCCAATACCCAAGTCTCTAGCTCTTCCACCTCCGCGGAACTCGCATTCTTACTCAAATATTTTGAGATCAAATCTGAATAATATGTATCTATTTCTTTGCCGGACATGATACTTCTACTTCCTATGGCCTACCTTTACTACCCCGAAGGATATTCCTACCCTTAGTGATCAGATCTTTTTTTCACCAAAACATGAGCCATCCAATCAATATCAACAAATAATGGGTCAAATATTCCCGTAATGTCTTGATGGCTTTACTCATATGCGCCTCAACTGTTTTTTGGGCAATCCCGAGTTCTTCAGCAATTTCTTTGTATTTCTTCTCTTCATAACGACTCATTTCAAATACCTTTCTGCATTTCTCAGGCAAGGTATTCAGCGCTTCTCGTATTTTTTGTTTGAGTTCTTTTTCTGCAAAATAATCTTCCTCCTTACCGATCTCAATGTCGCCACAGTCAATATCGAGAATTTTGCTTCGATATTTGTTGTTGTCCCTGATATAGTTGAGGGAGCGATTTTTCACAATGGTAAAGAGGTAGGCCTTTGTGGACAATGTGGGATCTATCTCTGATCGCTTTTCCCACAGTGTAATGAATGCTTTCTGGGTAATATCCTGAGCGGCCTCAAAATCTTCTACATATTGATTGGCAAAATTACAGAGATAGGGAAAGTGTGATTTGAAGAGCGCTTCAAATGTTGCCTGATCAAAAATTGTATGTGAAGTGGGTTTCGACATGTGCTGATAAGAAGATGCCCTTCCAGCCCAATTTGTGCATTTCGGATAACTCTTCCAATAGTTTGTTCGAAGCCCAGTCTTCTTCTGATCCTTGAGAGACCAAAAGGTTTAGTACGCACCGCATATTTTCTCTGGATTGCAGGAAACCGGAGAGCTGTCTTGAGTTAGAATCAGCTCACTCATTGGAATTTGAAAGAAAAAGGGCAGCCCCTTAATAAAAGAGGGCATAATAGCCCAGATAAGTCAAGGCACCGGCAATATATCCAGCGAAGGCCAATAGACAGAACTTGCGGAAGTACCAAATAAAGTCAATCTTCTCGATCCCCATAACAGCCACACCAGCCGCAGAACCGATGATCAACATAGATCCGCCTGTTCCAGCACAGTAGGCAACAAATTGCCAGAAGAAGCCGTCCTGAACGAACTCTGAACCAGAGCCAATGGCATCAATGGGATACATGCCCATAGAGGCCGCAACCAGAGGTACATTATCGACTATGGCAGACAGGATACCGATCAGAATCACCACAATTGTATTGTTGTTGATCGTCACATCCAGCCAGTGGGCCAGGGCATGGAGCAATCCGATAGATTCCAGACAGGCCACAGCGGACAGGATTCCCAGAAAGAAAAGAACACTGGGGGTATCAATTTTGGTGAGCGCGTGGAGCACAGAGTAATGGGACTTTTCCTCTACAGCCTTGGACTTGTGAATAAACTCAGTTGTAAACCACAGAACCGTCAGGCCAAATAACATTCCCACATAGGGTGGCAGATGTGTAACCGTTTTGAAGACAGGAACAAACAACAAGCAGGCGACGCCCAAAACCAGAAGAACTGTGCGTTCGTATTGAGTGGTTTTGTAATCTGCCGCAATCTTGGTTGGCGGAAAATCTCCTTGCATGACCTTGGCTCGACTCAGTAGCAACAAAGGCACGATCATCGACACAAGGGAGGGAATAATGATATCGCGAACCGTTGGGATCACAGTTATCTGTTCCCCAATCCACAACATGGTGGTGGTGATGTCTCCAATGGGACTCCATGCTCCACCAGAATTGGCCGAAATTATCACCATCCCTGCAAAATAGAGCCTGAGTTCACGATCAGAAATCAGCTTTCTAAGGAGAGAGATCATGACGATGGAGGTCGTCAGATTGTCCAAAACCGCAGAGAGGAAGAATGTAAGGATGGCAATCATCCAAAGGACCTTGCGTTTATTGGTGGTCTGAATTCTACTGGTGATCACCGCAAAACCATCATGCATGTCCACCAACTCAACAATCGTCATGGCCCCAAGCAGAAAAAAGACGATGTAGGATATATCTATGAGAAAATGCCCAAGCAAACTTTCCACATAATGAGAGACATCCTCCCCGGATTGGTACAGAATCCCCAATTGGTCGAAGGTATGTTCCCAGTCAATGGAAAATCCTCCATAATTCGCTCCAATCGCAAAAATCGCCCAGGTCAGGACGCCAGTCAGCAAGGCTGAAGCAGTCTTGTCTATATGGAGGGGATGTTCGAGTGCAATGAGGATGTATCCTGCCAAAAATACGATGAGAATCAGAATCGTAGTTGTTGCCATAATTGAAGCCTGTTAGTTGAGGCAATAGGGTCAAAAAAAAAGTACGCTGGAAGATGAATGCATTCCTTCCTTGAAGATCTTGAGTTCTTCTGGCCCACAAAACTAGACTTGAAAAACCAAATAGGCAAAAAAGTCTGTTTTTTGATTCAAATAATCATGCACCAAAAGCGCCACTAATGCTCCAAAATGTCCCACTGGCATCTTCTATAGGGAATTTTTCCTTTTTCATTCCACCCAACATCCCTGACACCTGAATGCTCGAAAGGCTAAACATCGAAGAAAAAATCAACTTTTCAGCCCAAATTCCTCCCCTTTCCTTGGTCAACATGCTGCATAATCTCCACAAGCTCTTTTCCTTAGCCTGCCTTCCTACTGAAAGAACTTCCTGATCAGCTCTCTCCAATCATCAATTTCTTTCGCATCAATGGCTGGATATGCAATTTTTCCCTATCTCTGCTCTCAATCCTGGCTGGTTGACGGTTGAGGAAAAAAATTGCCAAAAGGATGCGTTTGCCCTTCCAATATGAACGGATTCCTTTCACCCTGTAAAAGCTTTTTGTAATTTGGGTTGAGCTACAACAAAATTGATAATAAAACAATGAATCCTTCATCCAACTACTCTCGAAGAACATTTATCAAAACAACTGCTGCTGCTACAGCGGGGACAATGGCCATGAGTGCACAAAGCTATGCAAGCATTCTAGGGGCCAATGACCGCCTCAATGTTGGCGTGATTGGGCTCAATGGTCGTGGAAAAGCGCTTGTCAAATCGGCCTCTGCAACTGACAATGTGTTTGTCAAATATATATGTGATGTAGATACGCGAGCAGTTGAGAAAGGAGTTGATCTGGCCAAGAAGTCTGGCAATAAAAAGGTCAAAGGCGAGGGAGATATCCGCAGATTGCTCGAAGCCAAGGATCTGGATGCAATCATGATTGCAGCACCGGATCACTGGCATGCTGCCATGACCCTGATGGGATTACAGGCAGGCAAGCATGTATATGTTGAGAAGCCATTGAGTCACAATCCAGCTGAAGGAGAGTTGCTGATCCAGGCTGTAGAAAAATATGGAAAAATCGTTCAGATGGGCAATCAGCAGCGATCAGGCCCTGCCTCGATGGAAGCGGTCAAAATGATTCATGATGGTGCCATTGGCAAAGCATACTTTGGCAAAGCCTGGTATTCCAATACACGTGGATCGATCGGAAAAGGAAAGCAGGCGGCTGTCCCCGAATGGCTGGACTACGACCTCTGGCAGGGACCAGCACCAAGAAAACCATTCCAGGACAACTTGATTCACTACAACTGGCATTGGTTCTGGCATTGGGGAACTGGCGAACTTCTCAACAATGGCACACACGAAATCGATGTATGTCGCTGGGCATTAGGTGTTGATTATCCGATTCGGGTCAGTTCTGCCGGAGGGCGGTATCACTTCGATGATGATTGGCAGTTCTACGACACCCAGGTTAGCAGTTTTGATTTTGAAGGCGGCAAAACCATCACTTGGGAAGGTCATAGTTGCAATGGCATCAAGCATTATAATCGGGGAAGAGGGGCACTGATTCGAGGAACTGAAGGATCAGTTATGCTCGATCGAAACAGTTGCATTCTTTATGACAAGAATGGCAAAGTAGTCAAAGAGATCAAGGAAGCCGCCAAGAGTGCGACGACCAATACCGTGGGAGCTGGGTATCTCGATTCAGAGCACATGAAGAATTTTGTCGGAGCGATCCGCAATGGAGATGCACAAAATTCTCCTTTGACAGAAGGGCACAAAAGCGTCCTGCTCTGCCAGTTGGGGAATATTGCTCAGCATCTTGGACGAGACCTCTCGATCAATTCAGAAAATGGGCGAGTCCGCAATGATCCTTCTGCCATGAATATGTGGGGCAGAGAGTATGAGCCAGGATGGGAATTGAAACTAGATGGCGGCATGTCCAAATCCAAGGCTACGAATACAGAATCTGGTGGGAATAAATAATCCGGACATCCTCTATGAAGACAATCATTTGATCGCCGTCAACAAGCCTTTTGGGATGCCTTCCCAGGGAGACATAAGTGGAGATCAAAGTGTTTTCGATTGGGTCAAAGAATACATCCGGCATACCTACAACAAACCCGGAAATGTCTACACAGGACTCCTCCACAGGCTGGATCGGCCTACCGGAGGAGTCCTTTTATTAGCCAAGACATCCAAAGCTGCATCACGCGTGTCCAAGGCCTTTCAACAACGAATGGTCAAAAAAACGTATTTGGCAATCACCAACCAGATTCCGGCTCAGGCAGAGGATGTATTGACCCATTTTGTCAAAAAGCTCCCGAACAAAAACATCATGCGGGCCTACCATACCCAGGTTTCCGAGAGTAAGCCTGCCACCTTAACCTACAAAGTCCTGCATACTGTTGGACAAGCTGCATTGATCGAAGTTCAGCCGAAGACCGGTCGAAAACATCAAATCAGGGTTCAGCTGGCTAGCATCAACTGCCCCATCCGAGGAGATGTCAAATATGGAAAGACCTCTGCCAATTTTGACAAATCCATTGCGCTCCTTGCCAGATCTCTGGAACTACAGCATCCCACAAAAAAAGAGCCTCTGATCATCACAGCCCCAATTCCCGAAAATAAGATCTGGCATCCATTCAACAAAGGCCGATCCCAGTCCATAACTCCTGAAAATAGAAAGCATTGAGCGTAAGCACCATTTTTATCCTGACTACCGATCCTGGCCTTGAACCTATCCTGGAACAGGAATGGACCCAACGGACCTCTGCATACAACATTGACTCTCCTGTTGTCTGGCATAAATTTAAGGGAATGAAGGGAGTCGTGATGATTGAGAGTCATGCCTCTCTTGAAGTACTTTTGCCAATCCTGGAGCAAATGCGAAGTGTGCACCATGCCTACAGACTCCTGCATCAAGGAAAATTGGATGTAGCGCAACCCGTTCAACACATTCAGCAAACCGTCCAACAACTGGAGATCTCTGAGATGGAAGCGGCCAACAGCTTTCGGGTAACAGTCTCTCGCATTGGAGACCAAGTCTTTTCCAGTTATGATATTGCTGTTGCCTCTGGAGCAGCTATCCAGGCTCATTATGGAACAGCAGTCAATCTAGAAGAGTATGATGTCAACATCCGGGTAGATGTTGTCAGAGATTCCTGGTGGACAGGGGTTCAGCTGTATCACAAAGCGCTAAGCAATCGCTTTGTCAGGGCTCTCCATCACAATGTCAGCCTCAAACCCACCATTGCTTATGGCCTCTTGCGACTCGCTGGTATTACACAAGACGATCAAGGGCCATTACTTGATCCTTTTTGTGGTTCAGGCACCTTGTTGATGGAAGCAGCACAAGTATTCCCTCAACTCAAGATCATTGGAAGCGACATATTTCCTGAACCAATCGAGACCTCACAACAAAACATTGCCCAGAACCTCCAACATCCTGAACGCATTCAGCTTCATATGGCAGATGCACGCCGACTCTCGGAAAGTTTTGAACCAAACAGCATCAAATACATTGTCACCAATCCTCCGTATGGGATTCGAGTAGGAAAAAATCTCCGCTTTTACTGGTTTTATTACCATTTCCTTGATCAGGCCCACCAAGTCATGCAGGAAGATGGTCGATTGGTATTGTTGGTTCTTCGGGTGCAATTCTTCAGGGATGCCATGAGGAAGCTGGGACTCTGGCACGTTCAGTGGTCGCAAAAGATTGAATTGGGGGGAAAACGCGTCAAAGCATATGTCCTATCCAAAAGTCGCCCGCAGTAAGGCAGACACGATGGCCTCCCATTCTTCTTCCAGGCTGCTGGCCGGCCGTGTTCGGCCTGCACGCCGATACCAATAGTCCGCATTCCAGCTATCTCCTTCCTAGCGATGAAGATAAGCATGCACCCATGCTGCTTCCTGTCCGGGAGCCGAGTCCACCAAATCATGCGCTGCTTGCCAGTCCTCACGACCATCCTCCCACAATGCCTGTAAATTGGCAGACAATCCCCGAGGGGGAGACGACTGTGACAATGAGTCTTTGAAAGCTTGAAGATCCATGAGCGCAAAATACGAAGATTATGAATAATTTGCTGCCATGATCACCCGAACAGTGTATCGCATGCCCAAGGCAGGAGCGATCAAACATCTAAGCCGGAAGGACGAAAGCCTGAATCCGCCTCAAGCTGGAGAACTAACCATTGAGATTCAGGCAATTGGTCTAAACTTCGCAGACATTTTTGCGATGTTTGGCTTGTACAGTGCCACACCTGAAGGAAGTTTTGTCCCTGGTCTGGAATATGCCGGGATCATTACAGCTGTTGGCCCCAATGTCACTGCCTGGAAGACCGGGGATAGAATTATGGGCGTCACCAGATTTGGGGGGTATGCCAGTCATCTCAACATTGATGCTCGTTATGTACTCCCCCTGCCACACAATTGGAGTTTTGCCGAAGGCGCTTCTTATCTGGTTCAGGCTCTGACGGCCTATTATGCTTTACATCCGCTGGGGGATCTGCAACAAGGACAGACTGTTCTTGTCCATAGTGCCGCAGGCGGGGTTGGAATCTGGGCCAATCGCATTGCAAAAAAACGACAGGCCTATACAATTGGGACTGTTGGTTCCAGTGCCAAATTGGGCAAATTGCTAGAAGAAGGATATGATCAGGGAATTGTGCGAGGAAAAGATTTTCCAAAACGACTTCAGGAGAGTCTTGGTGGCCGGCCACTGAATTTGGTCCTGGAGTGTATTGGAGGCAAGATCCTCCGCCAGAGTTTCGATCAGATGGCACCTATGGGAAGATTAATTGCTTATGGATCTGCCCAATATGCTTCCCCAGGATCACGGCCCAATTATCTCAAACTCCTCTACTATTATCTCCAGCGTCCCAAACTGGATGTGCAAAACATGATCAATCTGAATAAGTCGGTCATGCCATTCAATCTGATCCATCTCTATGAACGTGTGGAGATCATGCATCAATTGCTTGGCGAAATGGAGCAGTTGGATCTAGGAGTCCCGTTTGTTGGACACAGTTTTCCTTTTGATCAACTCAAGAAAGCGATCCACCTATTCCAAAGTGGCCAAACCATGGGAAAGGTGGTGGTAGAATGCTAGGATATTGACTGTCCCTGGTCAGAGATCTTCTGCATGATGGGAAGACGGATAACAACTTCGGTACCCTGTCCTTCAAAGCTCTCAATCTCAATGCTGCCGCCATGCTGCTGGATGATTCCGTGGCTGATAGACAGTCCCAAACCTGTCCCCTCGCCGATCTCCTTGGTAGTAAAAAATGGCTCGAATATTCGGTTACGAACCTCTTTGGGGATGCCTTTGCCTGTATCTCGGATACGAATCTCAATCTCATCGGGATACGGAAAGGTGATCAAATGAATCAATCCGCCGTCTGGCATCGCTTGAACTGCATTGTTCAGCAGATTCATGAAGACCTGATTCAGTTTGCCGGGATAGCCCTCTATCTCAGGAATGGAGTGATAATCTTTGAGGATTTCAATGTTGTTCAGTCGATTCTTGAGGAGCGCCAGGGTTGAATCCAATCCATGATGCAAGTCGAACCGCTTCCAGTCTCCATCATCCAATCGCGCAAAGGTTCTCAAGCCTTTGACGATCTCTGTGGTTCGATTAGCCCCTTCATCAATGCCATCCAGCAATTCCTCAATTTCTTCAGTTACATAATCTATTTCGAGTTCTTCTCTCAATTGCTTGACAGAGTGGAACTTCTCCATCAAATGCTCCTGATCGATGGCTTGCTCATATGCGTTGAGGATGGTCAGTAGATCCTTGACATCGTGCTTCAGGGGCGTGATATTGCCAGAGATGAAATTGACAGGATTGTTGATTTCATGAGCAATTCCTGCCGTCAACTGCCCCAGAGAGGCCATTTTTTCAGAAGACACCAGTTGAGTTTGAGCAGACTTCAGCTTAATATGTGTATCCGCCAACTGATCATAGGCTTGCTTCATCTTGCTGTGAGCCTTTCGCTTGTTGAAGAATAAGGCCGTCAACAAAGCAAGAATCAGCAGAATCAAGCCCAAACTGAAGAACAACCACTTCCTCGTTGACAGAAATTTTTCAGACTCTGACTTTTGGATGGCCTGTTCCAGCATGAGTTGGTCTATTTTGGCCAGTTGGGTGCTCAGCAGCAGAGAATCTTCCTGTCGCTGAAACTTGAGTTGGTGAATCAGCTCCTGTCGAATGGCATATTGCCTTAGTTCTTCATAAGACTTCTGATAATTCCCTTGTTTTGCATGTCTTTCGGCATTGGACAAAAGAGATTTATTCTCCTTCCTCACCTGTTCTTCCTGCTCTATTTTGGGAGTTGTCATTGTTTCTGCCCCCTCAACCAATGCCTGAATGTCCTTCCTTAAATCTTCTGATTTGGGAGCAGGAGGTTCTGGTGTGGACGGAGGGGTTGCAGCATTCGCCTGAGAAGCATATTCCAGGGCAGCCTTGTGATGTTTTTGCGCTTTTTCTGGTTGATTTGTGGCAGCATACAACTCACTCAGGTTGTTATGAGTTTTGGCAAGTTCGTCAGAATTTTTTTCGTATTTGAGCAGCATCTCAAAATATTCAATGGCTTTGTTGTGCTGTCCTTTGTTCTTGCTATTCTCAGCAATCGGCGCAATCACTTTGGCTGTTGCATCGATGATTTCGGGATTGATTTGGGTATTGAGAACGAAATCTTCCAATACTTTGATGGCAGGCTCTTTCAATTCAGAAAGGATTTGTTTGCCAATCTCTCCTCCTTTTCCATTCCGCTTGAGGTGCTCTGTGGCAGCGGCTGAAATCTCATTGATATTTACGGTTCCGGCCTTTCGTCTGGCAGTTTTGTAGAACTGTATAGCCTTTTTGGTATCTCCTTTTTTCTCAAAGGCTTGCCCCTTTAACAGATACGCTTCTGCCTGATATCTGATGATATTGGGCACATGTAGGTCTTCATTGCCAATTTCATTCATGAATCGGTCTTCCAACACACGTGTCTCACTCAATGCCTGATCAGCATAATAGTTGACCATATCGGGGGACCGATCCAAATGCAAATCGGCGAGCTGGTTCAGGATCTGAACCTTTTTTTCTCCATCAGCTTCCTGCAATGCCATCTTCAATTGAGCGATATCGCTCTGGGCAAACAGGGCTGCCTGGATCAGGATGAATATGCCTAAGATTACTCCACGTATCATGATTAAATTCCTTGCCTAAATCAGTTTTTTCCACCAAAATGACCACCAATCCTTTCCATACGTTGCAAATATCTCATTCTCAGTTGAAAATTTATTCTCTTGTAGTAACACGAACCAACTGGAAGTCTATTGTTTCCAGCTCCATTTCATCGGCGTGGATCGAATACCATTTTTGTCTTCCTCAGGTCCCAAGGACTTAAATCCCATCTTTTGATAAAATGACAAAGAATTTGGAGCTGCATTCAGGGTGAGATAGGGCAGAAATCCTTTCTTGATCACTTCTCGCTTGACATGGGTCAATAATTCCTTGGCGATCCCTTGATGTCGATGATCTTTACCAACAAATAACAGAAAAACATGCTGGTTTTTACATTCACAGATTGCAGCCCGCTGGTTTTCCCGAAAAAGTTCCCATACCACTGAGCCCTGTTCATATCGGCTAGTGAATTGTGTCGGATGAATGAACTTCTGAAAATTGGCATGGCCGATTTCTCGATTATGCGGGGCAATTTCCTCCTGGTATATCTTCCAAAGAAATTCACTGATAGATGGAAATTTATCAGGTGTACAAAGCTGAAAATTTTGTTCAGATAAGATCATTGTTCCCTATGATCAGATGCAACAAGGACTACTATTTACGTATCTTTGCGGGCAAAGTTAATGGAAAAGCCTCTGAATATTGCCCCAATCCTGTAGATCTTTTGCTTTCTGTCGGCTTTATGACGGATTCCTGAACGGGATTGTTTGATGTTTGTTTTTGCCGTAAATAATTTGATTCAACTATGAGACAATTGTTTTTCCTCTCTGTTTCTTTTTTGCTCACTACCTCAACTTTTGCCCAGGAAGCCAAACGCTACCTCCTGGTCGAACACTTTACAAATTCTCGCTGTGGGATTTGTAGTAGCAGGAATCCTGCGATGTACACAGCTATTTCTCCTCATGCTGCGGAAGTTCATCACATTGCCTATCATCCGAGTTTTCCTTACAGTAGCTGTGTCTTTTATCAGCACAACAAAGACGAAAATCAGGCAAGAGCGACCTTCTATGGTGTTCCAGGAACACCCACTGCATATTTGTGGGGCAACAGGGTCTCTTCTGGCTCTAGTCTTCTTCCCAGTACAACACTGAGTAATGCGCTCAGCCAGACAAGCCCCATCGATGTGATCGTCACAGAAGAATTGGGAGGCGCTGGAAGAGATGTAAGCATCAAGGTCAAAACCGTAGGACAATTGTCCGAAGGAGGCGACTATCGCTTGTTTGTAGCTGTGGTCGAAAAATTAGTAAACTATGACGCTCCCAATGGAGAAAAGGAGCATCATGATGTCTTCCGAAAAATGCTTCCGTCTTCCGATGGGGAGAGCTTTGTCCCTGCCGCTGAAGGTGGAGAAATGAGCTTCTCATTCAATTATTCTTTTCATACGGACTGGGACATCACACAAGTCTATGCGATTGCCTTTGTACAGGATATGAATAGCAAGGAAGTCATGAATTCTGGATCAACGCTGGATTCACGCGCCTCCACATCGATTGATCCCGTCTTCAATGAGCAAATCGCCGTTTACCCCAATCCAGCACATACCCAGTTTCAGCTAGATTGGTCTGGTATCAGTGGCTCGCTTGCTTCCATTCAACTCTTTTCCACAACTGGTCAATCAGTCTTGGCCAAACAGGTCGCTGGCCGGGAAGGAAAAGCAACGCTGGATGTATCTTCTCTGCCTAAAGGAATGTACTTCCTGCAAATAGAACTAGATGGCAAATATGCCAGCCGAAAAGTGAGTGTAGAATAATCTGTCTGCACAGTATTGTCAGAAATCTACACAGATGATAAACAGAATTGCGCCTTTGGTCAATCCTGTTGGTTGTTCATATGTGTGTTGTGGAAATTAGAGATACACAATCAGTATTTGTCTCTACAGCACACATATGAAAACTTATTCCTGCCTTTTCATTTTTATTTTTGTTGGACTTGGCAGCTTTCCTGCCATTCATGGGAAGCTCTCCGCAGGTCAAACCATCAAGGAGATGAGGATTCATTATTCTGAAAATCAGAATCTCCTCGAATCTAAAAACATCTATCCCATTTTTTTTGCGACCTACGCCAACGGAAAAATTCGCTCATCCAAGAATCCTGTTCGCAACAGGCTATCGTTGAGCCGGTTTGATATCTCAGTTGACAATGGGAGCTGGAATTCCCGATTCAAAGCAATCACTTACAACCTCAAAGAGGTGTATGACAATGGTGGAAAGATCATTGTGCATTTGAAAGACCGTAAACAATTGGGAAATACCTACACCTTTGACATTCCATTTCCCAAGCCAGTAGAGGTGCTCGCAATCGTCGAAGCGGGTGGGTACCGAGCACCAGGACATCCTATTCCCATTCACCTGGATGCGACGCTCGATAATGAAATCTATGCGACAAGTCGACTATTCGACCATCAATCATGGGCAGGGTGGGCCATGTTTGACATCCACTCCAATGTAGCCTTCACAGAGGAAAAATCCCTCTTTCTTCCCCAAGATTCTTATCACCTCACAGATACTTTGTGGTTTCAGGCAGTCTCCAAAGTCGATCCCTCTATCAAATCTCAGGTTTTGAAAATTCCTCTGAATTATCAGGCGCCACAGGTCTTTGATTTCAGTGGTACAGATGGATCTGATGGCTCTCTTTGGGGCAATGATGGGACCAATGGCATGAATGCAAGCAATGTCAATTTGTATGTCATGGCCGTAGATTCTCGCGGGGAAGTCATGCTTCGTATCCAGGCATTTGGGGAGCAAGCAAAAAAACAAACCTTGATCCATACTGTAGGTGGGAGTCTGCTCCTTGACTGCCAGGGCGGGGATGGAGGTGACGGTGGCTATGGGTATGACGGTTCTGATGGGGATGAAGCCAACGGCAATTGCCCAGCTACTGAAGGACAAGATGGTGGCAGTGGCGGCGATGGAGGAAATGGCGGAAATGGGGGGAAGGTCCGCATCTTTGTTGATGCCTTTTCTCAACAATATTTACACCTGGTGGAGATCAGAAACCAAAACGGCTTTGCAGGATCTGGTGGAGAAGGTGGTAGAGGTGGTGATGGAGGCGGGGATCAAGGAGATGGCAGTGATGGCTATTCGGGCACTGATGGCAATACGGGAATTTCAGGTGGTATCCCCCACATAGAACTTCTTCCCCGCAGAACGATTGAATCTTATTTTCAGCCAGGGATTCGTTGAGCTTTTCGTCCTAGATCAACCCTCCCTGTTCTGAGGCCTCTTAAGGAATTTCGTATGTTTGCCCCAACTGGGTGAATAGCATAACATTGGGAAATGCAGCCCGGATATCTGTCAAGATCTCTTCAGAAGGATGAGGGGGAATATGTGTTCCAATAATATGGGAAGCATTCACCCAAGTCTTCACCAAAGCAGATGCCTTCTTTCCCATCAACATCCAATAAGGAAGGATTGCCAGATCGATCTGATCCTTATTCAGCTCAAGCACTTTGAAGACCTCCTCATACCAATCTGTATCCCCGACATGCAGAATTCTGGCTCCCTGAATGGAAATCACAAATCCAATGTTTTCAATCTTGTTATGCCTCTCCGGATAGCCATGGTTGATATAGAAGCCTGACACATGGACCTCATTCTGCGAGAGAGAATGGCGATCATGGGATTCCATCGAAATGGCAGTCAGTCGTTTTTGCACTTCTGAGTCTAGCTCCAGGATTTGCGCCTGTGCCTGTGTGCTTCCCATAAAAGCCGCGTTTGGATTGGCTTTCAGAAAGCGGTGGACCAATGAAGGGTCAAAATGGTCCTTGTGGATATGGGTATTCAACACAAGTCGAATTGGCGGAAATTCTTCGGTAGTATTGGCGATCAATCGTTCCAGCAATTCTTCGGAGGGCGGCAAATATGCTGGTTTGTAAAAGGAATGTAAACCATCCACCAGAATAGAACTTTGGGTTCCACTGATCAGGACGCCCATATTGCCAACATACTGAATGGAGATAGCAGTTGTATCAGGTTGGGAAAACCCCAATGAACACAAAAATAGTCCTAGCAGAAAACTGATCTTGCCAAATAGACGCATTTCTCAAGCATGTTAAGGGGTCCTTGAAAACGGCTTGTTCTATTCCTGATTCAACGATTGATCGTGTCTGTTAAGGAAGAAAAGAGAAGCATGAGAACTTTGTCTTTCGTTTCCAGCTAATCATCAATCCGTCCTTCAAGATACTGCTTGAGGGTCAGGTTTTCTTGCTCAATTCCTGGCCTCTACTGATTGAATAAGCCTGATGTTCTTTTTTTCCAACTCTGTCAAAAAATCATCCACATTCTTATGAGCTGGCTTGTACCAGGCTTGCTGCTTGAAGTAGCTTTCCATCTCTCCTCCTTCCCGGAAGATGTAGCCATAGCGCGCGAAAATCTCGTTGCGCATGATGCGAATGTCTTCCAGCTCCAAAATCCTGATGGTGGATTCTGACAGACTTTGAGAGGAAGCCTGAGGGAATCTGCCATCGAATATTTCTCCTTTTCGATTTTGTTTTAGGCCGATTTCATAGCTCGCCTCAGTCATCAGAGGACTCCAGGGATTGTCAATGCGAAGGCCATTCCTCCTTTCCTCCTCATATACACAGCTCACAAAATCTCCTTCAATATTGGCGGCACGAAACAGATCTTTGGTGATGCTCACCTCTTCAAAATTTTGATATGTCATCACCCAATTCTGTCCATCGTCAGTGAATTCCCACTGGCGAAGTTGCGCATAGACCTGTTGGTCATCTACAATGAGCAGGAGTTCAGATTCGGCTTCAGAAAATCCAAAATGATATATCCCTTCATAAGCATCAAGTCCGGCATCCCAGGAGCGAACAGAATCAGGGTCTATATGTTCCCCGGCGATTTCCTGTCCGAAGGCAGGGAGCAAGCCCAAAATTGCCAGAAAAAAGAAGAACCTTCTCATGATGGTCTATCTATTTTTTTCTTTTTCTTTTGCGTTTCTTTTTATCGGTGGTTGGTTTTACAGACACTGATTTGCCTTTGTAATTGACTTCTTTCATGGACTTCATCAGAATCGCAGCAGAAGATCTGTCAACAGCAAAAAATGTCAGGTTACGCTGTACATCTATTCTTCCAATCTGAACGCGAATATTCCTCGGAACATGCTGATTAATCAGTCCCAGAAGTTTTTTGGGACTGAGAAAATCTTTGCTCCCCAAATTGATAGACAAGCTGGCAAATGATTCCGCCTGATCTCGTCGATCTCCTCTCCCCCGCTCTCTCCCCCTGTCTTGTCTGGAGGAGCGATCATTTCGCCTTACATTGATATCTTCTGAATCCTTGTAGTAAGCCAGAAATCGATTGAATTCGACTGACACAAACCGTTTGATCAATTCTTCCCGGCTCAACCATTCCAGTTTGCTAAACACTGAAGGCAAAAACGCTTCTATTTCAGATTCTTCAACTTCTACACGTTCGACCTTATCGATCAGGTTAAACAACTGTTTTTCGCAAATGTCCCTTCCCTGGGGAATTTGGCGATGCTCAAACTTCTTGCCTGTACGCTTCTCCAGAAAATAGATTTTTCGCTTCTCTCTCAGGTGGATGATCGCAATTGACACCCCTTTTTTGTCTGCTCTACCAGTTCTCCCACTTCTGTGAACATAGGTATCAAGATCGTCAGGGAGGTGATAATTGATCACATGACTGAGGTCATTCACATCCAGCCCACGCGCCGCAACATCAGTAGCTATCAGTAGTTGGATTTGTTTTTTGCGAAAGCGGTTCATCACATGATCTCGCTGTGCTTGCGACAAATCTCCATGCAAAGCATCTGTGTTGTATCCATCCTGAGCCAATCTGTCTGCTACCTCCTGCGTATCTCTTCTGGTCCGACAAAAAATGATTCCATAGACATTGGGATGGACATCAATGATGCGTTTGAGCGCCTGATAGCGATCTTTGGCTTGCACCATATAAAAGGCATGGCTCACATTGTCGCTGCTCAGATTCTGCCGGCTTGCCGTAATTTCTTGCGGCTCATTCATATAGGTTTTGGCCATCCTGACCATGTCGGGTGGCATGGTCGCAGAGAATACCAAGGTCTGCTTCTCTTCAGGCGTTGCTCCCAGAATTGCATTCAAGTCTTCCTTAAACCCCATGGACAACATTTCGTCAGCTTCATCCAACACCATCCATCGTATGTGTCCGACCTTGAGTTTTTTTCGCTTGATCAAGTCTAAGGTTCGGCCCGGGGTTCCGACAACAATTTGGGCACCTCGGTTCAGTTCCTTGATTTGTGTATCTATACTCGTGCCGCCATATACAGCGACGATATGGACCTTTTCCAGATACTTGGCATAGGTTTTCAGGTCTTTGCTTATCTGAAGACACAGTTCTCTGGTCGGACAAAGAATCAGACTTTGGACATGTCTGGATTCGGTATCAATCTGATTCAGAACGGGTAAGCCAAAAGCTGCTGTTTTTCCTGTCCCTGTTTGTGCACTCGCGATCAAATCTTCCTTTGTATCTAGCACATGAGGAATCGCCTTTTCCTGAATAGGGGTTGGGTGAAAAAAACCTAAATCATCCACCGCAGTAAGAATCTCCTCCTTCAACTCTAATTCTCTAAATGAAATCATGGCGCAAAGGTAGGGAATATTCTCACGACATCCGCTTTCACGAACTCTCCGTCAATTATTATCCCTCCAAACACATCTTCCCGATACTGGATTTGATTCCTCTCCCTCCAATGAGTGCATTGTTTGTACAGTCTGATTCCTTTTTTATTACAGTCTTCTTGCCTGCAATACGAATTGGACAAGCAATAGATGATCTGCTTATTGCACCAAAATCATTTTGGCTTGTCGAAAGGATTCTGTCTCCATTTGCACATAATACAGGCCAGCGTCTAACCAGCTGACATCTACCTGTGTTCGATGTTTTCCAGCACGATAGTGTGTATCCAGCAGGACTCCGATATCTCTTCCCACTTCGTCGAATACCCGAATGTAGATTCTTCCAGACTTGGCAAGTGTAAAGGGAATCCAGGCTTTCGAATGCATGGGGTTGGGAAAAATCAGACCTAATTCATTGGAAAAATTATCTGATCCTTCTTTTTCGAATTCTGGATGCGGTTCTTTGGCGGAACAGTCAGGCTGATTCTTCACCTCCCATGCGAAGGAACAGTCAGGTCCATTATCTGCGATGTCGAAACGGGATGTTTCCGCCTGTTCCCAGATTTTCAATGGCTGGCAGGCAGATAAGGCGGGATTCTCCTTCACAAATACAAAAAATGGCCAATTGGGATCTGCTGCATGACACAGCCCTGTGATGTCCTTCAGATGTTCATTTTGAAAAATATGGATGTCTCTTAAGGTCGGTTGAAGATGCTTGAAAGCATCCAGATGTTCGACCAGTGGAAGATCATAAATGACCAGGCCAATAGCCAGTCTGTACAAATTGGAGAATCCATCTAAATGGAGCAGAGAATGACATTTTTGCATATAAATATTGCCCCCAACAGAATTCAATCCCATAAATCCATCTACATCTGTCAAAGATGCTGCACCACTAATCTCCAGATTCCATGGAATATGCTGTAAATGTCGAAATCCATCAACATGCTCCAAAGCGGACAAGCCCTTGAGTGTTACAGATTCTCCCACCTCGAGTAGGGAAAGCATCCCATTTACTTGCTTCAAGGAAACATTTTGTTCAATCAAGACACTATTTTCAACACTCTTTACTCCCGAAAGACCATTGATATGCCGAAGGGTTCGATTTTTTTTGATGACTAGGTCCCCCACGACAAATTCGATCCACTCTAATCCGTCAAGGGTCTCCAATTTATCATTCCCGATGATCCTCAGCGAGCAAGGGCCTCCCCTCTTGGAGACCACATTGGCAAGACCTTCAATTTGTTGTATCCGGGAATTCCCCTCAAGGAACAATCCCCCTCCCACCTCTTTAACGCCCGAGAGCGCATCGAGATGTTCAAGCGAGTCATTGTTTTCAATAATGAGCCATTTCCCGATGGATGTCAGATTTTCCAGGCCTTTCAGGGATTTGAGATGAGGATTTTGGCGAATGATAAGTTCTCCCGAAACAGAAGTTAGCGAACTTAATGGACTCAAATCTGTAATATCAGTCTCTTCATGACCCCACATTGGAATGATGTGCAGCGCCCCATTCAATTCCGTACATTCCAAAGCATCTACTTCTGCCTGACTGTTCAGGAAATGACAGTTCTGTGATACCAGCGAACTGGGAAGAAGACAGAGTGCACCAAAAACTCCTGCAATGATTGGAAGGAAAAACGTAAGAGAGTGCAAAAATCTGGTGTGCATGATGAATGGTGATTTCAGGTGTTTGTCCTTCAAGAACGGAGCATCTCACCGGGATGCTGCTTACCATTTTCTATTATCCACTATTCGGTTTAGTTTTCCTCCCTGGCTTCTAGGAATCGAGCCATAAGATTCCAATTGGACCTTCATCGACAATCCAATTGAGTTCTTGATTTTCTGAACAAGACGCTTCTGCAAAACCGGAATATCCAATTCCTGATGAGGTCGCATTTCTACTTTCACCTCGACTTCGTCCATCTTCCCTTCCCGACTGACAATCAGTTGATAGTTGGGCAAGAGTTCTTCGAACTCGTGGATGACTTCTTCCACCTGCGTGTGAAACAAATTGACGCCCCGGATGATAAGCATATCATCTGCCCGACCCTTGATCCGACTCATCTTGACATGTGTCCTTTTGGCGCCTACATCATAATGGAGACTACAAATATCATTGGTCCAATAGCGCAACAGTGGAAAGGCTTCTTTGGTCAATGTGGTGAATACAAGGACTCCCTCCTGTCCATATGGAAGAGGCTTTCCCGTATCCCGATCTACAACTTCAGGAAAGAAATGATCCTCCCATACATAACTTCCAGTTCCTCTTTCGTCTATGTCTTCTTGTGATACTCCGGGACCGATGATCTCACTCAATCCATAGATGTTTGTGGCAGCTACCTGAAGTCCCTCTTCGACTTGTTCTCGGATGGTTTCTGTCCAGGGTTCTGCTCCCAAGATGGCATAACGGACCTTGAGTTGGGCAGGATCAATGGCACGTTTGACACATTCCTCGGCGAGCGTCTGGGCATAAGAAGGGGTACAACAGATGACGTCCGGCTCAAAATCCTGCAAAATCATCAATTGGCGATCTGTCATGCCACCAGAGACGGGGATCACTGCCATCCCTAGTTTTGTCGCTCCTCCATGCATCCCAAGACCGCCGGTAAATAATCCATAGCCATAAGCATTGTGGAGTTTCATCCCGGGTCTTGCACCAGCAGCGACCAGAGATCTTGCTACGACATCATCAAATAACTCCAGATCAGCTTTTGTGTAACCCACTACTGTCGGTTTGCCAGTAGTCCCACTAGAAGCATGAATGCGGCGAATGTCCTCCATGGGAGTAGCAAACAGCCCATAGGGATAGGTATCTCTGAGATCAGCTTTCCGAGTAAACGGGAGTAGATGCAAATCTTCAATTCCTCGAATATCTCCAGGCTGTATCCCCTCTTGGTCCAACAGTTGTTGATAGAAGGGAACATTCTGATACAATCGATCAACCAATTGAACCAATCGTTCGCTTTGGAGTTGGCGAAGTTGATTCAGCGGAAGGGTTTCTATTGTTGGATGGTAGAGCATGAAGTTATTGTGAGCGTTTGTGTAGCTCCGCCTTCAGACGCTCAATTTCTGCTAAAGCGTCTTCTTTTGCCTTTCTTTCAGCTTCAGCTTGCTGTTTATGTTCCTCAGCTAGACGCTGTTGCTCCAAGGCTTGTTGCTTTGTCTCATCATAGGTGAGGATAGGAGAGTCATCAGGGTAAAATGCCTGCAATTTGCCTTCCAGGACAGCAAACTTGATTCCCAGCCGTTTACTCACCCAAGCCTCCTTCTTTTGAGGATATAACATGGCGATAGCTTCATCCTTCTGCCAGATCCAAAGACTTTCAGTGATAGGATCGAGAATATAAAATTCCTCTACGCCATGATCGTAATAGAATTTTTGCTTATCGTTCATTTCTCCTACAGTATTCGAAGGAGACAACACTTCAACAACCACCTGCGGAGCTATTCCTTCTTCTTCCCACTGTTTATAAGAGCCTCGATCCCCTTTAGGACGGCCAAAAACAACCATAACATCCGGTGCAACTCTTGTTTTAGGATCTCCCTTTACCGGATACCATAATAGATCTCCGGCAACAAAAACCTGATTGTCACTTCGAAACAGGAATTCAGTAGCACCTTTCAATTTTGAAATCCACCTGAATTGTATTGTGTTATCAGCCATGGGTTTGCCATCAGAGTCAGGGTAGAATATATCGTCCGCTTGAGGATTTTTATTGACTTGCATGAGATGGTCATTTTGTTCTTTGACAAATATACGAAAATCCTAGATTGTGTGTATCTTTACACAGAAGAGCCAAGCACCTATTTTCTATCCACTTCATCATTCCTCCTTCTATGGAACAGCGGCTCTCTATTGTTGGTCTTGGTGTACAAGACCTCCCAAAATCAAAAGCATTCTATACTCAGACACTTGGATGGCAGGCAACTTCAGCCAGCAATGATGACATTGTCTTCATTCAGCTGAACGGAATACTCCTCTCTCTCTATCCCAGAGACAAATTGGCAGAAGATGCAGAGGTCTCTCCAGAGGGATCTGGCTTCACGGGCTTTTCTCTTGCACACAATGCGCGATCGATCGAAGAGGTGGATGCGATATTTGCTGATTTGAGCCAAAAGGGAGTAAGAATTGTGAAGCCTCCGCAAAAGGTATTTTGGGGAGGATATAGCGGATACATTGCGGACCCGGATGGCAATCTGTGGGAAATCGCTTACAACCCCTACATGAAATTTGATGCGGCAGGGAATGTCTTATAATTTGGCTTGTTATGGAACCCACTTTTTTTGAAACTGGAGCAGAATTTCGAGACTGGCTGGTAGGACACCATACGTCAGAGAAAGAATTATGGGTCGGCTACTACAAAAAAGCCAGTGGGATCCCCAGCATGACATGGCCAGAATCCGTTGATCAGGCACTCTGTTTTGGATGGATCGATGGCATTCGCAAGTCCGTGGATGCGGTTAGCTACAAAATTCGATTTACGCCCCGCAATCCCAAAAGCATCTGGAGTGCTGTCAATATTAAGAAGATGGCCCTGTTAACTCAGCAGGGACTCATGACGCCAGCCGGATTGGCATTGTTTGATAAACGAATTGAGGAAAAATCCAGGATTTATTCCCATGAGCGAAAAACCGCCAAGCTGCCACCCGAATATAGCAAGAAGATTCAGGCCAATCTCAAGGCATGGGAGTATTTCTCCAACATGCCCCCCGGATACACAAAGACCAGTGTCCACTGGGTTATCTCTGCCAAGCGAGAAGAGACACGCCTAAGGAGATTGGCTGTTTTGATTGAGTCTTGTGAACAAGGGAGAAAGATTCCTCTTTTGAGACGGAAAGGAGAGTAGAGCTGAACGCGACACATCATTACGTCTTGTGCTATCAACAAAAGCAGGCAGGTTTTGACTTGACCATTAGTGCCCATAGGCGATGGCCCAATCATCCTTGGAGCGATCCAGACGATTCATTTTCCAGATTCCCTCACTCTTCAAAAAACTTGCCTTGGCTGTACTTGTGTAAAACTCATATCGATTTGTTTCATCTACCGCAGCTGACTTATGAAGATGATGAGCTGCCACATAGGCCACCAAAATCGCCTTGTCTTCCTGCTCGATTTGCACCAGTTCGTTGGAGGAAACATGCTTCCAGTGCGCAAAATGAGTCGCGGCTCCCTGCATCACCATCTGTGTGTATGCTTCGATTCCTTTAGGAGTGGCCCGCTTGCCATAGGCCACAAAATCATCTGTCAGGCATTGCCGAAAACATTCAGCAGGAGTCACGCCCAGCTTGTTGGCTTCAAATACGGCATCCATTCCCTGCATGAATAGCATCCATTGCCTGTAAATCTCTCGTTCGGCCAATAATCGTGTCAAATCATTCATTGAGGAAGATGTTATTGAGGTTTTGAGGCAGACAGGATTGTTTGGGTGAATGAGGGGATACTTATTGAACAGCATCTTCCCCATCCATCAAATGGCCTCTCGGACCATTATATTCCAGATTCTCAATGAGCGCCATCAATTCTCTTGCATTGTCTGAATTGGAATACGTCTCACTGAGGTTTGCTGTTCTTTGTGCAATCTCAATATCTGTAAAAGCTTGTTTGGCCAGTTTGTCAATATTTTCCTGCCATTCCTCGGGACTGTGCGCAACAATGGTGCTAAACTCCAAACCCGTTTGATTGATCATATGGGGATTGACCAGTACCCAGCGACCTGTATACAGACTATTGATCAATTTGAGCTTAATGCCTGTTGATTGAAAGGTTGGCAAAACATGAATGTGGGCATGATGAAGAAGATCCATCATTTCTGCCTGTCCCGGATTTGGCCGCAGAACAATATGGTCAAAGGTATTCACAACCTCAATCAACTCAGGCAAGGGATCTGATCCAGCCAAAATCAGAGGATATTCCAGGGCAGCAAAAACCTCCATCACCAGAAACATGGCGGCTTCATGATTTTCTACAACACCGAGGTTTCCATGGTATAGGCAATACTCCCCAGTTCCGGTCTTGCAACTCAATTTGTTGTGCGCATGAAAAGGAGGCAAATGATGAATATTCTTAAATTTTGCCTGATAATAGGCGGTGTCTTTGGGAGAAATCGTCAAGATCTGATCTGCAAAAGGTAGCGTATCTTCCCAAAATTGTAGTTGTCTCGATTCAGCTTGGTAGTATTGTTTGTACCAATAACGGGACTCACGTTGAGACAGTTGAAAATAATATTCCCATTCAATATTGTGCATTCGCACCAGTTTCGTCCGGTCTTTTAGGCTTTCATGGCTGAGAAAATAGGTAGTATGCAAGCCTTCAAACAAAATAGGATGTGTGTCTTCGACCAAGCGTGCCAACAAGCGTTGAGAAGCACGAGATTTGACAATATGGGGATACCGAACCGGGAGAGATTTGAAAATAGGCTTTCGCGGATAATAATTTACCTCCACACATAAATCCTCCAATTCTTTGGCAGGTTCACGGTGGTATTCAAAGGCATGCAAGATGATCCCCACACCTGCTTCCTTGAGGGCAACAAGTTTAAAAAAAACATCTATCACCCCGCCATAGGTAGGAGGATATGGGATATCGAATGCTACGATATGCACAACCATAAAGTAAAGATAAAAGAAAGTTCCGAGTTCAGAGTACAGAGTTCTCAGAGAGATTCTTCCTTCTATGCCCCGAACTCTCTATTCGGAACTAGAAATTCTGAGATTTTTTTCTAATTTCACGCCGACCTTAATTTGATCAAAAAAAGCTTCGCGCACATATGCCAACGGTTACCATAGACGGAAAGGCCATAGAATTCGAAGGCAAGCACATGTTGCTACAATTTGCTCTCGATAATGGAATAGAGATTCCTTACTTCTGCTATCACCCCGCCATGAGCATTCCTACTAACTGCCGGATGTGTCTGGTTGAAGTGGGGTATCATGCCAGGGATCGCGCCAGTGGAGAATATCAATTTGACGAAGAAGGGAATCCAATCATTCAGTGGGGTCGCAAGCCCAACACTGCCTGTAACACCCCGCTTGGCGACAAGATGTTCGTAAAAACTCACAGAAGTTCGGAGACCATCAAACGAGATCAGCAGGGTGTGCTGGAATATATGTTGATTAATCACCCGCTGGACTGTCCAATTTGTGATCAAGCGGGCGAATGTCCCTTACAAATCTGGACCTACAAATACGGACCAGAGGGTTCGCGATTTGAGAACCAAAAACGACACAAGCGCAAAAGAGTTGATCTTGGCCCGAGAGTCATTTTGGATGAGGAACGTTGTATCAACTGTACCCGATGTACCCGATTCACAGAGGAGATCTCTGAGTCTAATCAGTTGACCATCATTGGGCGTGGAGACAGGAACTATCCGGGAACACCTCCTGGTGAGACCTTTGACGATCCATATTCCATGAATACCATCGATATCTGTCCCGTTGGTGCCCTGACCAGCAAAGCACACAGATTCAAAGCCAGAGTTTGGGAGATGGCACATGCGCCTTCCATCGACTTGAATGACAGTACAGGAACCAATATCGATGTCTGGATCAGAGACAACAAAGTTCTGCGAATTACGCCAAGAGAAAATCAGGACATCAATGGATATTGGATGCCAGATGCACATCGATTGAATGTAGATTATTATAATGAAAATCGTGTCTCCGGCACCAAAATTAAAGGAGATATCCCGGTAAATTTCGAAGACGGAATCCAGAAGGCTGCTAGCTTCACCAAGGGACAGGGAGCCAACATCATCTTCCTGGGCTCTCCTCATGCGTCTTTCGAAAGTAATTATGCCTTGAAAGAATTGGGCAGTGCGATTGGTGTGTCAGAACTCTTTTATGTTCCTCAGATTGAAGAAGGAAGAGGAGATGATTGGCTCATGCAGGATGATTGTGCGCCAAATGCTGCAGCTTGTGAGATGTTGGGATTCACCTCTATCAGCATGGAGGAGTTGAAAACCAAACTGAAAGAAGGAGATGCTCCCTTCCTGTATTCACTAGAGGATGATCATGTCTTTGCCCAACTCACAGCTGAAGATCTTTCCAGGGCTACCGTCATCGCACATGGCTTGCACAGACAAGAATGCTTCGAATTCGTCGATGTACTGCTACCAGCTGCTATCTCCATTGAAGCCGAAGGAACCTTCGTGAATCATAAAGGAATCGCACAAGTAACCACTCTGGCCAAACAAGTAAAGCAGATGACTCCTGATCTCTGGATGCGTCTCCCCAAAAGCCGATTGGACAAAGGAGCTGTCGCAGTTGACCATTGGAGAAATCTCGAAAACATATTCGATGTGCTCCCAAGCTGGATGCTGATCAGCAAGGTAGCTCAAGCCATGGGGCTCGACATGAACTATACTCATCACAAGGATATTTTTGCCAATATGCAGAAAGACTTTGATGCGCTTTCGTCCCTCAAAGTATCCTACAAGCCCCCAAAGGCATCCTTCAAACACACCCAACTGGAGTATGCGCCTAACTGGTAAACAGAGATCTAGAATCACTTGATAGACATATGGATTCGATGAGAGTCCCCCTTTCGGGGGCTTTTTCGTCACGGGTCAAGAAAGTTGTTCTTTTCAAAAAAAAGACCGATCTTCCCATATACTTTTATAAGATATTTTTCATTACCTAAGCTATTCTAGTTTTTGAATCAATCTATGGTGCGGCAGGTCTTTGTGCTCCTTTCTTGCTTAACAATCCCTTTTATTCTTCATGCTCAAACCTCAAGATGGATCATCTCAACCAAAAAGCCTGTTGAGGATCAACAATTCATCCGCAAGAGCTTAAAAATCCAACATAGCTCGAAGCTGGAGGTATGGCATTTCCCTTCAAAAATCACGGCTTCTGAAGTCAGAAAAATCCTTGGCCCAGAGATTCAGTTCATGGAGCCTGATTATGCTGTAGCGGCCTTTCAGACGCCTAATGATCCTGAGTTTGGCAGACAATGGGCATTAAAAAACATTGGTCAGTTTGGCGGAATTTGGGGGGCAGATATCCGTGCAGAAACTGCCTGGGCTACAGAAACCGGAAATGATTCGGTGATTGTGGGGGTGTTGGACTCTGGCATCGACTGGACACATCCTGATCTAATAGATAATATCTGGCAAAACCTCGCTGAGGATGCTGATGGAGATGGAAGTGTTCTTCATTGGAATGGCCAACAATGGATCTTCGATCCCGGAGATGTCAATCAGATAGATGAGGATGGAAATGGATATGTAGATGATTTTATTGGATGGGATTTTGTCAACAACGACAATGATCCCTCTGATGATCATGCCAGCGGTCATGGAACCCATGTCAGTGGAATTATTGGTGCTCAAGGCAACAACGGAATTGGAATTGCCGGGGTATCCTGGGATGTGCAGCTCATGGGACTCAAATTCCTGAATCAGGATGGAAAAGGCTATACCTCGGATGCCATTGCAGCACTGGATTATGCGATCAACATGGGCGCCCAGATCTCCAATCACAGTTGGGGAGGCAGTGCTTATAGTCAAGCTCTTGAGCAGATCATCGACTATGCAGAGGAAGCTGAGCATGTTCTTGTTACAGCTGCCGGCAACAATTTTGGGAATGACAATGACATCGCCCCATTGTTTCCAGCAAGCTATTCCAACGATAATATCATCTCTGTAGGTGCACTTACCAATCTGGATAATTTGGCCATTTTTTCGAATATTGGAGAAAACAGCGTAGATCTTTTTGCGCCAGGAAAATCTATCCTGAGTACCCTCCCAGGTGGATCTTACGGGTACATGAGTGGTTCCTCCATGGCAGCTCCGATGGTCACTGGTGCGATGGTTCTTCTCTATAGTCATCTCGGATTCGAGTCTGCAGAGGAGGCCACAGAAAAGATCATGGAGAATACCCTCACCCTTCCCTCCTTGTATGGCAAAAGCATAACCAGTGGCAAACTAGATCTATCCCAATTATTTACAGATCAGCAGGATACAACAAATTCATCCTGTGAGGTAGTGGCGGAGTTCTCCTTACCGAGTCCTATCGTTTGCTACGATGAGTTGGTGATACCGACCAATCTGTCTTCTGACGCAAGCAGTTATGAATGGTTTTTTAATGGAAACTTATTCTCGACTTCCGAAACCCCATCCTATTCTGTCAAAAGACTATTTGGCACACATGAATTCATGCTTGTTGCGTCAAATGGAAGCTGTGTAGATTCATTTTCCCAAACAGTCAAAGTCAAGTGGTTGTATTTACCTCACAAGTTAGATACGGTTCACTGTGGCCCGAGCCTGACGATGCCAGCTCTGTTGCAAGCCCCTGGCTACACCTATGAGTGGACAAAAAAAGGGGATGTTATCGGTACAGGGAAAAAAATGACATTCACAGAAAGCGGGAAGTATTATTTCACTGTATTCAACAATTGTGGCCATCAAAAATCTACCAGAATAGATGTGAGCTTGCAACCTGACTGCGTCTGGCCGGGTGATGCTGATGCCAATGGGGTTGTCAACCTCAAAGATTATCTAACAATTGGGCTAATCCATGGAAGTTCAGGCCCAACAAGGACCAATGCAAGCACAACTTTCTCAGCACAAAATACGAATTCATGGAATCAGGCATTTCCGTCATCCCATTCCATCGCAGCAGATGTTGATTATTGCCATGTAGATGCTGATGGCAACGGACAGATTGATGCGGAACAGGATGGAAATGTAGTTCGCCAAAACTTTCAGGGGAGCTTTTCAGGGGCGAATTCTGCAAACAGTCTGATTCACCTTGGCATGGAATTCGATCAAAGCAGCATGTCCGTTGGGGATACCGCTTTTTTCGATATTCGGCTCGAAAGCGTCGATAGCAGTTTGTTGCAGGACGTCTATGGAGTGGCACTTACCCTTTCTTATGATATGCCATTGTCTCAGCCGATCCATATTCTTCCCCAAAGTTCCTTCCTGGATGATGGGACAGGAATAGACACTCTTGTTATCAATGACTTCGCAAACCGAAAACTCCACTTTGGCATCACACGCCTCAATCAAAGTGGCACAAACGGAAATGGAATTCTGGCCATTGGTGGGATCACGGTTATGATTGATAATATCGGCATAGACTCGACCATAAAGCAGTTAGCCTCCTTTTCCATCAAGATTTCACAAGCACTCCTCATACGATCTGATGGAAGCACCATCTCACTCAACAACCTCTCAACGCAAAGTTTACAGACGATTGAGATCCGTCCGCAAACGCCTCAAGAGACACAATTACTTAAAGAAGAATGGAGAATTGGCCCTATTCCAGCGAAGGACAAAATCACCCTATACGCTCCTCCACAGGCATCTCTGGAATCTTCACCGATGTCGGTTCAAATTGTGAATCTAACGGGCCAACGGTTGTGGGAATCTCCTCTCTCAACATCTCATGAGCGGACAGTTCATCTGAACTTGCCGAGACTGGCACAGGGGGTTTATTGGTTGAAACTGATTGGGAATGGATTCCCGCAGACATTTCCGTTGATCATTCGGGAATAGGATATCAAAAGGTATGGAGATTATTTTTTCTCACAATTGCATTTTTTTGATGTTCATTTTCTTCTCTTCGGCTTGTAAGTTTGATGTATAAACATTGAATACAAACGAAAGAGAAGCAAGATGTGTTCCCTAACTATTTCTGGAATTATTCGAAGTAATAATTCCTTTTATACCAGACTACTGTGGATGTGTAGGTGGCAGTAGCAAATAAACACTACTGTTGCCTGCCTGTTTTTATCAAACACACCATCCTTCTGGCTGTTGCTCTTTCTTTGGGAATTCATATAACTTCGTGATTCCCTTCCTTACAGCTAAAATGATTCCTTTTCAACATGAGGATTCCATATAACCTGTCGCAATCGGCCCCAATGAAAATTCCCGTTTCTTGGGGCCTCTTTAATGATTTTCCTGCAACTTCTCCATCTCAATCTTCAGCCATTCTTTTTCAATCAAAGGGACCATGGTTTCTACTTTAGCCACCACTTCCTTCAGATTTGATTTCTCGTCAATCCTGATCCGAAATAAAGATTTGGTGAGTCGAGCAAAGTTCAGATAGGCTTGTCTGCGCGCTTGGGGGATATTCTTTTGTCTTGAGATATGGGTCTGAAAGGTTTTGTTGAGGGTAAAAAACATTTCTACTTCTCCCATTTCATAATAAATCTTGAGCTGCAGCAATTTCGCATCCATTTGATAAAAGGCATCCAAAAAGGAAACTGTCTGTAATAGTTTCAATGCCTCAGAATATTGTTGCTGATACAGGCGGAGATGGGCTAGATTGTAATGATATGAGTCCTGTCTGGATTCTTCCTTCAGCTTGTCTTTATAGCTTTCCAGGAATTGTTCGGTCCAGGTCAATTCTCCTAGCCGTAACCCAAGGGTGGTGAGATTTTTGTAATTCATGGCAGGGAAGCTTTTTCCGTCAAACAACAAATCCAGATCCAACATCTCTTTGTACAGCTCAAACATTTGACTCAGAAAAGCTTTTTTTCCATGCAAGTATTGTCGATTGGCAAAATTGATGGCATAGATATACAGATTTCCCAAATCCTGTATGCTGAATGCATCAGTATGTTCAGAGAGAATCTGACGAAAGCGGCCAAAATTGTCAGCTGAAGTTTGCTCGTTTTCCAGAAAGGTAACCGCCAGATAATTAGCCTGGATCAACAAGGGAAAGCGATCCAGATTCTCCTGAACGATCGCCAGAATTTCTTCTTTGAAAAAAAAGTGTGACAATTCTGTCGCTAATACATTGCTACTTCCCAGGGCAGAGGCATACAGCTGAAGTTTTTCATTGAGATAAAAGTGATCCAATGAAACGGAAGGAGATTTCATATCTGGTAACTGCTTCCGCTTACGAAACATCAATTCATGTGTGATCCAAACCTTGTCGAGATAGTATTGTTGGAAAAAAGAGGAAGAGTCTAATTGTTTGATCGTTTTTAATTTCTTTTTGCTCTTGTTGAATTCCTTGACGAAATCCTCTTCTCGCCCTCGATTTGACAATGCTTCCAGAAGAAACAGATTGGGAGAGTGGGTGTCCTCCTGCCAGGCCAAATACGTGATAAAGTTTTTCAGATGATTGAGCAGATATTTCCGCAAGGTCCGCAACACTTCATCTTTATAAGGAGTATCAGGAAACAATTGATAGAAGATTGTCTGAGCTTCGATCTTTTCTGGTGGGAAGTCCGGATAGGCAGCTGCCAACACTTCAAACAAACGAATGGTGTCCTTGTGGGTGTTAAAAAAAGGTGAGGTAAGGTATTTATGAAATCGTTTCAACTCCTTTGGAGTCAACGTAAGCATAAGCCGCACCACTTGTGATCGGAACATAAAGGCACCCTAAAAAGAAAAATTCACGACCCCAATAAGTACGAAGATTTTGAGGAATGCCCCAAACCTTTCTTTCGCATTCTCCTACTTTCTACCAAAAATCTTATCCTCGCGCCCTGAAAGGGGCATCTCCTTCTCTGGCCTCTCTCCTCTTCAACTTTTCAGGCAAAAAAAATGGAATGTGAAGCATCAAAACCGTCACAACTCAAGCCTTGAGACATTTCCATGGCATTATTCTTCACAACCTATCTTTTTCATGAAAACACTTGTTTCCTATACAACTTGCCTGTTGTTTCTCCTTCTGCCGTATAGTAGTTCGGCAAATATGGCCTCCCCTACCCTGGAAGGCACATTATCAAGTTCTCCTTTTACCAGTAAGGACGTCGACATTCTCTATGAACGCTTGAAGATTGTTCCCGATTCTGATTTTACAAGCGCTTCGTTTTTCATTGAATATCACATTGAAACCCAAAAATCCGGAACGCAGATTCCACTTCTTTTTTATGCCTCAGAGTACAAAGAAGATTTTGAAGTCTGGATAGATGAGCAGGCTGTGAATCTACTCCCGGTACCAGAACAGTACAAACAGTTGGAAGGGACACCCTTTTCAGATTTTGGGCTTTTTTTTGATGAAGAGGATTGGCAACAAGTTCCGATCAGCTTCCTCCATACGACAGAGACGTCTGAATTTCATATCTACCTAAATGATTTGAAATACTTTGAGCTTGATTTGACTTCCGGAAAGCATACCATCAGCATACATTACAAAGCGGATAGATGGGTCAATCGCAACCAATGGATGAAGATCTATGATTTTCGTTATGCCCTCTCCCCAGCCAGATACTGGAAGTCATTTGGTGGTCTGGAAGTAATTCTGGATGCGTCCAAATGTTCCCATGCTATTCAGAGTAATCTTGGGCCGCCTACAACTGGTGATATCTCTAGCTTGGCCAGTTGGACATTTGACACATTGCCAGCGGATATTTTACGAATTTCTTTTGAGCCAGACATGCCTGCTGCCGCTCGGGTTCTGACTGATATTGCACTAGACAATATTGGATTATTGGTCGGGTTTCTTTTTATGCTGTTCCATCTAGCAGCTATCTACTTTTTCCGAAAGGCCAACCCTTTCAAATACTTCTCATGGGTCATGATTGTGGGCAGTTTTCTGATTCCGTTTTTGGCTTTGTGTGTGTATGTATTCAGTTTTGATTTTGTTCGCCTGATCATAGGGGAACACGCCAGTAATTACCACTTCAGCTATGTGGGAATGTATTTTGTCCTATATCCGTTTATTCTGCCAGTCTATTTTCTGATGATGTGGGGGGCAGATTGGGGGACAGCTACCTTTTTTCGGCGACAGCAGAATAAAACGGCAGGCTGATCTCTTTGGTAGATACATATCTAGCTATAGACCCTTGATACAGGTTTTGAGTAGAGTTGAACATTTTCTTTCTGTCTCACAACGCATCTGTAGGATATCTGACAATTAGGATTTCGGAATTATCTGATCTTAGGACAAATGATTTTTTCTTATGAGACAGATCCTCTTTGTATTCCTTAGTCTTCCTTTCATGATGCTTTCAGCACAGCACAGAACAACTCCTGCTACCCAGTCTCAGGAATTGGGCAAAGTTCGGTGGTACCGTAGTTATGACCAAGCTGCCCAACAGGCCAGCAAGCAGGACAAACCCATCCTGATTCTGTTTCAGGAAGTTCCTGGCTGTGCAACTTGTCGCAACTATGGACATGATGTCTTGACCCATCCTCTGATGGTCGAGGCGATCGAACAGGAATTCATTCCCCTGGCGATTTTCAACAATAAGGGAGGAGAGGATGCCCGGATTCTCAAGAGATATGGCGAACCTAGCTGGAACAATCCTGTAGTGCGCATAGTCGATCAGCAGGGAAAAAACCTTGTCAAAGGAGTTGCAGGAAATTATTCCGCCCAGGGCTTGTTTCAGGCCATGAAAACGGTTTTGGCAGAGCAGAAGAGAGAAATTCCTCCCTATATGCACCTTTTGGGAGAGGAGTTGTTTGCTGCACAACACGGACAGGTCGAAGAAACCTATTTCAGCATGTATTGCTTCTGGAGTGGAGAGGGACATTTGGGTCAGGCAAAAGGCGTCCTGGCAACAGAACCTGGCTTCATGGGCGGGCGCGAGGTGGTCAAAGTCACATATGACAAACAAATCACGTCAACAGATGCCTTGACGACCCATGCCCAACAAGCACAATGTAGCCCCATTCGCAAGAGTCAAGGCTATCGACCCGACAAAGATCCTCAATATTACCTCAAGCACAGTGATTACAAATATTTGCCCTTAACTGATCTGCAAAAGACAAAAATCAACAGTGCGCTTGGGCAACGGAAGTCTCCTGATGTCTACCTCAGCCCCACACAGAATGTATGGTTAAGGCAGATCAGACAATCAAAAATTCAAAAGAAAGTCCTATATACTCAGGAATTTGCTTCAGCCTGGTATCAAGTGAAGTGAAAGAAAAAACGGCATCTAAGGTTAAGAGTTTTGATTTCTTCTTAGGAAAAGCTAGACTGCCCGAATCTTCGACAGAGGATTGAGATCAACACATTACGTTTTTCTCTTACTCAATGCTGCCAAGCTGTATCATTTCCTTTTCTCCCAATCCGGCAATTCAGATACCCGGACATAGGGATATTCAGCTAGTTTTTTCAAGGCATAGTATCGGTTCAAGCCTGAAATGCCGACATCAGCAACCGAAGACAGATCCAATTGACCAGACTGATCAATCGCGCGTTCCGGGACGATTAGATGCTGGATTTCTCCTATAACAAGGATGGTTCCATTTAGTTCAATGGGAATGGACTGTACATGTTTCAAGCCAAGCTTCAGCTCACTCTCCTTTACAAATGGTGCCTCAAATCCTTCCAGATATTCTTCCGTCAACCCACAGGCATCGAATTCAGATATTTCCTCAAACTTGGCTGAGGTATAATGCGCACGCTCTATGAATGTCTGGTGAATATGGTTGATGGTGTAGGTCCCCAACTGTTGGATGTTTTCATAGGTGTGTCTCGGAACTTCTCCTGTTGGACGCAGAACCATTCCGATCAGCGGAGGATTGCTTCCCAGATGAATCACAGAACTAAAGATCGCCAGATTGGAGCGTCCATCCTTAGAGATTGTTCCAATCAAATTGGCCGGCTTGATTCCCGTAATGGAGTTGATCAGGTTCAGTCGCTTGATTCGATCCAGATCCTGAATGTCGCTTCTGGTAAAATGTATGTGTCCGTCGGTCATATTTGTCTCGTTTTTTCTACTAACTTATTCCGTGCAAACTTGTTTCGGAAACAAGGCAATCGACCTCCTATTTATTTCTCTTCCCATGGCCAAAGTTGTTCCTTATTCTGCGCTTCTCAAAGATCTAACAGCGGCGAACATTACGCCTGCTGATACGGTGATGATTCACCTATCTCTCAAGTCTATTGGGTGGATCGTGGGGGGCGGAGATACATTGCTCAAAGCCTTGCTTGACATTCTCTTACCAGAGGGTACCCTCTGTATGATGGTTGGCTGGGAAGACTATCCGTACGAACTTCCCAAGTGGGAAGAAGACCGACAGCAAGCTTATTTGCAAGAATGTCCGGCCTTCGACCCGGCGAGTTCACGCGCTAATATCTGGGAGTTTGGAATCCTTGCAGAATACATTCGTACCCTTCCAGGAGATGTCCATCGAAGTAAGCATCCGACAGCTTCTTTTGTCGCCATCGGCAAACATGCTGCTCGTATCACCGCTGACCATTCCTTACAATACGGATTTGGGCTACAATCTCCCTTACACCACATTCACACACTCAAAGGAAAAATCCTCCATATAGGGTGTCCATTTGATACGGTGACCATGTTGCACTATGCCGAAGACCGATGTGCCGTAGCAAACAAACGCACTGTTCGCTACCAAATGCCGATTCTCGAACATGGACACAGAAGGTGGGTAGAGTTGGAAGAATTTGACACCAGCGAAGGGATCGTAGCGTGGCAGGGCGAAGATTACTTCCAACTCATCATAGACACATATATTCAAGACAGGCAATTGCACGTCCATACCATTGGACAAGCAAGAACTTATGTATTTGATAGTCAGGACTTAGTTACCTTCGCAACAGAATGGATGGAACAGCATTTTCGACAGTAATCCTTACTGATTGTTAGGCGCCCAATCCTTGCTCAACAAGATACGCATGACTTTCTTTGACTGCTGTCATCATATCAGTCGCACATTCATCCATCTCAACAATCATCCACTCGATGGCTCCTTCTCCAGCCTTGGCAATTGCTGGAAAGTCCTGCACGCCTTTGCCTACAGCAAGCATGGGTTCGTCATGTTTGGCCGGACCATCCTTGATGTGGAGCAGTGGTGCTCGTTTTCCCCATTTTTTCATCAATTGTGCGGGATCACTACCAGCTACTTTCGCCCAGTAGGTATCCAACTCAAAAAAGATCTCTTCACTCAGATTAGCCAATAACCAATCAAAAGGCATCATATCTGCATCCTCCATTTTCTCGAATTCCCACCAGTGATTGTGTAAGCCAAAACTCAAGCCATGTTCTTTTGCCAAGGCAGCAGCATCCTCATAGATCTTGGCCAGTTCCTGTGTACCTCCCAGGGTTTTGTAGCGTTCGTCTTCCGGCCATCCATGCCAGACAAGTCGTTTGCAGTGATAAGCATCAGCCATTTCTGTAAACAAGGCCTTGTTTTCTCCCAAAGGCAGTTCAACATGAATCGCAAACACGGATAGGCCTGCGGTCTCAAGTGCTTTGGCTCCTTGTTCGAGAGACACACCCTCCGGCCAAAAAGCCGTTTCTACTCCCCCAAATCCAATCTCTGCCACTTGGGCAAGGGTTCCGGCAAGATCTTTTTCGATCAGATCACGAACAGTCCACAATTGCAGCCCTATTTTGGGGAGAGAAATGGAGGGTTCAGGAGTGAGGCTTGTTGTTGCGCTTTCGGATGATTGCTGACTGTCCCCACATCCCAAAATTCCTACAGATAGGGCAGCGAGAGATGCGTTCTTGACAAAGGTTCGGCGGGTAGTTGTATGCATAGAAAGTTGCAAATTAGATGAAAAGCTGCCTTGAAGATACAATTGTTCCGAGAAAAAGAAATAGATGTCCCCATCCCTGATCTATTGTCAGGGGTGCAAGCCTGTCAGGACTACCTTCCCTTTGGCACGACGAGTCTCCAAATAAAGGGAGGCTTCTCGTGCCTGCTCCAGTAGAAATTCCTGATCGATCACAGGGCGTAGTTCTCCAGCCTCCACCAACATCCGCAATTCGTCCAGATCCCGGGTGGTAGATGATACGAGGACGACTCTTGCTTTTTTTCGAGAAAAGAAGGTGAACAATCGATGCCGGAAATTGCGAAGACTAGGAATGGTCGAAATGTATCTTCCATTGGAGGTCAATAAATGTTTGATCTTCGAGTAGGATTGATTTCCGTATGCGTCGTAAAAAATATCAAAGGCATCATCGAGTTGCCGGATGTTTTGCTGGGTATAATCAATGATTCGATCAGCCCCCAGAGCTTTCACTAACTCCACATTGCGATGACTGCACACAGCAGTAACGCTTGCCCCAAATGTTTTTGCCAATTGTACCCCAAAAACCCCTACTCCACCTGACGCCCCATTGATGAGGACTTGCATGCCAGGCCGAATATTCCCCAGATCTCTTAGGGCTTGCAAGGAAGTCAAGGCGGCCAGGGGAAGGGATGCCGCTTCTACAAAAGAGATGGAGGCGGGTTTACGAGCAATTTCTGCTGGATGAATAGCAATGTACTCTGCATAACTCCCTCCTACAGATGTTTTGGCCATTCCATATACCTCTTCTGCTACCTTCATATTTGTCACCTTCGATCCGATTTCCGCTATGATTCCGGCAAAGTCAGAGCCAGGAATACGCGGAAAGCGCGTCCTGACAAATGGATGAAATCGCCCCCGTCGCATTTGATAATCTATCGGATTCAAGGCTGCCGCATGTATCCGAACCAAAACCTGATCTGCTTTGGCAATTGGCCGGGCCATTTTGACGGTCTCCAGCACATCTGCACTTCCATATTGATTGTAGGTGATTGCTCTCATAGGACAAACATACAAAAGTTCATATAGAAGCATCCTTTGCTTGGGCGCCACCGAAGGATTGCGTATCATCGCGGTATATTTCAATCCCTCCCGGCTATGCACATATATCCTTGGTTTCTGATATTTTCATTCCTCTTTCTGAGCTGTAGCCAAAGCCCTCCCTCGCGATCGACTCCTTCTCCTATTCCTGTCAAAGTAGTGATTGTTTCTATGTTTGAAAAAGGGGAAGATGTAGGTGACCGGCCAGGAGAATTCCAATATTGGGTAGAACGTCTTCCTCTGGAAGAAAGCATGGCATTTCCGCAAGGCTATCGGGATCTCCGGTTCAACAGAGAAAAAGGTGTCCTGGGAATTGTCACTGGAGTAGGGATTGCCAAAGCCAGTGCCTCTATCATGGCATTGGGCATGGATCAGCGGTTTGACCTCAGTCGAGCTTATTGGCTGGTAGCAGGCATTGCAGGTGTAGATCCAGAGGATGCCTCGGTGGGATCAGCAGCCTGGGCAGAGTGGTTGGTAGATGGAGACATTGCACATGAAATTGATCCTAGAGAATCTCCCAAAGGATGGAGTACTGGCTATATTCCTTTACGACTCACACACCCTTACGAACAACCTGTCCCGGAGAATGATGAAGGAGCCGTCTACCAACTCGACCCGCAATTGACGGAGTGGGCTTATCAACTGACCCAACATACCCAATTGGAGGACACAGAAGAAATTACCGCTTTGAGAGCGCAATACACACAATATCCCAAAGCGCAATTGCCTCCATTTGTTCTCAAAGGAGATCAGTTGGCTGCCTCCACCTATTGGCATGGGCGATTATTGAATGACTGGGCAAATAACTGGACCAGCTACTGGACGCGAGAGAAAGGAAATTTTGTTACCTCAGCGATGGAAGATACTGGAACCAGACAATCATTAGAGTTTTTGCAAAAAGCAGGTCGTGTAGATGCCAGACGCTTGATGGTTCTTCGAACAGCCAGCAATTATACCATGCAATATCAGGGCATAGATGCTTACACCAGTCTTGCAGGTGAAAAACTCGGTGGATCAGGCTATTCTGCCTATATTCCAGCACTTGAATCGGCATGGCGTGTGGGGAGTACCGTTGTGAATGAACTGGTAACAAACTGGGATCAGTACAAAGACCATATACCCGGCAGATAAATTAGCTCAATGAAAAAAAAATCCTATGTGTCTCTGGCCTTATGCATAGCCATCTGCACGTGCATCACGCACCTCAAGGCCCAAACAGATCGCACCCCAACAGACAAAACCCAATATTCAGAATCACGCCAATTGCTCCTCTCGCAAGATCAGGCAGGTTCGTTGGGAGCTGATGTGCGCTTGAGCAAGGAAGAACAACTCCTGAACCAGCGTTTGAGGCAGATTCAAAGGGAAAAATTGAATGACTATCAGGCAAATCATTTTTTTCCCCCTGCGCGATATTTTTATGCCTCTCGGGATCATATGGAGCAAGATGAATTGTTCCGAATTTTCAGGCGAATGCCAAAAGGAGGGGTCCATCATATGCACAGCATCGCCTTAGGAGATGTCGATTGGGTGATTGCAGAAGCCTTGAAGCAGGAGAATTGTTATGTGTATTGGGGACCAACGACCCCTCAACATCCCAAAGGAGCCATGCGCTTTTTTCGGGCAGGGACAGCGCCTGCTGGCTATGTCAAAGCGCAAACATTGAACAAGGGTATTCCGAATTTTCAGGAACAAATGCGCGAATTTCTGACCCTTGATATGCAAACAGATGCCGATTCTACAGACATCTGGAAGGAATTTGAACATTATTTTGGATGCGTATACAATTTCGTTCACTATCAGGCGATCTACAAAGCTTACTATGAACAGGCTTATCGAGATCTCCTGGAAGATGGCATTCAGCATATCGAGGTAAGAATGAGCATGCTGCCTCTCTATTCCCTGGACAAACCTGATGGATATTATCCAGTAGATTCAACCATGGTTTACCAACAACAAATCCTGGAATCACTTCAAGGAGAATATCCGAATTTTACCTTAAAACTCATTTATACCAATCTGAGGTTTCTACCAGCTCCTGTGATCCAGGATGATCTGATTCAAGCTTATGAACTGCGACAAAGATTCCCTGATTTGGTTGAAGGATATGATTTGGTTGCGGAAGAAGATGCAGGCCGTCCGACGATAGAGTTCCTTGACATTTTTCTCACCATCGATTCTTTGAATCAGGCATATGGGCGAGACATGCCTCTATTCCTCCATGATGGAGAAAGCAATTGGGTTTCCAACAATAATTTGATTGATGCAGTCTTGCTCGGCTCCAAACGGATCGGCCATGCCTTTAATTTGTTTCGATATCCTGTGCTTTGGGATCGCATCAAATCTGAGGGCATCTGTCTGGAAATATGCCCATTAAGCAACCAAATCCTTGGGTATATTCGAGATCTCCGCAATCATCCAGCAAGTTTGTACCTCAAGCTTGGACTCCCCATCAGTATCAGTTCCGATGATCCAGCTCCCTTTGATTACACTGGTGTGACGCCAGATTATTGGGCCATCTTCTATGCTTGGGAACTGGATTTGAAACACCTCAAACAGCTGTGTAAGAATGCCTTGATATACAGTGCTCTGAATGATGCTGCCAAACAACAAGCGTTGGAGAATTGGGAAAAAGAGTGGAAGGCCTTTGTTATGTGGGCCAATGCAGAGTTGGCCGGCAAGTAGGCAATGAGGTAAAAGACTAGGTGTGGGACAAGACTGAAAGGCCGCATCAGCGGAATAAGCAAAGCAGATACAAGATACATAAGGAATCAATCGCGCGTCATGTTCAACCACCGACGCCGAGGACTAGGCCCTGACTCATCATGGCTTCTGGTGATCCACCTGAAACAGCAAACATCAGGAGGCGCACACCAAAACCAAGAAGGATGACACCGATCACCCGATAAGTCCACCCTAGCCAAACTGGATTCAGCAGGGTTTTGATAAAGCTGGCAAAAGCCGCTTTGGCAGTATCTGTACACAGAATGCTGATGAGTGTTCCTGTCAGAAACCATAAAAACCCTTCTCCTACTGCGTAGCGAGAGCCAGCCAGACTGATCACCCCCATCCAGACGATAAAGACAAATGGATTGACAAAATTGACCAGAAAGCCTCTGATGAAAAAGTTCAAATAGTGACCTCTTTTGGTATCAACCTCTTTTGTAGCAACTTTTTTGACCGGAGAAATCATATACTTGATGCCCAATCCAATCAGGATCGCAGAGCCACCCAAGCTGATGTAGAATTGATTTTGTGGATCAGTAATCAGATCTGTAACGCCTAATCCATAGAGGAGAATAACACAGATGACATCACTGGAAAAAATGCCTAAGGCTACTGAGAACCCAGAGCGAAAGCCGTGCTCAAGGCTACTTCTGAGGAGGGTAAAGAATACCGGACCCAGGAAAACAATGAAAGCAAGACCAGTTGCAAATCCTTCTAGAAACGCCATGTCCTTGTGTTCAATGAGCCAATTATCGAAAAATTACATCCAAAAATTGACTGCGAAATTGTCGTAAATATACAAATCTTCCTCTATCTCAGTGAACTTTTTATTCACATCCCCACTCTCTTTATGATTTCTTAACCGTCCCCATACTTGAATATTGTCTAACAAACCAGATAAATGGTTACTTTTACCCTTCAAATCAAACGTCGATGCACAGAATTATTCTGCTACTAGCAATCGGTTTGTTGCCTTCTCTCCTATTTGGCCAACTCTTTCCTCAACTTGGAGCCCAACGAGCCGGAATTTCAGCACTTACTTTCCTCAAGATGGAGGTTAGTCCCCGAGCCGCCGGCCTGGCCAGTGCGAACATTTGCCTTTCAGGTGATGGCTATTCAGCCTATACCAATCCGGCAACTATGTCCGAGGTCAACACTTTTTCTCTCACAGGTGCCAATACCTTCTGGGTTGCGGACATCAATTATGCTTATCTGGCAAGTACCATTCCCACCCGCGCAGGTCAGTTTGGCATCTCTCTGAGTGGCCTGAATTCTGGTCCGATGGAAGTGCGAACGACCTTTCAACCAGAAGGAACAGGCGAATTCTTTTATGCGACCTACCTTACAGGAGGCATATCCTATGCCAAACAGCTCACAGACCAGTTCAGTTGGGGAGCAACTGCCAAGTTTGTTCATGAGCAATTGGCGCAATTTTCTGCCCAAACAGCCGTTCTGGACCTTGGATTCCTATATAGAACGGATTTTAAAGACTTGAGATTTGCTGTAATGGTTCAAAGTTTTGGGCCAAATTCTACCTTGAAAGGGAGTATAGAAATTGATACAACATTCAATCAAAAAGATCTGTTGCTCGATTCTTACCCTGCTCCCACCATCTTCAAACTGGGAATTTCTTTTGTTCCATGGAAATCAGCTGACGAGCATCAATCTTTGACAGCCCTACTCCAACTCAACCACCCCAACGACAATGCTGAAAATATCCGGGTCGGCCTTGAGTATCAATATCGGAAACTCCTGTTTCTAAGGGCGGGCTACAAAATCAATGTAGAAGATCAGAATTATCCGACGGCCGGTGTAGGTATTCGCATGCGTGCAGGAAGACATCCACTGATGTTTGATTATGCACTTGATCCCATGCGCTATCTGGGCATGGTTCATAGAGTGGGTCTCAGTTTCATGATTAATCCTTCCGATCGCTCATGAGTAGACTTCTGGAAATTTTCCGCAGAGAGAAAAAAATTCTTTGGCAACAATTATGTAAAGAACTTGAAGCTGATTTTGTGCCCGGAAAAGGATTTTTTCAAAAGGACGCCATCAAAGCGTATCATGGCAATTGGACCATCATCATAGACACCTACAAACGAGGAAAACGCCCTACCATCACACGGATTCGGGCTCCTTATGTCAATCGCGACAGTTTTCAGTTTCGGATTTTCAGAAAGCGCGTGGATTCGGGGATCAATAAACTTCTGGGGATGCAGGATCTTGAAGTGGGATATAAAGAATTTGATGACGAGTTCATTATTCAAGGAAATGACCAACGAAAACTGAAGATGTTATTTAGTCATCAGCGAATCAGAGAGATTATTTCTTTACAACCTGAAATATATCTGGAAAGTGAGACAGATCAGAGTTGGCTACACAATCCACTGGGAGAAGGGATAAGTGAACTCAAGTTCCAGGTCAAAGGCATCATTACCAATCTGGATCGACTCCATGATTTGTACGATCTGTTTGCTGACTTGCTCAATCATTTGTGCCATATTGGTTCTGCTTATGAAGACGATCCAAAGTTATCAGCATGAGAAGAAGATCATGCACACGCACTTACATTAGTTTCCTGAATTCTCGACATTTCTTCCCATATGCGTCATTTTAGCTTTTCATCCATTCGCCAGATCCTCCAGACATCACAAGTATCATTCTTTGGGGCAATCATTCTTCTATTTAGTACAAGTTGCGAAGGCTTTTGGGGTACCAAAACCGATACAGACTTTTTGGATGAACCCATCTATGACAGTCGAACCGTTGCCTATGTCCCGATCCAGCCGGTATGGGACAATTTGGTCTATCCAATCGATGTCATTGCAGGTTGGGATGAATTGATATATGTGGCAGATTCCGGTACACAAGAGATTGTTTCTTTTGATCAGGCCGGAAATGAGCTGGGGCGCTATTTTGTCCAGGACCTCAGTGCCATCGCACAAGACAGAAGGTTGGATTTGTTGGCTGCAGGAACCAGAGATACGGTTATCAACGGGACTCCCTACACGCTACCAGCTATATATCGACTGGATCTCAACAAGACAGGAGACTACGGATTGTCCAATGCCTCCCTGAAGCGTTTGACTACCCATCCTTTTTACTTCAAATCCGGCACACCTACCGGATCTGATTCAGTGGTTCGATTTACAGGCATTGCCCCATTGAGCGACAATCGCTATTACGTTACGCGTACTGGCCCCTCCAATTTTGTCAATCAATTTGGCGGCCCCAATGACGCTGTGATTCTGTTCACTGGAGAGGACAACTATCAAATTCCTGTTTCCGTGAACACCAATCTGGGGTTGTTTCGGAACTACTTCGTCAATCCGCAGGCGATTACCTCTTTGGCTGTCCCTCCACAAAGTCCGTCAGTCACCAGTAGTGGAGATTTCATGTTTTGTTCGGGAGGTGAAGGGAATCTCTTAAAGGTTCAGCTCATTCGATTTGTAGATACAGAATTTGGATCGAGTTATGAGGTAGTCAACCTGGCTGCGGGAGATACCTCCAGAGCGGATCGGTTTTTATATGAGCCGGGACGCTTTATCGAGCCTTCCGCTGTTACCACCACTGGAGATGGAACCAATTATTTCTTTGTTCTGGATGCAGAAAAAGATTCTCTTTATCAGTTCAATGGTCTTGGATTTGAAGGCGTAAATCCTCCTCCTGGTGCCAATGGCACCAAGGTTATTCGAGCATCTTTTGGGGGAACTGGCGAAGGTTTGACACAATTTAGAGAGCCCAGAGGCGTCGCTTATCTGAATCGAATCGTCTATGTTGCAGATGCAGGTAATAGCAGGGTGCTGCGCTTCAAATTGACAACCGATTTTGATTAAGAACCTCTCCAACAAACAAGCTTTTGCTCTTGCTTTCGGGTATTGAGGAGCTTCCAGTGTGTTTCAAAGCACAAAATTCTGTGCCTGAGAATCACGTCCTGCCCTGCTTATGCATCTTCAATGTGGAATTTCTCCTCTCCCTCAATCTATTCGTTTCCACGGTCGCCTGACATCTCGGACAAGGCCGCGTTTCAATCCTTGATCTGCATATAGCTACTCATTAGAAGAAACCGGAGATTGAATCCAGCCGAGCATAAGAGGAAACTTGCTCTGATGTTCCCGAATCAGGATGCCAAAGGGTCGGTTCGTTAGCCATTGTTTTTCGGGAGGCGCAATATGGCGTTTGGGGCGAGGATGAGACTGGATCTCCAGACTCGATACCATCAGCATATCTTCCAGCCACACTTCCGATGGAGAAAAGGCATGTGTTAGTTGTTTGCGATCTGGGTCAAACCAATCGGCGCAGCTAGTAGAAGCCAACAATCTCCGGAATCTATGGGTCTTGGAGGGAATCGTGGCAGGAATGTGAAGATCCAACAATCCTTTTTCTGAAAAAGCAGGAAGTGAATTCCACCAATGAGTTGAGCTCGAATCCTCTTCTTTGGCCTTCCATATCACACATTCCCAACTTCCCTCCAGCATAGAAAGACAGCAAGCCTCTCCCAGATCATTTTCTCCCCAGGATGCCGCTCCCAATATTTGTGTCATGGGGCTAGAAATAATTCGACCCGGATTGGGGTGAAATTTTGCATCCGGGATTCTGCGCACGCGATAATCACGCGTCAACTCAGGTATCAGACGCACACGTCCGGCAATCACACACCATCCAGACAATCCTTCCAGAGGGTCTGTAGACAACTCATCAGTAGATCTGTATAGCCATCTATTGGCCCGCCCTATGGCTTTCTCTGCATCGAAATCCATTTTCTCCATATCAATCCCCATCCACATGGATAGCTCTTGATTCAAACGACTATCAGCTTGAAGTTCCTGATGATACCAGAATTTTTGCCCTACGGGAGAGGGAGACTCCCGATGATTGTACAGAATGCGATGTAGATCATTCCATTGTTGAAAGGGGATGGGAAAATGTTTCGTTGCGGCCAGCGTATCGACGATCTTTAACATACGCAACAATTCCCAGGGAGAGTAGAGAATAGAGCTTTGCTCTTGGGCCAACACTGGCCATATGCTTTCAGCCCAGGCCTGATTGAGCTGAATCAACTCATCGAATGTGGCAGGTGTCCACTCCATGGACTTGCCCGAATGATAGACACGTCGGGCTTCAGAGGTTCTCAGAGGAAGAACATCTCTGATAATTAATTGCTTGAGTTTTGTGAGCAAGGAAGACATGAAAGAGGGCGATCAAGAAGGATTCATCAGCGGACCAAAATCAAAGGATCCTGCATTTCTTTTAACTCTCCGAATGATTGAAGACTCATCCCAAGACTCCGTGTCAGTTGGACAAACTCTCCTTCGTATTCTCGCACAACTGCCACCAACAATCCTCCACTGGTTTGGGGATCACACAAAATCGATTTTTGTTTGTCAGTCAGTTCATTCACCTTATGTCGATAGCTGTCCCAATTTCTTGAAGTGCCACCAGGAATACACTCTTTTTCCAGATAGTGATCAATCTCAGTGAGGAGAGGAATATCGAGAAAATCTATTTCTGCGGAAGTACGACTGCCTTCACACATCTCAATCAAATGGCCGAGTAGGCCAAAGCCTGTCACATCAGTCATAGCTTTGACATAGGCATATTTGCTCAAGATTTCTCCAGCTTTATTGAGCTGAAGCATTTGATCTTTGGCAATGTCTTTATGTTCAGGCAGGAGGAGATTTTTCTTTTGAGCTGTTGTCAGAATGCCCACCCCCAGCGGTTTGGTCAGAAATAGTTTGCAGCCAGGAAGTGCGCCAGAATTCCGGCGAATATTGGCCACATTGATTCGGCCTGTCACTGCCAGACCAAACATCGGTTCTGGTGTATCGATGCTATGCCCACCTGTCAAGGCAATGCCAGCCTCCCGACAAACCGCCCTGCTTCCTTCCAACACCTTTTGCGCCAACTCAGCTGGCAAGGTATCTACCGGCCATCCAAGAATCGCAATGGCCATCATGGGGCTTCCTCCCATGGCGTACACATCACTGATGGCATTGGCAGAAGCTATTCGGCCAAAATCATAGGCATCATCCACAATTGGCATGAAAAAATCAGTCGTGCTGATGATGGCAGTTCCGTCTCCTAAATCATAGACTGCGGCATCATCACTCGTGTCATTGCCTACCAATACATTGGCATCCGGAAGTGAAAGAGCAGAGGAATGAAGAATGGTTTCAAGAACCTGTGGGGAGATTTTGCATCCGCAACCAGCTCCATGGCTATATTGCGTCAGCCTGATCGTATCCAAATCTGTCATGAAGGCTAATATGGGTTTGGCAGTATTCTATCAGTTGTTGAGATGATCTTTTGAGGTTTTGGAGAGATATAGAAATGGTCAATAATTGCTGTGTCTTTTTTTTCCTCAGAGCATACACATAGGCTTTGTCATAGTATCTGAGGGCAATCTCTGTAGTTAGTGAATAGTTTTGCTGGTCAAGCGCCTCTAAGGCCAGGTTCAAGTCATTCCCTCCCAATCTTTTTTTGATTCGAATCAATGCCGCCTTCAATTCTGCATCTTCATATCTGGCATATTCTTCAACCAGTCTATCAATCCTTTCTTTCTCGGGGACTTCGACCACCAGCACAGGCGCACGCAGCATTTGCTGCCAAAACGGTTGAGGGATATATACCCGGCCAATAGCATTGCTTTCATCCTCTACCCAAATTCGACGTGCAGGATCACATTTTTGCACGCTTTTATGCAGCTCATTCTCAAATTGCTCAACCGAAGGCTGGGAATGTTGACCGATCCCCCCAAATGCGGAGCCTTTGTGATTGGCCAATTTTTCCAGATCAATGACTTGTTCTCCGGCTGCTTTCAAGGCATGTAACAAAGCCGTTTTCCCACTTCCCGTTTTCCCTCCCAGAATTACTAGCTGCAAAGGCTGGGCCAAATCTGACCGAACCTTTTCGCGATAGGCCTTATATCCTCCTCCCAACACGTCTACATGGAAGCCAGATGTCTCCCATAACCAGGCCATACTTTGGCTTCGCATGCCCCCACGCCAACAATGAACCAACAAATTGCCGGAGATGGCAAGGGTCTTTGCTTTCTTCACAAAGGTAGCAAGTTTTGGCCCCACCAATTCCAATCCTTTGATCACAGCCTGATCGCGCCCCTGCTCTTTGTATTGAATTCCGACAATATGCCGTTCTTCATTTTCGAACAAAGGAACATTCACAGCTCCAGGAATATGTCCTTTTTCATACTCTTTTGGTGCTCGCACATCCAGAATGGGAATGTGAGTATGTACAGATTGTAGGAGAAAATCTGATATGTCCAGGACGTTTGCCATATAACAAAGATACGAAAATCGTAGGGAATAGTGGGTTGGCGACAGATGACACAATCTGTCCCGACTAGTTTTCAGATATGGATACAGAATAAAACCTGATGTTTAAGTAGATGGCTAATATTAGGGTTGATTTTGGGTATGAGAGAAATAGGGGATATCATGGCTTGATTGGTAAGATTTTTCCCTTTTTTCCCCTATGCCCACTATTTCCCTCACAAATAAATGTGTCCAAATACTTACCTATGCCAAAACATCCCGCCAGCTAAGTTTGCGCGAGATATAAGCAGGAACCTCTGCAATCGGAATTCTTACTTGCTCCATGGTATCACGATCCCGTACCGTCACTTGCTGATCTTCTTTGGTTTTGTGGTCTACCGTGATACAAAATGGAGTTCCAATGGCGTCATGTCTTCGATACCTTCTTCCGACAGAGTCCTTTTCATCATACATCACATGGGTGTCGAATTTCAGGGTATCAACAATCTCTCGTGCAATCTCAGGCAGTCCATCTTTTCTGACGATGGGGAAAACCGCTGCTTTGTAAGGTGCGAGCAGCGGATGAAGCTTGAGGACTGTTCTCAGTTCTGTTCCTCCCTTGGCGGATGGTGCTTCCTCTTCTTTGTAAGCATTGCAGAGATGGGCAAGGAAAGTTCTGTCCAACCCTACAGAAGTTTCCAATACATATGGGGTATAAGATGTCTCCGTCTCGGGATCGTAATACTGCATTTTCTTCCCTGAAAACTCCTGATGGGCGCCCAAATCATGTGCCGTTCTAGAGTGAATTCCTTCCAGCTCCTTGATTCCAAAAGGAAAATGAAACTGAATATCATCAGCTGCATCAGCATAGTGTGCGAGTTTTTCATGGGTATGGAAATGGAGTTTTTCCGGTTCCAGTCCCATCGCCATATGCCATTTTCGACGGGCTGCACGCCAGTATTCAAACCACTTCATCTGGGTGCCGGGTTTAATGAAATACTGCATCTCCATTTGCTCAAATTCCCGCATTCGGAAGATGAATTGTCTCGCAACAATCTCATTTCGAAAGGCTTTTCCAATCTGTGCAATCCCAAATGGCAGCTTCATGCGTGAAGTCTTTTGCACATTGAGATAGTTCACAAAAATTCCCTGGGCTGTCTCAGGACGAAGATATACGTCCATCGCACTCCCCTCTGTAGCCCCCAATTGCGTTTTGAACATCATATTGAACTGCTTCACATCGGACCAGTTTTTGGAGCCGGACACCGGATCTGCAATTCCCCAATCGATGATGAGTTGTCGCATCTGATCCAGATCATCGCTGTTGAGGACTTTTGCATAAGTCTCCTGTGCTTCTCTGGCCTTGACAGCATTGCGATTGTTCAGTTTATATGTTTCATATTCTTCGCTACCAACTTCCCAGCCCTGCTTTTTGGCTCTTTTGGCCAGATCTTTTTCTCCCTTGGCAGCGATCTTGGCGATATGTTCTTCCAGCAAGACATCCGCCCGGTATCTTTTTTTGGAATCCTTGTTGTCAATCAAGGGATCATTGAAGGCATCGACATGGCCAGAGGCTTTCCAGATGGTCGGGTGCATCAGAATGGCAGAATCCAGTCCTACGATATTGTCATGCATTTGAACCATGGCTTTCCACCAGGCAGTCATGATGTTTCGCTTCAATTCTACTCCTAATTGTCCATAATCATATACTGCACCAAGGCCATCATAGATCTCACTGGACTGAAAGACGAAACCATATGCCTTGGCATGGGAAATGATTTTAGGAAAAAGCTCTGAATAGTTCATGTGGATGAAGGTTTCCGGAAAAATTGACACCGTTTCAACCCGGAAAAAGTGAATCCGAATTGAAACGGTGGCAAAGATAAGGAAAACCTAGCGCATTAGGTACATTTTCCCCCACCCCTTATTGAAGAATTGTTCGGTTTCTTCTCCTCTTAATTCCAGATCCTCCGAAGGCATTTTGATCACGGTTCGATAAAGATAGACGCCATTGGCAACATAATCGCCATATTCATCTGTTCCGTCCCAGGCATATTCGGTAATGTTCCGACCAACATGCACATCTCCCAATTCTACCAGATCAATGAGCTTGATCATCTTCCCTGAAATGGTATAGATATGGATTTGGAAAACTTCTGGCAGTTCTGCTCCTGTCAGGGTGTACACAAATTTGGTTGAGGTAGAAAAGGGGTTGGGATAATTGAGCACATGCGTGATGCTGCTTTGGTTATCCACTCTGAACCGGATTTCATAATAATTCTCTCCTCTTCCTGCAGCATTGCCATGCTGGTCTCGTCCTTGTACACGAAGGGTGTATTCTCCATCTTCCAATTTGCCAGTTTCTGTGAAGGCCTGATTTTCAGCAGGATAAAAATACAACTTGGCTTTATTGTCTGGCAATTCTGCTGGCTCCCAGGTCACTCCCTGACCTGAATTGGCATAGATGGGTTCAAAGGGGACTCCGATATTGGTTCCTTTCTTGAAAGAGAGCTCAAAAGCATCAGGATCCGTTACCGGAACGAAGGTATTCTCATCATTGATTTCGATGACAATTTCTGGTTCAGGTGAGACAATATCTCCATCGATGATGTGTTTGCCATCAAACGTCACATCCATGATCGGATTCAAACGATCAATCAGCACATGAAAGGGCTGGATATATAGATTGTTAAAGGCATATTGCTCTGCTTGCTCATTATTGGGATTGATCTCCACAATCAATTGTACATCTCCCTCAAGGTTCTTGTTGAGGGTATTGAATTCATATTCAAACTCTATCGATTCTCCCCCAACCAACAATGGGGCAATTCTCAAGCTATCGAGCAATAATCTCGACCGATCAGCTCGTTCCAGTGTAAAGTACACCAACACACTATCCATATCGGTAGCAGAAATATTTCGTGCTCCCAGATGGATAAAGATGTTCTCTCCTTCATATACGGTATCTTTCTGAAAGCTGAAATTGACAAGTGGATCGACAACCGCATCCGGGGCTGGTGTAAACAACAAATGCCAATCTGCCAATTGTGGTGCCGTCCGGGTAATAGAATCCACCAGATCGGCTTCCAGGCGAAGATAGGGATAAGCAGCAGCATCGATGCCGCTTACATCGAATGAGCCTTCATTCAATTGACTGATCAGAACGGTATCGCTCATTCCGTTTTGGCCAATTCCAACGACAGACACTTGCGCATTTTCCTGCACAACAACATCCTTTGAATCCCAACTCCAAAACAATTGATTCCAATCCAGTGCTGGCCCTACAACTGTTGAGCTGATTTGGCCGCGATCTCTGTTGGCGATCAAACGGGTTCGCAAAACAAGCCTAGTGCCAGAGTTATTGGTATAAATTTCTGTTGCTGAATTCGGATAGCCCTTGCGCCCCATCACCAAAAATGGATCGCCATCATTCAGAAGTCGAATATTGCTGGAGACACCAATCTCCTCCAAAGCGGCAAATAGATCATCCGGCCATTGACTGATATGTCCACTCAAATGGCTGGCAACCATCACATAGTCTCCCTCTCTTGCATTCAGGATCGCATCCCGAATGGTATGATATTGTCCTGGAGCCCGCGCAGGAATCACTTCTCCATATCGTCCTCTGACCACTGGTTCCAGGGTATATTGATCCAAAATCACACAGGCCAGTCCATCTACAAAAAAGCCATTGAGATATAGATTCAAAACCAATGATCCATTTCGGTTGTAAATGAATACGTCTCCTTCTCCTGTAGAAAATTCATAATCTGCTGCATATGCACCGAATTCCCACTCTTGTTGCAGGGTATTGAGAGATACTTCAGTCAGCGCATCTTTTTCAAATTGTTTTAGGTCAGCCTGTGCCCACCCTTTGCGATTGGCAATATATTTGAAAGAAGATTGCGCCCAGGAGACCGGCGAAACTTCTGCGAGTCGAACCCGCCAATAATAGACAGTCGAATCTTCTAGGGTGAAGGGGGCTGTCCAGGAACTAAAAATAGCCGTTCCTTCGACAACTCCTGAATTCGCCTTCAGAGGAGAGTCAAATGTATGTGTGGTGTCAATTTCATAAATATACTTGACCGCTTCATCTCGGGTCATAAAGAATGCCGAAGCTTGTAGACTCACCTGATTGTCACCGATCACAGCATATTCAACTGGATAGAGGACGGCGGGTATATTCCCTGGAACAATCCGGACATGATTGATTCGGTTGTTGTCCTCGCGATACTCATCAAGTACATTTTTTGAATCAACAAATACCTCAAATATATTTTGTCCTGTCATGCCATTGCCGACAGGATTCTTCAAAATAAAAGAGATTGTATCTACAAAGAGGGGAGTTGGAACCAACTGTACAGGATGTTGATGCACATTCCCATTTGGGAGTCGTTGGTTCACGGAAATTGAAATGGAGTCTTTGACAGCCAGTCCCAGATTGTTGACAATGATATTGATGCGAAAGGAATCATCTTGTGCCGTAATCTCTTCTGGTGTAAAAAAGATACTGGAATTGGTAATCTCTACATCCGGCTTGCTTGGATACGCCAGCCGAACAGCGGGGTCCCCTTGTAGGTTCAGTTGCCGACTATGGTTTCTGTACTGGATTCCAAGCAGGGAATCTTCATAAGATTTGAATGTTTCTCTCAGAATATCGCCGATTGCTTCATTCTGACCTTGGGTATACAAATACCTGTATAAGACTCTTCCATAATCCCTGAGAGGATTTAGATAGCCTGCACTGGAGTTCGCCAAATAGCCAATTGCCCCTCTATTCGGAGTTTTGATCCACAATTCTCCAAAGCTGGACCCATTTACAGTGAAGTCTCCCCCATAACATCCCATGGCGACCATCAGTGGATAGCGATCAAAGTTTTCATATTGATCTGCAGGTCGAATGTTGATGTCCTGAATATTGGAGGTCGAGTGGCCAAAGAAGTGAATGATGCTGACTCCCATATCAATTTCGTCATGATAGGAAGCAGCGTTAGGATCCAACTGGGTTGAGTTATCATCCTTTTGGAATCGATAAGTACTTCCACCAAATGGTATATCTTCAAATATATCGACCATAAAGTCAAAGGTAGACCTGATGGAGGATTGTTCTCCCAGGGTTCCTCCTCCGCCAAGAAAAACGCCCCTTTTCATCCAGGGCTGCCACGGAGTGTGTTCATACGCATTCACTTTGGCCAGATAGGCAAAGCCCTCTTCATTCGAATAGACATTGACCCGCCCCACAGAGGCCTGTGGATTGACCTCCATATCGTTGGGATTGAAATGGCCTACAAATTCGTAATCGGTAGCAGGGTAGCCATAGGTTGGCACCATGCTCAAGCTTTCATTTCCTCTGGTTCTATATTTTCCCTTTCCCCAAAAGAGGAAATATTTAGGCTTTCGATTCCAGTTATCCAGGGCATATTTACAAAAGCGTTTGATTGCCCATGGCGTAATCGTCCCGTATCCAAATTCATCATAAATCTCATCAGTGTAGACGACTCTGGCTGACACAGGATTGGTTTGGGCTGTATCTCGATAAGCAGCATAAGCTTCAGCTGATGCACTAAGGTCTCTGTGGGTAACAATCACAAAGTCTGCCCCAGCACTCGCCTGGTGTAGTTTGTTCAGTGCTGCGCTTTCAATGACGGGTGTTCGGATGGCTGCATCTGTTGCCAAAATCAAGTCTCGCTCATTGGCAAATCCCAGCACAATGACTTTGGCGACTTTCGTGCCTCCTTCTTCTTCAATCAGTCCTTTATGTCGAATCCTGTTGACCGGATCATATACAATAACAGAATCTGTCCCCACTGCATTCTCTAGTCTTAAATATGCTTTGGCCCCTTTGTTCCAGTCTTTGATGATCATTGCAGAATCTCCAGCGAGGTCAGGAAGACGGTCATACTGAATGGAAGACCAACAAACATGATTGTTATCCGTCCCTACTCGCACTGCATGAAAGGTCAAATCTGTGGTTTCACTCAAGATCGCCCCCCCATTCAAGGTCTTAAGAAAAGTCTTGATGTAGAGTGCATTGGTATTGATGCTGGAATCAATGACGGGATTGTTTGCATCTCCGTTTAAATCAATTCTCAATGAATGCGCTGTATTGGATCGCCCAAACACACGTGCCTGAATACTGACAGGCGTTCCATTGTTGGCAGGAGCAGGTGTTGAAATGGTGGCGGTTACAGGATTATCAGGAAAAAATCGTGGCCCGATATATCCTTCCCCAGTAATATAATCTGAATTCAGGGTAAAAAAGGCATCTGTTGATCCGCCGCCGCCATTGATATATTCCGCGGAGACTCCGGGCAGGTATTCCAGTTTTCCCTCATACTGAAAGCTGGGTTCCGGAGTAAATAATGAATAGGTAGGGTCCAAAACAGAAAAATACCGACTCCCGGAAGGAAGGGTCCCCCATGTCAGAAAGTAGGCTGATTCATCTGAAAAGATACTGATCGCTTTGTTTGGTTGACGATCGGCCGCATGCAATCCTGTGATCGGATCTCGATACATCATCGAATCAATCTTTCCGTCATTTCTTTTTCCAAGAAATTCGAGATAGTTAAGGCTTGATCCATTCCCGGAAACATAGAGTGGGACTTCCTTGCCCCTATAGTACAGGCGTAACATCCGGGTATCTACAGAGGACAAATCAAATCCAGAATCCAACAGATCCTGGTTGCTCACTCGGTAAATCCCATCGGTCTCGACGACTAACTTGATATAGGTTTGGTTGGGAGCTGTCTGGTACCAATCATTCCCATAATCAAAACTCTGACCAATTAACGCAGAAATCCCTAGAAGCAAGCAAAATTGGAGGGAGAGTATTGTTTTCATAATCCTTACAACCTTCAGATCTGGTCTACAATGAATGGTGATAAATGTATCCATTTTCATCTGAACTAAGTGTCAGATATATTACTTAATGGAGAATTTATTGAATATGGAATTTGATGGAGACGACATGTGAATGCAAATTCTCAGCGGTATTGCCAATATTGGCCAAGGCATAATCGATTTGGAAATTCTTCAACACAATTCCCGCACCGATGGTGGGAAATATTCCGGTTGTGGCTTGTCCCAGATCATCGGTGATGTTCTGAATATTGTACATTCCCCCGCGAAGAAATGCAACCCTTCGGTACTGGCTATTGAGGTAAGCGAACTCAACGCCAAAGTGAGGATCCAGACTCACCCCTCCGCCTTTCAACAAAGCTCCACTTCGGTTTCCATCAAAGAACACATCATTGTCAACAGAAACCAGCAATCGTGCTCGCCGCGCCAGTTTCAGATCATATGCCAGGCCGACACGAACAGAAGGTCTGGTCAACTCCACTGAGTAGCGGGGAATCACCTGACCTGTTTTGAGGAAATCATCTTCAAAGGTTTCCGTATTGAAGGTCCAGGCATTGAAGGTATTGGTTGCATCCAATACGACCAGACCTGCCTGAAATCCTCCTCGCTCATATCGCGCCCCAAGGTCCAGACCGAATCCCCATGCGTTGGTGAATCTTCCGGCACCTCGATAGATGATTTTTACATTGGTTCCCAAACTCAAGCCAGGAATTCCTTCTGGTTGCCAGGCATAACTAAAAAGTGCCGCCAGATTCGTTACCGAAAAGCTGGTGACTTCTGTATAGTCGATGCTCCCGTCAGGCCGTATCAGATTGAGGGTATTGGGAATATCATCTATCCCCATTCTGATGATTGTTGCCCCAAATCTTCGCCTTCCAGCAGAATCTACAGGCATCGTAAAGCCCGCATAATTGTAGCTGGCAATATTGGCAAAATAGGAAGCATGCATCAGGGATACTTCCGGATAGCGCAAATCAGGATTCGCAACCATGCCAGCCGGATTCCAGTATCCGGCAGTAACATCATTGGCAATTGCAACTTGCGAATTCCCCATTCCAAAAGCACGTGCACCAATACCGATTTTCAAAAATTCGTTGCTGTATTTTGGTGCCAAAGGCCTGGAGGATTGCGCAGGAACGGGCTCTTGCGCCCAAAGACTGGAGATGAAGAAGCAAGTGAGACTGACTAAAACAAACCTTCCTCTCATATAAACATAACCATTACCTGATCCCATTATAAGGAGAACCCCAAATTATCAAGCGGTTTCGTAAGTTCAAATACGAAAGAAAGTCTCCCCATAACATGTTCTTGAAAGAAGAAAACTTTCCAAGTACGAATTACAAATAAACAGCTCTTGACGCTTTCATAACGACATAATTGGACAAATGGTATATAAGTAAAGTCTGAACTGTCAGGATAACTGTTTGAAAAGATCGAATCAGACTTTGCACAGTTGATCATTGAGATTTGCCATGGAGGGAATACTGCGCATACTCAACTCAGATTCATAGGCCAGCATCTCATTCAGGAAAGTGGAAGAATGCAAATATTCGACCTTTTGAATCCCAACGCCCATCACGATTCGCTTCAAAATATAAATCACATGCTCCCAATCTGTATAGCGATAGAGGTAGCGTTTTCTGATGAACTTTTTCAAAAAGCCATCATAGGATGGCATCGGCACCCGTGTTACCCACTCTGTTAGCCGCACATACTCCTTGACGGGTCGGGCTGTTAGGTGATGATAAAATTCAGTAAGAAGACTTGAGTCATGTTGAATCAGGATCTTATCCAGCAACAATTCAAATAGAATATGAGCAATAAAAAATCCTCTCTCGACCTGATCGCCAAATGCGTCATGAAGAATCTCATTGATCCGGCCTGTTTCTTCTTCAAAGAAAGTCGAGGTATGAAAAATTCGATCTCCCTCAAAATGCCGTAACACTCCCTGATAAAAGCTGATTTCATCTGGTGTCGCCTCATTTTCCATCAACAGGGGCATCTTTCGTGCCTTCAATCGGATCGTCCGATCAAAAACTGAAACCAGATCAGGGGTAGATACGCCCGTAAAAAAACTGCTATCATTCAGATGTCTGTCCAGATAGAAATGAGAGATAAAATTCATATGTGCATTGCTTGTGTCGCGAGAAAATCCCCGCCAAAACTGCTAAATAATAGGAGGAATTCCTATTTGAGTTTCCCGATCAGCTAACTTTCTCTATTGAACGGATCGCACACATCCAGGGTTTAAGGGCACACTTGCTCAATTTCGATCCCCTCTCTTATGGATATGTCTCTCTGAATTTGGATTACAGTGGTAAAATGATAGATTTGGGTCTTTATTGACACTTCTATCTTTTCATTTTTTTTTGTGTGAATACTAATATTGAACGACTACTATTCGCTTAACCTAATTCCTGACTTATGAGTAACACTTCATTTGGAGGCCACCCACGTGGGTTAATGGTCCTCTTCTTTTCGGAAATGTGGGAGCGCTTCTGCTACTATGGCATGCGGACCTTGCTAACCCTGTATTTGGTAAAATCTCTTATGAAAGGGGACGCAGAAGCCAGTTTAATTTACGGGGCCTATACAGCCCTTGTATATGCAGCTCCGGTTCTGGGAGGAAGATTAGCAGATGACTATTTAGGCTATCGCTATGCCATTATGCTTGGTGCCATTTTGATGGCCATTGGGGAGTTCATGATTTTGGGGGGAAATGAAACATGGCTCATGATTGGGATGGGGGCCATTATTATAGGGAATGGATACTTTAAAGCCAATATCTCCACAATTGTTGGCAAACTCTATAAAGAAAATGACCCTCGTCGAGACTCGGGATTCACGATATTTTATATTGGGATTAATATCGGTGCATTATTGGCAACTACGGTTGTAGCCTATGTCGGAGAGATTTACGGTTTTAAATATGGATTTGGCTTGGCGGGAATTGGGATGTTGCTGGGTCTGGCCATCTTTTGGTTTGGGAGGAAAGACTACTCAGATGCTCCAGGTGTTGAGATTCGAGAAGCGGGACTGAAGCCATTTGGCCCACTCAACATGGCGCAGGCGATCTCTATTGGGTCCATTCTGTTAATCCCCATCTGTTATTTTCTGATAAAAAATAATGTCATCTATGGATTCCCTCTTTTGATGACCTTGCTGATAGGATTATTCTTTTACGTTGCATATAATCTTATTTCAACCGGGATGCAAGAAGGAAAAGTTTGGCGGGATCGCATGATTGCCCTGGTCATCTTCATGATTATTAATGCTGTTTTTTGGGCTTGTTTCGAGCAAGCAGGCACCTCTTTGACCTTATTTGCTGACCGAAATGTTGACCGAGTCATCTTTGGATGGACAATGCCAGCCTCAATGACGCAGTTTTTCAATCCATTCTTCATCGTCGTATTTGGATCCATCTTCTCTGTGATGTGGGTTAGGCTGGATAAAATGGGAAAAAATCCAAGCATTCCTATGAAGTTTTCGTTGGGGATCTTCCAACTCGGACTCGGATTCCTGGTAACCATCATTGGTGCTCAAATGGCTACTGATTCTTTGGCTCCCTTGTTTACACTTGTCTTTTTGTACATGCTCCATACTACGGGAGAACTATTCCTCTCTCCTATTGGACTCTCCATGGTAACCAAGCTTGCTCCCAAGAGGATTGCTGGTACTGCTATGGGCGGCTGGTTTCTCAGCTTTGCCATTGCTAACTATCTCGCGGGTGGAATTGCCACCCTGACAGGAGGTGAAGAAGGAGGAGACGCACTCTCCCTCGCAGAAGGATTGGATAGATATACCACCGTTTTCTCTAATTTGGGATTCGTCCTTGTAGCCATCGCTGTCATAATCGCCTTGGCAAGAAAACCGCTGAACAATTTGATGCACGGCGTCAAATAAATTGTCATTTCAAGAACGCCTGCCATTGGCAGATTTATAACAAAGTAGGGAAGTCGCAAAGGTATTCAAGCATCTCCTTTGCGACTTCCTGTTTTTGCATTCATAATTGTTGAGATTCCCCTATGAGTTCTTCATCAAAATCCGTCCTGGGCCATCCTGCAGGTCTCTTCCTGCTCTTCTTCACAGAAATGTGGGAACGGTTCAGTTTTTATGGCATGCGCGCCATTCTTGTCTTCTATCTGACCAGTGAGATCATGGGTGGCAAAGGATGGGAACGAGCAGATGCCATGATCGTTCTGGCATTTTATACGGGCTTTGTGTACCTCACCCCTATCCTGGGCGGCTACATCGCAGATTGGAAATTGGGTGCGAGAAAATCTGTCAGCATTGGGGCGATTCTCATGACTTTGGGACATGTTTCCCTCGCACTGGAAAATGATCCGACTTTCTACCTGGGATTGTTGTTACTGGTTCTTGGCAACGGTTTTTTCAAACCCAATATTTCTGCCATGGTTGGTCAACTCTATCCTGACGGAAGCCCCATGAAAGATTCCGGCTACACCATTTTCTATATGGGAATCAATTCAGGAGCTTTCCTTGGCATGACCATTTGTGGTTATCTGGGAGAAACCGTCTCTTGGAGTCTGGGATTCGGACTGGCCGGGATATTTATGTTCTTTGGTCTGCTGTTGTTTTGGTTTGGGCAGAATATTCTTGGAGAGATTGGTCTTGTGCCAACTACTGAGGTACCTAAAGAGGCGCATACCATCCCCCCTTCCACTATCGTTCCTTTCACACAACAAGACAGATCTCTTTTACTTCTCTCTGGCCTATTGCTTGTTCTCGCCTTGATCCTGTGGTTCCTCTTGCCGATTTCTTCTATCCCCCTCAAAAGTCTTCTCCTGCTTCCCTTTCTGGGCAGTATCATCGCCTACATTGTTCTTCGGTTAAGGAAATATCCTCCAATAGAAAGGGATCAATTGACAGTAATCAGCATCATCACCCTATTTTCAGTCTTCTTCTGGTTGGCCTTTGAACAAACAAGCGGCAGTATGGCCATCTTTGCCAGAGATTATACGGATCGCAGTTTGACCAGCGAATCCTCCCTTTCTATCTTTCGAATCATAGCCATTGCCATTACCGTTCTTCCCATGCTGATTCTCTCTGGCGTCCTCTTCAAACTCTCTCTTAGTATGGGCAAACAATATCTCCGCTCTAGCTTGTGTGCAGGCTTAAGTTTTGTGACGATTTGGGGGATTATCATCTGGATGAATGTACAGAATTTTCAATCAGACAGTCTGGAAGTACCCGCTTCCTGGTTTGGTTCTTTGGGGGCATTTTTCATCATTCTGTTGGCACCAGCATTTTCTTCTTTGTGGAAACGACTCGCTGCCAAGCGATGGAATCCTTCTGGCCCGATCAAATTTTCTATCGGCTTTGTTTTGTTAGGCTTGGGCTTTGTGGCATTGGTAATTGGCTCATGGAGTATTCCTCAAGGCGCCCAAACCGCTTCTGTGAGCATGATCTGGTTGGTTCTTGCCTATTTTTTCCATACAACAGGCGAATTATCCCTCTCACCAGTAGGTCTATCTTTGGTGAACAAATTGTCTCCCAAACGGCTGCTGGGAGTCATGTTCGGCGTATGGTTTATTGGAACCTATATTGCGAACTTCCTGGCAGGCTTAATGGGGAGTCTCATGGATCAGGTGATTGACGCCTATTCCCTCAGCACCTTTTTCCTGTTGTTTGTGGGCAGTTCCGGAATTGCTGCCATCCTGTTGGTCTTGCTCACCCCTAGCCTCAAACGAATGATGCATGGCATCAACTAGAGTTCAGAGGCTTGTTGGATGTGAGTCAGCAGTTGTTGAGTCGAGCGATTCAGCATTTCATATACTTCGTCGAATCCCCTTCTGCCTCCATAATAAGGATCTGGCACATCTGCATTTGGCGCTTCATCATCGAACTGACGCATTTTCAGAATGTGGGCAGAGGCATGAGTAACATTCCGGGCACGAGACTGCAAATCCCTCAAGTTGGATTCATCCATCGCCAGGATGTAATCAAAATTTCGAAAATCGCTGTCCTTTACAGGTCTGGACCGAGAAGGGAGGTCGATTCCGTATTTACCAGCGGTTTGTCGCATGCGGGAATCAGCTCGCTCTCCCTCGTGCCAGCCACTGGTTCCTGCGGAATCAATCTCAAATTGGTCGGATAGCCCGGCTTCTGCGACCTGATGGATGAACAAGCCTTCTGCCATTGGAGATCGGCAGATGTTGCCAAGACATACGAACAAAACTTTGACCATGGGCGACAATTTTTCTGCAAAAATGCGCCAATTGTCCCTAATAATCAACCCCTTCTACCTGAGCACGATGGTGAGTGTGGTGGCCATTTCAGGAAATCGCTTGTCTTCCACTAAATTTCCTCTGGCGGTCTTGCGAGAGATTTCCTTCAGGTTGATGATGACACGCGCACCTGTGCGAGCTTGACGAACTTCATTTGGGAGACGAAAAGTAATACCACTGACGGCGTCTTGCCTAAGTACATTCATCGTTTTGACAAGACGCGCAGGCTGTAGTCCGTCTTTCAGACGAATTTCGATGGCTTTGACTCGGTAATTGGCCTCTTCTCTTAGTTGTCCGCGAAATTCTGGATCAGGAATTAATTTGAGTTTAAACTGGCTGGCTGCAGGGACACTGGTAGATCCATTATAGGCGCGGACACTCCCACCACTGACAACTCCTAATTGAATGGTTGGTTTGGGGGGTTCGATGACATTGTATTTGATTTTGTCAATGTTGACTACTTGCCCCTGATTCAGTGAATTCACAGAAATGATGGATTCGTTGCCAGTGGGAATAATCTGGAATCGCTTGCTGCTGCGACTACTTTGGTTCACCGTTGCATGGCTGGCACTAATTTGTGGATTGTACTGATCTCCCAAGGCAGGAACATCTATCGTTACTGGGTTGGCACAATTTCGGTACAACTGTTGGATTGCAGCGGAAGTGATAACTGCTTCTGGTTTTCTGACAATGAATTCATCTCGCAAGGTGATGGTGTCATAGTCACCTGTAGGGGTGGGAACATGAATCGTAGCAGTATAGGATTGTGTGGCTTCTTTCAGGCCATTTCTGAGCAGATTTGCATTCGTCGGAATGGTCAACAGAGCAGAGTTGCCATCATTATCAAGCTCTACACGACCGGAGGGGCTCCGAAATTGTGGCTTGATCTCTTTAGAAGATAATCCCACAAACAATCTCGTTTGGAATTGCATTCCTGCTGGAATGATGCGGGAGGTCGGAGCTGTAATCGGAATGATCGTATCAATAACAAAAGAATGAATGCCCAATCTGGAATTCAACAAATCCAGTAATCTTTTCTCCTCTCTAAACAATTCTACCTTGAATGCTTCCAAAGTCGCCATGTTCGCCAGCACTGGCCCCTCAAAGGTATATTGTTCCCACCTCTTCCCGGGATCTTCTCCCGATTCTGGAGGTTCCTGCAATGTTCTGGCTTCGATTTTGTCTTGCTCGTTCCTCAAATTGTAATTGTACATATATGTGAGGTAGGAAAAATAAGCATTGATGCTATCTCTAAGTTTGGCAGCCTCTCCATTGCCTCTGCGACCATTGGCTTCATCATCTCCCATCCAGTATCGATAGTTCTTTTCAAGCTCATCTTTGACACGATAATCTTTCAATTTTGGGTCATATTTCGCGATCGCTTCCATTTCTTTGATGTGTCCATTGAGAAGATCCATCATTGCCACAGTTCGATCCCGAATCTGATCAAGGGTATCTTTCATCCCGATATTATGTCGCTTCCCTTCATTAGCCACTTCCATGTCTATCGCATCTTTCATCTGACCTACAAAACTCAAGGAATTCATATTTGCCTCAGTAGCAGTCTCCTGCAACTGAGTTCTGATGCTCTTGAAGGCATCCAGAATCTCAGGACTTACATTGAGTGCCAATATTGCTAACAGGACGAGATACATCATGTTAATCATTTTCTGACGGGGGGATAGTTTTCCGCTTGCCATTGTGATGTGGAGTTAGAGAGACACAGAATCCCTGTCTTTCCTATCAAAAGAGACACAAAGAAATCCAATCAGAAATGGGCTTCCCAGGAAGGGAAATCATGAGCCTGAATGGTCAGGGATGTATAATTTGGTTGACATCCACATAATGCTGGAAGGAGAATTGGTTACAGGGTTTTGTACATTTTTTTTCAGAAAAATCGGAAGGACGAGGAATATGGGAGGTAGGGAAAAAAAATCGGGACATCCCAAGGGACATCCCGAATATTTGGTCAATAAAGTATATTGGATTAGAAGCTCCAGAGGTGGTGCTCAAATTCAATCAACTTCTGTCTTCTCGCTTCAGCTTCTTGTAGCGACCGCAATCCTTCGCCAGATACATTGATGATGTAGCTATGAAACAGTCTCAGTTCAAATACTTCTCGCAAAGTCTTATACTCTGCATCGTTGAAGCGATTTTTCCACTGAGAGTCATCAAGCGTTTCCAATACATCGTTGTAAGCAAAGGTACATAGCTTCTTTTCAGGAAGTGTTTCGCCAGGATCAGTCCAAATAATTTCGATAAACTGAATGTCATAGACCATATCTGATCGGTTTTTATCGAAGATCCGATCTTCTACAAAGTGAATGACATTCTCATATGGACCGGGATCAAAATCTCCCATGAATCCACCTCCACCGAAGATATCATCATCTCCCAGGTCATCGAAGTCGTCTCCTGTGCCAAATTCATCTCCTTCGTCGAATCCCCATTCAGAATCTCCTTCAAAATCCTCAAATTCGCCTCCATCTCCTTCCAGATCTGAATCAAATTCTCCTGGGCCTTCCAAACTCCCTTCAAACTCTTGAATTCGCTTCAAGACATCATCATAACTCAATGACTTCTTGAGGCTATCTGGATGAAAGGCAACAAATTTACCGGCTTTCAGTCCATGAAACAGGGCCATCACCAGGCCTTCAGTCTCAGAGTTCTGATTTTCAGTATAAAAGGGGCTCTCGCGCTTAATCAAAGGCGCATTAATCTTTTCGTTCAGGTCAATTCTATTGACCACTTTTCTACGCCAGAAATGATCTTCTATTCTGGGTGCGAACTGCGCGACAGCCTGCATGCAGAAGCTGGAAACCAGCAAGCCGACGAGGAAGAATCTTCTCATGTTTCAGTCACTATTTTGGTTAAGCAATGAATATTTTTATTTCACCACCAAGGACAATGTTCTTTCAATTTCTCTAAATCGATCATCTGTAACTCTTTTGCCCTGGAAGTTCACTCGGAAGACTTCGTTGAGTCGGACATATACCTTGGTACCAGGTCGGGCAGATTGCCGCACTTTGGTTCCCAGGGCTACAGAGACCGGTTTATTGACAGCATCTTTTGCTCCGCGTACACTATTCACTTTGGTTGGTGGACCGAGGGACAGCTGGGCCAGAACATCGATAGATGTGATGCCATATTTCGCATCTTCTGGCAAAGCGGATTTGAAGTCGCTATCTGGAACCAGACGAACAGCGATTCTACTGGTTTTGGGAACCATGGCAGAACCATTGTAAGACTTATTGTTCACAGCCATTTCAATGGTTGGTTTGGGAGGACGAATCACTTTATAGCTCAGGTCTCCAATTTTCAGTGTTTTTCCATTGGTCACACTGCTTACACCAACAACGGCTTTACTCCCGCGAGGAACAATTCTAAACTTCTTCTTGCTCGCCTTACTTGGAATGATGGTCGCTTGCCCAGAAGTTACCTTAGGATTGTATAGATCTCCCAAGGCAGGAACATCGATATTGACATCATTTCCACAGGCTTGATACAAGATTTGGATCGCAGCTGAGGTAACAACTATTTCTGGACGACGGACGGTGAATTTTCCTTCTACTTTCAAATCTTCAAATCCACCAGTCGCTTTTGGAACTTGTATGGTTGCTGAGTAGGACTGCACCCCTTCGTTTTTGTTCTTAGGGATTACGCCTCCACTTGCACCAATCTTCAATGTTGCAAAGTTGCCGCTTTCATCCTTTTCGATCGACCCGGATCCTGATCGGAACTCAGGCTTCATCTGGCTGGATGTCATAACCGCAAACAAGCGAGTCTCATACTGAAGACCAGCAGGTACGATCGTAGAGACAGGTGCCTCCAATGCAATAACTTCATCTGCCTTAAATGTTGCCACTCCCAATCGGTTGTTCAACAGGTTCAGCAAATCTTTTTCTCTTTCATACAAATCCAGCTTCATGGCTTCCAGTGTTGCAACATTCGCAATAGCTGGACCTTCGAAGTTGTATTGTTCCCAGGTTTTTTCATTTCCATCCTGACCTGCAATCGCATCTGGAAGCAATTCCAGATCTTGTTTGGCTGAGTCAGATTTTACCTGAGAGTTGTACAGAGAATTGATATCCTGATAATATTTGTTGAGTGCATCCTTCACTTTTCTCGCTTCTCCTTGTCCTCGTCCTCCATCAGCTTCCTGGTCTTTGCCTTGTCCCATGAAGTACTGGAGATTTTTCTCCGTTTCTCCCAGGTTGAGCAATTTGCCAGTCTGCTTATCACGCTTGATGATAGAGTCTCTCAAGTGATTGATATGCTGATCCAACATCTGGACAATTTCGGCAGTTTGGCTTTGGATTGTAGCCAAAGTGTCAATCAAGCCGATATTGTCTTTTTTTCCTTCATTTTCGACCTCTTCATTGATTTCCTCTATCATGCTCGCCATAAACTTTTGCGAACCATCAAGAGCTGTGGTAGAAGAGTTCTCCAGACGCTTGTGGATATTCTTGAAGGCATCAAGAATCTCAGCACTTACGTTCATAGCAAGAAGCGCGAGCAACACGAGATACATCATGTTGATCATCTTCTGACGGGGGGATAATTTGCCACTAGCCATATTTACTCCTGTTCTTTAAGGTTGACATATAAGAACTAATGACTAACTAGCGAGTACCACCTGACATTGCAGACAGCATTCCACCATATACTGAGTTGAGTTTCTGAAGGTTGTCATTCAGATTTCTCAATCCGTCTTTGTATTGTTCAGCATCCTTGCTGGCTTCAACCATACTGGCCATTGCCTCAGTCATGCTACCATAGAACTGGTTGAGAGACTTGAGGTGTGTTTTGGCATCCTGTAGCTCCAACTCATAGATAGAGTTGAGTGAGCTGAGGTTTTTGGTGATGGTCTGTACCTGCTCATGATATGCTTGTGCATCTGTAGCAGCATTGGCGAATCCAGACATGGAATCCACTGCAACAGAATAGCTTTGATTCAGGCTTTCGATTCTTGTTGAGGCTTCTTTGATTTTTGCAGCATACTCATTGGTCGCCCCGGCAGCATCTGTTACGGAAGAGAGTTTCCCTACATTGTCATTCAAGCCTACAAGGGTATGAGACAAGTCGTCAAATACAGCAGGATCAATTTTGGGCATTTCTGGATTCCAGGTATCTAATGCTACAGGATCTGGTTCGTAGCTAGCTTCAGCCAGAACAGGATATACTCTTTCCCATTCGTAATCATCTCCTGGAGGATCAAATGCAGATACAAGGAATACAAATGCTTCGGTGAACATTCCGATAATCAGCATTTCATTTGCTCCTTCCCAGTGCAATATTTTAAAGAGCGCTCCCACAATCACCACCGCTGCTGCAGCCCCGTAAATAAAATTCAGGGTTACCTTTCCACTTCGAGTCTTTAAAAAACCTTTTTTCTTTGCCATTTTAACTTTCCTTAGTTGTTAAGTTTGGATTAGCCTATTATACAATGAGGCATTAGTGTGGAAGATGGCTCCAGCGAGAGTTCTTCCGAAAGTTGAGTGCTATTAAATTATTATCGTTAGTGCGCAGTATGCCAAACCTAAAATCCTCCTACAGCTCCTGAGCGACCAATAACAGCCACTACACTACGGAAACCGATAAAGGACTTAGCTGTATCAGCATATTCATAAGAACGTGTCCCACAGGACAAGAAGTAACCGATATCCTTCCAGGAGCCTCCACGTGTTACTTTGCGGATTTTTGCTCCACCAGGAATCCGATCATCTTCTGATATATTTACATCCAAAAACCGAGGATTCAGATCATGTGCATAAGAATAGCCAGTCTCTTCGAAATCATCTTCACACCATTCAGCAACGTTTCCAGGCATGTTGTACAAGCCATAGTCATTGGGAATGTAGGCATCTGCAGGAGCAGTGTATTCGAAGTTGTCGGCGATATAGTCTCCACGTCCAGGTTTGAAGTTGGCGAGGAAACATCCTTTGGAGTTACGAAGGTATGGGCCTTCCCAGGGATAGAGTTTGTGCTCATACCCTCCTCTGGCGCCATATTCCCACTCAGCCTCTGTAGGCAGGCGGAATCGAGGCATGGCAGGACTTCCACGCTCTTCGCGATATTGGTTAAGAAGTGCAGTCCTCCACTTACAGAATTCTTGCGCAGCATACCAGCTTACTCCAACGACTGGATAGTCATCAAAAGCAGGATGCCAGAAATAATTCTCCATCAATGGTTCATTGTAAGCATAGACAAAGTCTCTGATCCAGACAGTCGTATCTGGAATGATGACCTCGGCATACAATGGATCAATGGTATCCAGTGCTCCGTTTTCTTGTTCAGAGCTATTTTCATCTGGAGAAGGTCCATACAAAAACTGACGATACTCATTGTTGGTGATTTCAGTGTCATCCATGAAGAAGGCACTGATGGTAATCTGCCGGTTATGGGAGATTTGAGAGTAAGGAACGTCCTGGTCATTTTGTCCCATGTGAAAACTTCCCGGAGGAATATAGGACATACCCATAGGCTGATACTGGTCCCATTCAGGTCGCTGCATGACGCCAGTCAATTCACCATGATGGCCAGTGCCTCTCCCACCAAACAAGCCACAGCCGGAAGCAAACAGGCCCAAAACAGTGAGTATTAGAAATAGCTTTTTCATATCTGCGCTAAAATTTCAAATAAGTACGATTTTCAACTACCAAGACTCCGTAAAGAGGGTGAAAGGTTGTGTACAAAACTCAAAGCTCATTGTAATGATTAGAAAAGGGAATTAATCCACACTCCAATTATTACGCTATTTTAAAAAGAATATTGAAGACTTTAAAAAGGAAATCTTCACAAATCTTAACACATATCTTTACAAATACCCTACCGAAAATTCAAAAAAATTATAAATCACCTTCTTTTAAGATGTTAACTTTTTTGCCTCCATTCCCTTGTGCGCCACGTAGCGTATAGGAAAGAATGATTTCATGGGTATGTAAATCCCCAACCCCATTCAGGCTTGTTAGCGGATAATCATACGAATAGCCAAAGAACATTTGATCTGACACATTGAAGCCCAGAATCGCTCCCAGAGACTCCGTATCCCCTGCTCTGAAGTTTGCCCCGACAGAGACAGGTTTGTAATTCCAGTAGACACTGATCGAAGTCTGTGGTGTATTCACACCATCAGTCTGAAAATTGACGATGGGTTGTATACTCATCCGATCATCCAGGTCAAAGCGATAGCCTCCCATCAAGGAGAAGGTTCGGGGAATCCGAGAGGTCGGACCAATTCCGATCACATCCAACACATCTTCGATGGACGGCTCCAAAAGATTTTGACCAGACAAGCCAACGAAAAAGTTTCCATCACGCCCGTTTTCTCCCACAGTGCTCAAATAGATCCCAGCATTGATTGTAGGAACCAACACACTTCGAGAGACTGTCGGCACAATCGGATCAATTCCAGAAGACTGGTCATATTTCCAGCCGGAGGCATCTATATTGAAATTGCGAAAGCCACCAGAAGCGCCAATGTTCAATTGGAAGGTTCCCCCCAAATCCAGGTGATAGGCATAAGCCACATCCAACCAGGTTGAGGTGACTGGTCCCAAAATATCAGACCCCACTGTTGCTCCAATTCCTCCAATGTCATTGGGCAAGGGAGCATTGAACGCAAAAACTGGCGTCCTGGGCGCACCAGGAACTCCCAACCATTGCTGGCGTCCCATCATTGTGAAATTCGCACCGGCTTCCATGCCTGGATTGGTCATCCCAGCGGCAGCAGGATTATACATGAACCGTGTGTAAGGATACATGGTATTCTGGAAAAATACCTGTGCCGACGCAGCGACTGTCAATACAACACATAACCCAAAGAGTAAGACAAATTGCTTCATAGTAGAATAGGGTAAATCTTTCTTGTCGTTCAATATGACCATTTTCCCAAAATATACCAAACCTGCAATAGGTCCTAACTCCGAGGATTTCCTCCCCGACAGAAGCATAATCAGCAATCTGAAAAAGGTTACAAATCTTTTCTCACTTTTGTATAGAATCCTTTTTCAGGCTTGTTTGCACATCTTTAGGCTTCCTGTGCAATCTCCTGTCCAATTTCTCTAAGATAGCGTTCAATTGCTGCTGTCATAGAGGGCATATTGGGTTTGGGAGCTACGACATCCAACCTCAATCCTGAGTTTTGGGCTTCCTTTGCAGTAGTCGGGCCAAAAACCGCGATTCGGGTATCGTTTTGTTTGAAATTGGGAAAATTATAATATAGAGATTTGATGCCCGATGGGGAGAAGAAACAAATCATGTCATAGAAAATGTTCTCCAAATCGGACAAATCAGCATTTACTGTCCGGTAAATAATGGATTCCGTCAGGTCCATATTTTTGTCTCGCATCATCTGTGGCAATTGCTTTCGATGAACATTGCTACAGGGAAACAGAAACTTCTCATGCTTATGACGAGTCATCAAAGGAAGCAAATCGACAGCCCTTCTTTCACCCACAAAGAGTTTCCGTTTGCGGATCACAATATATTTTTGCAGATATTTTGAGGTAGCTTCTCCAACACAAAAATATTTGGTGTCTGGAGGCATTTCGACGCGCATCTCATTGAGGAGGCGGAAAAAATGGTCTACCGCAACTTTACTTGTAAAAATGATCGCAGAGAAATCAAGAGGGTTGATTCCCTGTTTGCGAAATTCATTGAGTGTTCCTCCCTCAACTTGGATGAACTTTCGGAAATCAACTTTGATATTCCATTTGTTCGCCAATCTAAAATAGGGAGAATTTGAATCTGATGGTGGGGGTTGCGAAATTAAAATACTTTGAACGGGCTTGGTTGCACTCATGTAATGTCTGTTATGTTAGTCCTCATATTTCTGCCTAGTATTTTCCGAGAAATTCTTCCGATACTAGAACCAAACCATGTACGGTACGATTATGAAGGTGCAAATATACAAAAATTTCATAGCAGAGGAAAACGAGAATAATCGATCCAACCCTATGTATAACACATATACCTGTCTGGAAATATATCCTACCGTTAGGATTAGAAGGAAAATAGCGAGTATTCCCCCCCATAATTGATCCATGAACAAGATCAATGCCATGGGAATTGGCAAAATCAAAATCAGAGGATAGGTTCCAGCAACATCTAGACTTGCAATTCTCGCAACCATCGCTTTAATCCTGAAGATACCACCGATCAGACTGATCAGTAAATACTTGATTAGTAACCAGAAAATAATAATTACCCCACTGATCAACAGCAATCTCAATAAGCTTTTTTCCTGATAAAACAAGACTGAAGACAAACTCCATTCCCGAAAGATATTGAGCAATATCCACTGATTTTCGAGCTGAATATAATACATCAGCAAGGTCAAATATATGGTGATGCAGATGGTTCGTATCCAAATCAGTCCCCACAACAGACCTGTATGAGAATATAAGGTTTCGTTGGGAGAGTCAACAAATCTTTTGGGAGTAAGCAACAAAGAGACTTGCTGCGAAAAGAAGGCCGGATTCAGCAGCTTGATAAAAAAAGAGGCAAACAAAGGAAAGAATATCAGTAAAGCCAACAAAAAATGATCTCCTTCAGGCACTTGATTCATTCGCTTGCTTTGCCAGAGGTAAACATTGCCGTAGTAGGATGTATAATCACCTGCCTCATCTATCCAGAAGCGTGGAGACATGGGGAAGCCTATAGATTCATTGGGATAAGCATTGACAGGACAGACGTACGTATCATCGCGAATAGAATCCACCACCACAAATCCCAGCTGACGACATAGATTTTCAAATTGGTCTCCTGCTGGAAAGGGAAAATAGATATGTCTGATCCCAAGTTGTTTGAGTGGATACAGGTTTTTTAGGGCTTCAAACAAATCAAAGCTATAAGCAGTGGTTCGAAAGTACGGAGCCACAAGCCCTACAGTGTCAGCAAAAGAAATCGTCTGCCTGTTCAGCTGTTTCCTCCTCTTCCATTGATGAGGAGTGAGGAAACTGACTGGCCGAACAATCCCCAGAAAAGGTCGACAATACAAAGGCTTGGGTTGATCGACGAACAGTCGAAGGGTAAGTGTGTTTTTTTCTGGCACCAACCATGTTTTGAGAACAGGGACTTCCCATCTTTCCAATGGGTCATGATGGAGTCCCAGGAATTTTCCATTGAGTTCCAATTCCGCTTCCCAGGCCAACCCTTCAAACAATAGATAGACTGTATCGGACTCTGCACTCAGGGAATCAAATGTGTCCCACAGGTCAAACACGCAACTAAATTCCCCCATCTCCAATCCATGCAATTCAAATGGCACATCCAAATATCTGAGTCCATCATGTTGCCAATCCTGATGCAGGAACTGCAATACCTCATTTTCAGGAAGACTAAAAGGATATTGTTGTCGAAGAAGAGAAGATTGGGCAAAGAGACATGAAGGGAGTAAAGCTGGAAGACAAAGACAAAAGAATCCCCACAAAGAATTCACATGAATCTTTGCATACACCCCTCGTTGTGATCCAGGTAGATGTTGATTGTCTTTTCTTTGTCCTCTTCCTAATGACATCCAGATAAAAAGATCAGGGAACGTGCAACAAAACTACGGAAAATGCCTGGGACTTAGTAATTTCGCCCATCATGCAACTCTTCTATCTCACAAGACCCTCTGCAGAGCAAGGAGAACTGAATGCAATCGAAACTCGGCATTGCGTGAAGGTATTACGCCATAGAATCGGCGATATTATACATGCCATTGATGGCCAGGGAAATATGTATCGAGCCCGAATTAGTCAGATCTACAAGGACCGAACTGATCTGGAGTTGCTGGAGTCCCGACAGAATTGGGGCGAACACGGCAAGACACTTCGGTTGATTGTCTCTCCCTTGCGGCTCAAAGACAGGTTCGAGTGGTTGATAGAAAAGGCGGTAGAATTGGGGGTTACGGAGATTTTCCCCATTCAGTGCCAACGAACAGATCCCTATAAATCCAAATTTAAACCGGAACGAATTCAGACCTTGATGCTGACAGCTCTGAAACAATGTAAACGTTCAAGGCTTCCGACCTTACATCCCTTACAATCATTGACCTCCTTCCTGGAGCAGGAAAGAGAGGGACCGAGCTTCCTTGCATATTGCGAAGCCCAAAGCCAGATGACTCACCATCAACCCAAGATAGTGGCAACTTCGCAGCTCTCCATTCTCATAGGTCCCGAGGGCGATTTTACTGAAGAGGAAGTTCAACAAGCCCAACATCAGGCATGTTTCCCCGTCCTATTAGGCGACCAAAGACTTCGAACAGAGACAGCTGCTTTATTCGCTCTTTCTCAAGTCAAAACTTATTGGGGCTACTAACATGAACTTGACTTCCCTTCTTTTTTTTCGCAATTTTGTTGTAGAACAGTTCGTTGACTATCCAATTGTTCTGCCTTCCCCTATTATTTTTAAGCAAAAAAATGAAATATAACGTATCCGAAACGCCTTTGCGTCTGCGGGAATTTGGGCGAAATGTCCAATCAATGGTTGAGTACGCTCTCACCATTGAAGATATGGAAAAAAGAACCCAGATTGCTCATGAAATTGTCCGCATAATGGGCAATCTGAATCCCCAGTTGAAAGAGATTCCTGAATACAAACAAAAACTTTGGGATGCACTCTATTTGGTAAGTGATAGAAAACTAGATGTAGAAGGACCATTTCCAGTGCCCGAATTGCCAGAACCTGTACATTTGTCCAGAGAGCGGCTTCCTTATATGAAAGGTCAGCCCAGATACAAACAGTATGGCCGAAATGTGCAATTGATGATTGAAAAGGCCACTCATATGGAAGAAGGTGAACTCAAAAAGGCCTATATCAATCAGATTGCGAATACTATGCAACAGTTTTTGCGAAATATGGATCGGGAATCCGCAGCAGATGTTGTGATTACCGAACATATTCGGGATATATCTGATGGCAAACTCAAGATCAATCCTGAAGACCTCGTCTTCACCAAAACAACTCCCCCACCAGAACAAAACAGGAATCATCATTCCAACAATAAGAAAAAGAAGAAATCCAATCGGAACAAAAACAATAGAAGGCGGAAAAACAATCACAATCATCACTGATTGAGAACAGGCAAATTCTTGATTCCCGGATGCACATGATATGTGGTTTCCCGCTGATATTCAATTCATATAGTCACCCCATCCTTTCCCAACGTATTCACATCCGTAGGTCAATCAATTACTACGGATAACTGACAAACTATGGAATACTTTGAAGTTGAAGGAGGTCATCGCCTTCAAGGATCAATCACTCCTCAGGGAGCCAAAAACGAAGCGCTACAAATCATCTGCGCAACCTTACTCAGCTCTGAACCGATTCGGATCGCCAATCTTCCGGATATTGTAGATGTCAACCGGCTCATCGACATCCTCCAATCAATGGGCGTCTCTGTCAAGAAGGAGGCAGCTGATACCTATGTATTTCAGGCGGCCAATATTGATACCGACTATCTGCAAAGCAAAGCTTTCTGGGAAAAAGCAAGCAAATTGAGAGGTTCCATCATGCTGGTAGGCCCTCTGTTGGCAAGATTTGGGCAGGCATTCATTTCCCGACCTGGCGGGGACAAAATCGGCAGAAGGCGATTGGATACTCATTTTTGGGGCTTTCAGCAATTGGGGGCTCAATTCAAGTATGATGAAGTTGAAGGCATTTTTCGTGTTAAAGTCAATGGCAGGTTGAGGGGAGCTTATATGTTGTTGGATGAAGCTTCTGTTACTGGAACTGCCAATCTTGTGATGGCAGCCACCCTTGCAGCAGGAACGACCACCATCTATCATGCCGCATGCGAGCCATATTTACAGCAACTCTGCAAAATGCTGAATCGCATGGGCGCCAAAATTTCTGGTATTGGGAGCAATTTGCTGACAATAGAAGGAGTAGAATCCCTTGGCGGCACAGAGCATAGATTGTTGTCAGACATGATTGAAGTAGGCAGTTTTATTGGGATGGCAGCTATGACCCAAAGCACGATTACTATCAAGGATGCCGGGGTACAATCATTGGGCATCATCCCAGAAACCTTTCGCCGATTGGGAATTCAGTTGAGAATTGCTGGAGACGATATTCATGTTGATGCCCGCAAGGTGTGTGAGATTGATACCTTTATTGATGGAAGCATTCTCACAGTTTCTGATCATCCCTGGCCAGGATTCACGCCTGACCTTCTCAGCATAATACTCGTTGTTGCAACCCAATGTCGAGGCTCAGTCCTCATCCATCAAAAAATGTTTGAGAGTCGTCTCTTTTTTGTAGACAAACTCATCGATATGGGGGCAAAAATCATCTTGTGTGATCCTCATCGGGCAACTGTGATTGGCCTCGAACAACGTGTCCCGCTCAAAGCTATCTCCATGAGTAGCCCGGATATCAGAGCAGGGGTAGCCTTGCTGATAGCGGCCATGTCTGCACAGGGAACCTCCCGCATATTCAATATCGAACAAATAGACAGAGGATATCAGAACATTGAACATCGCCTGAATTCCCTTGGCGCAAGGATTCGGCGGAAAAAGCAATAATTCGCCATTTGGCCGACAGTTTCTCTTGCGAACTTTTCTTTACTTTAAGTCAAATCTTATGAGATCTAACACATCAAGCGGCCTAATTCATGGTTTTTTTGTATGTTAGACTCTCTAATTTGTGCAAATCATTTTGAATCAACATGAAATTTTTGTCAAACATACTTTTGGTGTGCTCTCTAATGGGGATCTTGTTTCTCAACGGAGGATTTGTTCAGGAATCATCCGCTCCTTCGGCTGAAATCCAGTGGGTGAGTATTGAAGAAGCGGCTGCGCTTGCTCAACAGGATGGCAAAAAGATTCTGGTAGATGTATATACAGATTGGTGTGGCTGGTGTAAAAGAATGGATAAAACAACTTATCAGGACGCCAAGATTGCTGAATATATCAATCAGAATTATCATGCTGTCAAGTTCAATGCTGAACAAAAAGGAGACATCACGGTAGGTGGGGTTACCTATAAATATCTCCCAAATGCAGGAAGACGAGGGGTGCATGAATTGGCAGCAAAAATGCTCAATGGTAGAATGTCTTACCCAGCAACCATTTTCTTCGAGCCAAACCTGAGCATTATTACCAATGTGCCAGGCTATCAACAAGCAGGAGATATGATTGTTATCCTCAGCTTTCTTGCAGAAGATGCCTTCAAGAAGGACATTCCCTTTGATACCTATCAGAAAACATTTAAAGGAAGAAAAAGTTAGAAGTTCTAAGAGACTGTTTGAACATCTGTCACTTATTTTTTGTATGCGTCTTTTTTCCTCATCCAGCGGCTTTTTTTGTTCCCATAACACCTCTATGAGCACAAAAAAGAGCCTTGTCTGAGAAAAAAATATACCCAAAACAGTCTCTGAATAAAATAATTGCTTTTCATTCAGTAATTCTTATTTATTTCTTCGATCTGCCAATTATGCCAATGACACTTGCCAGAATGTCATTGGCATAAATTGTGCATTTTAAGGGGATGTGAAACGATTCTCAGGATTTTGGAATAAACGTAACAAGCCCATGAAAGAGGAGCTCAAAGATCAAAAAGAACAAGCAGATTTGGACAAACATACAGCACAAGACCAAGAAGAAACACTCGCTCAGGATTCGCAGGAATCCACTGAGCAAGACAGCAAGGAACAAGCTGAATCTACTGATAATCAGAAAGAAAACGATCTTGACTTTGCAAGTCTGGATGAGGCGATACAAGTCATTGCGGATCTCCAGGGACAATTGAGAGCCACACATGCAGAGCGAGACGAGCACAAAGATAAAGCCCTTCGTCTTCAGGCAGAATTTGCCAACTTTAGAAAAAGAAAAGAAAAAGAGTTGACTGACAGAATTCGATTTGCGAATCAAGATCTACTCAGAACCATTCTGCCGGTCCTTGACAACTTTGACAGAACCCTGGATGCCATTGAAAAGACTGACAACCTGACAGCTGTCAAAGAAGGAATTGCCTTGGTCGACAATAGCATGAAAAAAACTTTGAGCAAAATCGGCCTGGAACCCATCGTGAGTACAGGCAAGGAATTTGACTCTGAATTTCATGAAGCCATCACCAGTATTCCAGTGGAAGAGGAGGAGCAAAAAGGAAAAGTCATGGATACCATCGAAAAAGGATATAAACTAAAGGATCGGGTGATTAGATTTGCGAAGGTCGTTGTAGGGGAGTGAGGGATTGAATCATTACAATTATGGCCAAAAGAGATTATTATGAAGTGCTTGGCGTAGCAAAAACAGCTACCAAAGATGAGCTAAAAAAAGCTTATCGAAAAAAGGCCATGCAATTTCACCCTGACAAAAATCCTGGGGATTCAGAAGCTGAAGAAAAGTTCAAAGAAGCTGCTGAAGCCTATGAGGTATTGGGAGATGAGCAGAAGCGACAGACCTATGATCGGTTTGGACACGCAGGATTAGGGGGAGCTGCTGGCGGGTTTCAATCCAGAGGGTTTGAAGACATCTTCAGTCAATTTAGTGACATCTTTGGAGATGGGGCGTTTGGAGATATATTCAGTGGTGCAGGTGGTGGACGGAGACGCAGGCGTAGAGGACAAAGAGGGGCAGACATACGAATCAAACTGGCCTTGACGCTTGAAGAGATTGCCAGCGGGGTAGAGAAAAAAATCAAACTTCAACGGCAACTCAGTTGTGAGACTTGCTCAGGAACTGGTGCAGAGAACGGCACTTCCTTCACCAGCTGTCCAACCTGTCAGGGGAGTGGAGAGATCAGACAACAGGCAGGAGGAGGATTCTTTCAGCAGATTGTGGTTTCTACCTGTCCTACCTGTCAGGGTGAGGGCAGAATCATTACCCGAAGTTGCCAAACCTGTGGGGGCAAGGGAAGAAATGCCAAAGAAGACATTGTCTCCCTCAACATTCCTGCCGGTGTCCAGGAAGGAATGACCCTCAGCATGCGAGGCAATGGGAATGCAGGATTACGGGGCGGAAGTCCAGGAGATCTCATCATACAGATTGAGGAGAAGCCTCATGAACTCTTTGAGCGCGATGGGGACAACCTGATTCATGAACTCTTTATTAGTTTTCCCAATGCAGCCCTTGGTACGCAGGTAGAAGTACCAACCCTCAGTGGAAAAGTCCGCATCAAACTGGCCCCTGGAACTCAAGCAGGAAAAGTCGTTCGGATCAAAGGCAAGGGTCTCTCGAATATCAATGGATATGGTAGCGGGAATTTGTTGGTTCATGTCAATGTATGGACTCCGGAAAATCTGAGCTCGGAAGAAAGAAAACTTCTGACCAAGCTCAAGGATGCCGCTAATTTTCAACCCAATCCTTCTCGAGAACAAAAAGGGCTCTTTTCTAAGATTCGCGAGTTTTTTCAATAGTGAATCCCAGAGAACAACATTTCAATCATCTCCTTGAATTACTCAAATTAGAGAGGGAAGAAGACCTGCGCCAATATCAGGAGCTGGTTCAGAATCGTCCACTGAAGAAGCGGATTGAGACTGGCTCTACCTGGTATCCTATTGCTTTGAACAAAAGTTATATCGGGCTGGGAGAAAAAATTGTCCTGGAGATTGACAATTTGCGCAAGGACATTCGCAGCAATCCCCCATTTCAGGTCGGAAGCATTGTATCTGTATTTGGCACCCTCTCTGATCAGGAAGTCGGTAGAGCAAGTGGAGTTGTTGCACGCTTCAAAAAACATGGAATGCGCATTGTTCTTGGAACAGAGCAATTCCCGGATTGGCTATTTCACGCCAAATTGGGGGTAGATCTTGGATTCAATGATCGGACCTACCGGGAGATGGAATATGCAGTCAATCAGGTTCTGGGGGCAAAAAGAGATTCACGTTTATATGAACTAAGCAATATTCTTCTGACAGAGGATAAACCGGAATTCTATCAGTGGAAAGTGAATTTTCGGGACCCAAACCTCAATCTTTCTCAAAATCAAGCTCTCCAAAATGCACTCGAAGCTCGGGATGTTGCGATTATTCACGGCCCGCCAGGTACCGGAAAAACCACAACCCTGGTGCATTTGATCCATGAAGTCTCCAAAAGAGAAAATCAGGTCCTGGTGTGCGCGCCAAGTAATACAGCTGTCGACTTGCTGACCCTCCGATGTAGTGAAATGGGATTGGCTGTCTTGCGCTTAGGGAATCCTGCCAGAGTGGAAGAAAGACTTCTGAACCTTACCCTGGATGGGAGTATTGCAGAACATTCAGACTTTCCGTCTTTAAGAAAACTGAGGGCTGAAGCAGAAAACATCAGAACACAAGCACTCAAACACAAGCGCAAATACGGAGCAAAAGAGGCTGAACGTCGTCGAGCCATGTTAAAAGAGGCCAGAGAATTCAAAAAACTGGCCCATCAGCTCGAAGATTATATCACCCATCAGGTTTTGAGCCGAACACAGGTGATTGCAACCACCTTGACTGGTTCCGCACATTCCTTGCTGAAGGACAAGCATTTTCACACTGTATTCATAGATGAGGCAGCCCAAGCGCTTGAACCCGCCTGCTGGATTCCGGTCCTCAAATCGGATCGGGTCATTATGGCTGGCGACCATTGCCAGTTGCCGCCAACAGTCAAATCCACCCAGGCCGAAAAAAAAGGATTGGGCCGTACGCTCTTTGAGCAGATCATTGACAAAAAAGAAGTATCGGTCATGCTCAAGCAGCAATACCGCATGCACCAGCAAATCATGGGATTTTCTGGCAAAACATTCTACGATGATCAATTGGAAGCAGATGCAAGCGTTGCCAATCGTGTGATCGGTCCTAACTTTCCTCCCCTTGAGTTTGTAGACACGGCTGGTTGTGGCTTCGATGAACAAAGAGATCCCCAGACCCAGAGTGTCTCTAATCCTGACGAAGCTCAGCTTCTTCTTAGACATCTGGCCACCTTGCTGATTCAGGTCCAACAAGAAGTGCCACTGTTAATCGAACAAAGAATCAGCATAGCGATCATTGCTCCCTACAAACAGCAAGTTCGTACGTTGAGAGAGCAACTACACAACAGCCCACTCTTGTCAGATTTTCTCCCCCTGATCAGCATCAATACGGTCGATGGATTCCAGGGACAGGAACGAGACATTGTGTACCTGAGTCTTACTCGATCCAATCGCAAAGGAGAGATCGGATTTTTGCGAGATATCAGACGCACAAATGTTGCACTCACCCGCGCCAAACAAAAACTTGTTGTGATTGGGGATAGTGCAACACTTGCCAAACATCCATTTTATAGTGATTTCTTTGACTATGCAGAAGAGTTGGATGCCTACCGAACCGCCTGGGAATGGGCAGAATAGGTCAGCCTATCTATATCGCATCCGAAAAGATCAAATCATCTTCTGTAATCTCGCTGGTATCACTGATCAAGGCTGCCCGCTCTACCAATGCCTTGAGCTCCCGCACATTCCCTGGCCATTCATGTCGCAACATGGACTCCAAAGCACCTCGATTGAATGTCTTGAGTGGCATTCTGTTTTGAGAACAAAAATGTTCCAAAAAGTATCTGGCAAGAATCACAATGTCATTGCCTCGCTCCCTTAATGGTGGCAAATGAATCAGAAAGCCCTGCAATCGATAATACAGATCTTCCCGGAACAGTCCTTCTTTCACCCGCTTACCGAGGTTCTTATTCGTTGCAGCTAACACCCGCACATCCAGCTTGATTTCCTTATTGCTCCCCAATCGGGTGATTTTTCCTTCCTGGAGCACCCGTAAGAGTTTGGTCTGAAGATTCAATTCCATTTCTCCAATCTCATCCAGAAAAATGGTCCCGCCATTTGCTTCTTCGAATTTTCCGATTCGCCTGCCTGTTGCTCCTGTAAAGGCTCCCTTCTCGTGTCCAAAGAGTTCACTCTCGATCAAATCAGCAGGAATCGCGGCAACATTCACTGGGACAAATGGCTTTCTGGCCCTCGGAGAACTGTAGTGAATTGTATTGGCAATTACTTCTTTCCCCGTTCCACTCTCTCCTGTTACCAGAACCAAAATATTGCTCCTCTCCACTTTCTGAATCAATCGAAGAACCCGTAGAATTCCCTGGCTTTCACCTACGACTTTGTTGTATTTATTTCGGTCAATGATCTGTTCCCGAAGCACCTCTACCTCCTTCCGGAGATTGACATTGGAACTCAGGTTTTTGACGACATTAGACAGTTCGACGAGGGCATTGTCATTTTTGATGATATAGCTGTTCGCCCCATTGGTATAAGCCTCAACTACAACCTCCACTTTCTCTTGCCCAGACAAGATGACAGTAGAGATATCTTCATTATATTTCTTGATTGCCTTGAGGATTTCAAGGCCATTCATATCTGGCAGGTTGTAATCAATGCTGACGATATCGGGATTTTCATGAATATTATCGATGAACTCTCGCCCACTTTTGAATACCCGAACATCATAAGAATCGGAACTTTGCTCCAAAGCCCGTTGGACCACTCGTCCAAAAATCACATCATCTTCAATGATGAATACTTTATTGAGGAATTTCCTTTGCATAGTGGAAGAATCTTTTTACAAGATTATCGAAAGACAGGGTGAAAAGAAAAGCAGTTCATTCCCATATATTACAATAACAAAAATGATTTTTTCATAGTAATATATCTTTTAAAAAATGTTATGTATCCATCATAAAGGGTTTGATAATCCTTCGAAAATCAACAAACTTGGTGCTCGAAATTTGATTTTTTCATTTGATAGAAACATTAGATAGATATGAGTAATGCGAGGATAGAGGTCAACTTTGACAAACTGGAAATGCTAGCTGGAGAAGAACCTGAATTCATGATCGAAATTCTGGAAATGATCGTAGAAGAATCTCCTGAGGTCAGATCAAAAATGGATTCATGTTTTTCAAGCAGCAGTCATGATGAGTTGGCCTCCACTGCACATAAATTCAAGTCTTCTGTGAATGTATTGGGACATCCAGTTATCGATAAATTGCTGAAAGACATTGAAAATACAGCCTCAGGAAAATTGCCCTCTGAAACGGAGAGTCTCTCAGATCTGATGGATCAATTTCATCAGACCTGTGATGTAATTCTGGAACAAATTCAGCAGAAGCTTGAAGACCTCAAGGCCTAACGAAAGCGATCAAAGTAATACACAAGTACCAAAGAGCTGAAGATATATCCATCTTTGGCTCCTGGATTTCCTCTTTGGCTACCCGCTCCCACTAGCCCACCAGATCGATTGGAAAGCTCTGCAGATATGGCTCCTCTTATTCGCAGCAATGCTTCCGGTTCGGGATACACAGTGCTGACATCATCCAGATAATCAGTAAATGAAAAACGATATCCCGCTTCCATTCGGATTCCCCATCTCTTGCCTGGACGAACAGATATCCCTCCTCCTATCGGAACACTTGCCTGAAGAAGTCGATAAGGGCGAGATGGACCATAGTTTTGGATAAATTGGCCCTCTGTTCCCAATGGTTGCAATCTTACCAATTCTCCATGAATCTCTGTTCTTGGATCAAATGCAAATAGCCCGATTCCGCCAAATATATATGGACTGATATGTGGTTTTCGAACCCAGGATATACCAAATCGCTTGTCTGGTAATACATGCCAGACGGCCACAGAGCTCAGTTCTCCCAGGAAGCTTTGAAATGATAAGTTGCGGCTGCGACGTGCTTCATTTCCTGCCAGAGAGTCTGCTGCACCGATCATGCCATATGATATCCCCAATCGTATGCTCACGGAAGGACTGAGATACCAACTGCCACTTGCTGTCAGCCCAGGTCTGATCAGGGCATTGTTCAATTTGTCAGTTACATCTCCATAATAATAAGAACTGGCACCTCCCACCGAGAGCGAAAAGGTCCTTTGAGCAGTAAGAGGAGAAAAAAGAAAAGCAGACAGAAACAAGGAGAAACAAAAAATATATCGCATAAATGGGTATGTTGTTTACTTGTTCTACAAATTGCAGAAGAATCTCAGAAAAATCTCGGCATTCGTAGAACAGATCTAAGAGCCTCCTCAGCCTGCTGCTTATGGTTTGCCTCTGGCCCTTTTTTCATCCTTATTGATTGCAAACCTCTTGATATCGTCCAGCGAAACCCTGGTTCTTGTGCTTTGAAGGTCCCCAAAATGACCCATAACAAATGTCCCTATCTAAAACCCAGGACTCCACATGAAGCGCGAAATAGAGAAAAAAATTTGACCCTTGGCGGAATGGGAGAAGGATATGTAGATTTGTCATGTCAAGCTTACATTGACTTTTATGCGGAACACCCTCATTTTACTCGGATTGCTGACCATTCTGGCCATCATTTTTTTTGTTTTCATCTACGATCGCGATCAAAGTTCTCTCTCTTTGGAAGAAACGCGATTCGCCATCGAGGATACTTCAGCGATCCATCAGATTGTCCTCACACGCATGGTCAGAGGCAATCCCGAATTCCGTATACAACTGGACCGCCAAGCCGATGAGAGTTGGATGCTCAACGAGCGCTATTCAGCACTTCTGCCAAAAGTCCAAAAACTGCTCAATATCCTACATCTGATCCAGGTCAAGGAAGTCCTGACAGGAGAGGGACTGGTCTCCGCTGAAGCAATTCTTCGGTCGGTCCATACTCTCGTAGAAGTCTCAGATAAAAAAGGCAAGACTATCAAAAGCTTCCTATTGGGAACCCAGACCAAAGATGCACGCGGAAGTCTTGTTAAACTCTCTGATGCCCAAACGCCTTACATCGCAGAAATGCCTGGTTTTCAGGGTTATATCAACGCCTACTTTCCTGTGGACGAGATGAATTGGCGAGAAAATCTCCTTTTTCAGGCACAGCTGCCGGACATCCAACAAATCGTGGTCAGTTATGCTGATCCAGCTCAATCTTTCGCTTTGAGCAGATCCGTTCGAGGATCTTCCTGGCAATTGTTGGGACTAGAGCAATCTCCGGACTCTGCACATTTGGCAGCCTATCTGAGTCATTTTCAAGGAAAAATCTATGCAGAATCCTTCGCACAAGCTGATTATCCTGGCAAGCGAGACCAACTTCAAGCCCAGCCCCCAGAGGTAGAAATTGTGATCGGCTACTTTTCTGGGGAACGGAGGGCCATTCACTTGTTTGAGCGGCAAGAAAACCTCAACAATTTTTTTGGATGGGTGAATGATGGTGAATTACTGACGGTTCAGCATTTTGTGATCGATAGATTTTTACAAACTCGCTCCTATCTTCTCGGCCAGGACCAAACAAATCCGAACCTCCCATAAGTGAGAGGTTCGGCATAGGTAAAAGGGTTGTGTATGTAATAAGGGCTAATTGAGGCGTTTTACGATATCTTGTGCACGCTTTTGGTAGTCGTTGGATTTGTTGGCCAGTAAATAGAACTGATCGATCGCTGCTTCGGTCTCTCCCAAGTCCAGCAAGGCCCAGGCTTTGTACCATTGCGCATCAGGAATGAAGACATTCACTCCATGGTCAATGACCTTTTGCAGATATGGAACAGCTTCTTTTGCTTGATTGAGCACCACATAGGAGACCCCAAGATATAAGGAAGAAGAAATGATGATTCGTTCAGGAACCTGCTCTTCAGCTATGGATAGAATGTTTTCAAATTCTCGAATCGCTATCTGATAGTGCTGTACTTGCTCTTTTTCTGGCGTAAACTCGCTGCTAGCAATGGTATAGGCACGCTTGGCAAAAGCAAAGTCTTCTTCCAGTTTTTCAGCATCTGTCAACTCTTTTGGATTGCGTACTTCATCTCCTCCTCTCATGCCTTCAGTCACATATGCCTGAAAGTATTGGTTCCGCAGTTGATCTTCTACCGAAGGCATCAGGAAACGATATCCTAGCGGAATAACAAGCAGCAGAATCATCGCTGCCATGCTCCACAGATGCCATTTGTCACCTTTGGGTTTGTATAATTTTTTGTCTGTGATTCGATGTACTTCTCGTACAAAGGCATCACGATACTGGATCGCTTTCTCTTCTGTATCAGGATCATCTGCCAGAGATTCTTTCAACTCTTTCAGCATTTCCTGGTAGAGTGGGTTTTCCTGGATCAGATGCTCGACTTTCTCCGTTTCTTGTTTGTCCAGTTTGTTCTGAAGAAAGGCGAGCATGGTTTCCATACTCAATTCCGGGGGGTTATAATTTCGTTCTACACCCTTCATAACAAGTCCTATTATTTTTTCTTTAATGTAAGCATCACCTGAATAGATTGCGGGTCACATTGTAAGGAGTCAATTGTATCAACTTGATATTGACATTAGTCTTTGAAATATTGCCCAAAATCAGAACCGAGGCTGCTTTTGAGTTTCTTGATGGCACGATCACGAGTGCCCCTAACCTGATTAAAAGATAAATCCATCTCTTCCATAATGTCCTGATAGCTCTTTTCTTTAAAGTAGAGATCACGAATGATTCTCTGTTCTTTTTCGCTGAGCAAGTCCAGCGCTGAAGCTATCAAATGATGATCCATCCCAAAATCCAGATTTTCTTCAATCGTCTCCTCTCCTCTTCCCTGAAAGGAATTGACATATCCTTTCCTTACTTTGATTTTTCTGCCCAAATCATTCAACCGATTGTTTACTGTTGTTAGTAGCCATGCCCGAAAATTGCGCACGTCAGCATCCCTAAGCTTGTCAACAAGCTTCATGTACATGTCATTGGCAAAATCCCTGACATCATCTTCATTCTTCAGATATCTCATACTCAAACCTACAATTGCGTCTGAGTAGCGGTCCATCAGGAGAGAGATCGCCTGCAAGTCTTCCGTTTTTTGATAATAGCTAACTAACTCCGAGTCAGTGCTCTTTATCAAGGAAGCCAGGCTTTCTGTTCTGGGTTTGCCGAAAAATTTAATCGTAACCGAGAGTAACAAGGGAAAAAAGTTTGATGTGTGGTAACCGTAAAGGTAAGCTAAGTAGATTAGAAAAAATTGTTCCTATGTATCCTCTCACAACAACAAATAAGTCTACATTATCTTGTTTTCAGTGTCTTCGGTGACAAGACGCCCAAGAAATGAGGATTACATTTTGTTCTTTGTGTTTTTTTTGAATACGTAGAAATAGCTTAAGAACGCGACTAGGGAAAAGCGCAAAAGATCATCTAATCAGCATTGTTTATGAAGGGGATTGGTCTCTCAACCAATCTTGGGTGGAAAGAAGTAGTAGGATGAGTTTCAGACCACTAGATCTTTCGTTCTATACTCCTAAACGTAAGAAGCCATTTCCTGTTGCAGAATTCGGGCAGCTTTTTCAGATTTTTTTGAAAAATCACGATTATTTCCCGCATAAATGATCCCTCGGCTGGAATTGATCAGCAATCCACCCGTCTCTGTTCGGCCATATTGACACACACTATGCAGATCGCCTCCCTGAGCACCTATGCCCGGAACCAACAAGAAGGCATCAGGTGCGCGTGAGCGAATGTCCTGCATTGCTTCTGCCCTGGTGGCTCCTACCACAAAACCCAAATGTCCCGCACTTTCCCTCCTCCAGCTCTGGGCTGTCTCCAATACCTTGTGATATAAGGGGGAATCAGGCGAGCCATGATGTTGGAAATCTACTGCACTAGGATTCGAGGTCAATGCCAGGAGAAACACCCATTTGTCCTCAAACTGCAAGAAGGGATTCACTGAATCTTTGCCCATATAGGGAGCAACTGTTACGCCATCAAAGGAGAAGGTCTCAAAAAAGGTCTGTGCATACAGTCTTGAGGTGTTCCCAATATCTCCTCGTTTGGCATCAGCCAGGACAAAGATCTCCTTGGGAATGATGTCCAGGGTTTTTTGAAGGCTTTCCCATCCTCTAGGGCCCAGCGCTTCATAAAAGGCTATATTGGGCTTATAGGCAATGGCATACTCTTGTGTGGCGGCAATGATCTCTCGATTGAATGCAAAGACCGGATCGGGCTCATTCAAGAGATGTTGAGGGATTCTGGCCATGTCAGTATCAAGCCCCACACATAGAAAAGATTTTTTGTTTTTGATTTGCTGACTGAGGAATTCAGGCTTCACAATGAAATGTATTACTTTTGTGTTGAATAAAAACTTCTGCAATATTAAGTCATTCTCAGCAACTTGTTACGACTCTTTCTCAATATTCCTCCAACAATCCACTTGACTCTTCTGGTCTTGATTCCTCTTTTGAGAATCCCATCCTTTCTGAGTGGGTTTTTCTTACCTGAGGAATCCATGTTGTTGTTGTTGGGAAACAGTTTGAGTGAGGGCCAACATTTGTATTCTGATGTATGGTTTGCCGGACCTCCTTTGTTGCCCTGGTTGTTTATGATGTTTCATGAGGTGTTTGGGTCCTGGACGCTCCCGATGATCAGAATTCTGAGCTGTTTGTATATCTATATCGCTTCGATCTTGTTCAATGGGATTTTGATCGAATACAAATTATATCGGCGATATTCCGGGTTCACTGCAATCATGATCGCCTTTCTGGTGTCTGTTCCCTGGTATTCCCAGCAGATGAGTGGCTCATTGTTTGTCCTGTTGCCCATGATCATTTCCTTTTACCAGATTATGCAGTTGGGGGATAACAGGAGCAAGAATTATCAATTGATGTTTGGAGCTGGTGTCTGGATGGCCATCAGTATGTGTATCACCTACAAAGCTATTTTCATTTTCTTTGGCTTGTTGATCGCCTATGTAAGAGTCAGGCGACCAAGTCTGGATGAGTTGATCTCAATGGTGGGAGGAATGGTTGTCGTATTCTTGTTCGTTCTGAATCTCCTGTATTTCAATGATTCTTTGCGTGATTTTTGGGACATTGGCGTATTGTATTATCTAGATCGTCTTCGCTTCTCTTCTTCGCCTGTCTATGCCTATGAGTTATCCTCCACATTGACTGCCTTGTTGATCGCCTGGGGACCTGTTCTGGTGCTTGGGCTCATTGGGTTTCTACATTTTCGGATCAGATATTTTAGTTATGTCGTCAAGATTCGCGCAACCGAGACCATCACCAGTTTGTGGTTATTGGGTGTTTTGCTGATGCTTTTGTTCAAGTGGCAACGCTTAGAATTGTCAGACCTGGTTCTCCTGGTACCTCCGCTGGTATTTTATATGCGAAAAGCCCTGGATTTGCCTTTCCTTCTGCAATTTCGATGGGGAATCCTTGCCCTCATCCTGGTCCTGCCATTGTTCCTGTATATAGGGCTATGGAACCTGCGACATCCGAATCCAGCGGATCTCCTTCGCCCTGCACAGGAAGACCTTTGGATCCATGGTGGTACCTGGATGACCATGCGGCAGGAGGGCGCGCTCTTTGAATATTTGGCTGACCAAAGTCCAGAATCTTCTATCTGGATCATGGATTACAAACCAGCATGGTATTTGAGTCTGGGAACCTCCTCCCTGGATGCCTATACGGATTTCCGGATTCTCTATCACAAATTGCCTCTGTTTCAGTCAGAGTTGGGGATTCTTTTCTCGAAAGAAGAGTTGGAGCGAAATTTTTATCAAAGATTTCAGGCTTCCCCGCCAGATTTGATCGTTGATCCACAGGAATATTTTCATCTGTTGCAGGATCGATTTCCTGCCATGCTTGGGAAATATGAGGTCCTTGAGCTGGATGGAGTAGCTGTGTATCACAAAAAAGAATAATCACCGAATGGCAAACCGATGTGCTATTCTGACATTTTCAGGAAGAAATGTCAGCCAGTAATCAAATCCAGACAGAAATATTCTTCATCTTCAGCAGATAAGGAACAGTCAAAAAACACCTATGCACCTTTGCTGATCCCTTTAATTACGGGATCTTCATTTTGCACCATCTCAGTGTCAGAAAAATCTCAATTGGCCCGCCACGCTCGATTTGTCTTCCTTGAGTTGGCACAAAATCTCCGCGCAAAAGGTAGCTCTTATTTTTTCCTGTCCCTAAGTTTGACTTTGTCCATTTTTATAGGAGAAAAATCCTCCCATATGCTCTGGAAACCGTCTTTTTGAATTAATGAACTTCGCTGTTTTTAGGTGATGTTGATTAATTCTCATTGAAAATTTATCCACAACTGCACGCTTTTTATTATCCTTTGTTTTTAGATTTCTTTGCAACTTTTTGGCGGCAAAAAGTTGCGTAAAAACCGCCAAAATTCTAAGCCCAACTCACAAATCCACCCCAGTTTACCGAATTTTGGGGGCCAGCTCGCCTAAACTTGTAATAGTGTATGGT
>JBCCGK010000033.1:0-101213 GCA_039029315.1 Bacteroidota bacterium | reverse complement strand
TTTCAATTCAGTAGGTGGACATCCTTACATATGCTTATTCTATTCCTCCCAGCGCCCTCCAAAGGAAAATCGTCGATTCCTGGCCTTGTGGGCTGATGTCTCCCGCTGGCGGGAGAGCGAGAGGGTGGAAGATGATTGCCAAATATACATGTGTCCACTTACTTAGAATGAATCAACATCCCCCTAAAATGGCGAAGTTCATTTATTCAAAAAAGCTACCTAAAGGCTGGAATGAAGGATAATTCTGTTTTAAAAAGGGCCAAAGTCAAACTCAGAGACGGTTTGAACATCTGTCACTTATTTTTTGTATGCGTCTTTTTTCCTCATCCGGCGGCTTTTTTTGTTCCCATAGCTCCACTATGAGAACAAAAAAGAGCCTTGTCTGAGAAAAAAATACACCCTAAACATCCTCAGAACAGATTCCAAAACAGTCTCTCAAGAGATAGGCGTCCGTTTCTTTCTGAAAATTGGGAAAAATGCTTCTTGTTCATGTACGGCAAACAGAAGAACCATAGAAATGGAAAAACATATCACTGTTCTCCTACTTATCTACAGAAGGGCTATGGTACTGGATCAAAACTCCCTTCCTTTTGATAGCGTCGAGTCTCACAACAGGATCAAAAAAAGACCTTCACCGAAGTGAAGGTCTTCATCTTTTAAAAGACAAGGTTTAGGAGGACGAGGCCTCCAGGTTCTTATCACTTTTCGTTCTTGATCTTTTGAACTTCGAGGCGGATTTCCTGAGCAAGATTTTTCAAATCCTGCATGCCTTTACGGACTCTTGTTCCTGCAGCTTGATTTCCTTTGTCATAGAATTTTTCGAAATCAGCTTCGAGAGCCATAACTGCATTTTTGATCTCTTCAAATTTTTTCATAACTAGAATAATTAGTTGTTTGACTATTTTGGCTATTGTTAACTTGAAAGAAATTAGGGTAGAAGCTAGGCGAATTTAGGCGTTTTTAACCCATTTTCGCAACAATAGCGGCCAAAAAGCCACTGTTCCGGGAAAAATCATGAGTCGAAATTTCCAGGAACTTTCTTCCGCAGCCTCATCAATCTTTCGTACGCCCCTGATAATGAACAGGATAGCAAAAACAACTCCTATCAGGGAGTAAATAGCAAGAAGTCCGAAAAAAAATTGAACAAGGAGCATGATTTGTCAACAAAAATTGGGTTATAGGGGGTAAAATTGCCCTTTGATGGCCGTAAAGGTAATCATTTTTGTGACATGCGAAAGTGAAATTTGTCTGATCACATCTTCTCCCCTCGCAGAATCAAATTGGCATGAAAGAAGAACTTTTCAGTTCTTCAGCTTTCGTTTATGTTCATCTTCAAGCCTCCTGCTTCATGTGTAGATATTTGTTTCTATTTCTCCTTCCTATGTCTCTTCTCTCCCAACCACAGACCTCGATTCGGGTCATGAGTTTCAATCTCAGACTGAACACGGCCGGGGATAAAGACAATGCCTGGCCTCACCGAAAAGGCTTAGCCCGAAGCATGATTCGATTCCATCAAGCAGATCTCATCGGGGTTCAGGAAGCCCTGGAGGATCAAATGTCAGACCTCTCCCAGATGCTCCTTGATTTTGCTTCTCATGGTGTAGCAAGGGACACAGGAAAAGGGGCAGAATACTCCGCCATTTGGTACAGAAAAAGTAGATTTGACTTACTGGAAGGCTCCACCTTCTGGCTATCTGAAAGTCCAAAGATTCCCGGCAAGGGATGGGATGCTGCACTTAACAGAATTGTCAGTTGGGCCAAATTCCATGACCGATGGACAGGTAGGATTTTTTTTCATTTCAATACCCATTTTGATCATCGAGGAGAAACTGCCAGGAAAGAGAGTGCGCGATTGATTCTTCGCCAGATTCAGAAACTAAATCCTACACAACTTCCAGTGCTTCTGACAGGAGATTTTAATGCAACACCAAGCTCCCAGCCTTATCAGATATTGACACAATCTCCAGAACTACCCTCAGTCAAGGATAGTTGGACCCACAGCATGGAATTTGCGCATGGGCCGGCCTCCACCTGGAGTGGATTCAAAGAAGCGGGCGTTCCTGACAGGCGAATAGACTATGTATTCTATCAAAATCAGGTTTCCGTTTTGCGATGTGCGAGCTTGTCTGATTCCTGGTCCGGGCGCTTCCCTTCTGATCACCTTCCTGTCCTTGCAGAAGTGTTGATAGCTCCGGTGCAAGCACTCCCCCAAGCCCATGCCCATAATGATTATGAACATGAACGCCCCCTGTTGGACGCTTTGGATCATGGCTTCACCAGTATTGAAGTAGATGCCTGGTTGATGAATGGAGAGTTGTATGTCTCCCACAACAGGCCTTCTTCTCTTGAGGCAGATAAGACCCTTCGACACTTGTACTTGGATCCTCTGGCCAGGAGAATTAGCCAGGGAATCGGTCAGATATATCCTGGTTCAGCAGCACCGTTTTACCTGATGATTGATATCAAAAACGAAGGGAAAGCGAGCTATACCATATTACAGGAGCAATTGAAGGAATACCGATGGATGCTTGCCTCCCCATCAAAACCAGCCAATGGCATTCATATTTTTCTCTCTGGTGCCAGACCCGTGCAGCTGATCCGGGAAGATGCGTCCAGATGTGTGGGAATTGACGGACGACCAGAACATCTTGGACAAGGATTTACCGTTGAGCAAATGCCTGTCATCAGCCAACAATACGGAAAAATTCTGTCCTGGCGCGGCCAAGGAAAGATTCCAAAAAAAGACCTGCAAAAATTGCGGACTCTTGTTCAGGCTGCTCATGCAGAAGGGAAAAAAGTCAGACTTTGGGCCTCTCCCGAAAAAGAAAATGTATGGACAACTTTGTTGGAGGCAGGTGTGGACTTTCTGAACACAGATGAGTTGTCACATCTTCAAGGCTTTCTCCAAAGAAATCAGAGCAAATCAGCCAAATAATTCAAAATTTCCATTACTTTAGCCTCGCTAACGCATCCAAAAGCTTAAACCAACTACCCCAAAAATCACTAAAACTAACTACTACTCATGGGTTTTGCTACAATAGACTATGTTGTTTTCGGCCTGTATGCCCTTCTGATTGTTGGGATTGGTCTTTGGGTTTCCAGGGAGAAATCCGGGAAACAGAAGGATTCAAAAGACTACTTTCTCGCCAGCAAATCACTTCCCTGGTGGGCCATTGGTGCCTCTCTGATCGCTTCCAATATCTCTGCGGAACAATTCATTGGAATGTCGGGTTCCGGCTTCCGATTGGGTCTGGCCATTGCTACCTATGAATGGATGGCTGCAGTAACCCTCTTGGTTGTTGCCTGGTTTTTCTTGCCAATATTCTTGCAGAAAGGCATTTATACAATGCCGCAGTTCCTGAAAGAACGATATGATGATCGGGTACGAACCCTATTGGCAGTATTCTGGTTAGCGGTCTTCATTTTTGTTAACCTGACCACAGTTCTCTATCTCGGTGCACTCGCTATGCAGAACATCATGGGGGTTCCCTTGTTTTATGGCATGGCTGGACTGGCTTTGTTTTCGATTATTTACAGCGTTTATGGCGGGCTGAAAGCTGTGGCCTGGACAGATGTGGTGCAAGTCATCTTCCTTGTTGGTGGGGGCTTATTGACCACCTACATTGCCCTGGATGCCTATGGCGGAATCGGCAAATTGATGGATACTGTAGGAGATAGATTCAATATGATTCTGTTTGAAGGAGAACTGATTTTTCAGGATGATACGGGGGCGGATCAGGATGCCTATGACCTTCTTCCAGGATTAAGTGTTCTGATTGGTGGCATGTGGATCGCCAATCTCTACTATTGGGGAACGAACCAATACATCATTCAGCGAGCACTTGCAGCCAAAAGTATCAAGGAAGCCCAACGTGGGGTAGCATTTGCTGGCTATCTCAAGCTTCTTCTTCCATTAATTGTTGTTATTCCTGGTATTGTGGCCTATGCGATGCAGCTGGAAGATCCGAGCTCTGTGGGTATCTCCAAAGCAGATGAAGCCTATCCCTGGTTGTTGGGAGAATTCGTGCCCTCTGGCCTAAAAGGATTAGCTTTTGCAGCCCTCGCGGCAGCCATTGTTTCCTCTCTGGCTTCTATGATGAATAGTGTTTCGACTATTTTCACGATGGACTTATACAAACCCTACATCAACAAACAGGCCAGTGAAGGCCAACTAGTTACAGTAGGACGAATCACCGCTTTCTCAGCAATGGTCATTGCCGGGATAGTTGCCTATCCCTTGTTGGCCACCTCAGATCAGGTCTTTCAGGATATTCAGAATTATACAGGCATGGTCAGTCCGGGTGTATTGGCAGTCTTTATTTTGGGATTATTCTGGAAAAAAGCCACTCCCAATGCAGCTCTTGTATCTGCCTTCCTGAGTGTGCCGCTCTCTATGGCTATGAACGCCTGGGTCCCAAGTCTCCCATTCATGAATCGGATGGGGCTGGTCTTCCTGATCTCTCTTGTTCTTATCATAGCCATTTCCCTGATTGAAGGGAAAGGAGATGATCATCCAAAAGGACTGTCGGTCAATGACATCAAACGTGAAAAAGATCCCATATTTGCTGCGGCAGCCTTTGGAATCCTGATCATTACGACTTTATTATATGTGATCTTCTGGTAGCGTCTTCTCAGAGACTGTTTTGAAATTTGTGCTGAGAATTTTTATGATGTATTTTTTTCTCAAACAAGGCTCTTTTTTGTTCTCATAGTGGGGCTATGAGAACAAAAAAAACTGTAGGATGAAGAAAAAAGACGCATACAAAAAATAAGTGACAGATTTTCAAACAGTCTCTTAGAAAGATTGCCTTACCGCCAAGGTGGAAAGACCCATTGTCCAAAATGTTCTTTCTCCCTTGGCGATTTCTTTTCCAATCCATCATATTCAGTTCTTATGCGCCGATTCTTGCTTGTATTATTGTCAGGAGCCCTCTTACTATCTTGTCAGAAAGGTAGGGACAAACAAGTCGACTTTCTGCTCCAAAATGGCAATTTGTACGACGGAAGTCTGACTTCTCCTATCAAAGGCGACATTGCGATATCGGCAGACAGCATTGTATGGATAGGCGCTTCGGATCAGCATGATTTTCAAGCAAAACAGATCCTTGACCTCACTGGAATGATTGTGTGCCCAGGATTCATTGACCCGCATACACATGCAGTGAATGACCTGCTGGATAGTGCTCGGAACAGCAATTTACCTTTTCTGATGCAGGGGGTAACGACAGTCATGACTGGAAATGATGGAGGAGGGCCTTTGGACGTTGCAGCGACCATGCGCACATTTGACCAACAAGGGATTGGCACCAATGCAGCCGTGCTCGTCGGTCATGGAACAATACGGCGAGCAGTCATGGGCTTGTCTGCTGACGTCCCCGATAGCAGCCAACTGTCAGAGATGAAGAAGTGGGTGGAAAAAGGGATGAAAGCCGGAGCATTGGGTTTGTCAAGCGGACTCTATTACAGTCCTGGAAGTTTTGCGAAAACAGAGGAGGTCATAGAGTTGGCAAAAATTGCTGCGGCTTATGGAGGGTATTATGACACCCATATGCGAGACGAAAGCACCTACAATATTGGACTCTTGAATGCCGTCCGAGAAGCCATTCAGATAGGCAAGGAAGGTGGATTACCTACCCATATTGCCCACATCAAAGCTTTGGGTGTCGATGTTTGGGATCAAAGTGAGCAAGTCATTGCCTTGATTGATTCAGCCAGGCAAGCCGGGCTGGAAGTAACTGCAGATCAATATCCGTATCGTGCCTCTGGCACCTCATTGAGTGCATGCCTGGTTCCCAGATGGGTGATGCAAGATTCCAGAAAAGCATTCCGAAATCGCTTAACAAATCCCAAATTGCTTCCTAGAATCAAAACTGAAATGGCAGAGAATCTTCGCAAACGAGGGGGGGCAGCTTCCTTGTTGATTACAGGGAGCAGAGATAGCAGTCTGTTAGGAAAAACCCTCGAGGATCTCGCAAAAGAAAGAAACACATCAGCCGTGGACATTGCCATCGATATTGTCATAAAAGGAAGAGCAAGCGTGGCTTCCTTTAATATGAAAGAAGAGGACCTCCTGAATTTTATGCAACAGGAGTGGGTGATGACAGGCTCAGACGGGAGTTCTGGTCATCCCCGAAAATATGGTTCCTTTCCCCAAAAATATCAAACTTACGTCAAGGATTCAGACGTCCTTCGATTAGAAGAGTTCATCCACCGGAGCACCTTATTGACAGCTCAAAGTATAGGGCTGTCCAAGCGAGGAAGCCTGACTCCAGGCTCGAAAGCTGATATTATCGCCTTTGATCCCGAAGAATTCAGATCGCAGGCAGATTTTTCCTCCCCAAGAGTTCTCGCTTCAGGACTGATATTTGCCTTTATCAATGGACAACTCGTTGTCAAGAATGGAACCTACACTGGTGAGTTGGCAGGGAAGGTGTTAACACATTAACTCTTTTCTATAGTATATTGCTGCTTATTGTTCCCTCATCTATCTGATATTATGAGACTTCTTTTTCTTTCCCTCTTTCTTTCTGCATCTGTCCTCTTCCTCTCCTCCTGCAGACACGCTCCAACGAGCAATGCTGCCCCGCCCAAGGCACCGATGGAAGTCAATGAGCATGCTGGCCTCATTGCTGAACATGGCATAGCAGTATCAGCACATCCGCTTGCCTCACAGGTAGGTGTTGAAATTTTGAAAAAAGGCGGAAATGCGTTCGATGCAGCGATCGCGGTCAATTATGCCCTAGCGGTTGTGTATCCCGGTGCGGGGAATATCGGTGGTGGTGGATTCCTGGTCTATAGAAAAGCAGAAGGAGAGATCGGATGCCTCGACTATCGCGAAAAAGCCCCAAAAGCAGCCCATCGGGACATGTATCTCGACAAAAATGGAGACGCAGTCGCAGCATGGAGCAGACTTGGACATCTCGCAGTAGGTGTTCCTGGAACTGTCGCGGGTATGGAAGAGATCTATCAAAAATTTGGAAGCCTTCCTTATGCAGAGCTTGTGCAACCAGCCATAGATTTGGCGGCGAACGGTTTTCCCCTCACCAAAATGGAAGCTGATAAACTCAATCAATACAAAAGTCAATTCAGCAAGGTAAATCTCTATCAACCATCTGTGGTCCAGTCTCAAGCCTGGCAAGAGGGAGATAGCATTCGATTTACAGAACTCGCACAGACATTGGGTAGAATTCAACAACAAGGGAGAGATGGATTTTATTCAGGGGAAACTGCAGATTTGCTGGTAGCAGAAATGAAAGCCGGGGGCGGCTTGATTACCCACGATGATCTGGCCTCTTATCAGGCGGTCTGGCGAGACCCCTTAAGCGCCGACTACCGAGGCCACACCATCATTTCCATGCCCCCCTCTTCCAGCGGAGGCGTTGCTTTGATCCAATTGTTGAAGGGGGCAGAAGCTTATGATGTTGCCGCAATGGGACACAATACAGCAGAGGGAATCCATATGATGGTAGAGTTGGAAAGAAGAGTATATGCAGATCGTGCCACCTACCTGGGAGATATGGATTTTTATCCTGTTCCTCTGGAACGATTGACAAGTCAAGCCTACATCACTGAGCGCATGAAAGGCATTTCCATGACCCAAAAGACGAATTCACAGGATATCAAAGCAGGAAAAGTCGATCGGATTGAGAGCTTTGAAACGACTCACTTTTCCATCGTCGATGAAGCGGGGAATGCAGTGTCCATCACCACTACCCTCAATGGCACATTTGGCTCCAAGGTCATGGTTAAAGGTGGTGGATTCTTCCTGAACAATGAAATGGATGATTTCAGTGCCAAACCAGGTGTTCCAAATATGTTTGGATTGGTAGGTGGAGAGGCCAATGCCATCCAGCCAGAAAAGCGAATGTTGAGTAGCATGACACCCACCATCGTCGAAAAGGATGGACAACTGCATATGGTGGTTGGCACGCCCGGTGGAGCCACCATCATTACCTCTGTCTTCCAAACCATCCTCAATGTCATTGACCATGGCATGGGCATGCAAGAAGCTGTCGATGCCAAAAAGATTCACTCCCAATGGTTGCCAGACCGCGTTCATGGGGAAAATGGATCTATGAGTGCAAAAGATAGTACAGTTCTGGCCAATATGGGCCATGATGTTCGCCTGGGACGCTCTCTGGGCCGAATGGCCTGTATCCTGGTTCTTGAAGATGGTCGATTGGAAGGTGGCGCTGATCATACCCGTGCGGATAATGCTTCGGCTGGATATTAGTGAGAAGCATGAAAAAATGTTCCACATCCAGTTATAACCAACAATTCTCTGTGTTTCCGAAGCTTACTATTCATTTACCGGATTTGACAGTCAACAACTGTCCTCAAATTGTAGTGATTATTTTTTGCTGCATATGGGGGTTTGCTTGTCACCCAACTCCGACTCCTCAGTCTGCCTGGCAGCTTGTCCAACTTCCTAGCAGTTCAGACAGCCAATATCCCAATCTTCACGCCTCCGATTCTGGCATCTTTCTGAGTTGGCTTCAAGACAAGGATAGCTTGAGTTATCTGAGGTATCGTTCCTTTGATGGCACTCACTGGAATGATCCACAGACAATCGCATCAGGCACCAATTGGTTTGTGAATTGGGCTGACTTCCCTTCTATCCATCAAATGAGCAGTGGCAAGCTCATAGCCCATCATCTCGCAAAAAACGGGAAAGGAACCTATGCCTATGGCGTTCGGTTGACAAGCAAATCTCCACAACAGGACGATTGGTTGACTATTGGATATGCGCATACAGACTCCTCAGAGACTGAACATGGTTTTGCCAGTTTTTTTGACTTGACAGCTGATTACAGTGCAATTGTCTGGTTGGATGGCAGGGCGTATGCAGAAAATGAAAAAGGGCCTATGTCCCTCCGTATGGCAAGGCTGAATGAGGAAGGAATCCCTTTAGAGGAACAAGTCCTGGATGCACGAGTCTGCGATTGTTGTCAGACAGATGCTGTCAAAACACCTCATGGCGCTATCGTCGTGTACAGAGATCGTTCAGATACAGAAGTCAGAGATATCTACCGCGTATTGTATCGAGATGGGAAATGGTCCTCCCCAATGCCTGTTCACACAGATGACTGGATCATTGCTGGCTGCCCGGTGAATGGGCCAGCGGTTGCCAGTGCGAATCAAGAGGTAGCGGTCGCATGGTTCAGCAGGGGCAACAATCAAGCACGTGTCCAACTTGCATTTTCTTTGGATGAGGGGGAAAGCTTCGGCCCACCCATCCGAATAGATTTGGGCAATCCAGAAGGACGTGTAGACCTTGTTATGCTAGAGGATGGATCAGCCTGGGTTTCCTGGATTGAATTGGAAGGAGGCAAGGGACATCTATATGTCAGGCAAGTCTTCCAGGATGGCCAATTGTCCGCTGCTGAAGCAGTCTCGGGCATCTCTCAAAGCAGGGCAAGCGGATTCCCGATCCTCGAGCAATGGAACAATGAGTTGTGGCTGAGTTGGACAGCTGTGAGAGATTCATTTCCTTCGGAATTGGTTCTTCAGCGCAGAAAACTTGATTGATTTCCTGCTTTTTACGTCCCACTTTCATATTTTATGATCATGAAGCCTTTTTTTGTAGAAATCTTCGAATACTCACATCATTTCAATCAGCAATTGTTGAAAGACCTTCAGCCACTAGCATCCAATCTATCAGAGCGATCTATCCAGTTATTCTCTCATATTCTCAACGCTCACCAGATTTGGAACAATCGTGTCCTTCACAAAGAAGCTGAATTGGGTGTATGGGAAGTCCACGCTTGGGAGAACGCCTTGATTATCGATGCAAAGAATCACCAGCATACCTTAAAGATTCTGGATCACATGGAGCTTGACACAATTATTCACTATTCGAATAGCAAGGGCCAACATTTTTCCAATTCAGTCAAAGACATTTTGTTTCACGTGGTCAATCACAGCACACACCATAGAGGGCAAATTGTTGCTGATATCAGGAAAATAGGGGGAACGCCGATGGTATCAGATTATATATTCTACAAGCGATGAAGTTGCTCCTACTCTTCTCTCAGCAAATAGGCCTGCTTGCGTTCTTAGGATGCTTGGCTTGCTCCACTTCCTCCTCGACATCCGATGCGACACCACTCCAACAGATTGATCAAGTGGAAGCATTCAGCCTGTTGGGGACAGAATTAAGGACGATCCCTGATAGCGAGGCGACCTTTCGAAAAAAGGACAGCCTCCTTGCCATTGCCAGATCCAATTTCGACAACTCTCCCAGCCTAGAACATGCCATTTGGTTTGGACGAAGAACAGCTTATCTATCTCATTATCAAGAAGCTATTGACATATTTAGTCAAGCGATGGAGAAGTATCCGGATTCACCCGAATTGTATCGACATCGTGGCCATCGATATATCAGCATTCGCAAGTTCGATGAAGCCATCTCTGATCTCCAGCGTGCAGTAACACTGGCGGAAGGTCGGCCTATCGAAATCGAGCAGGATGGCTTACCCAACAAGCTCAACATCCCCCTCTCCAGCCTCCAATTCAATATCTGGTATCATCTGGCATTGGCACAATACCTTCAGGCAGATTTTGCCGAAGCTGCAACAAGTTGGGAACAATGCATGAAGGTTTCTACAAATCCTGATCTTCTTTGCGCAACCACAGATTGGTTATACATGACCTATAGACGGCTGGGGAGAGAGGCCGAAGCTGCCCAATTGCTGGAAGGCATTCTCCCCGATATGGAAATCATCGAAAATAACGCCTATCACAATCGGCTTCTGATGTATAAGGGGATGAAACAGCCAGAAGATTTGCTCGATTTTGCCAATCCCGACGCGGAAGAACGAATCAAGATTGTCACCCAAGGTTATGGTGTCGGCAACTGGTTTCTCTACAATGGAGATCAGGCCAAAGCATTTGAGATTTTCAAGCAAGTTACACAATCTGGATATTGGTCAGCATTCGGTTATATTGCAGCCGAAGCAGAAGTGTTTCATCTCCAGAATCATTCGATCAACTAAGAGACTGTTTTAAAATCTGTTACTTATTTTTTGTATGCGTCTTTTTTCCTCAACCTTCATGAATTCCTTCTTTTCAAAGGTTGCACTGTATATTAAGCTGCATTGGACAAAAAATCTCTCTACAAAACCCTGAAAAATATTCATGTAAATTCCGCTTGTGACTCTCTCCGATTTGATCATATGCCTGGGAATAGGAGGAATGTCCATTTCTGGCCTGCTGAGCGTCGTCTTTTTAAAGAGTCGCAAGCGTCCTTATGTGTATTTAGGTGTAATTTTTTTGTCTATTTGTTGGCAACTGACAGAAGAAGTTCTTTGGTTGAGCCACAAAATATTGTCCTTCCCATTTTTTGCAGAAAGTAGTGAAGGAAGTGTTTTTCTCATCGCCCCTTGTTTATTTCTCTATACCCTCCATAGCAAACAAACTTCTGGTGCCCACAAAGAGTGGATACATATTATCCCGGCAATATTCGGTTATCTGGTCTTTTCCCCCCTCTATTTGTCGGATACTTCCTTCCATCTCTGCTATATTCACGAAGAAATATTCGAAATCCTGCCTACCACCTGCCATTTTGAGAATTACCACGAATCTCTGGCAATGCTGCTTCATGAATCTGTTCTGGATATTTTATTAATTTTTCAATTTATCTTGTACGCAGTCTTGATTATAAACAATTGGACCTGGATTTTTTCCAATAAGTCTCGCAAAACAAAACAAACGTTTCAGCAATGGGGTCGAATTCTGATTGCTGTATTTGTATGTGCGATTGGCTGCAGCGTGGTAGATATCCTGTACTTTACAACTAGCGAAAACTACTTCACCTGCTTGTTCCTGAGTGGGATTGTATATGTTTTTGGTCTGACGATTCTCAATCACTCTGTGTTCCTGGCAAATCATCAGAAATCAACCGTATATGCACAACTCTCGACTCAGGAGAAAGATCGTATGTATCAACTCCTGCTCCACTATCTTAAAGAGGAAAACAACTACAGCAATCCTGACTTGAGTCTTAAATTGGCAAATGAAGATCTGAATCTATCCTACAATCAGCTGTCCTATATCCTGAATGAAAAAGGGACCAATTTCAAACAACTTCTCAATCAAAGCAGAATTGATCATGCCATCGCATACCTTTCTTCAGATCTTGGCCATACTTATTCGATGGAAGGACTTGGCAAACAAGTTGGATACAAATCCAAAACAACATTTTATCAACACTTCAAAGCCAGAACCGGCCAAACCCCCAAAGAATTCCTCCAGATGTGTACAAAGTCGTCCAATTCTACATAATTGGACCATCTGAACAGCCCCTTATCATGAATTCTGGAGAGAATCTCTGTTTCTTGGGGTGATATCAACTCATATTTCACTTTAACATTTCTCACAATGAAACAGACATTGTTGGCATTGACACTCGTGTGCTCAATCATTTCTGGCTTTGGTCAGCACGCCTATTGGACAAGAAACTCCCCCTATCAATTACACCTGAGCAAGGACCTTCTTCTTGGAGGAAGCGCTCTTGGTCTGGCTTTGATAGGTGAACATGTCGAATCACATGAAGCGATTCTCAATTTTGACATGGGTAGTTTGGGACCAGCAGACATTGACAACATCAATTTTCTTGATCGGGGGGTAGCTGGCAGATGGGATGTACAGGCAAAGGATGCTGGAAAGATATTCAAGTTCACTGCCAAACGGCTGGTTCCTTTAGGGTTATTGGCCCTCCCAGGCGATGTAAAGAGTCGAGTTACGTTAGCCGTGATTTATGCCGAAGGGGTGGGAATGGCAAGAGGGTTAACAGCTTTATCCAAAGGACTTACCAACCGTCTACGCCCATATACCTATCTCACCCTCGATCAAATCAGCAGATTGGAGGGGGAAGCCAGAGAGGAATTTCTGGAAGACATTCAAGGCGATGACATCGAGGATTCATTTTTCTCAGGAGACGCTGTCCAAACAGCTCTTGGATTGTTTTTCTTTGCCAGAACGTTTCAGGACTACTTTCCTGATTCTAAATGGAAAAAAGGAGTATGGGCTGCCAGTATAACAGGAACAGCTCTTGGCGCATATTTTCGAGCCAAATCAGGCAAACACTTTCCTACAGACGTTTTGGTTGGGTCTGTGGTTGGCGGGAGTCTTGGTTTTTTCCTTCCTCTTCTTCATAAGCATAAGGCCACACAGTCATTAAGCATCCTCCCTACTCCGCAGGGCCTCAGCATCACCTATCTCATCAGATAAATCAAGATCTGTTGAATCTCCGAATAATGATAGAATCAATAAGGCAGGAACACTCATTTTTGAGTGTTCCTCGCATTGCAACAAAGCCGATGACAGCAGGCTTGGAAGCCTAACGGCCATCGCAGTCAGAATATGAGGGTCTCATCCCAATGATTGACAGAAAAGTCAAGGTAAATAGTGAGCAAAAACCCTGGGGTAGGATGTCTGCGTCCTTACACTCAAACCCTTACTCGCAGAAATTGAGTGTAACCTTATGTCAGCAAGGGTGGTCTAAGTTGTGATATTCATTCACGTTTCTGAATTCTTAACTTATGAACACCACCATTTTTTGCAAAAGGAAACTGCTGATCGGAATTGGTCTGCTCTTCCTGTATCTGTCTGGGCACTCTCAAGATGTACACAAAGTCAGCTCCTCCAGCGACCAAAGTCCGCTTATCCACAGCATTTCAGGCACATCCATCCCGGTCAAAGAACTGGATGCTTTCATACAGCAAGCGATGGAGAAAGTCCAGATGCCCGGTTTGTCTATTGCCATAATCAATGAGGGAGAAGTCGTCTACCACCGTACTTTTGGGGTTGCTCATCAGGAAACCCAGCGTTTGCTTCTTCCTACTCATCTTTTGGAAGCAGCTTCATTGTCCAAGCCATTGTTTGCCTATTTTGTTATGAAAATGGTTGACAAGGGGGTGCTCGACCTGGACAAACCCATGGTTGAATATTTTCCACATCCTGGAATTGACAGTACTTCTCAAGAGTTTGCCACTTTGGTTACGCCCAGGATGATCCTCTGTCATTCTGCGGGATTTACCAACTGGACTCAAGGCGCACCCATTCATATCGCTTTTGAGCCAGGAACAGGCTTTTCTTATTCCGGGGAAGCCTATCAATATTTGACTGCTGTGTTGGGGATGCAGTTAGGGATTGGGTGGCAAGCTCGACTGGATTCCGTCTTTCAGGCAGAAGTGGCCATCCCTTTAGGCATGGAACACTCCTACTACACCTGGAATGAAACCATTGCCAAACAAAAGGTTATGGGACATGATCAGAATGGTCAGCCAACCACCAATACAGACAAGGTAACTACCTTTTGGGCAGCACACAGCCTCCACTCAGAAGCAGGAGATTATGCCAAGTTTTTGCTTGAAATGATGCATCCACAGCATCTGCCCCTGGCATTAAGAGATGAGATGCTCCTGGAGCAAATTGCATTTCCTCCGGGGCACGAACTCCTTGAAACAGGCCAAAGCGGATGGGGACTGGGGTTTGCCAGACAAGAAAACGAACATGGAATGCGCTACCTCCATACAGGCAATAACCACGATTTCCAGTCTTTCTGCGCATTTTACCTGCAACAACAATACGGCCTTGTCTTCTTCACCAATTCAGATAAGGCAAAGGCATTTTATGATCTTCTGGGGCCCTATTTGAAGGATGAATTTTGATGATCACTTCCTGCCTCCGCTTTCTCTCTTTTCCTTTTTCTACTCTTTTTTTATGGAACAACACATGACAATCCTCGACAACCTCTTTATGGTCATCGGTGTTTTTGGGTCGCTGGTCCTTAGCATCTATTTCCTCAGCAGATATCACTATCTGATCAAAAAAGCTTATGCAGAACACAGGTACGATCCATCTGTTGCAGGCAGACGACTCAGCTTCCGCGACATTGGCATCATCCTTCTCAGTGTGGGAATTGGCCTTGGATTCTCCTCGCTCTACACCGAGATGGACTTCAGTGAAGACACAACTGATCTCCTGGTCTATGCCACCATCCTGATCTGCGGAGGAGGAGGAATGATTGCCGCCAATTTTTTCCGAAGTGAAGCAGGAGAATAAACAAGATCTGGAAGAACAAGCCATTGTTGAGCAAATCCTTGCTGGGGATACTGCCTTGTTTCGGGAACTGGCAGATCGATACAAGGATGTTTCCTATTCTCTTATCTGCTCCATGGTGCCAGATGCGACTGAGGCTGAGGATATTCTCCAGGATGCCTTTGTCAAGGCGTTTCGGCATTTGCATACCTTCAGGTTCGATGCCCGCTTTTCCAGTTGGTTGTACCGCATCGTTTTGCGAAGCTGTTATTCCGCCATCAAAAAACAGAAAAAAAAGATGGCCTCCTTGTCCAGGCTATCCTCAGAAGACAGGCCAACAATCCTTGAGGAATATGATCCTATGAGATTGGAGGAAAGGCGGATCTACATCAATCAAATTCTGACAAGCATGAATCCCAAAGAAGCCCTGGTGCTCAGGCTTCATTATCTGGGAGAACAAAAAATCCATGAAATTGCTACCATCACGGGGCTTAAGCCCAGCAACATTAAAGTCCTGTTGCACAGGGGTAGGAAGTCCTTCCGTTCACAATTGGACTCCTTATTGGGTCAAGAAAAACATCATTTATTATGAAAGAAGATCAGCTCAAAGAATGGCTACAACATAGTATTCAATCTCCCTCCGACTCATTTTCAGAAGAGTTGATGGATCGCATTGAGGCGCCACAGAAGGAAGGCTCATTTTCAAACAAGCCCATTCTTGCTGTAGTATTTGGTTTGATTTTATTTTCTGGTGCCATGCCAATTGTCCTGAAAGAAGAGGTCTTCTCTATTCCTCTGATCATTGCACAGATAGATCTTCCCGTTCTTCCACTCCAGATTTGTTTACTTCTTTCCCTGTTATTGGTGCTCTATCAAGGCTTGTTTTTGCGGCCCATTCCCAAGCAACATATGGGAATGTAGGGAAATTTGGCAGCCTGTATGGAGGTGTGTTCTTTTTTGGGCATATTGATCGGAAAAATTCCTCCACTTATGAAAGTCATTCTTTTTTCTCTTTTGGCAAGCCTGTTCCTCCTTATGGGCATGGTGGTTCTTCCTGCACAGAGTCTTCAGCGAAAGGGCACATTTGGTATCCAGATGGAAGCGGCTGATGATGGACAAGGAATCCTTGTGCTGAGGGTATTTGACAACACAACGGCCTCGGCTCTTGATCTGCAAGCAGAGGATCTGATCCTTTCTGTCAATGACCAAGCCTATACTGATGTCTATGATTTGGTTGATGCCATTGGGCAATGGCGAATGGGTGATCCAATTCACGTACAGATCAAAAGAGGAAAAAAGGCCAAAACCTTACGCGGGCAAGTTGTTGGTAAACCACTGGAAACCTCAGAACATGCCGAGGTCATTTATGATGCAGTTGCCTATGATGGAGGTCAGTTGCGGAGCATCCTGGAATTGCCGAAGGAAGTCCAGGATCCTCCAGTGGTCTTCTTTCTTCCCGGCGTAGGCTGTGGCACCCTCGACTTTCCCTATCAGTCCAATTCTACCACCAAATTGCTTGTCGAATCCTTGGTTCAAAAAGGAATTGCTGTGTTTCGAGTTGAAAAACCGGGAATGGGAGACAGTCAGGGCACCAAAGACTGCGATGAGATGGATTATCCTTATGAGGTAGCTGCGATGGAAGCGGGCCTACAACAATTGCAACAGACAGAAGGAATCAATAAGGAACAGATTTTCTTATATGGACATTCACTCGGAGTTGTCACGGCTCCACTTGTTGCTACACGACAGCAAGTCGCCGGAATTATTGCCTGGGGAGGGCTCTCGACCAGTTGGTATGAATATTCTCTCAAAATCCTCCGAGATCAGAAGGTTCTATTTGGACAGGACTATGCCCAAATAGAGAGCAACCTTCGACAGAGCATTCCGTTTTATTATGACTTTTATATCCGGCAGCAATCTCCTGAGCAGCTTGCCCAGAATCCCGACTATCAAGATCTGGTCAAGCATCATTTTCAGGGAGATTTGTGGTATGGGCTACATCATTACAGCTATTTTCATACTTTGAATGAGGTGGATTTACTCACAGCATACAAAGAGGCCAATTGTCCAGTTCTGGCCTTGGCTGGCAATCACGACATCCATGCAGTAAATACTGATTGGGCCAGGCACATTGCAGAGGCTGTCAATTTTTATCGACCGCATCAGGGGGAATATGCCATCATCCCGCAAACCACTCATCACTACCATACTACTCCCTCCATCGACATGTATCTGGACATGCGGCAAGATGGTCGTTTGACGGCTGATTATATGGCACAGCATTTCAATTGGGATATTGCCGACATCATCCACAAATGGGTCGAAAGACAATTGGAGATCGCCAATGGCTGAAGAGTTCATTCAAACATGAGTTCCATGAATCTCTCGCGCATACTACGACGCTGATCCCAAATGTCAGAGGTTCCATCTCCATTGTAGGCAATGGCCAGGGTCATTTGTTGATCAGGGAAATAAAATACAAACGTATTGTAGGTGGAAGTGAGCCCGGTATGTCCATAGGCAGGGCCATACGGGGTCTGATACATGTTGAGTCCGAGTCCATATGACTCCCCTGGCCATTGAGAAAAATCTGCTTCCTCCTCCCCTACCAGGGTTAGGGTGTTCGTCATTTGGGCTAAGGTGCTGGAATCTAGCAATTGGCCTTCAAACAAGGCTTCGATAAAGTAGCTGACTTCTTGCATATTGCTGGCAATGCCTCCATCTCCTGTTGCAGCATCCGCCACGGCAATCGGCATAATGTTTCGGTATTGTTTTCCTCGATGAAAATAGTAAGGTCTGGCTGTACCGTCAGGAATAGGCTGGATATGTGTCCCCATTTGCGTATTCTCCAATCCAAGAGGCTGAGCGAGATACTGATCAACAACCTCCCAAAGGGGCATGTTCCGCGCTTTTTCCACTATCAACCCCAGCAGAACATAATTGGTATTTGAATAGGTGTAATCTGCTTCTGGCGCATGATATGCACTTTTTCCCCGAACATATGAGAGTTTCTCTAGTTGAGTCTGACGAAAATAGGGCTTGTTCAGGGAATTGATGAATTGCTTCGCCCCCAGATAATCCCGTATGCCGCTCGTGTGATTGAGCAACTGTCGGATGTTCACCTGATCGGCATTTTCAATCCCGTCAAGAATTTCGGCATCCAGCCAATCAGACAAGGAATCTTCGATGTCGAGGCGGTTTTCTTGTTGTAGTTGAAGGATCAGGACAGCTGTATAGATCTTGGAAACACTTCCGATCATCGTTTTGTGACAAGGTTCCATGGCTTGTTGGATGGACATATCTGCCCATCCTCCTGCCCCGAGCCAAAACTGGTGATCGGCAGTTCTGATCGCCACTTGAACCCCAGAGACGTTTTCGCCAAGCAGTTCCAGGGCAGTCTGAAAAGCATCCTGCTGTGGGTGAGAGGCACTTTTGTCTGGGAAAGAAAGTTCACAGTCATAGTTGACTGGAGGAATAGGTTCTTCCTCCACACATCCTAGCATAAGAAGGAAGCTAAGGCAGATATACGAAGCATATTTCATGATGAGAGGATTGTGTATGAATTAGAAGAGCGAAAAGGGTAAAACGTACATCGGAAACCGACCAATTGGTGGAGACCAGTGTAGAAGGAAAAGGGTTGATCCACCGCAAGCATCCAAAGCAGGGAGACTTCTGCGGCCTTCTCAGATTCTGACAATCGGTAGCCCAGGCCAAGGCTTACAGATGGCATAAAGGTAGGCGCTCCTGCTGCGTTCACTTTTTCGGGCCTCCCGTCGATCAATCTATATTCTGCACCAGGATAGAAGGTATGCGCGTAACCCGCTCCTGCTCTAAGTTGGGCATTCCATCTGTTGAGGTGATAGCGAAATCCCACTTCCGAATTGAGGAAAATCGCCGTCTGTGAATATTTGTGATAGTATCCACCCAGATTGGCAGCCACCACCCAGTCGTGACGTGGATGATCATTTATCACATATTCTGTTCCGATCATGATTGCTGGATTCAAGGGATAATTCAAAAACCAGAAATTGGGGACAGAGAGACTTTCATCCATGAGAGCGATACTCCAGGGCATCTGCTTGAGGGAAAAGGGATTTGGGGATTGAGCAGCTAAATAACAGCTCTGAATAGCCAGAAAAATCAGGCTGAACATGCAAAGTTTCATATAAGTATTCAATTAATTTGAGGGACCAGGGAAGGCTGTCCTTGAAATCGATTAACAGTGTCTTCCTTTTGCTATCAATTATATCGGTCGATGAAGGACAAAATCACATCAGAGAAGTCTTCTGCTTCAGTCAGCATAGGAATATGACGCGACCATTCGAATTGGTGTATGGCGGGCTGAGAGTCAAAACCTGACTTGCATTCCTATCCCATACATAAAGCCAGGACGCTCGAAAGTGGTCGCTTCATAGGGTCCAAGCAGCCTGGAAAAGTCCGTTTTGCCAATCACATGAAGTCCGTAGCTATCTGAGAGGTTCAACCCAAGCTTCCAATACATCCCAACCGCCAGATAATGATAGGCTGATTGGTAGTCTCGCTGGATGTTGTATTGAGCATTGGTAAATGTGGCCCTGCTTCTTCTATAGCCCCATCCAACGTACAGGCTGTGGCTAGCATAGAGTTTCGGAATAGGAAGAGACGCAAATCGATTGGACAAGCAGCCCCCAAATTGTTGGGAGAGAGTGTGTCCTTGTATTTCTACTATGCTTCCCTCATCTTTCCAAAACAGTTCTTCATACAGCCCAGCACTCAACCCATACCAATTGTTTCCAAGCAGGCGCTTTTCAAGCTGTAGTATGCCGCCCAATCTGTTCCCATTCACATTGAAGGCTGAGATCGCCTGGATATCAAGGTAGAGGTCCTGATTCTGAATTGTCTGCTGTGCCAGGATAGAACTCAGACATCCAATGAGGGTCATACTGATCCATATTCTTTTCATGCCTCAATGATTAAGAGTGAAAGTCAAGCCATCCATAAATCCTTGCAGTGGAACCTGACTATGACTGGCTCCCTTGTAAAATATATATTCCAATTCCAGCCCTGAATACTGTCGACTGTCCATTCGCTCAACCATTTCCTCATTGATGGCTGTCATAGAGGGCGGTTCATCTCCTCCAATGGCCATATACACTTGTACTGGCAGTTCAGCGACACGGCTTTTCAGCTCTTCCTCCAAAGCAAAAGCTTGTGTGTCCTTCCACCATAGTGAAGCACTCACAGGCACAAAACCTGAGAAAGAGGTTTGCGGAAACTGAAACAAATGATAATAGGTATTCAGACCTCCAAGGGAATGCCCCATCAGCACCCTCTTTGTCGTGTCGGTAAGGTATTGCTGGTCAATCCAGGGAATCAATTCCTCTTCCACAAAAGTGTAAAACGCATGTGCCTCTCCTGTCTGAAAAGAATATTCGCTGTCTGCTGAAAATGTATAGTCCCGAAAGCGTTTGAGGCCTGCATTCTCAGGATATCCAATCCCGATCAGAATGCAGGAAGGGATCGTCTTTTCATGTATCATCCGTTCCATTTCCTTGGCCACATCTTCTGTGAACCAATCTCCATCTAGTAAATAGATAGTAGGATAAGCTTGATCAGGAGAATAATTGGGTGGCAGAAAGGTGTGAATCCGATAGTCGTCTCCTACGATCATGGAAGAAAAGTTTTCCTGCTTTAATGTTCCCTCCGGAACCAACTCCTGCCTGCAACTCATCCAGAACAATGACAATAAAAGGATAAGAAAAATTGAGTTTTTCATAGATCATTAGCTAAAATTGGTGTTAGCTACATGATCCCAATTTTCAGAAAAAAGTGGCCTGGAATGACAAATCAGAAGTTCTGAAATGTTAGAATCTGAGAAATCCGAACTTATCTATGCTGTTGTTTGAACTGATGAGGGGTCAAACCCACCATTTTTTTGAAGGTGGTGTAAAAGGCCGACTTGGATTGGAAGCCCGCTTCTCTGCCAATCGCCAGAAGATTGTACTTATCAAAAGCCGGATCTTGCAACATTAGCTTCACTTCTTCTACCCGAAAGGTATTGATATAGTGGCTAAAATTGTTGTCAGATCTGGCATTGAGTACCTGCGACAAATATCCTGCACTAATGCCCAATTGTTCTGCTATCCTCTCTCGGCTCAATTGTGGGTTTTTGTAGAGTTGTTCATCCCTGATCAATTGATCGAGTTTTTCCAAATAGATGCTGTCTGCAGATGAGGGCTTACTTTCTTTTTTTGCAGGAAAAATTTCGGCTGCCTCTTCTTGTAGAGGAGAATTTTGGAAGGAGGGTTCAATAGCTGATCTCTTCTTTAGCAGTCCCTGTATAGCTGATTGATCCTGAGCAAGTTTGAATTTGTACAAGCCCTGATAAGTCAACCAATAAATGAACATGGAAATTCCCAGCCATAGGCAATAGAACAAGAGATTGGCTGTTTCTTGTCCTCTTGGAACAAAAACGAGGATAATCCAGCATACGATCAGTGCTGTCAAAAATCCCCAAATTCTCGTGAGCCATTGCTTGTTGGATGATGGCACAGATTTTCTTCTGATCACCCAAAAAGAAATGATATTTAGCAGCACACAATAGAGCATGGCTAAATAATACTCTGGAATATAAACTGACCGTTTGAAGTCATTGACATTTGAAATGCTGATCCAGCCAAAATCAACATCCATGTTGATATAAAGATTCAGGAAAAGAAAGATCAGGAAAGGCAATGACAAAACGATCAAGAGATAGGGGTGCTTTCCATACGGATGTTCAGTGGTTTTCAGAAAATACCAGAGCATCGGTACATATACCAACAAAATCCACGGAACATCATCCCCCAAAATGTCTATCACATAGTAGACTTCATCAAAATCCCAATCACTCAACCATTCATTCATTCCGATGATCGATATCATCAAAACCGTGTAGGCAAGATACTGGTTATGAGTTCCTTTGAACAGTCTGGAAAAGAGAAGGACTAAGCCCAGAATGAATCCCTGCGACATGCTAACCAATACAAGGATATCGAAGATATTGAATGTCATGTGGTCCCACTGCTGTTAGCAGACGACATGAATGATGATGGCTTTGTCTGCTGCATACGAAACTATACATCAAATAGGGATTGCCCAATTTTTCCTTATATGTTTTCTATCTCTTGTCCTCTTCTTCCACCCAATCCAACATAGGTGGATATAATTGATCAAGAGAGGAAGGATCAGCTTGATATAGAGAAATCAATTCTTGGGTGAACAAGGAAAACTTCGTGAATCCCCGGAAATTCTCCATGACATCCACGACGCCCTCAATGACTTCATTGGCAATGGCTTCTTCTTCCCGATCCAACGTCCACAAACAAAAAACGGCCCAGGTCATGTATTCATTGAAAGTTGATCTAGCACCGATATAGACGCCAGTTGCATCTTCATTCCATTTGTCAAGATGTTGCATGGCATTGTCCAATCGAACTACATAGCGGTCGGTGATCGGGTTGACGTAATGATGATCGATTTCTGTGAATACAGTACGCTGATTGGCAGCCCTCTGGACTGGTGTCATAAGGGCCGGGTCAGAGCGAAGTGCTGAAACAAAGATGATCATCTCCTCAAACAATTCCTGGTTTCTTGATTCTGCAACGCTTACATTGGTGAAGTAGAGGGTATTATGACTGGATCGGGTTAAGGGAGACAAGATCACCTTGCAAGCCTGAAACCTTCGTGGAAATTTTTCCTCCAACCACATCCACATGTCCTTTACATCAACCCCTTTGTGATACCAGTCTTCTTGTTCCCGATAAAAATCCCGATGTTCTTCCAGGAATCCCACAGCATCCGATTGCCTCATAAAATCTATAAAATCATCCAAATGAAGCTGGAATAGATTGACAATTTCAGGGTTCCGATACATGAAGGTATAAATGTTCTTAAAGCGAAGCCTGGAGCCTTGAAGTTCATAGAGATAACTGTTTCCACGATAATTGTAGTGCCGCTCAAAATAGGTCACATTCAAGCCTAGACTACTTGCAAGATCAAGGTTCTGAATCAAGGGATGATCCCGATATTCGCCAAAATGATCCATGACATCCTGATAGTAGCTTCCGTCAGACCTCACAAAGGAAGAATAACTCATATCCTTGTCTTCCAGGGCCATGACGAAATGGCTGATTTCATAGACATCCGGGATTTCGATGCTGACCTTGCCTGTATGTTCTGCGATATATTCATCACTAAACCCTCGGGCACCTTCTGGAATGAGATTGGAGCGTCTACAGGCTGATGCCAAAAGTAGGATCAGGAGGATCAAGAAGATTTTTTTCATGAGGTGTATTGTTGAATGGTTGAGTGGATAATGATATGTTCTTGCGAATTACGTCTGATTTGATGAGATCTGTTTCATAGAAAAGAGTCAAAATCTTCCCTGTCAGATGCAGATACCTCAAATACTTGTCTCTCTCTTTTCCATCTTGCTTATTGAACATATCCAGAAATATAAAGAGCAAAATTTTCCTTCCATGTACAAACTTCTCAAATATCCTTTCCTTAGCCGATTCATGGTCTCTTGGAGAAATCCTTTATCTGAAGCGGAAAAAGAGGAATGGACTTCTGTCTCTGTAAACAGTCATTCAGGAGGGCACATACAAGGATTATTTGCTCCCAGCTATCAGGAGGCGGCCAAAGCTACGATCGTTTTGGGTCATCCCATGAGCAAGGATGCCAAAGGATTTTTTCTAAAAAAAGGCTATACGGATCTGCTGAGAAAAAATGGCTATCACACCCTGGTATTTGACATCAATGGTTTTGGCGAGAGCTCGCATGGCAATTTCTCCTACTTTGAAGATATTCTTGCCATTGGGTTGACAGCACAAGAATTACAGCCGGAGCTTCCTGTTGGGTACTTTGGTATCTCTCTGGGAGGTCAATGGGCTACCATTAGCTTTGCTGATGAGAATCATCCTTACAAATTTGCGATCATCGAAAGTGCTGCATCAAGTCTCGATGAATTCTGGCGAAAGATGCCTCTAACCTATTGGCTGCTTCAATGTCTCAATGTATTGTTTCCCCGTTATGCCAAGCAAGTCAGAATGGAAGAACGAATCAAGGAAGCAAAGCATCTGCACTCTCTCTTGTTGATTTATTCACAGTCAGACCAATGGACACCAGTGAGCATGGGAGAGCAATTCAAGCAAAACAGTGCTGTTCCTACAGAACTGTGGTTGGTTGAACAAGCTGATCATGCTGGAATCATGGAGTCTGATTCTCGAGAAGCGTATTGCCAAAAGATTCTCAGCTATTTGGAGAGAGAAAGTGCTGCATGTAGACAGCAATGTCTATCCGGAAATCAGGACAGTGCCTAGCCTTGATCTTGGTCTGAATCAGCCTTCTTTTTTCTGTTCGTGGTTTTTTTGGCAGCAGCTTTCTTTCCGGGGGTCTTTTTCTTCTCTGCCGCCAGTTGCCCTTCCAGTTCTTCAACTCGCTGGATCAAGGCTTCATATTCAGAACGGGATGGAAAACTTAGCTTCTCTTTGACCTGATCTGCTGCATCCTTCAGCCTTGCTTCAAATTCCGCTTTCTTGGTCTCTGTATTTTCAAAAAAATCATTGAGAATTCGCTTCCCTTCTTTTTCCGAAATTTTTCCTTTTCCAACGAGATCATCTACAGCCTCTTGCAATTTTTCTGCTGTCATTGATACCAGTCCTACACCGGTATACAGAAATTTTTTGAATAAATCTTCCATGTGATTGATGGGTATTTTGTTATTGGTTATTGGGGTATTGGTTGTTGGGATGATAATTACCTAAAATTAAGGATTGATCTGGGAAAAGAGAGACAATAATTGATTTTTGAGAAGTTTTCCTTTCTACTTGCTATTAGTATTTCGGGTAATTATCTTCAAATATGAGTCGAAAAGTCAGCTTGACCACTGAAGAGACCTATTTGCTTGCAGATTACATGCAAGATATCGGAAATCAAAAAATGTCCAGGAGATTGCTGGCCATCTCCCTCCGTCATTTCGGGTACAAAATCAAGGATATCGCACTCATCATCGGCGTGAGTGAGAAAAGTATTTCGAACTGGATTAAGCTATTTCTGAGTGGTGGATTTGAAGCCTTGCTTGAAAAACATTATCCCAAACACCGGAATTCAAAATTAGAGCCATATATAGGAGAAATCCGTCAATACCGCCAAGAGAATCCAGAGGCAAAATTAACAGACCTCCAGGCCTGGTTACAAGAAACCTATGACCTGGAGGTTGAATATAGTTGGTTGTATCGCTATTTAGATCGGCATGAGCTCTAGCAAGCCTACTCATTTGCTATGTTCATTTCTCGATATAGATTATAAGAATAGGCAATTGGCAGACCTACTATCAGAAGGAAGTATGGCAGGAAGAAAAACACCAGCCATGATTCAGGAAGTATGAGCGAAATCACGATCATCACCATAGAAGTGAGTACCCATAATCTTCCAGCCATTCGATGGGTTTTGTTCCAGTTGTCTTCGCTCTCCAGGGTCCAGGGGATCCGTATTCCTGCAAAATAATTGGGGCGGAGTTTCCCAAAAGAATTTCCCAACAGTAAGAACAGCAAGTACATGGCAATCAACATCCAGCGGGCTGTCGGTACTGCAACTCCCATCATACTCAACAATATCAGAATCTGAAGACCTAATATAAAAGCTGTAATGATATACTGCCATTTCTGCATGGTTTTATCAAATTTGTAAAAATTGTTTTTGGGATCAATCTTAGGAGCGATCCAAATGATGCCATTCACCACAATCATAGCAAAGGACATCATCAATAGGCCAAATAAAGCTTCTCCTCTGCTTCCCATTCGATCCACTTCCATCTTGTGATTGAAATGGACAGGGACAGTATCGGGCAATAGTGTATATCCAATTCCCGCCAGGAGAACTGAAAATACAATCAAGGCGATCAGAAGCCAGTTGTCTGTGAGCCAGTTATGCTTTTTCATTGGTTTTGTTAGTTTGTAGGGTGATAATCCAGGAAATCAGGTCGTCAAGGACAGAGGTACTTAGGGAATAATAGACGAATTGACCTTTCTTTTCAGCGATCACCAGATCAGCACGTTTGAGCAAATCTAGGTGATGGGAGATACTTGGTTTACTCATCTCAAATCCCTCAGCAATTTCGCCAGCAGTCATGTTCCGCTCCCGCAGCATCTCAAGGATTTTGCGTCGCGTGGGGTCATTGAGAGCTTTGAAGAGGGTATTCATTTAGATATTTAGATGTTTTTCTAATTATCTACGAACAAAGGGCTAAAAAGGTTCCCTGAATCGGATTCGTACATCTACGAAGAGCCAATAGATACTCTCTATCACAAAATGCCTTCAAGCAGCAGCTTTTTTCTACATACTCCGAACAATTGTGTATCTTTATAGTCATAGACAACCGAAAGGTTCCAATTAGCACATGTATCTTTTGATGCCTCTGAATACAGAGGCTGGCTGATGTCGTCCATTTGCCACATCATTTTTTTGGAACCAGTATGCACCATATTTTTTTGATTGTTCGATCAGTTATTTGCTTGCTCTTGATCTTGTTTCCCTGCTTGTTGTGTAGTCAGACGCAGGCAGAGTTGGATAGTTTGCGTCAGATTGTCCGGAATCAGGGGGATCAAGCCAGTGTGAGCACCTTCCTTTCGCTCGCCCAACAGCACATAGCCCTCACTCCATCCTTTGATAGTATGAAGGTGTATGCTGATTTGGCGATGAATCAAGCAGAACAACGGGGAGACTCTTCTGAATTCGCTTTGGCTCATTATGTTCTAGGTCAGGCCTATTCCCAAAACAATCTGTTTGATTCCAGTGAGTACTACTATCAGCGTTCGCTTGAGTTGACCAAGCCTTTGGGAAATCTGCAACTCCTGGCTGCGATTCACAACAATCTTGGAAGGAATCATCTACTCAAGGATGAATTTGAACCAGCATTGGCAGATTTTTTTGAATCTCTGCGGCTGGAGGAAGAGAGAGGAGAAGAAGGGGAACTGCAACAGGTCTATGGAAATATCGCCTTGGTCTATGCCTCCCAAGGTCAGCCTCGGGAAGGTCTCCCTTATCTCTACAAAGCCCTTCCCATTGCTTTTGCGGATCGAGATACGCTGACTGCCATTCAGGTGTACAACAATCTGTCCAACTTTTATCGCTATATGGAGATCCTGGATAGTGCGGCTTATTTTGCTACACAGGTACTGGATCTGAGCAAAATGATAGGCATCCATGAAGGCGTAGTTCGTGCAAAATCACTGTTAGGACAAATCACTTTCCTTCAAGGAGACATTGCTGCTTCGAAAAAATGGGCGGAAGCGGCCATTGCAGATGTAGGGGATCTGGAACTACCCGATCAGCTTGATGGATTGTACCTCAATCTCGGTCATGTCCATCATCATCAGGGCAATACACAAGCCGCAGTCGAAGCTGGAGAAAAAGCGCTTTTTTATTCCAGAAAGACCTATGCACCAGGAAATATTCTGGCATCCCTGGAAGATGCCACCAAATTTCATGAGGCTGCGGGTAACTATAAGATCGCCCTCCGCTATACTGAAGAGGCTCATACCATAGAAGACAGCCTTTTTTCTGTGGAGAAAATCAATCAACTCCGGAGGCTTCAAACAGAATTTGAAACAGAACGCAAACAGCAGGAAATAGAAAGCTTGCAACAGCAAACCAAAATCCAGGAATTACAAATCAAACAAAGGAGTTACCTCGCGCTCTCCATTCTTCTCCTGGCAGTCCTGGGATTGGGTGTCCTGTATATTGTCAACCGGCAAAGAGTGTTGAAGGAGCAGGAACAGGCCATGGAAGCCCGACAACAGGCCCTTCGAACCCAGATGAATCCGCATTTTCTCTTTCACGCCTTGTCTTCTATACAGGATTATATCTATAGCAATGAGCAAGCAGAAACGGCGGCCCTATACCTGTCCAAGTTTGCCAAACTCATGCGATTGATCCTGGAAAATAGTCGGGAGGATCTCATCAGTTTGGAACAAGAAATCCTGACCCTAACCAATTATATGGACCTTCAGCAGATCCGGTATCAACATGGGTTCTCATATGAAATTCACCTGGATCCCAACATTGAGGTAGAGAATATTTTCATCCCTCCTATGGTTGCACAGCCATTCATCGAAAATGCTCTGGAACATGGTCGAATTCATGAGCAGGAACATGGCAAATTGTATGTCCGAATAAGCATTCAGGGAGACAGACTGGAAATGATGGTGGAAGACAATGGAATTGGGAGAAAAAAAGCCGCAGAACGCTCTCGGGACAGGGACCATCGATCCCTGGCAACGGAAATCACCGAAGACAGACTGCAATTGATTCGCAGAAAATACAAGCGAGAGGTAAGCCTGAGTATCACAGATCGGATGGAAAAAGGTGAGATCGCCGGGGTGAATGTATTCATTGCCCTTCCCATTATCACCATGAAATAACTTTTGGACGAATGAGGTATTGTATCGTCATCATTTGTTTCCTTTGGCTTGGCGTATGCGTATCCTGTCCCATATACGCAAAACCCAAATACAATCTGGATAGCTTGAAAGTAGAAGCGGATCTATCCTCTGGCAAGAAACAGCTAAGAGCCTATCTACTCATTGCAGATCATTACCTCTTCGATTTAGAGCAATTGGATTCTGGCCACGTCTATGCCCAAAGGTCCCTGGCTTTGGGACAGCAAGTTGAGCATACCTACGGGATTGCCAATGCCTGGTTTCTGTTGGGGGTAAGCCACGGCAATTTTGGTCGCTATCAAGAATCTATTTCTGCCTATGAAAAAGGGATGGAATATCTCAAAAAGCTGGAGTTAAGATCTCAATTAGGCATGTATTTCCTCAATATCGGAAATGCTTATATGAATCTAACAAAGGATGATCAGGCATTGGCGTATTTTTTCAAAGCCCTTGATCTGGCACTTGAATTCGAGAATGAAAAGGAACAAACAACAGTCTATAGTAGTCTGGCAGTATTCTACGCTCGTTTGGATCAATTTTCTGAGGCCATTCGTTATCAAAAGATGTCTTTTTCTTTAGCAAAAAAAAGAAAAGATGTCCGCGGAATGATCTACAGCTCTAACAATCTTGCTGCGCATTATATAGATACAGACCAACTAGACAGTGCGTCATTCTATGCACATCTCACCCTTCAGATCGGGGAAAAAGAGAACCTCAGATCTGGTCTGTTGTTGGGAATTCATCAATTGTCGAGATTGTATAGGATTCTGGGAGAATGGGACAACTCCATGTATTATTCAGATCGATTCATAGAATTGGCTGATCCCGCGCTGGATGGCGCAAAACTGTCTGGAATTTATCGACAAAAGGCAAGAGTTCTGGACACATTGGGATTCAGATCCAGATCTATGCAGATGATTCAGCAAGCCAAAGAAATCGCCTTAGCTTCAGGAAGTCCTTTCCCTCTGGCAAGCGTTTGGCATGACTATATCCATCTTCACAAGAAACATGGAGAATATGAAACAGCCTTACTGTATCAAAGGAAATATTATCAGCTGAAGGATAGCATTTATGGAAATGAGAAAAAGCAGGAGTTGGAACGAATGAAAGCGGAATTCCAAACAGAACAACAAGAAAGGAAACTCTCTCGTCTTGAACAGCAATCTACTCTTCAGCAACTAGAAATCAGGCACACAAGTCTCTGGATTCTCCTGGCCAGTCTATTCGCATTTCTTTTTGTCGGGATCGGCTTTGTCATTCACAGGAGTCGAATGTTATCAGCCAAACAGAGCGCCATGTTAGCCAAACAAGATGCTCTCCGAGCCCAAATGAATCCACAATTTTTGTTTCATGCCCTCTCAGCTATTCAAGAAATCATCTTTCAGGAAAAAAATGCCAATAAAGCTGCCAGATATTTGGCCAAGTTTGCCAAATTGATGCGACAAATACTTGAGAACAGTAGAGAAAGCATGATTCCACTGGAACAGGAAATTCGAACCCTGCGACTCTTTTTGGATTTGCAGCAAGTCAGATTTCTCCATCGATTTTCCTATCAAATCCACTCCAGCCTAGATCTTGACTCCTTTGACCTATACATCCAACCCCTGAAAGCTCAACCTGTCCTGGAAGATCTGTTTCAATCAAGTATGATCGGAAATGAGCAGAAATTCAGTCTGGAAATCAAGCTGGATCTACTGGACTCCTTGATTGAGATGGAAATAGAATTAAGAGGAGAATCCGGCAAGAGAACAGAGAGAATTGTGTATCATTGTGAACTCAAAGATTCTCAACAGTCAATCCAGCATGCAAGTAGTCATTATTGACAATGAAGCCCCTATCCGACGGACCCTGAAGCAAATCCTGAAATTGTATTGTCCAGGAGTGGAGGTGATAGGAGAAGCCAATAGTGTGCAGTCGGGCCTGGAATTGCTCTCAGAGAAAGAGCCTGATTTGGTCTTTCTGGACATTGAGATGAATGACGGCACAGGCATGGATCTGCTCCAACAACTGCCCAATCGAGAATTTGAAGTGGTCTTCGTTACGGCCTATGACCGCTATGCGCTTGAAGCCTTCAAATTCAGTGCGATCGACTATTTGCTCAAGCCTGTGGACCCCGACGATCTGGTAGATGCCGTCAATCGTGCCAAAGAGGCCCGAGACAAAGCCAATCTGTCTGTACAACTCTCTGTCCTGCTGAACAATATGCAGTCGATGTCCCAAAGCGAGAAAAAGATCGTCTTGCGAGATACCGAGAGTATCTACGTCCTGGAAGTCCGGGAAATCATCCGCTGTCAGGCTGAGGGAAGTTATACGAGATTCTTTTTGGGGGATGATTCTGAAGTTCTGGTCTCTCGCCATCTCAAATCCTATGAACAAATGCTGGCTGGATACGGATTTTTTCGTTCTCATCATTCTCACCTGATCAATCTCCACCAGATCAAGCGATTTGACAAATCAGATGGAGGCATGCTCATCATGCGTGATCAAAGCATGTTGCCTGTCTCTTCCAGAAGAAAGACGCAGTTGTTGGAGTTGTTGGAAAGTTTGTAGGGCTAGCTTTCTACCAGATTGGAAGGTGAGAGACCTACAAACACTAGCTGTGGGGCCATGCCCTCTTCCTCCCATTACTCATGGGATGATCGATCTCCATCCATCCGACCGTCCAAATACGATCGTCGCATCGGGTGCAGTTACGATTCCAGGGTTCCCTTGTTCAGGATACCAGAGGAGATCTACAGCAAAAAGTACAGCTTGACCATGAAACGGTTGTTGTACCATCCAATGATCCACCTCGCTAGTTTGGTATGATCAGCCATAGGCTTACCATCAGAATCCGGGTATTCTATCGTTTCGTCTGACTGATCTCGATGCTCATTGATTTTCATCTAAGAGACTGTTTAAACATCTATCACTTATTTTTTGTATGTGTCTTTTTTCCTCATCCAGCGGCTTTTTTTGTTCCCATAGCACCACTATGAGAACAAAAAAGAGCCTTAGCTGAGAAAAAAATATACCATAAAAATTCTTAGCATAGATTCCTAAACAGTCTCTAAGTCGAGTTTGATGAAATATAGTCAAAAAAGGCCAGATTTTGTCTGAAGAATTTTAGGCTTAGTTGGGTAATTGCTCCAACAGTTCCCGAGCTTGCTGGTGATAGGTATCATCTCTGGAGGCCAGAATGTCTTCACAAGTCTCCTTTGCTTCCTGCCAGGATTCCTGCTTCACATACACCAAAGCTTTGTACCAGGCCCCTGCACCTCCAAAATAAGAACTGCTCAAGCTATTGAAGGCTGAAATAGCTTCTGGAAGTTGATCCAGTTGTAAAGAGGAGATTCCCAGATAAAAACGAATCTCATCTTGTAGTTCTGCTGGCGCTCCGTCCAGCAGGCGAATGTATTCCTCAGCGGCCTCTTCATATTTTTCTTCGTGAAATAAAGCATGCGCACCAGGCAATTGAGGAAGCTCCTGAACATTCCTTGGCGACAGGCTTACCGGCTGCTCATAGAAAGCCAGGAACATCTCTTGTCCCTGATTCGACTCTGAGCTGAATTGAAATAAGGCAAAAAGTAAGAGTAGGGCAATCCCTGCAGCTACAGCCACCTTCCATAAAGAAAGGTTACGAATATTGGCCGAAGAATCCTCTGTTGCCCATCGAGCGTTCAGCTTTTCTTTCTCCACTCTTCTTCCTTCCTGATAGGCTGCGACTTTGGTTTGGAGGGCCTGCTCGACAGCCAGACGGATATCAGCTTGTTGTTCCATCAATTGCTCAAAAGCAAGAAGCTCCTCCCCACTCAGTTTGCCGTCCAGATACGCATATATTTGTTCACTTGTAAGGTTATCCATGGCTTAGATCATAAGGAAGGTAAAAATGGAGAGGCTGTCTTAGTTTGAAAAATGAGTTCCCGCAGTTTTTCCAAACACTTGAATCGCTTGCTGGAGACACTTTGAGCATTTTTGAAGCCGATTTTTTCAGCGATTTCTTTTGGGGTGTACTGATGAAATTCTCTCAGAACAAGGATTTGCCGGCAGTTCTCTCCCAATTGTCCCATCCATTCATAGAGTGTGTCAAATTGATCCTTTTCGATCAGCGTTTCCAACATATTCTGCGCCGTTTCCGGGAGGTTGGGCATCTCATCGGCCCAGTCAATCTGTTGTCGCTTGGCTTTATGAAATCGCTTGATGCAGTAATTTCTAAATACCTGATAAAACCAGGTACTCAGTTTGCTATCTCCTCTGAATTTTCCTTGTTGGATTTGGCGACTCACAGAGATGACTGCATCTGAATATGCATCCCGCGCATCCTCCAAAGAGATATTGTGTTTTCGTTTTCCCTGCAAGGCCATTCCCTTATGCTGATCAAACAGTCTCGCAACCCAAATCTCTCTTTGCGCGCCTTCCTGCATCAGCCCCTGAATCAACTCCTGATCTTCATATACGTGTGTTTCCTTCTTTTTCAACATGCGCTGTTTTCCGTTCTGGTTTGAGAAGGGAAGGTACGAAAAAAAAGCCTGTTGCCTGCTGAATGGGGAATGTCCTTCGAATTTCATTTTTTTTCTTTCCCTTGATTAGTTCCCCTCCACATTCAGGAACTCACCAGAGAAATGGATCCATTCAGGAAAAAACAAACATCATTTTTTCATTCACTGTTTATCAACCACATCACAATATGAAAACAGCAAAAAGCTTATGGGGCGTATTTATGCTCCTTTTACTACAGTCTGTATCTTCTCAGGGGCAAACATCACCCGACCTTCCAGAGATTATTCCCCCATCTCCAGAAGCCTCAGCTTTTAACATCTATGGAGAACTTCCCATTAGTCACTATAGCGGAATTTCCAATATTAGCATCCCGATCTATCAGATTAATCATGGCGATATTTCTCTTCCTATTTCCCTCTCTTATCAAACGGCTGGCATAAGAGTAGACCAGGAGGCCAGTTGGGTAGGCTTGGGATGGCTATTGGATGCAGGAGGTGTAATCAGTAGAACAATTGTTGGCAAGGATGATTTTCATAGCCCAGCCTATTTCAGCAATCCAGTCAGCGATTTGACAAAGACATTTAATGGAAATTATTCTTCTTATGTCACGGATGAGATAATCAATACTGATTGCGATTTTGAATATCTGGAACATCTGAATATCCCCGACAATCTTCTTGCGCCAAACTCTGCATATGATTTCCAGCCAGATCAATTTTCTTATCAGTTTGGTTCCTTTTCAGGCAAATTTGTTATAAAAAGAGACGCTAGTGGGAATCCTGAAACCATTTTCAGTGATAGCTATGACAAATTAAGGATAGAACCCTTGTTTGATGCGCCAAATCTAACAGTGGATGCCTGGAAAATAACTGATCCGAATGGGATGGTATATCTATTCGAAGAAATGGAGCTTTATTATGGAGGCTCTACCCCTAGTCCTACAAGCTGGTATCTAACAAAAATCAGCTCTCCAACTGGAAAATCTATTGAGTTAACTTATGACCGTAAAACCACAAATGTACAAGTAGTGGGTGCGCTTCAAAGTCAGACTATCACTCCTTTGTGTATCGCTTTGAGTGGAACTGGGGCGATCAATGGATGCCCAACAAATATATTTTCTGGAGCACTGCCACAGAGTCCTCGAAATTACAATATCCCGGTATTATCCGAAATAGATTTTGGCGTTGGACTTGTAAAATTTGTTTCTGATCATACCTTTCGACAAGATGTGCCCAATGGCAATCGATTGAGTCAAATTGACATCTATATCAAACAAGAGGATGGGACACTTGCTTTCTTGCCAAAGAAGAGATTCAGTTTACAATACGGTTATTTGCAATCTTCTGGAACTCTGGATATAGATGGTGCGACGCAATTTTATCCCTATACTCTAGAACAGTTGACTTGGCGAATGAAACTGGACAAGATTGTCGAACTAAGCCCAGATGGATCGATTCCCCTCAGTCAAAGCCCTGTACATTCATTCTCTTATATTGAAACCCCTACTCTCCCAGCCAAAACCTCTTTGGCCAGGGATCATTGGGGCTATTTCAATGGGAGATACAGCAACGATCAATTGCATGCAAAATTTGTTGGTATTGTAGCGGACTCTTTCCATGTATTCAAAGAATTTGATGGTGCTGACAGAGAAGCCGACCCTACATTTTCAAAAGCGTTTACCCTAGAGCGTGTTAATTATCCTTCAGGTGGTTCTACACAACTGGTTTATGAAGGGAATACCTATGATTTCCAAGCTTCTTCTATCCATGATGAATACAAGGATTTTGTACCGGATCTGGATAGAAGGCGATTTCAAGGCACCGGAACCTTTAACCAAACACAAACCTTCCCATTTACCATCAGAGGCAATGCTTTTCCAGTTGCGAGTGATGGATCTGCTCGCATAAAATTTCAGTGCACCTTTGTGTGTGATCTCTTATCAGGTTGCCCAACGACTGTAGATGCCAGTCAGGTGTCTGCACGAATCTTTCATAGCGATGGGACTGAAGTTCCCAATACGGTTTTGAGCTTGAGCAATTCACCCTGCAACAATCCACAAAATACACCCTGTACAGATCATCAAGGAGAACACAATTTAGGCTTGGCACCTGGAGACTATTTTGTTGAAACCATTGTGACACATTCCGATGTTCCCTATGTAAGCTTCACGGTGGAATATGACACAATCCCCAATATCAGTCAAGGTGGTGGTCTCCGGGTCGTAGAAATGATCACACAAGAAGGGAGTAATCCAGATATGGATATTCATCGAACATTCGAGTATCACTTTATGGAAGATCGCAATGGAGATGGGATAGAGGAAGAATATTCTTATGGAAGAAGGCTGTCCAGACCTATTTATGGTAGATTCATAGAATCTACGGTTTGGGAAGACCAGATAAATGGTGGAGCAAATACTTGTGTTTCAACAAATACAGGCAGCTTCAGTATTTCAGCGAACAGTCTTACTTCCCTGACAGGTTATGGAGGCGCAATTGGCTATGATCAGGTGAGCGAATTTTGGGGAAAAGAGGGACAAGAACAGGGCGTATTGGGAAAAACAGAATATAATTTTCACAATACTCCAGATGTTATCCGAAGCTATCAGTTCAGTCGGCCTGCTGGTATTCCAAACTTTCCCCATGAAGAGAGTCGGTTAAATGGTAGACTGAAAGAAAAGAGAGAGTTTCAATATTCTGGTGGTGGGCAATATAGTATTGTTCAAAAAACTGAATATTCCTATGCTTCAGATTCGACTCGAATCGCCTTGATGGGGATATATCAAGAAGCTTTTGGATTTCAAAACAACAGCTCCTGTCAAATTGCTCCAGCTCCTTGTAATGCCTTGTCTATCATTTATCCAATTGTAACAAGAGATTGGCCCAGGCTTGTGAGTACAACCGAAACGGTCTATGACTTGAACAATGGAATCAGTCTGAGTAAAGAGAGTCTCAATGTATATGATGAAAGCCTGCATCTGCTACGCAAACAAGTGATGACCAATTCTGATGGAAATACAAAAGCCATTCAATATACCTATGCTGAAGAAGGAGGTCTTGGAGTACCTATGCAAATGTATGAGGTCAATGATCCAAACTATTTTCATATGCCAGGATCAGTGGTAAAAACTCAATCATTATTCAACGGAAATGAACAAAGTATATCGCTCAATCTTTTTTCCTTTGATGCGACGCATGATCGGATACTCCTTAACAAAGTGCAGTCCTTTCCAAATGCAGGTTCTGAGGTGGTGGAAATCAGCTATGAGTATGATGAGGCTTCTAATATGGTTGAAATAAGCAGAGATTTTGGACAGCCAAGTAGTTATGTCTGGGCGCATCAACAAACAAGACCTATATCATCAGCTACAAATGCCTCTGTAGACCAAATTGCATTTACAAGCTTCGAAGTTGCCGATCCAGATCCTTCTGAACATGGAAGCTGGACATTCAGCCAACCAAGCGGAACTAACATTGGATTTGAAAGTAGTGCGATAGCCAAAACAGGCAAGAAGGTTTATCATTTTCAATCTGGAAACAGTATTTCAAGAAGCAATCTGCCCATTGGAAGCTATACCATAAACTATTGGCAAAGAAATGGAAATGTATCTCTAAGTCTCAGTGGTAGTGCCAGTATTATTTCAGAAAAAATCCATCTCACAGATATGAATAGCTGGGAATTGGTAGAAAAACAAATTAGCATCAGTTCTCTCTCAGATGCAATTACTCTAAGTGGGGACGGAATCATGCTAGACGAACTTCGCCTTCATCCCTCGGACGCTCACATGTCCACCATCTGTTATGACGACGCCCTCCGCATCCACACCATGACAGATGCCAATATCCGAAGCAGCTATTATAGCTATGATGCTTTTGGACGCCTCATTGAAGTGCGGGACCACAATGGATATGTCCGCGTACAAACAGAATATCACTACGCCGATTAAGTTTTCACAACCAATAAAACATATTTCTTATGAATTCATTGCTGAATTATCTCCAGCAAACTGCTAGCGGATTGTCTCTAAGGTTCACTCCCTGGCTCCTCTGTTGCTTCCTCTTCCTTGGAATGAGCAAGCTCCAGGCCCAATCCAAAAACATCCTCTTCATTGTGGATGAAGTCAGCGGCGTCTATACTGGATCTAACAGTGATCAGGCCATCGAAAATCGTCTGATCCAACTTGGCCACAGTGTCAGCAAGATTCGCGACAATGGTATTACAGCTGCTGCAGCCAGTGGACAGGACCTGATTGTTATTTCGGGCAGTGTTCAGGCTGGAAAGATCAATGGAATCTTTACCCAATCTGCCCTTCCTCTAATCAATTGCGAGGCATTCCTGATGCAGGATTTAGGCTTGAGCACCAATGAAGGCACCTCCAATGGTGTCCAGCAACTTACCATTCAAGATCCAGCTCATCCATTGGCGACAGGATTGAGTGGAACAGTCAATGTACTCAGTCAGGGAGCAAAAATCGGACGAGCCAATCCTGGCGGTTCAGCCTTGTTCATTGCAGAAATGAGTGGTGGCAAATATATGATCATCGGTCAGGAAGCAGGCAGTCCCCTGAGCATCGCAGGACAAATCGCTCCTGCGCGTCGGGTTGGACTCTTTATTGACAATGAAGTAGCTGAATTTCTGACAGCAGATGGCTGGGCATTATTTGATGCGGCAGTTGAGTGGGCATGTGAAACAGAAGGAGATCCGCCAGCCTCTATATACAGTTTGCCAGCTCCTATTGAATTGTTGCAGGAAAGCAATGCCATTCAGGGATTTAAGGGAATCCTTCTACCCAATGAAGATGTCATGTTCGTTGGCTATACGGATGCAACTGATCGCAGCCATACAGTGGATCGTTATACCCTCAGCGGCACTCAATTGCCAGCATGGATAGAGTTGATCAACATATCAGGTCCAGAAGGAAACACATCTTTGGCAAGAGTCAAAAATCTCCCTGGAGGTCAGTCTGGGATTCAAATGGTTAATCCAGCAAGCATTGATTTAAGCACATATTCCATTGCCTCCACAACTCAAACCATTCACCAGGACCAGGATTTGTTGATTGCCCGTGTGACGCCAGAGGGGAATGTCCTGTATAGCCGCACAATTGGTTCTTCCTTTTTTGAATCATGGCCCAGCTCCAAGGGAGGACAACTCAGTCTGACATCCGATGGGCAGCTCATGATCGCTTGCACCATGAACAAAATCAAGGATGAATACGGTAATCCTATGTTGGTTAAGGTTGACATTGCGACTGGTCAGATCATCAGTTCCCATGTATCCGAAGTTGACCTACATGCCGATGAGATCACAGATCTCCACCTAACTCAAGATGGACAATTTCTCACCACAGGTCCCAGAATCGGGGACAATGCAGGAGGCTTCGTCATGAAAACGGATCATACAGGCAGCCAAAACCTGGGATGGGGAAATGGATACAATGGTGGCGGTCAGAGTTTTTTTGGACAAAGTGTTCTGGAAACCAATGATGGCAATATATTGGCCTATGGCTATGCCCTGGAAAATGGAATAGAAAAAGCAAAACTCCTGAAATTGAGTGCAATTGGCCAAACTGTTTTGTTCAATTTGAAGCTTGATAATGGAGATCCTACCTGTCGTATTTTTCTTCAGGAACTGGAGGAATTGGACAATGGAGATTTTATTGCTGTCGGCCATTCTGAATGTAGCAGCAATACCTCCGCCTTTGCAGCGAGATTTAGCAGTACTGGAACCTTGTATTGGAGTCAATCTTATGATCTAAACATTCTGGGCGGAGATCCCAAAGCCACTGAACTCGAAGTCCTGCCTGATGGCACTTTGCTACTCGCTGGGTATACCGGAGAGCAAAGTTTCACCATGGAAGTGGATCTTGCCAGCGGAAGTCTTGTTTGGGCCAAAGCTTTGAATCCCATCTACAGCCATCGGGTGATGTTCTTTGAACAGCGAAGCAATGGTCAGATTCTCCTCGGCAGCCATCTTCAGACAGGAGATAGAGGCATTCGCTTATGGACCTTGAACAAATCTGGCATTCCTGCATATGGTTATGGCTGCGAGGTTCAGGATATTATCGCTGATGTCAGCGAAAACAATGCTGGAATCACTGTGATATCAGAAACGGGACATGTCGGCGAATTGTTAGATGAGGAAGTGTTTGCCTCGATTGCTACCATTGAGTCCTTCAAAGCCAAGGGTAAAAGTACTCTCGGCACTTGCCCCAATACCATCCCAGATTGTGCCTCTTGTGCAATCACCTTTGCTGCCCCTGATCCAACAAAAAATTACGTTCTCAGTATCAGTCCCCGCGTTCCGATCTCTGATCCTACGCAGATCGGCAGCTTAACAGAAGCGCGAGAATTGGCTCAGTCCGTCGTTTATCTCGATGGTCTGGGACGGACAATCCAGGAAATCGCTGTGGGGGCCAGTCCAGACTGTCGGGATGCTGTTGCCTTTCATGCCTATGATCCATTGGGTCGTGAACCCAAAGCATTTTTGCCCTTCACCCTGGCAGGAAACGCAGGAGCTTTTGTCTCCAATCCTGAAACAGCTCAACTGAATTTCTTCGCCACAGACTTCCCGGAATATGACCAGAACAGCCATATCTTTTACGCAGAGACAGCCTTCGAAAACTCTCCTTTGAGTCGGGTCATTGAGCAAGGCGCTCCAGGCGACAGTTGGCAATTGGATCCAGGCTCCCATGGCATTCAAGGAAGTAATGAGCATACCCTTACCACCCAATTTGAGGTCAATGATGCACTGGTCCTACATTGGGGGATCGATCCAGCCCCTGGTGCGGCAGGAATCACTTATGCCATTGGAGAATTGAGCAAAACCATATCCACAAACGAGAACGGTGCGACAAGCATTCAGTACACAGATCTTCAGGGCAGAATGATTCAGCAGTTGGTGGAAATGGAAACTGGCGTCTTTGCAACTACCCATTATATCTATGATGCTTTTGGACGGGTAAAATATGTACTCCAACCTGAAGGTTACAAAGCAGCTTTAGCCATTTCTCCATATTCCCTGAGTCAATCGATTCTGGATGATTGGGCTTTCCAATATATCTATGATGCACGTGGCCGAGTGATCGCCAAAAAGATCCCCGGTGCAGGATGGGCATATATTGTTTATGACAAGCTGGATCGAGCTATTCTGACACAAGACGCCAATCTTGAAGCCACAGATCAGTGGCTTTATACCAAATTCGACATACTTGGCCGCCCCATCATGACAGGCAAGACTCTGGCCATCATTAGCACAGGAAGTGGCCTGCAAAAGCGGAATTATCTACAAGCTGGCGTGGATGCCTATTTCGATCCTGATCCGTCCCGATTGTTTGAAACGATTATCAACAACTCCGATCATGGCTATACCAATACAATGGCCTTTCCCCATGAAGCCATGATAGAGGCTGTGCATTCGGTGACGTATTATGATGATTATGATTTTGACCATGATGGCACAGCAGATGCCAGCTATTCTCCCGATCCTGTCATCGCCAATGGAGCGCCTTCTTTTCAACTCCAGGGACAGCTTACTGCGGTCAAAACACGCGTCCTGGATGATCTGAATAGTGGAACGCTGCCCAAAGATTGGCTTTGGACAGTCACATTCTATGATGAATATGGAAGGGAGATCCAGACGCAATCTGAAACCTTTTATGGAACAGATATCGGCACATCTCAGGTGAATTTTGCAGGAGAAATTGAGGCGAGTCATTTGAGACATCAAGGTCCATCAGAGGCTGTGGATGTGCTCAATCGATTCTGTTATGATGCACAAGGCCGTCCCCTCCGTAGCACTCAGCGAAATGGAGATGATGAGGAAATCATTCTTTCTTCAGTCAGCTATGATGAATTGGGCCGAAATATCAGCAAGGACCTCCACTCTGCAGATGCTGGCAGTAGTTTCTTACAAAACATTGATTATCGCTACAATCTCCGCGATTGGCTGACACACATTAATCCCATCGATATAGGAGAAAGCATGCATGGCACAGATCTTTTCCGCATGCAACTGCGATATACCGAGGGTTTCACAGATCTGCATGCCAATGCCAGTCCCCTCTACAATGGTAATATCAGTGGCTGGATCTGGCACACTGCACTCGATACGGAGGAACAAGGCTATGCCTATCAATATGATCTGAGCGATCGAATCACCGAGGCCCACTATGCTGCCCGGGATGATCATGGTCAATTGCCTCCTGCAAATTGGAGCCAGCACATCGATGATTTTAGTGTAACTGGCCTGAGTTATGATCTCAATGGCAATATTCTCGGACTACAAAGGCGTGGCTTAGCAGATCAGAATAGTCTACCAGCTTCTGCGATATTGATGGATGATTTGAGCTATAGCTATGGAGAAGGGAATCGCCTGACCGGTGTAGAAGATGCTGTCAACAACACGACTGATATTGATCAGTTTGTGAATGGACATATCGCTACGGCCAATGATCCCGATTATGTCTATGATCTGAGCGGCAATCTGATCGAAGACAAAAACAAGGGCATCACTGTTGAATACAATCATTTCAACAAGCCAATTCGGGTTGTGGTTTCTCCTACCCAGACCATCGAGTATATCTATGATGCTGCCGGCACAAAATTACGCCAAACGATCCTGGATGGTGGCAATACGACTACAAAGGAGTATCTGACGGCCTTTCATTATACAGATCAAGTGATGGAGTTTTTTCAGCAGGCAGAAGGCAGAGTGGTGCCGCTTGGATCAGGCAGCTATCGTTATGAATACTACCACAAGGATCATCTGGGCAATACGCGGTTGAGTTTTTCTGACCTGAATGGAGATGGGAATGTCGATCCCCTGACTGAGGTTTTGCAGGTGGATCAGTATTATCCTTTTGGAATTCGGCATGCGAAGGCGAGTGGAGTTCAGGCTGCGCCGGAACAGAATTACTTGTATAATGGAAAGGAGTTGGATGAGACTTTTGGATTGGATTGGTATGATTATGGATTTCGATGGTATGCACAGGATATTGCTAGGTTTGTGAGTGTGGATCCGCTGGCTGAGGATTTCTTCTATTTGACGACCTATCAATATGCTAGCAACAGTCCTATATGGATGATTGATCTTGATGGATTGGAAGGGGTTCCTGCAATCCACATTGGCTATGGTCAATGGGCAACAGCATCTGATGGTACATATAATGGTCTTTCACAAAATCATCAAAACTTCTATGCAAACAAACAACATACTGATCAACAGACCTTAAGAAAGCAACTAGATCAAGGTAAATTTGAAGCTGACCCAAGAAACCTCCATCCTGCATCCTCTAGACAAACAGTCCAACTGGGAGAAGGTATTATTAGTGGCCTCAAAGAAATTACAGAGGATGTAGCTTTAGGAGGAATTTTTGGTAAAATTGGAAAAGGGGCAAATTTTGCGAAAAACCTAAAACAACTAAACAATGGAACCAGCGTCAGAAATACTGGAAAAATGAAAAATAAATTAAAGTTCGATGAAGATGCTGTTGCAGTTCATTCAACTTTCAAACGTGATAAAAATACCGACATTTATAAATACGAAACATATGAACAAACAGTAATAGGGCGTTACAGACCTACACATCGGTTTGACGGGGGAAAGTTTGATGGTTCGCCAGGAACTCCTCATAAGAATAGTGAAACAAAAGTGGATATCCCAACCCCACATGTTCAAGGAAAGAATGAACTAGGAGGGGTAAGACCCGCTAAACCCGAGGAATTACCTAATAATAAAAGATTTAAATAAGAAGGAGAAAAGTCATCAATTTTTAGGCTTCTATATTTTAATTATTCCATGACATTTAAGTTTGACTTTGGCCAAAATGGAAATCCAAATCTCCTATTATGAACTCCCCAGCTATTTTTTAACTAGAACTAATCAAAATCACCAAAAAATAGCGAAGTTCATTAATTCAAATAAGCCATTTCCGGGCTGAAATAAGAGATTTTCTGTTTATAAAATGGCCAAAGTCAAACTATGTCAGGATAATGAAAATAAAATGTTTATTCACATACCCCAGGCGGCAGTCTATTCTGTCGTCTTTTCAATTTTTATTGATTTCGAAATCCCTTTTTGTTGAAAACATCAATCCATCTATCTCCAAATACAATCTAAAGAAATCTCCCCCACGCCCGTTGCAAACGAGCACGAGCATGGGGCGAGCATAAGAATATGAAGACCCCTTCCCTCAATTTCCTCATCTCTTCACTCAATAATTATCAGTACTCGCATAGAGAGACTAGGGAATAAAATTCTATCTAATCTTATTCACAATCCCCTGTTAACCAAGCTCCTAAAAATTCCATATTAAATAAATGAAAAAAAATCCTACTTTCCGGTTAGAAAAGCCGCCCAAACAAGCACTCATCATCTTAGAAGCAGCAAAGACTTGCCGGAAGTCTGACTGCCATTGTCTTCCCCTCTCCGATTCGTTCAGTCGACGGACGGAGTGAAGAGGAGGGGGAAAGCACAATGGCACACTGCTCTTTGATGGACGCATCACCGTTCTTTTTTGACATATGATTATACGTGAACATTTTATATCAAATTCTATGAAGACAATGAACGATTTACGACAAGTGTTAATCTACTGCTCTCTCCTGTTGGGATGCTTGTTTTTTTCGGCAGGATATTCATCAGTTTGGGCGACTGGCGTGAATTTGGGAGGCGCGACTGCATCAGGGGCCAGTAAGAAGCCTGGAGGCAATGGTGGAAATGGAGTTCAATGGACCGTCACCAGTTGTGGAAGCTGTGCAGGTGTAAATGCTGGCGTATATAGCTGGAACAATTCGACAAATAATACGGATGAATTTTGCTCTTATGCTTCTGAGGAAGATGTCTTTTATGTATTCTATTCTATCCCAGTCGAGACACAAAGTCTTGCATCGAATAAACGATTTAGAGTAGATTTTTCTTCCTTTGAGATTGAGGCGATAGACCCAAGTACCGGGACGGAACTCCAAGGCTATACCATTAAGTTTGGCGAACCGGCCGAAAGTCAGTTGGATGCCAACTGCCAGAACTGTTATATCGATGCTAACATGGAATACATCGCAAATTCAAGCTCGGTCCTAGTCAAAATCCCCATTGAAGACAATGATTTGGCAGGCGTCCAGTCATCGGTGTTTGACTTAAAGATCACTGCTAATGCTACGGTCTATGAAGACGATTGGATTACTTCGAATTGGGTATTGAATCAGCAAACCACTGCCTCTATGGATGTCATTATCGATGACATCGTATTTTCAGAGGAATTAGGATGCCAGGATCTAACGATCGAAACGGAACAGCCACCAAGTGGAAGAATGGGGTTTTCAGCTCAAGAACAGGTAACAGTTGACCTCTATCCCAATCCATCGACAGGTATTTTCCATGTCCAACTTGACCTAGCAGAAGAGCAGGAAGTCCAAGCAGAAGTTCTTGATCTTCAAGGACGCGTAGTGAAGCGTGTTTTCACACAAAAATCCATGGAAGCAGGCAGCCATCATGAGACCTTCAAACTCTCCTCCATGCCGAGCGGTATGTATATCCTCCGCCTCAAATATGGAACAGAGACCAAGCAACTCAAGCTATTGAAACAATAATGGATCAAGCATTGATCAAAAGAATGTTCAAGCATGTCAGCCTTATCGGGCTGGCATGCGTCATTTTTATGCCACTCAGGGCACAATCCGAATCGGAGGATCAACAAGCAGAGTGGTTTCAGGGAAAATACATCCATTTTCATCTCAATACCGGCATCAAGGACAGCGCGATTTATTATGCAGAAGGCTATCGGGATTTTGGGTTGGAGAACAACAGGGCTTTTGATCATACCCTGGCGCATATGCTGCTCTACAATATCTATGAGCATTATCGGGAATATGAATTGGCCAAACAATATGTGTTTTCTTCTCTGGACCTGGCACAAAGCTATAGCGATGAAGGACAGCTGAGTTCAGCAGATGGGATTCTGGCCACTTGCATGAACAATCTCGCTGTGTATTCCCTCAATCGGGGCAATTTCTCCAAGGCAGAACAAATCTACCAAGAGTCTCTCGTTCTAATGAGACAGATGTCAGACTCTGTGGAAAGACAGGGAGCTCTATTCAATACCTATGGAAATCTGGGATCAACTGCTTCTCAGAAAGGAGACTATTCTGCTGCCATCGAATATTATGAAGAAAGTCTGCGTATCCTGGGACCTTCCTCTATCCAGGGAAATGAGATGGATACTGATCTCCTGGACAAACTCTATTACTGCTATCTCAATATGGCAGAAGTCTATGAATCCATGACAGAAAATAATCAGGCCCTGAGCTATATTGGGAAAGCTGAACATCTTCTGGATGAGCATCCCTCTTTCAATCGGACACGAGCAAGGATTCGCATCCATGAATTCAGAGCCTGGATTCAGTACCTGATGAAGGATTTTGAACTGGCTGAACAGAATCTCATCCAGGCCAAGAGATATCAGAGACAATATCTTGGAGAAAATAAGTCATATTATTTCCCTGAGGGCGGGATTGGTCAGCAAGCCTTGTTGGACAGGGAAATGGGAAATTTCACACAAGCCGAACAAGGATTTAAACGACAACTCGGCATCTTGCTAGAGAAAAAAGAGATAGAAAACAAGGCCCGGATAGGCTTTGTTTTGAGAGAAATGGGAGATCTCTATGCCGCTCAGGAATCCTGGAAAAAAGCCATTCATACGTATCAAAAAGCCCTGGATAGCATGTTATTGGTTCCTCGAACAAAAGGCATCTTTTCATTGCCTTCGGTAGAGCAATTTGCCTTCAAAACCGAAGAAGTCATTTCTCTGCTTCAACATTATGCTCAGGCTCAGAAAGCCTATGCTTTGGCCGAAAACAAGAATTCACTCCTGCTTGAAGCTCATCAGACTTATGAGGTCATGATGTCTCTTCTGGAAGAGATGAGAGATCGCTATCAGTATGATGCCTCTCGTTTATTTTGGAGTGAAAAGGCAAGACCCATTTATGGAGAGGCCATTCAATTGGCGCTTTTATTGGCTGAGCGAACACATTCGGAAGAATACATAGAACAGGCATTCACATATGCCGATCAGAGTAAAGCGACTATTTTGTATGCAGCCAATCAAGAACAACGTGCCAAAAATCATTCGGTCATTCCAGATAGTCTATTGGAGTATGAACGACTGCTTAAGCAGGAGTTAACTTTTTTTCAGAATCAACTTCAACAAGCCACTCTAACGCCTTCGCAGGATTCAGCACAAATCAGTCAACTCAAATCTCTCCTTTTTCAAAAGGAAAAAGATCTGCAGGCCCATCTACAGCAATTGGAGCAAACATATCCTGTTTATCAGCGATTGAAATACCAATTTCCAAACTTATCTATCACAAGCATTCAACGAGAACTGGCTGAGGAGAACAGCGCCCTCATTGAGTTTTTTGAAACACAGGAAGGATTCATTGTCTTCGTGATTCAGGCAGATCGATTGGATGCTCGAATGATTCCCTGGGGCGACACGCAAAAACAGCATCTGGCAGAACTATTGTCTCAATTGCACCATTTTCCTTCACATGATAGCCTGAGCACTTCTTTTGAAGAGATGTCCCATCGTGTATTTCAGGATCTTTTTGCGCAGTTGCCTGATGAGATGTTGCACAGACATAAAGGTCTAATCATTGTTCCAGATGGAGTCCTTTCCTATTTGCCTTTCGAAGTATTGGTGAGAAATCAGACATCCGAGCCCTCTATGTCCCAAGATTTCCCTCCTTACTTACTCAGCTCGCATCGAATCAGATACAGTCATTCCTGGCAAGGTTTATCCACCCAACAGAAGCCCTCTTCCTCCTTCATGCAAGTCGCTGGATTTGCTCCGGAGTTTGATGGAGCCTTAAAATTGTTATATGCCGAGAAAGAAATTCTCCGCATCCAGGATCAAGTGGGTGGCTCAATATTTCAAGGGAACAAAGCGACCGAAACGGCATTTTTGAGCCAAACTTCTGGCACCTCGATTCTCCATATGGCTACCCATGGCTTTTATGATGAAGACAATCCAGCACTTTCCAGACTGGTCCTTCAATCAGATAGCCTCCATGATGGCAATGTATATGCCTATGAATTGTACAATCTGGATATTCAGGCAGAATTGATCACACTGAGTGCTTGCCATACTGGATATGGGGTCAATCATTCAGGAGAAGGGGTCTTAAGTCTGGCTCGTTCCTTCCAATATGCTGGAAGTCGATCTGTTGTTTTGAGTCTATGGGAGGCGCAGGGAGCTGTTGCCGTAGATTTGATGCCTATATTCTACGCATTTCTCTCCGAAGGTCTGTCAAAGGATGAGGCGTTGCGACTCGCAAAAATACAATTATTGACAGAAGGACATTCCATGTTTCGACACCCCAGATTTTGGGCTAATTTTACCCTTTGGGGCAGTAATGATCCATTACAGTTTCGGAATCCATGGATGACTCCACTCTTGCTGCTCCTCGTCATTAGTGCGTGCATATTGGTCTTTGTTTTCTGGAGGAAAACAGGAAAAAGTTAGATGAGAAAACAGCTATCAAGCTGTAGGCTTTCATGGAAAATAGCTTGTACTTCACAACACATTCGTCCTTCGGCCCTTGTCCCTCTTCCTTGTCAATTTCCATTGTCCTACAATACAGATTGAACTTGTTCTGAGTTGGAAGTCAAGATGTCAGATAGGGTCGAAAGACGATGGACGAAGGAATAGCTTCCCCCCCAAGCGGCACAAGTTCCTACTCATCCATTGATGATAGCCGTTCAGCCCGAGCTCATTGTAGGAAGCTTTTGCGATCTGTAATTTTCGGGTAGAATCGGCAGATATGGCACTAGGGATCGTTACTTTTTTTCATGTAGAACGTGGGTTCGGAAGAATCAAAACAGAGGATCATCCCAATGGGGTCTTTGTGCATTTTAGTGATGTAGATAGTCCAGCAAAAATTCTGGTCGAGAATGAGTTGGTAGAATTCTCTATCCAGCAAACGGCAAAAGGACCAAAAGCAGAAGGAGTATTCAGGCTTACCGAACGAATGACCGGAACCCTTCAAAATTTTGACAAGGGCTTTGGACAAATTCGGGAAAAAAACAGTGGCAATCTATATTTTGTCCATCACTCTGACATTATCGGAAATGGGTTCAAACATATCGATGCAGAATTTGAGGTAGAATTCAGTCATTTTGAAAATGGCAAAGGATTTCAGGCCAAGGAAGTCGTGGTGAGTGATCGTAGGCAAGCACTGGAGAGGTTTGCCTGGTTGGGAGACTTTGATCGGCATTTACATCGGTTGGCAGGGATGGCACAGGCAGAAAGATGGGAGTACTCAAACGACCATGATCACAGATTTCCCATTCTGAAAAGTTACCTAAATCACACCTTCAGGCGTCTCAAGGAGGAAGACAAAATTGCCTTCAGTTGTGCACATGAAGAGAAGCGTTATGCCTGCTTCAATACAGGATTGGTAACCGAAAAACAGGAAGAAATATTTGCCTATCTGGTCCCCAATAAGCACCGAAAAAGAAGTGATAGCTATCTTCAGCGTCCAAAATGGATGCTCAAATGCTTCGGCCGTGAAAGTCATCGCATGATGAGCCATTTTCCTGATCGGCCAAAAATCGCCAGTTATTTTGATGATGCTTCCGAACTGATTTATGATTCCAATCGCAGATTGGTCCCGGATTACAATCATATCGTTGAAGATCGATTTGAACGATTTCCCGCTCATCTCCGAAGTTTGGGACACAATGAGTTGCTATCGAGGGTTCGTCATGCCATCATTCTAGCAGAACGAAGGGTCAAAAGAAATTATCGAACAGCGATCCCGCAATTTTATGAAGGAAACATTCAATTGCTGTTGCCATTGAGTCTTGAACACCCTTACCGGGTAGATATGGCACTTGTGGTAGCAAAGGAACACCAAATTTATCGGGCCAATACGGTCATCCCCCTGGAGTGGGCATATCAGAATGCGCGATTGATTGCCCCCCCATATCTCAACTGGTTTGAGGCTCCCTCTCATTGAGCCTCTCCCCCTCCTAATTCCAGACGCGATTCCATCCTGATAGCTTTCAGCATCTCATACGGATCTACTTTAATCAGCTTCCCTTCGATCACAAATGAAGAAGTTCTGCCATTGATATGACGAAATAACCAATGAACAATTTCGCGCACATCACTCGTCTCCCCAAACATCAGCAAGACCTTAATATTGTCTCGAAACCCAGCCTGAATTCTGGGAGAATAATCTTCCAATGCCACCAATGAAGCCTTGGTTCCCGGAATTTTCACTTTGTCCCCGCGATAGATGATGCGTCTCCCAAACAATTGGTATTTCAGCATTCTCTCTCGCGTCATGATGTCGATTTTCATGCCTTTAGAGACATAAACAATAGTGGGATCAATGGTTTCAGGAGGCAATGGATCTTCATCCAGGCTCTTTCTCGTTTCCAAATATTCTGTGATTTTCCCCGCCAATATCTCAATCTGTTGGAAGCGTTCTTTCGCCATTTCTTGTACCACTTCATCCTCAAATTTTGAGAACTTGTCGGGATGATATTTTTTTCTTGCTTCTTTCAGCAACTCTTTGAATTTTTCTTGTGTAAGACCTTTCAGATCCGTCCCAAACAATTTTAACACAAGCTGCATATCTTCTGGACTAAGTCGCTGATTCATAGAGGTTTTTTGGTTGTTGGGTTATGGAGTTATTGGGGTATTGGGGTATTGGGGTATTGGGGTATGGAGTTATTGGGTTATGGAATTATTGGGTTATGGAGTTATTGGGCTAAAAGATGTAAGACTGTTGGACAATTCTATTCTCAAATCCCAGTCTTCTTACTTCATAGACACTGATTGATCTTGGATTGTGACAAGAGGAAAATTTGGAAAGCAATATCTTTTCCCTACTTTTACACATACAAATTATCTACGCTTCACCTTAGTAATCCTCATGAAATCTCCCTATTTCCACGAAGATCACCATCTGTTTCGCCAAAGTGTCCGAGACTTCATTGCTACCGAAGTTAGACCTTATATCGATGAATGGGAAGAACAAAAGCAAATTCCTCGCAGTCTGTGGAAAAAAATGGGAGATATGGGCTATTTGGGAATTTGTCATGAGGAAGCCTATGGGGGGATGGAGGCCGATTTTTTCTTCAGTGTTGTCTTTTTGGAAGAGTTGGCTGGATCTGGGAGCGGGGGTTTCTCAGCCGCCATCAGTGTGCATGAATACATGGCGACCAATCATCTGGCCAAAGCTGGAAGTGAAGAATTAAAACAAGCTTTCCTGGCCCCTGCTATTGCAGGAGAGATGATTGCAGCTTTGGGAATTTCGGAACCGGCAGTCGGCTCGAATGTTGCCGGGATTCAGACGACAGCACGAAAAGAGGGAGAGGTTTATCTTGTGAATGGAGGAAAAAATTTCATCACCAATGGCGTTTATGCAGATTTCATTGTAACTGCTGTCAAAACAGAAAAAGGAGTAAGCTTGTTATTGATTGAGGGAGATTCCGAGGGTGTGAGTCGGACGAAATTGAAAAAAATGGGCTGGCATAGTTCGGATACAGCTGAAATTGGGTTTTCGGATGTACGGGTGCCAGTTTCACACTTGATTGGAGAGGAAGGCCAAGGCTTCAAATACATCATGGATAGCTTTCAACTGGAACGGTTGGCAGGTTCTTGTATGTCTGTAGGAGGCATGGAATCTGCATTGAGGACGACACTAGGCTATATGGAGGAACGGGAAGCATTTGGACATCCTATCAACAAATATCAGGCCCTGCGGCATAGAATCGCGGACCTCGCCACCGAAATCGAATCCTGCAAGCAATTTGTCCACCACACGGCATGGCTACATGAGCAAGGTGAATATGTGGTCAAACAATGCTCCATGGCCAAGCTCCTCTCCTCAGAGTTGTCTAACAAAGTCATGGATCGCTGCCTGCAAATGTTTGGTGGGTACGGCTATATGGAAGAATATCCGATGGCCCGAGCCTTCCGCGACTCCCGTGTTGGAACCATCGCTGGCGGTACCTCTGAAATCATGAAAGAAATCATCGCCAAAATGGTCATCGACGATGTCAATTATGACGTCGCCTACCGTAGGGGCTCACCGGCAGGGAGTCCCTCCCCAGCAGGAACCCCCCAGGAAGCCCATCATTCCAATCATGAAGCCCCCAACATCACAGCCAAACAAATCGTTCACTCCCTCTCGAACCGCTTCAAGGCAGACAAAGCCAATGGATACCAAACCACCATCCACTATGACATCTCAGGCCCGGGTGGTGGGCAATTCACCATTCAGATTGCTGCCGGCCATTGCGAAGTGAGGGAAGGTCTCCACGGTCCTCCTTCCTGCACCATCACAGTATCAGACGAAGTCTACACCCAGCTCGAATTGGGCAAGATGGATGCCCAATCTGCCTTCATGCAAGGGCTGATCCAAATCAGTAACATTGCTGAGGCCATGACATTTGCGAAATTTTTCAAAAGAATACAGATATGATTGTTACCAAAGAAATCGCTCAACAATTCATTGAACAAGTCATCCCATTGCATCGGTTTTTGGGAGTAAAAATGCTCGATATCGAGCCTGGCTATTGCAAAATGCTCTTTCCTTTCCGGGAAGAAGTCATTGGAGATTTCCGGGGACGAAGATGGCATGGGGGTATCATTGCAACTGCACTGGATTCAGTTGGGGGTGCAGCAGCCATGACAACCCTCACAACTCCCCAGGACAAACTGGCTACCATCGATCTCAGGATTGATTATATTCGCGGGACTGCTCCCAAAGAATTGGTAGTTATTGGCAAACTGGTACGCTCGGGCAATCGAATTATCGCTGTAGACATGGAAGCCTGGCAAGAAGAGGAACAAAAACTGGTCGCGCAAGGGAGGGGCATGTTCAGTGTCTATCGCAAGGAGGACATGCCGGGACAATTTCAGGACCCACAAGATTGGAAAAAGGAGTAAGCCTATGGACAAACGAACCCTGTATATCAAAGAGTCTCTGAAACTCTTTATGAAATATGGCATCCGATCCGTAACTGTAGGGCAGATCACAAACAAACTGAACATCTCCAGCAAAACCCTATATAATTTGTTTGGCGATAAGGCGCAATTGGTTCAGGAATGCTTCCAACTCTATCGAGACACCTCAGATCGAGAGTTTGAAGTCCTTCGGCAGGAATCTGTCAATGTAGCCGATATGGTAATTCGCTTTTACAATCAACTCGTCACCACCCTCAGTCGCACAAGCCCCAACTTCTTCAATGATCTCACCAATTACTTCCCCGAATTCTGGAATGCTGCCGAGGCATTTGGAATCGAGCATACCAAAATCGCCATTCAGCAAGGCATAGAGGAGGGATTATTTGTGCCACATATCGATGTATTGATTGCCTCAGAGACCTTGACCTTATTGGTTCGGGCCATGTTTGAGCGAGATGTCTATGTAGAGCGTGGTGGGCCTTATTTATTATCCAATGTCCTCTGGCCATATGTAAGGGGAATTTGTACAGCCCGTGGTCTGGTCGAGTTTAGGAAGTATCGGAAAATGGCCATTGGGTAGTTTTTTTCATTCATACCTCCTATCTCTCTGGGTGTGGACTGTGTCCTGGCTGACAGTGGAATGAAAGAGCCTTTTGTCATCCGAACCAAGCGCCCGGTCCTGTAATCGCGAGCCTTCTTCAAGGGAAAATCAGAATTTCTCCTTTGAAGATTCATGTTCCTCAAAAGGACCAATCAAGCCTGTAACATTTCTGTACAGATCTTCCATTTTGATCTCAGATTCAAGGCTTTGAAGGAATATGGTCTGATCAAGTCCAATGATATCACGCATTTCCCAGATCATCTCGTCCTTTCGAAAGAATATGGTTACTATCGGACGTTTTTGATCAATCAGGAGATACTCCTTGAAAGAAGCAAGGTTTTTGTATATCCTGAATTTTTCTCCCCGATCATAGGCTTCCGTTGAATCTGAGAGCACTTCAGCGATTAGTATGGGATTGACAATCGATTCTGCATCCTGCTCACTGCTAATGACAGTTCCACAGACAACTGAGGCTTCAGGATAGAGAAAGCGGTTTGAGGCTTCGATCCGAATTTTAACGTCTCCATTGAATGGTACACATGATCTGTTTCTACAAATCAAATTCAATTCTGTATTGATAGCATTTCCTAAAGAGCCATGATTTCTCGTTCCACCCGCCATCGCAAAAATCTCCCCATTGTGGTATTCATGGCGAATGTCTGCCTCCTTTTCATACGTGAGGTATGCTTCTACACTGAGATGATGAGCCAATACTTTTTCTCCCATAGCGATTTCTGTGATGCCAAGATACAAAAATTGAAGAGAAAATCCTGTGAGGCCTTGCTGCTTGAGAGCAGGAACTATTGCCTTCAAAATGTCGGAGTAAGTAAGTGGGTGGACAATATTAGGTTTGATTTTGGGTATAAGGGAAATAGGGGATATACTGGCTTGATTGGTAAGATGTCTCCATTATTTCCCCTATGCCCACTATATCCCTCACAAATATCTGTGTCCCCCTACTTACTTCGCCTTCTCCTTGAGCCCTTGTAACAATCTAATATAGTGATCCAGCAACTGATACCGCCTGGGATATTTGCTTCTCAACACCTCTATGGTGCGATCACTGGTCAAGGCCAAACTAAAGGATTCACACAAATCTTCTTCCGGGCTGATCGAATTGCCACTTACTGGCATGGGAGATCTTTCCCAATCTCCAGCTTCTTTGGCGGCCAGCAGTTCAGGTTGATCATGAATGGAGGCATTTGAAAATATATTGTCTACCTCTGGCAATTGAAAATGCATATAGCCCTCCACCTTGGGGTGATAAAACCAGCCAAAGGCATAGGCGGGCAAGCCCAATTCCTCAGGTTTCAGCATGCCGTAGATCAGGTTCTTGGGAATGGGCATCTCAGCTACCTCACTCTCGGCATTGTCTTCAAGATAATGGAAAATCTCATGAATCAGGGTACCCTTAAAGGCCTCCTCATCTGATTCTTTGAAGGAACTCCCATTCACATGATGGGTTTCCTTTTGTTTATAGATTTTATCAGCGAGGGCAATTTCATCAATTGAGCTGCTGTACTGCCCTTTTGATCCCCCAATCTTCTCCACCCGATTCAGGATCAGTGGTGGCAAGGAATCATAGCTATCAAAGACCATGCTGATGATGGGATGTTCGAGCACTTCTGTGATCCATATCTTTTCGATATCAGAGAAGGCTTTTTCCCCTTCGGCTCCAGGATATTCTTTACTCGGGTCATGAAAATGGGGTTTCCATTTAGAGAGCAATCGATCAAAATCAACCTGAATCAAATGTTGTTCTCCTGGTACACGACTAATGGACACACTTCCATCTCCATACAATTCCTGGGCAATGGCTCCGTCATTATAATTTCCTAATACTTTGACCTGTGGAGGCCAGGTGGGAATAGAATCTAGCCTTACCTCATTGCCGAATTCCAATCGCTGAATCGGAGCTGGATTCGGTGAAGGGTTTGACTGAAATTGTAAAGGAGGCGGCGGGAGATGCATCCCAATAGACTGATCTTGATTCTCAGCAGATGTCCGCCTCGTTGAGGCTCGATCTTGTTGGCTGTGTTTTTCTCGCGTATACAATTTCTTTTTTGAGTTGATCTATGGTAAAGATACGAAAAGAGAGGGAATCGACCATTCAGGTTGAACAAGATGCGAGAATGGTCAACATCCTTTCCCTTGCAAAGACATCTGTAGTCATGACAGATTGTCCCCTCACCATCATAAAAGAAAAAGCTTCTGATTTTCCAGAGCAAAAATAAAGATGCTCCCAGGCTACCACTGGAATCTATCAGTTTGTTTCAGTCAGAAATCCAGAATCGGATAGGTCCCTACCAAATCATCATAGAATCCCAACATCAGGTCATCCGGCCAGAAGTGGTCAGACAAATGGCGATGAAAGTGCAAATGTTGATGATCCGCATTCTGATCATCATCGCTAAAGCAGAATCCAGTCAGCACATTCTCAGTTGGGTTCCCGGTTCACACAGAGCAATTTATGAGCAAATACTGACCTTTTTGCCTATTTCCAAGCCAGAATACCTGCTCGGCTGGAAAGAAGCCATCTGTCTGATGCATGCCCAGAGAGATCCGTGTGAGATTGCTTATCAGAAATATGGGGGCTCTTCTATTCTCCAGCAAGAAATGGATAGCTACAATAGACTTCGGTTTCTTTGAGCTTAATGGTATAAAAAAGACCGATCGGTCAGCATTACTTACTTTCCTGAATTAAGCTCTGCTCATTTCATTTCCATTTGTCGGAGGAAAAGTATATGTTTGGGCTGATCAGAACACTTTTCCTCTTTTCACATATTTCCAATTCTTCTATTTGAATAGGAGGTTTCTACCTTTTGTTTTCAGGTTCATAATTGTCAAATAATGAACAAGTATCTGCTATTTTCTCTTGTAATGATTAACTCCCCCAAACGTAAATATTCTGAACCTCTTTTTCCCAGATCTTATCATCCCAATTTTTTTCTGGATCACGGTCAAAAATGAGAAGATGCCCCTCTGTAGCCTCACATTTATCCATGTAATCACGGGTTTGCACTAGACCTTCCTCTAGCGTAGATTCGAGTTTATTGTATAGAATTTTTAGTTCCAGAACAATGGCCTGTTTTTGATTATTTCCATAAAAAAATTCTACAAACAAATCTGTCCTGCGACTACCAAAGGCATATTCCCGTTCAATTCTTCCCCCACCGTTCACAATGCGTTGAAGATATGCTTGTAGTAACAGTTGTGGACCAGCTTCTTTGTAATCAATTCGCTCAATCCATGATTCGGAATGTTTTCGGAAGAATTCCTGAAAAGAACGCAACAGCTTATGCATATCGAGAGATCCATCTTCATGCATATACCATACTGGATCGGTACTCAGTCCTGTCTGAATGGTCCAGCTCAGTTCACGAGGAATGATTTCCTGGTAAATAGCATTGGCAATGGTGATCAATCCATTTCGTCCCACCTCGATCAAACCCAAGTCTCTCACATACAGGACATCATCAGGATGGTGCTCTTGTGTGGTCTGATTTCCAGATAGCAAGGGTTCTATGATTCTTCTTACCCGATCCTCCCGCAATTTGTCGATCAATTGATCCAGATGCGTGTCTCTTCGAATGATCAATTCTTCTTTGGCTTCTTTCAATGCTTCCACAGTGATTGAGCGACTTCGATCTCTATTTTCTCTCATGTTATAAGTCACCTGATAGGCCAGGGCATTGACGAGCCAGGGTTGACCATGTGTATAAGTCCAGACCAGATCCAGGATTCCTTCTTCAAATATTTGACCTGTTGCAATGGTATGCTGATCAAAAAGGTCTTGAATATGCTCAGGCGTAAAATTCTCCATGCGCAAGGACTCAGCCTTGATATTAAAGGCGCTGCCTCCAGTGATGATTTCTTTGGTACTGGAAGAATGAATGCGATAGTCTCTCACATCCCGCACTCCACAAAGGATGATGGAGATGGGAAAGCCTGCAGGGCGGGAATTATAGCCCGAACGAATTTGTCGAAGAAGTGAAATGAGGGTATCGCCGATCAAGGCATCTACTTCATCGAGAAACAAAACAGTCGGTTTCTCAGCATGTTGTGACCAGAATGTTAGAATATCTTCCAATCCCTGATGCCCTCCAGAATTTGCATACATGTCCACCCACTGATCTTTGAGGAGTGAACTCTTAGGATAAAAATGATGGCTGGATGCAATTTTTCCCACTACAGCCCGCATGGCAGCTTCTACATTTTCCCTTGCAGCTTGAGCAGGCTCTATATTGGCATATATCGCCTCATACTCACCCGATTCATTCAAAAAATGCATCAGAGCAAGGATCGCACTTGTCTTACCAGTCTGACGCGGTGCATGCAGGACAAAGTACTTCTGCTGGCGAATGAGCGAAAGCACTTCATCAACATCCCACCTTTTGCGCGTATCCACATAATAGTGCAATTCCGGTTTGATTGGCCCAGCAGTATTGAAGAATTTTTCCATTCATTCAAATATACTGCATGATGGCGGATTTTCCATTAGAAGGGATTCTCTGATATCAGTGAGGTGTCTGTTTGGAGCTGAGAAGGAATAAATGAAATACTTGATCAGAGGCTTATACTCTTCAATGTTTCCATTATTCAAAAGAATTGAATATGTTTGAGAAGATCAGAACACTTTTCCACTTATCAACTATCTTTTTCCTCTAATCAAATGACGAGAAGGATTCCATTTGCCTTTCATAAGTGTCGATCATCCAGCTATCCTATGACAAAACATTTTCTATCGTTCTTCCTATTGATCTGTTTGCTTTCTGGAAGTTTGTCAGCGAAATCAGACATCGATTCCCTTTGGACTGTCTGGCAGGATCAAACGGAAACAGAGAAAGTCCGCATGAAAGCGATGTATAAAATCGTCGTGAATAGCCTTTCCAGCAAGCCGCCAGATTCGATATTGCACTTGGCAGATATATTGCTGGAATTTGCCAAAGAAAAAGGCAACAAAAAATATATTGCCAATGCTTCTACAATGAGAGGTATTGCTTTTAGTCGGAAAAAGCAATATCAGGCAGCCATCAGTGCTTACACAACTAGCCTTAAAATGGGAAAAGAGTTGGACGAGCCCAATAGAATCGGTATAGCTTTGATGAATATGGCTTCGATTTATCGGGATATGCAGGAGTATGAACAAGCCATGGACTATTATCAGCAAGCATTAGCGATCAATAAAGAAACAGGCGATCAAACAAATCGAGCTCGATTATTTACCAATATTGGCTTATGGTATGATGTACAGAATGATACACAAAATGCCATCAAGTATGCGCTGGAAGCAGCAAAGGCATATCAAAGCATCAAGGATTCTCTTTGGATGGGACGTTGTTATAACCAAGTCGGCAAATATTTCCTTGACCTGAGCGATCATGAGTCATCCATTCAATATCTTCTCCAGGCATTGAAGATTTTTGAAAACTTAAAAAATCACAGAGAAGTAGGTAAATGTTTGGAAAATATTGGGATTGTCTATGCTGAACAGGAAGATGATAGTACGGCTTTAAGTTACTATTCGAGAAGTTTACACATTGCGGAAGAGATTGGAAATGACAAATCGGCTGCCATTTCACATTCCAATATCGGGACGATCTATTTTTCATTCAAAAAATTTGATCAAGCTGAAGCGCACTTTCAACAGGCTCTTTCTATTTCTCAAGAAATCGGACATGATCGAATATTGGCTAGCTCAATGTCCAACTTAGGAAATGTGCTGTACAAAAAGGGCAATTATCAGGAAGCACTGAAGCTTCTCACTCAAAGCATTCGGTTGAAAAAGGAAAATGGACGAGAGCAATCCATCCCAAACAGCTTGATTATCATGGGAGATATTTATTATGAGCAAGGGCAGTATGAGAAAGCACATTCTCTTTATGAAGAAGGATTTGAATTGGCAAAAAGTCTCAATAGAATCAGCTTACTACATCTTTCCTACCAATCTTTGTTCAAATCGTATAAATCCCTGGGGCAATATCAAAAAGCGCTGCAGATGCATGAGCTGTTAATTCAAGCAGAAGACAGCATTGAAAGCATAGATAACCAACGTGCAGTGCTCCGCCAGGAATACAAATACGAATATGAAAAACAAGCATTAGCTGATAGTCTTGCATTCATTCACCAGCAGGCGCAACTCAAACTGGAACATCAGCAAGACATCTCCCGAAGGAATTACTGGCTGCTTGCTGGACTACTTCTTGGAATTGCTTTCTTCCTTTTCTTCCGCTATCGCCAGCAAATCAGACTTCAACAAGAGCAAGCCGAACAAAAAAGGCTAACTGAACTCGATGCGGTCAAATCCCGCCTCTACACCAATATCACCCATGAATTCCGCACGCCTTTGACCGTCATCCAGGGCATGGCCAGGAAAGTCATCGAAAAGCCTGACAAATGGCTCCAGCAAGGCACAGGCATGATTGAACGCAACAGCGTACAACTCCTCAAGCTGGTCAATCAAATGCTCGACCTTTCCAAACTGGAATCAGGCAAATTGCAGCTCCAGGCTGTTCAGGCAGACATCATTCCATTCCTCTACTATATCGCCGAACCCTTCCAGGCCATGGCAGAATCCAAAGAGATTAGTCTTCAGATCCAGCAGGACGTGGACAAACTGACCATGGATTTTGACCCGGATCGCATGACAGAAATTATCTCTAACCTTCTCTCAAATGCCATCAAATTTACGTCGGCAGGAGGGCAGATTGATATTCAGGCCCTCAGCGACAAAGAGGCATTCATGCTAATCGTCAGAGATACAGGGATTGGCATTCCTGCAGACAAGCTTCCTTATGTCTTCGATCGCTTCTATCAGGTGGATGACTCCCCTACCCGATCCAATGAAGGGACAGGCATTGGGCTGGCCCTCAGCAAAGAACTGGTTCATCTCATGGGAGGTCGGGTACAGGTGAGTAGTCAGATAGGCGAAGGAACAGAATTCACCATCACTTTGCCTATTAGTCAGCAAGCCATAGTAGCAGAATTGCCCTTGATGGAGCTGGAAAAAGTAGAATCAGCCTCCTCTCTTCTCCCCGCGATCTTTCCTGAAGACAATCAATTGCCTTCCGATCTCCCTCACATCTTGCTCATCGAAGACAATGCCGATGTGGTCAGCTATCTGAGCAGCTGCCTCGAAGCCAATTATCGCCTCTCCATCGCCAGAAACGGCCAGGAGGGCATTGACAAGGCACTCGAACTGGTGCCAGATCTCATCATCAGCGATGTCATGATGCCAGAGAAAGACGGTTTCGAAGTTTGTCACACTTTGAAGCAGGATATTCGAACCAGTCATGTGCCCATCATCATGCTCACAGCCAAGGCGGATGTGGACTCTAAACTGACCGGATTACGTCGAGGGGCTGATGCTTATCTCAGCAAACCCTTCCATGAAGAGGAGCTTCTCATTCGCATTCACAATTTATTGGAAGTTCGGACTACCCTGCAAGCTCGGTATCGCTCTGGTTCAGAGAATCTTGATTTAGCTCCAACAGCTGAGATTGAAAAAGAAGATGCCTTCATTCAGGAGGTCCGGCAGGTGGTCATGTCTCAGCTCAACAATTATCAGCTGGATGTACCGACGCTTTGCAAAGAACTCGGCATGGCCAGAACGCCACTTCACAACAAGCTTAAAGCCCTGACTGGTATGTCGACAACAGAATTTGTACGATATGTGCGCCTGACACATGCACAGGAGCTGTTGAGAGAGACCGATATGCATGTGTCCGAGATTGCCTATGCGACGGGCTTTCAGAATCATACATACTTTTCGAGGAAGTTTAAAGAGCTGTTTGGGCAGACACCCAAAGAGTGGCGGGAGGAAACATAAGCTTTACGAAAATTCAAAACTTTCGTAAAGCTATTTCAGATATTACTCCAATTACCTATATTTGATCAGTCAATACACTTCTCCCCAAATCTTTTGATGGTTGATTTGAAGCGATCCATCTCTCACATCAATTGATCCAAAACATCTTTTCATTGTTTCTCTCCCAAAGCAATGCAAGGGGAATATCGGTGTATGACAACATGAAAAACCAGCAAAGCCAACAGCAACAAGCATACAGCAAAGCCAATGCCTGGCAGGTAGAAAGAGAAAGTCAACACGGAGTAAGTATGGCTCCTCCTTCGTTGCAACTGTTGACTGATCAAGCAGGGCTTGTCATCCAACATAAAGGAAAGAAACCACTCACTCGGGAACAAAAGATCAACAGAGCTGTCAGCTGGGCTGCAAATCCTTCATTGATCGAATCCACCAATAGAAACACCTTCTATAAAAAGCTTGTCCCATCCAAAGAATCCATCGAACAATTACAAAATCATCTTGACATCCCTTCCAGCGGTCAATATGATCTCGTTACCGCTGAAGCAGTATTGTCTAAACAAGAAGCGATAAAGCTAAAGCATCAAAATGGAAAAGCCAATAGGCCCTTTTTCAAAAAGATAGGCCTCCCATTTATGCCTGATCCGGCTCACTTTTCTTCCAATCTGGAATTGGATCGGGAAGGGGAAACCTATAATTCAGGTCAAAGAATGCTTGAGTTGATGGATGAAAAAAAGGAAGAGGATTTGATCTATTGGTTTTATAAACCTTTCAAAAAGTCCTTGATGAAACAAATCATGGCTGGGGAGCCTGGCAAGTATGGGACGAAAAAGGAGAAAAATGATCTTGTCAAGCGGATAAAAACACATACCCTGACAGCAGAAGAAGAAAAATATGTAGATACAGAACAAGAAAAAGGCATTTATGCAAAAAATAGGAATGAGGTATACGCCAGGGTTGGAAATGAAAACTTGAAGAAACCAAGGGGAACTACCAACTGTTCTATTGTGGTGAGTGAAGTCTTGTACGATTTTTTGGGAGGAAACAAGGGAGCTATTGACGGGGTATCTATCCAGGACGAACAATTCCATGTACTTGTCGAAAAATTTCAGACAAAAGAATGGATTTCGGCTTTGGAGGAATCCGGTATAGGCTATCAGGTTGAGGATGTAGAACAAGGGCTCCAACCCGGAGATATCTTATCCTCAGAGGGTCATCGGGTTTTGTTCCGATCCTACATCTACACAGAAAATGGAGAGCAAAAAAAAGACAAGGAAGGGAATCCAAAAGCCAAAATAGTAGAAGCCAATCTTACTAGTAAGAAGCAACTACAGAAGGCCATCAAAAACAGAACCATTTCCATCAAGAAAAACATCCATACGGCTGCAAGACTCTATGATTTCAAAGAACCCCAAGAAGCAGCTCCATTCATCAATGGCATGAGCGAGGTGTCCCAGAAAAAGCAAGGGAGCTAGCGCATCGAGAATAAAGCAGCATAAACCCTCCCCCATATCATCCAATCGTAGGGGTGGTCCGGCAGGCCACCCCAAATCATCATCGAATCACAGATCCATCATTCGACATCTTATTATGAGGGTGTTTGCATCATGATAATCCAGTTTTTTTGTTGGAGGATGAACCCTTTTTTCGCCTGCAGTCCCCCTCTCGAGGGGGATTGTCGAGTAAGAAGTTTGTGTCAAAGGAAAAAAGGTCAATCTCTCAGCCCCGATTGTATCCATCGGGGCAGCTCTCTTTCTAAGAGAGCCAAAGATTATTATTCCATTAACAAATCCTACAACAATCACAAACAACTAACAATCAATTACTTACACACAAAAAGAACATATGTCCGAATCTAAAGAACATATGTTTCAGCAATATTTTGCCTAAAATTTCCGACTCTCATGCCCTCTCCCCTACCTTGCACCCATCGACACAAACTAGCTCACAAACATAGACACACAAGTCCAAAGACAATTATATACAAACCAAGTAATTGAATAGCATTTCAGATTAGGAATCCGATAAGGTTTGCTCAAGCATTGCGGCTGGGTGCATGAAGGGGGAATGATGGCATGTAGGAGTGGCCTTGCTTGCTTGTATTGAGCTTAACGAATCCCAAGAATCGGGACTTGATTTTTTGGTCCTTTTGTATCAAGAGCACGAAGTACATGAAAGCCTTAAAGAACCCATAGAGACTGAATACAAAAGGACATAAGAGAAACAAAACATCCATATAAAAAAGCTTCTATCAAGAGGCCTGGAACCGACATGCACAGCAACAACTCAACCCAAGATTTAGCATGGGTACCTCCTCCAGCATACATAGGGAAAAGTGTACAAGTCTGGAAAGAGCTCTGCCCATTTATTTTGCCAACACTTCTATCACAACAATAAATCATAAAATCATGAACAAAACTCTCACCACACTCCTATTCCTCTGCGGACTCATTAGCAACGTCTTTGCACAGGTCCCACAGGGCTTCAGCTATCAGGCTGTGGCACGAGATGCCGCTGGAAATTGCATTGTAGATGAAATGATCACCATCCAAATGAGTATCCTCGACGGATCTTCTTCTGGAACAATTATCTATCAGGAGCAATTTGGAGGGGTCACTACCAATGCTTCTGGACTATTCAGTATTGTCATTGGAGAAGGGGCTCCCCAATCACCATTTACAGTGGCTGATTTTGAAGCCATAGATTGGAGTACAGGATCCGACCGCTTCCTGGAGGTTCAAATGGCTATCGACAATAACCCCAACAATCTGGTACAAGTCGGAAAATCCCAACTGATGAGCGTGCCTTTTGCGCTTGGAGCTGAGAAAGCAATTGAAGCTGCTACTGCTCAACATGCTGTATTCGCAGACTCTTCTCACGCGACAGTCTATTCTGATTCTGCGATTTATGCCTTGAATGGCCTTCAATTGGGGACTCCTGGAGATGAAGTACTGAGATGGCATGGACCCAATGGTCAGCCAAATGGTTTCCTGGCGGGCACCGGTAGCACAGTAAACAATGGATCCATCGAATTATTCGATGACACAGGAGATCGTTTGGTAAGTCTAAGAGCAGCAGAAAATTCCAGCAATGGAGAAGATGTAGGCACTCTGGTATTGTATGGAGAAAATGGGAATCAAAATGTCAATGCTAGCTGGTCAGGGGACTATAATCACGGATCATTCAGTCTCCGAGACCCTAATGGGAATGTAAGAGCAGCTATTTTGTCTGAGGACGACTTTAGTGGTGCCGGAAGAGTTTCTACCTATGGTAACAATGGATCGCGCAACATGGAATTCTCTGTACAGACCAGCACCACAACAACAGGGCAAAACAGAGGTGGCCTCCGTTCCTACGATGAAAATAATGCTCAACAAGCATATTTCGGAATTGGTGGAGCAGGAAATGGTAGTGCACAATTCAACGGGCCGAATTCGAATCTGAACATTGTCCTTGGAACAGCTGGAGGGAATGCCAATCATGGGGGAATTGATGTCAGAGACGCAAATGGAAATGGACAGGCATCCATGTTTGTGGATGCAAATGGAGACGGATATTTGGCTGCTGATTTCAAACCCTTCTTCATGGATCATCCAGAAGATCCAGGCAAAGAAATCTGGTATTGTGCTGTAGAAGGCCCTGAAGCAGGCGCGTATGACCGAGGAACAGCCCAGCTAGTCAATGGAATCGCCCATGTTGAGTTCTCAGATCACTTCTCCATCGTAGCAAATGAACATTCCATGACCATCATGCTCACGCCCTGGTCTGCTGATTCAGAAGGATTGGCAGTCATTGTGAGATCTGCTACAGGATTCACCGTCAAGGAACTCCGCAAAGGATCAGGCAGCTATCAATTTGACTGGGAAGTTAAAGCCAAGCGGGCCGGCCACGAAGACTGGCAAGTCATCCGCAATAAGAAGGAACTGGTCCATACAGGACTCGAGCAGAATGAATAATCGTTCAGTTCGAAGGGCCAATCATCCTGAAAACATGTATAACAAGCCATTCGAAGAATTTCCCCCATTGGAGGGGCAGGGGTAGGAAAAGCATGAAAATCGAAGATTTGAAACAAGCTCCTCCCTCTTTCTCTCCCTCCGAAGGGAGAGAGCCAGAACACAGTCCAGTATTTGACAAGATGATATGCCAATTCGAATTCAGCTTCATGCCAATAAAATTTTCCTACTCACTCTAACAACAAAAATATTTCACATTTAGAGACTGTTTAGGAATCTGTACTGAGAATTTTTATCGTGTATTTTTTTCTCAGGCAAGGCTCTTTTTTGTTCTCATACTGGTGCTATGAAAACAAAAAAAGCCGCAGAATGAGGAAAAAAGACGCATACAAAAAATAAGTAACAGATTTTCAACAGTCTCTTAATTAGAATCTGATGAACAAAACTCTCGCTATACTCCTATTCCTCTGTGGACTCATCAGTACAGCCCTCGCGCAGGTCCCACAAGGCTTTAGTTATCAGGCAGTCGCACGAGATGCCGCTGGCGAATGTATCGTCGATGCCAATATCACCATCCAAATGAGCATTCTGGACGGATCTTCCACAGAGACAGCCATCTATCAGGAACAATTTGGAAGTGTTCTCACCAATGCGTCTGGATTATTTAGTATTGTCATAGGAGAGGGGAATCTTGAATCTCCCTTTACAGTAGCAGATTTTGAAGTCATTGATTGGAGCGAAGAATCAGATCGCTTTCTGGAGGTTCAAATTGCATTGGATGATAACCCCAATAATCTCGTTCAAGTCGGCACAGTCCAACTGATGAGCGTGCCTATTGCCCTCGGAGCAGAGAAAGCTATGTATGCGGATTCAGCTATTCATGCTATTTCCACGGATGAAGCAACCACTGCCCAGCATGCGGTGTTTGCAGATTCATCCTTCTATGCTAGCAAATCTGGAAATGGGCTGCAACTGAGTGTCAATAAATCTCCCTAACATGAACACACAGACATGAGGTGCCGAGTCTTGCGGATGGCATCATCTCTCTGTGTCCCTAAGCCTCCGTGTTCAATTTATGTTTATGCCAACAACATTTAACATTCTCAACAAATGAAATCTATCATATTCTTATTCATCGGCCTGCTCGCTTTGGGCAGTCTGAAAGCCCAGGCATGCCTTGGTATGTATCAGGTAGGGAGCATTGCGGGTGAAATCACAGATGCAAATGGAACTAGCTTGACTCAAAGCATAGGTGCCGTTGCAGCCACAGTCATAAAAGACAATGATGTCCGGCTGGATCAGGGCATGTTCCTTGCTTGTGATCTCTCTTGTGATTGCCTCCTGACAGATATCGAGAGCACGCTTTATGAGAATCCAATGCTCTCCCTATTTCCCAATCCAACGAGCGGTTTGCTCAAGACTCAAGGAGAATCTGCCTACATCCACAGCTACCAACTCTTCAGTCCGACCGGCCAATTGTTAAGAAGTGGAATCATCCATCAACAGCAGATTTCCCTCCAACAATTTCCAACAGGGCTCTACCTGCTACATGTCTTCGGACGAGACGGACAGATCCGTCTGGTCAGCAAAGTGATGAAGCGATAATGGGCAGGACCGGATTCCTTGGAGCTCTGTGTAGCAGGATGTGTAGTGGCTCGATCTCCGAGAGATGTGCAGTTGGATAGGCTTCAAGACAAAGAAAGACTATATATCACCATCACAAAACCTCGGAGGAATCGCAGGCATGGCTTGCCTACAAATCCTCCGAGGTCCTCCTCATATCGGAACATCATGGCAGATACCCTCTTATTCCAACACTTCCTGCAAATGTTCAAAGGGCAGGTATCATCGCATGACAATTGGCTGTACTTTCATGGGCGCTATAGGGGAAGATGGAGGTTTGCCATTCATCTGAGAACAGGATCTATCATTCGAAACACCTACGGCAGACACAATACTCTTGGACACATCAATGAAGCAGTCTTTTCATTCGCTCAAGTACCTCTCTTTTGGGGACTCTTTCACAAAAAATATCGCTTGACGATGAGCATCCATCGAAAGAGTTTACAATTACCTATGACCTTTCGCCTTTTGACTTGTCAAAGCAAAGAACAAATGATGCTGGTAGATACCATTCTCCGCAGCATCAGGATGCAGGTGAATAGGTAGGTAACAAGGGGAATAAGGGTATTAGGCTGTATGTTCAGTCAGAATCGTGAAATTACTACAAAGAAAATATATAACCTCAAGATATGGACATCTCTTTCAGGCAAATAGGGAAATGTATTTTTTATACCTGAAAGAATGATGTTCAATGTTTGTTAACAGAGGCCCAGAACCAATCAGAAAACGGTCCCTTCATGGTCCTGGTATTGCCTCCTTATCATTCTTAGCGGGAAATGAGCAATCTTCTTTGGAGGTGTATTCCTTTTAGAGTCCGAATATTCATCAGATACATGCCATCGGTGAGGTGCTCTAAAGGAATGGCAGATCTTTGTTCATCCAAGACCCCCCTTTGAATCAAACGTCCATGCAAATCATGGAGTCGCCAGAAAATGGGACCTTCTGCTTCAATCATTACCTGGACTTTCTTCTTGGCTGGATTGGGAAAAAGCCGGATGTCAAGAACCTTATCATTGAGTTCTACAATTGAAGAATAAGACCACTGGCCATCCAGATCAACTTGCCGAATCCGATACCAAGCGCCTGAAAAAGCTTGTGGATCTCTCCAGCTATATTCCCGCAATTCTGAGCTATTGCCAGCCGCAGAAATTGTCCCGAGTGTTATCCAATTCTGACTAGGCGCTTTTCGTTCAACCACAAAACGATCGGTTTGAGATTCCGAAGCCGTTTGCCAGGAAATCACTGCTTCCTGTTCCACCCACAGAGCTGCAATTCCTAACCATTCTACAGGAAAGCTGGCCTGAGTGGTAAAAGAAACAGTCGCAGGTGAATTTCTATTGTATAAGGTAGCAGCACCACTTCCATTGTATTCATAAATAGCGACCTCATAATTGGTTCCAGAATTCAGATTGGTAACCGTAACAGAACTCCCAGAACCCGCAAAAACGGCAAGCTCAAAAGGACTGACCTGATCACCAGCCCCAAAGGCTGAATTTGCGGCATAAGCTACTCCATCTGTAGGACTGCCAGATACGGGGCTTCCCAATCGCATGACTACCAATCGGTTTTGTCCTCCACCATTGGTCCAATCAATTGTCACTGAATTGGGAAGAATGTTGGATACCAAGGGCGATGAAACCTGAATAGCAGGCGCTCCCAGGCTAACCTCTGATCCACTGAGAGCTGTTGGGTTGATGGCAGGAGATGCAGCTGTTCCATTGTATTCAAAAACATAGAATCGATACACAATGCCTGCCAACAGGGTATTGACAATCGCCGTACTTGCTGAGCCTTGATAGATCACGAACCCATTCCCAACTGCTGTACCTGAACCAAAAGAAGTAGAGGCAGTATAATTCTGCCCACTCTGAGGAGAAATGCTCAAAGTAGCCCCTTGAGTTGCGATCACCATCCGTTCCGCTCCTGATCCATTTGTCCAGCTCAGGTGGATACTGTTTGTGTTGATGGTAGGAAAAGTCAAATTAGAGGGGGCTGATCCGGGTGCGATTGCCAAACTTTGTGAAGCAATCAATCCAGGTGTCAAATACGAACTTGTGCCTCCCAGCCCACCATACTCAAACACTGAAAAATGATACGTCTGTCCAGGCGTCAATCCTGAAAGCATGACATTGTCCAATACTCCATCATGGACCACAAAATTTCCTATTCCCAACTGATCTCCCAGGCCAAAGGTCGAAGAAGCGGAATAAGCTGTTCCATTCACAGGAGAAGCATCTACAGGAGATCCGGCTTTGGCCAGCACAATTCTCCTCGATCCATTGCCGTTGGTCCATTGGAGGTGCATGGCATCATAGCCCGTCGCAGGGTAGGTCATATTACTCGCCTGCATGGTCGGTGTAGCCACTGTCGTTGCAGAGATGGTCGCTCCAGGTGTCAAATATGCTGGGCTGCTGCTCCCATTGTATTCATAGATGGCAAAATGATAAATGAAGTTAGGTGTGAGGTTGCTAATGGTGATATTGGTTCCTATTGCCCGATAGACGACATAATTTCCCGTTCCAATTTGAGAACCCGTTCCGAAAGAAGAATTGGGGCTATAGCCTGTACCTGAAGCGGGGTCATTGTCTACAGGACTCCCTTCTTTCACAAGGACGATTCTTCCATTCCCATCTCCATTGGTCCAATTCAGTTGGAGAGATGTTCCTGTAACATTGGTAATATTCAAATTTGAGGCTTGAACGGAAGGAGGAGTGGCTGTTGACTGACTCGCAGTCAAGAATCCTACTTGTTGGTAAAGACTGGATGCACCTGTACCATTATATTCAAATATCGCAAAGTGATACGTTGTGGATACACTTAGCCCAGTAATATCCAAGAGACTACTTGTCCCGTCATAAATAACAAACTCGCCACTACCCAATTGGTCACCACTTCCAAAAACAGAATTTGCAGCATAAGTTGTTCCATTGCCAGGAAGTCCACTCACCGGACTACCAGCTCGAGCTACTACTAATCTCCTAGCCCCTCCTCCATTCGTCCATACCATGCGCATGCTACTGGCTTCTATAAAATTAAAGTTCGGATTGCTGGCAGAGAGGGTCGGTGCCCCTCCGGTGGCCTGACTAGCTGTTGCTCCCGGTCTTAGATATACTCTTCCAAGGGAACTGGTGCCATTGTGTTCATAAATTGCTACATGATAAGTAGTCCCTGGTTGAAGGTTGGTCACAGTAACCGTATTGCCAGAGGACCTATACACTGTATAATTTCCAGTTCCCACCTGCGTGCCAGAGCCAAAGTTCGAATTGCCAATATAATTCACCAAATCCATTGGATCTGAATCTACAGAGCCGTTGGCACGCATGACCACTTGTCGTCCTGCACCGTTCCCGTTGGTCCAGGAGATCTGCATGCTGCTACCTGTAATATTGCTGAAGGAGATTCCACCCACCTGAACAGTAGGCGCAGACACTGTTGATTGACTCGCACTTGCAAATCCAATCAACTGATAGATAGTATTAGCCCCAGTCCCATTGTATTCAAAAAATGCGAAGTGATAAACCGTAGACGGAGACAGTCCTCCCAAATTAAGCAGAGAAAAAGCATTGTTATAGACGACAAATTCTCCTGCTCCCAGAGCATCTCCATTTCCAAAAGTTGTGCTAGCGGAATAACTCACCCCATTGCTTGGAGCACTACTTACGGGAGCTCCAGCCCTTGCAACGACCAATCTTCTGGAACCATTGCCATTGGTCCACTGAATCCTTAAAAAATTTCCTTGTATTTGAGAGAAGGTAAAATTGCTGGTAGACACTGTCGGTGCCCCGCCGGTTACTTGACTGCCAGTTGCTCCGGGCACCAAAAACACTTGTCCAAAGGTGCCATTGTATTCATAGATCGCTATATGATAGGTAGAAGCAGGCTGAAGATTTGTAACAGTAACACTAGATCCTGTGGATTTATATACGACATAGTTTCCGGTCCCAATCTGCGTTCCAGAGCCAAAAGAAGCATTCGCTCCATAGGAGGCAAGATCTACGGGATTGGCATTGACAGCACTTCCTTCTCTCAATACGACCAGACGACCACTACCATTCCCATTGGTCCAGGAGATTTGCATGCTACTTCCGGTCACATTACTGAAGCCAACTCCACTTGCTTGGGTCGCTGGAGCGGACAAGCTAGCTTGTGATGCTGTTAGAGTAGAGGTAGTTAAATAATAGGTATTGCTCCCGGTTCCATTGTATTCAAATATTGCGAAATGATAGGTGGTAGACGGGCTAAGTCCCTGGACATCCACAAGACTTCCAAAATTGTCGTAAACCACATATTCTCCAGCTGCTATCTGATCACCATTGCCAAAAAAATTACTGGCCGAGTAGTCGATTCCGTCAGTGGGGATGCCTATCACAGGTGCCCCTTCCCTCATCACCACAATTCTCCTTCCACCATTTCCAGATGTCCATTGGACCCGCATGAAATTCCCCTGAATCAGATTGAAGGTGATATTTGAAGCAGGAACACTTGGCGCAGTGGCTGTGAGTTGGCTGGCAGTGGCAGCAGGTGTGAGAAAGACTTGCCCTAACACCCCATTGTATTCATATACTGCTACATGGTAAGTGGTTCCGGGAGACAAATTGGAAATGGTAACTGTTGTTCCTGTGCTTTCATAAACAACGTAATTACCTGTCCCTAGTTGGGTTCCAGATCCGAAGGAAGAATTGGGGTTAAATATGCCAAGATTGGAAGGATTGGTATCAACTGCACTCCCTTCACGGACAAGCACAAGTCTTCCATCTCCATCTCCATTGGACCAGCTTAAGGTCATAGAGTTTCCAGTCACATTTGAAAAACTCAGATTAGAAGTCTGGATCGTCGGGCTTGAAGCCGTTGCCTGACTTCCTGATTCAAAAGAAGTCGTAAGATATTCTGTGGAAAATCCACTTCCATTGTACTCAAAAATGGCAAAGTAATAGGTCGTCGCAGGGGTGAGGCCAACGACAACCATAGAGGAATTCGATCCATCCAGAACCACAAATTCTCCTGGATTGAGTTGATCAGCGGTCCCAAAAGTTGAAGAAGCATTATAGTCTATCCCATCTACCGGCATGCCAGTAATGGGTCCGCTGCTACTGGCAGCGACAATTCTTCTGCTCCCATTCCCATTGGCCCATATTAGGGTCATGCGATCCCCATTGATATTGGAAAACTGCAAATTGCTGGCAGGAGAACTTGGTGGAATTGCAAAGGAAAAGGAACAGCAAAAACTAATGAAAAACAAGAGAGTGTATCCAATACGCATAGGATAAGAATTTGGAAGGATAATGACTGAATGATCTGAAAATCCCTATGCAGGGTTGGCAATAACATTCTGATAGTCGATTCCTTTCCAAAATCATCACCTGATCAGGAAAAAAAATTTAAGGATAATACCTGAAATACAGGTTTCTTCTTGTTTTGCATGTCATACAAAGAGTCGAATTGCAGCTGGCAATTGGATCGGCTAAGCTATGCCGATATGGGAATCTTGCCTACTCCATGCCTCAGAATGAATGTCAGGAGAAGCCTTCCACACAGCAGGCAGGGTCCCTCAATCGGACTACAAGACTATAGAGGTAAGTAAGGGGACAAATATATTTGTGAGGGATATAAGGGGAATAGGGGAGAAATCTTACCAATCAAGCCAGTATTTCCCTTATTCCCAAAATCAACCCTAATATTGTCCAAATACTAGGATAGACAAATTTATGGTTCAGTCAATGAGGCCGCTAATAAGCAGCAATTAATCGTAGCCTACTTTATAGAAATAAAAGACAATTCGCCTCCGTTTGTTAGAGAAAAATCCTTCAGCCCGATTCGTGATCCGCTGATATCCCCAAGCCAGGAAATAGTTGTCATACCAATATTCTATATCGCTTTGATAGTTTTCCAGAACCCGATCAGTGGCAAATTCGGTTCTTACAGCCTTGATTTGTCTACTTCCAATCACCTCCCCCTCCTTCACCGTTTTGGAAAGCAAGGCCCCGCCATAGTTGTACACCATCCTTACAGTGGTATCCTCCTGAGGCAACACCTGCACCCGTTCCTTGAGGTTAAAGGACAAAATGTTCCATATCGGGAACGAATTGTCCCATTGAAGCTTTCCATCTTCCTGATTGATTCCGGCCACGATCGCATGGGTATAGCGATATCCGGCAAACACTTGTCTATTGCCACCTCCCCCTCCCAAACTGAGACCAAGGCCTAGTCCTCCACCAAATCCTCCTCCATATGGAGAATAGGGACTCCCGTAATTGGCTGGCTGATATTCTTCTTTGTAGGATTCTGCGACAAACAGGTATTGATCCTCAAATTCTATGATATCATGTAGCAAAAGGTCAAAATCCAGCATCTTGCTGATCAGCAATTCCTTGTTTTTCTTTTTCTTTCGTTTGGCTTTCTTTTTGATCTTCTTCTCCTTTTTGACTCCATAAGCCTTGAAGAAATTTTCGAACTCCGTAAAGGGATAGTAGCGGATAAATTTTTGCCCCCGATAACTGAATTTGGCAATATAAATCCCCTGAGAAGCTGACTCTATCCGCGTTTGGGTAATAAATGAGCCGAATTTTTTCCAAAAGCCTTCCCGATAATGCGGCGGACCGTATTCGCCGACCACCAGAAATTCATTTCTGTTGAGATAGATCACCCGTGCCGTTTTGAGACGATTATCGCTTTTGGGATTAACTTCCAGATTTCGAATCAATTTTTCTCCTGCATATTCTTTCAGATAGATCCGATTGTATTTAGGCTTGGGAGAATGCATGATCAAAGCAGCCATAGACCTGGCTTGAGGATTGGTTTCCAGACTTTGAACAGTTGATTTCTGCTTATATTCAATGTTGAGGTTTTTGTTCTTGCCATCATCTATATTCACCCGGTTCAGAACCATCTTCGACCGATATTCCAGCAATCCCGTGCCAATGATCGGAATAACAAAAGCTGCAGCTACACTTCTTCCATAAGCCTCTATTTTCCCCTGTCGGGTTTCCCCTCCGATATAGGCATAATTCTTGATCACATTGAAATCATTGACTTCCATATTGAAAGGGACGATTCCTTCATTTTTGGTCAATACTCCAGTTTCGGCATTTAGAGAAATGATCACAAAGGGACGTTTTCGGCGAACCTTCTCATCCATCAGCAACACATGCAGGGATTCTCCATCCCAGAAGTGTCGTTCATAAATCTGGCGGAAATGAACTGTGATCTGGCGTTGCCATATCTGGACAAATTCATTGGTAAATTTGGTAAATTCCCAAATTTTATCGCTGAGTTTGGCACTGGTATCCGCCTCACCAAACAGCACCAATCCATCTTCGCCTGTCGCCATGACGTAGAATGCGTCTGCGTAGCTTTCTACTTCAACTTCGACACGCAAATCTGAGGGTTGCGCCCACAGTGGAAGTACCAACAAACACATCCATCCAGTTATCAGCGGTATTTTCATAATGCAAGGGAGATTGTATTGGGGTAAACATAGCCCCTAAGATAGAAAAATGATCGATTTTGACAGCGTTTTATGTTGGCAACACGTCAATTAGCAGCAAATCGTTGGTTTTATTTTGCTCAAACAGGTTGCATTCCGACTCAAACAGGCAATTGATAAGCTGAATGGAAAGAATTTTCCACAATTGAAAAAAAAATCACTTTTTTCGTGACCACTCATGAAGATTTTCGTACCTTCAATATATGGTACTTTGACAATTAGGTTGATACAGTCATTTGTAATTCAGTTTTCTTGAACGTCTAAGTGAAAGAAACTATTTAACTCAGTAATCCTTATAATCCTTCGTTCTTTAATCCGGCAACCCTTTCACCATGAATCTGTATCGCGTACTCCGCCCTCTTTGGGCTGTTTATGGCCTCCTGGCCACGCTTACACTCTCTACAATCAGAGTCGAAAGCTCTCCTTCTCTGATTCCACAGTTTACCTCTCAAGAAGTTGTTTTTGTACCTGTTGTCATTCATCTGGTTCACAATCCCAAATCTTCCTTGCATTCGCAAGCGGAGTTAGAAGCCCGTGTCTCTGCTCAAATCCAGCAGTTGAACGAGGACTTCTGCATGCTCAACGACAATTTTTATGATACGAATCTGCTGCCCAAAAAGCTGAGAAAGCAAATGGGGGCGGCCAGAATTCAATTCTATCTTGCACCTGAGCAACCAAATGGATCTCCTTCCTCAGATCCTAAAACGGGTTCTTCTTTGGAAGGTGTTACCTATACCAAAACAAAGATCAAACGCTTTGTTCCAGATGAAGAAGGCCCACATCTGTTTCATCAACTCAAACAATCTCAACATGGACATGCTGCCTGGGACAGCAAACGCTATCTCAATATCTGGGTGGCAGAAGTAGAGGAATATAGCGGACTGGCGCAGTATCCCTGGCAGTATTACAAACCCAATGGGCCTCTCATGGACGGCATCGTCGTAGATGTGCAGGCATTTGGGCTAGATGCCAATTCTCGTGGCGCACGGGTAGGCGGCCGGACCCTCACGCATGAGATCGGACATTGGTTGGGTTTACTTCATCCCTTCCATCTCTCGAGAAGTGGGGAGGATGACTTCATTCCTGACACGCCCGTCCCAAGCAAAGGAGAAAGTACAGGCTATCTTACCTGGAACACGGCCCCACCAGCCAGATCCCATACAGGACAAAAACACCAGACGCATGGGAAGGCGTTTTTCATGAACTTCATGGACTATACCTGGGATGATTGTCGCAACTCCTTCACCAAAGATCAGGTAGCAAGGATGCAATCAGTATTTACCCCATTCAAGGAATCTCAGGAGTTCAATCCCGAGTATGTGAAAGGGAGCAGGAGTTATTTTGAATTTCCTGGCATTCAACCAGAGGAAGGGCACGCTTTGGTATGCCAAAGGATTGGAAAAGTATTCAAGATCCCCAATATTCCCGCCAATTTTGTCAGCTGGAAAGCGAGTGAGAATCTTGAATTGGTCGGTCCTACAAAACACAGCAATCACATAAAAGTTAAAGTAGCTACAGGTCTTGGTTCCGGTTCGGGAGAACTGATAGCCACCATCAAAAATCCACAAGGTTGTGGGTCAAAAAAACTGGTGATTCCCGTTGAGATATTTAGCCCAAGGATTGTGGGGCCTGAAGATCCCGGAGGGAAGCCCAATCAATATATCCTCGATGCAGAATCAAGGATTCACGTTTCTCAATACAAATGGTCCGTGAGTCCAGGACTTGAATTGACCTCTTCCCACAAAGCTCTGGTAGCCAAAGTAGAAGCAGCTCCAGCGTCAAGATCCGGGTCATTCCTTCAACTTATTCATCTCAACATTGATACCGATTGCGCTGGAAAGATCTCTCTTGCACGAGAGGCTCCAACGGAGTGGGAAACATCCATGCCCTTTACCCTCTCCCCAAATCCGGCTCAAGATTATCTTGCGCTCTCATGGGCGAGTAATCAACCTCCTAGCAAACATGGATATCGGGTACGATTGAGCAATCTGAACGGCAACACAGTTTTTCTTGGCTCAGGTAGAGGAAATAATTATCGATTGGAAACAGGGCGCTTCTCCCGCGGGATGTATCAGTTGGAGATTTCCAAAGGAAAGGATCGATATAGCCAACGCGTGATGCTAGAGTAAGTGAATTGCCACTATCAAATAGCCTATTCCTCTGGATCACTTACCAATCGATCCAGAGGAATATTCGTTTCTCCCCTTTTGTGTCCGGGATCATAGACATACAGTCGACTTAGCTTATGCTCTCTTTCTTCTGACTGGTATACCAGGACTCATTATTTGTTTTGTCAAATTTCTTTAACTCATCCAGTTTTTTATTGGAAATAATGGCCGTTCCAATCCCCCTATCTTGGATAGCAACAAACAATTGAATACTACCACTCAAGACATTTTTGAGCTGTTGGATTCTGGCATCCACTTTATCATCTCTCAATACATCCAGATTGACAAGCAAACGATCTACCCTTCTTAACCATCGATGATCTTCAGGCTTATCTTTGTAAGCCAGATACTCTTCCTCGAATTTCCGAAAGCTCATGATGTGAAATCGTCCTTCAGCGTATTCGTTTCCAGCATGATCATACATCAGGTTGCCAATGGCCTTTTGCCAGTCACGATAGATCCAGGATACCTTCCGGGACAAACAAAGAATACATTTGGATCGGTGGGCCTCTAATCGTTCTTCCGGGATGCTTTCAGTATTCATTTTTTCAGTGATCACGGAGGCGGCAATTCTCAGAATTTCCATTTGAAGGCCAACAGGCAATGGCCGCCTTGGGTCTAACTCTAAGGAAATATTTTCTTTTTGTTTTTTTAATTTTTTGATCCATTCTGTGATTTCAGTTTTTTCTCCCTCTTCTTTGTTCTCCACTTTCGCCAGATGAGCGTTGATAGAAAATTCAATTTGTTGCTCTACTTCTCGTCTCTCTTTTGCAGTCAGCTTATCCAAATTGACCTTCCATTTTTTTGCGAGATACTGAAGCAGTGAATCCTGACCAATGTTGTTAGAGGCCAAAGCTCCCTCAAAGGCATCTATTGCTTTATCGATCTCTTCATTCGCTTTTTTCCCTTTCAGATCCAAATTGACCAATTCTCTCTTGAAGATGGCTAACCACCCAAGCACAGCACACAATCGATATAAGGTGCTTATGTAGCGATAGCGATAATACTCAATTTGGAATCCATCCTCATGCAAGAAAGTTGAGCCATGGTCGAAGATTTCTTTTAAGCGGAATATCAATGACTCGGCAGCCAGGAGTAATGGGCTTCCATAAATTTTGAAGGTGTCAAATTGTTCTTTTTGTTCCTGTTTTTTGGCACGGCGATTATCCATGAATTCTTTACCAAAAAGAACCACAATTGTCGTCAGTGTGGCAATCAAGGCACTGCTGATTTCTTTATTTTGAAGAAATTCAAGTGCTGAGTCCAATAATATGATCATTGAGTTAAAATAGTTAGTGTGTTTGGGTATCAGCTATAGTAAATGTACAGGGCGTTTTTGATAGATAAAAATAATTGCTACGAACACCCAGAAAATTTGACGAATAAAATCACCAAAAAATAATCAGGAGGACATGAGCAAAGAATTTTGCACCTTCATGCTTCCTCAGCTCCATTATTCAACCACCATATTGATCTATTCGCTATGAACAACATTGTTTGGCATAAAGTACTGGAAGATGCCTCCTTCCTCCAGGAAGGAAGAGTCATGACTGTAACGGCTGGTCATCACGATATTTGTCTGACCCATGTTGATGGTACAATCAGTGCCCTCGACAATAAGTGCCCACATCAGGGAGGGCCATTGGGAGAAGGAAGTATTGAAAACGGCCTATTGAGATGTCCCTGGCATGGATGGGATTTTCATCCATGTACGGGAAAAGCACCTGGCGGTCATGACGATGGTGTTCCAACCTATGAGGTAAAAATAGAAGACAACAGTGTCTATGTGGGTCTGGAACAGGAAGTCTCGCACGAAAAAACGGTTTCGGACATCATGGCAGCAACAATGGTAGCCTGGGGAATTGATACCGTATTTGGGATGGTAGGACATTCCAATCTCGGTTTGGCAGATGCCTTGAGGCGACAGGAAGAGAAAGGAAAATTAAGATTCTTCGGAATCAGGCATGAAGGCGCAGCTTCCTTTGCAGCTTCGGCCTATGGAAAACTGACAGGAAGACCAGCAGCCTGTTTCGCCATTGCTGGTCCCGGAGCGACCAATTTGTACACAGGCTTATGGGATGCCAAAGTAGACCGGGCCCCCATCCTGGCCCTGACAGGGCAAGTCGCCACACAAGTTGTTGGAACCGGGAACTTTCAGGAACTGGACCTGGTATCTGCCTTTCATTCGGTGGCGGAATTCAATCACCGCGTCCAGCATAGCAGCAAATACGCCGAACTGATGAGTCTCGCCATCAAACATGCCATCCTGAAAAGAGATGTGGCCCATCTGACCTTTCCGGACGAAGTCCAGGTGATGTCTGCCAAAGGGCAACGGGCACAAACGCCTCGCAACCGGATCACAGCTCTCCAGATCGCTCCCCCTACGGAGAGTCTGGACAAGGCGCTTGGATTCCTCAAAAAGAGCAAACGCCCCCTAATCGTCGCTGGGCATGGGGCCAGATTCAATATGCCTGCCATTATCGATCTGGCAGAAAGCCTCCATTGTCCAGTCGTCACCACCTTCAAAGGAAAAGGCCAAATCTCAGACGCTCACCCCTTGGCCGGAGGGGTCTTGGGACGGAGTGGAACTCCTATTGCCTCCTGGTTCATGAATGAGTGTGATCTGATTCTGGTATTCGGTGCTTCTTTTTCCAAACATACAGGCATTACAAGTAAAAAGCCAACCATCCAGGTAGATTTTGATCCTCTGGCTTTGGCAAAATTTCATAAGGTAGATGCGCAGCTATGGGGAGAAATATCGGTAGTCGTGAAGCAATTCAAAGACGGTCTGGCTGGACAAATTCAAACCATTGATCAGACGGAAGAAATTGCCAATAGATGGGAGATCTGGCGAACCGAAAAAAGACGCCGGCTCACCGAATACAAAGAGGAAGGAGTTGGTGCCATTCATGTCTTTGATGCCATGAATCGACATGCCCCCGAAACGGCAGTCATGTGTGTCGATGTTGGGAACAATGCCTATTCCTTCGGTCGGTACTATGAGAGCAAACAAAACAACTTCCTCATGTCTGGCTATTTGGGGTCTATTGGTTTTGCCCTGCCAGCATCTATGGGTGCATGGGCAGCAGTGGGGGATCAACGGCCAGTCGTTGCGGTGGCTGGAGATGGAGGCTTCGGTCAGTACATGACAGAATTCACCACGCTTGTCAAGTACAATATGCCTGTCAAGGTCATTCTGATTAACAATTCTGAATTGGGCAAAATCTCCAAAGAACAGCGAGCAGGAGAATTTTCTGTCTGGCAAACCAGTCTCCACAATCCCAATTTTGCAGAATTTGCCACTTCATGCGGAGGACTCGGAATCAGGGTGAGTCAACCAGCAGAACTCGATGCTGCCATGCAACAATTATTCGCCCATGACGGGCCAGGTCTGCTCGAAGTCATGTCTGATGTCAGCCTGATTTAAGGACGACCAAGGGACTGTTTTTGCAGTTGGACAACAGGGCGATCTTCATAGGATTGCCCTGTTGTTTTCCTTCTGTCGGAGTCCTTGAATCTCTATAGTTTCCCTTAGTTTCAGACAAAGCTGCTTCCTTTTATTTCACAAATGATCTAATTCTTACCTCTGAGTTCCCTTTTCTGACCTCTCATCCTTTCCTCAATCATAGCATGGAATTTGCATACTATCTTTGAAAGAGATTTGTTCAACAACCCCTTGGTAGTCTTTTCTTTCTGGCTAATTATTGCTTATCGAATGCAGCAAACATATTCATCCATCCTCACTCATTGTTTGCTTTTCTTTCTTTTTCATGTCGCCTGTTGCCTTTCGTCTACAGCCCAACAATCCAGAATAGACAGTCTGGAACAAGCTGTACAAGCATCTGAAAGCTCCCCAAAAAAGGTCAGCCTCTCACTGGACCTGGCAAAACTGATGGAAAGCGAAGCTCCTGACCAATCACTCGAATGGTCCAGGACTGCCCTGGAGTTGGCTCGCCAACTCAATGACTCTATTGGACAAGGAAACAGTCTGTTTCAGATCGGTTGGATTCATTTTTCACAAAACAGAACCAGACAGGCCCAAAAACATTTTCTCGAAAGCCTTCCCTTCCTGAAAGCCAATGAAGATCACACAGTTCTGATGCAGGCCTATGAATTGATCACAAAAATGTACCAGCAACAGCGAAGAAATAAGAAAGCATTGGTCTATCATCGACTATGGACCCATCTCAAGGACAGCCTCTTGCAGATTGAAGCCCAACAGCTCCATACTGAGGCCAACGAGCAAATGCGGCAGTTGGATGTAATGGAGCGAAAATACGATGCAGGTCTGAAAGCCACAGCACAGGTCCAACAGGAGAAAGATTCCATCTTGCAGACCCTCCAACTTCAGGAAGAGACAGCTCTGAGAAAAGAAGCAGAAATCGCCCAATTGGAAGCAGAAGCTGCTTTGTTTGAGCAGGAGGTTGCTATGAATGAAATGGCCTTGAGAGAACAACTCGCCAATCGAAATATGTTGCTATCTCTTTTCGGAGGAATTGGTCTGGCTTGCCTCCTCCTGGGATTCAGTTTTTGGCAGCGATCCAAGCTGGTAAAGGGCAAAAAGCGTTTGGCCCACGAAAAACAAAAAGCAGATCAGTTGGAGAAAATAGACAAAATCAAGGATCAATTTTTGGCCAATACCTCTCATGAATTGCGAACCCCTCTGAACGGAATTATCGGAATCGCAGAGTCCCTTTATGATGGAAGTGAGCATTTTTCCCCTGAAAAGATGCGGGAAAACTTGTCCATGATTATTTCTTCAGGAAAACGCCTGAGCAATTTGGTCAATGACATTCTGGATTATTCACAACTGAACAACACAGAGATCGTTCTTCATCCCAAAGCGGTTGATCTCCATGCACTGATCTCGGTTGTGCTCCACATCAACCGCCCCTTAACCCAGGGCAAAGAGATTGAGTTGATCAATGATATTCCCAAAGATCTGCCTCCGATTCATGCGGATGAGAACCGATTGCAGCAAATCATGCACAACCTGATCGGCAACGGGATTAAATTTACCCAATCGGGCAGTGTTCGTATCTCAGCTGCGCAAAAAAACAAGCAGATAGAAATTCTGGTACAAGATACTGGCATTGGCATTCCACTTGACAAACAGGACAGCATCTTCCAGGCCTTTACCCAGGCAGATGGTTCCATTTCGCGCCAGTATTCAGGAACAGGCTTAGGGCTCTCCATTTCACATAATTTGGTAGAATTACATGGCGGAAGCATCTGGGTTGAATCAGAAGAAGGAGAAGGGTCAAGCTTCCATATTCGGCTGCCGATCTCTACAGAGCAGGCATCCAGCAGGGTGACAATCGCACCTCAAGCATTGCCTTCCCACCCACTCCTATCTCCGCTTACCTCTTCTACCAGCAACGGACATCCTCCTGCTAATGGACAAACATATGGGAGTGGAAGATCCCAGGATCAGTCTCTCAGGATATTGGTGATCGATGACGAGCCCATTAATCAACAAGTATTAAAAAATCATCTGTCTACAGAAAATTATACCCTCGTCTCGGCTATGGACGGTCTTGAGGCCCTGAAGGCGATTCAGACTGAAGAAAAATTTGATTTGGTCTTGCTGGATATTATGATGCCGGGCATGTCTGGATACGAAGTTTGCCAACAGATCAGAGAACAATATCTGCCATCTGAGCTTCCGATCATCATGATCACGGCCAAGAATCAGGTATCAGACCTGGTGGAAGGACTCTCCTATGGAGCGAATGACTATTTGGCCAAACCTTTCTCGAAAGCAGAGTTTCTTGCCAGAGTCAAAACACATTTGCAGTTGTTCCATATCAATTCTGCCTCTGGTCGGTTTGTTCCCCAGGAGTTTTTGCGAAATCTCGGTCATGAATCCATTCTGGATGTTCAACTAGGTGATCAGGTAGAACGAGAAGTGACGGTTCAGTTCTCAGACATTCGATCCTACACCACTTTGGCAGAAAGCATGAGTCCACGTGACACCTTTCGTTTTCTCAATGCCTATCTGGGACGGGTTGGTCCAATCATCAATCAAAACAATGGGTTTGTGAGCCAGTTTTTGGGGGATGGCATCATGGCCTTGTTTTTGGACAAACCAGAAGATGTGGTCATTGCTTCCATCGAGATGCAAAAACAAATTGCTGAATATAACCGGGTCCGAGCGACCAAAAACCGGATTCCCATTCGGGTAGGGATCGGCACACATACAGGTCCACTGATCATGGGAGTCATTGGAGATGACAAACGAATGGATGCGACTGTGGTAGCTGATTCAGTCAATACAGCTTCACGCATGGAAGGTTTGACCAAATTCTATGGAGCGAGTGTGATCGTCAGTGAAGCTACTCTGGCAGGAATCACTGATCCAACAAGATATTTGTATCGTTTTCTCGGAAAGGTCCAATTAAAAGGCCGTATGTCTACCATTGGGGTATATGATTTCTTTGATGGAGACCCCCTAGAGATCATTCAAAAAAAACAATCCTCTCTTGAGTTGTTCGAAATGGGAATTCGGCAGTATTTTGAGCAGGATTTTGAATCTGCCAGACAAAGCTTCCAGGAAGTCCTTCAGATTCATCCAGAGGACCTGGCGGCCCAACATTATTTGAGGCGCTCTGATTCATATCTCCAACAAGGCGTCTCGAATGGATGGACTGGAATAGAACTCATGCAACATAAATAACCTTTTTGCCCCTTGCCTAGTTATCTACTATACAAACCATATGGCGTCTTGAGTCAGTTTACGGATTCCACCAAAAAAAAACGTACCTTAAAAGATGTGTACCCGTTTCCTCCTCATGTATATCCAATAGGTCGCCTGGATGAAAACAGCGAAGGGCTTCTGATTTTGTCTGATGAAAAAGGACAAAACCAGCGCATCCTGGGTGGAAAGGTAGAAAAAGAATATTGGGTTCAAGTGGAAGGAATTCCCAATCAGGAGGCGATCCAAGCGTTGCGGGAAGGGGTGAGAATTACGGTCAGAAAAAAACCCTACCATACCCAGCCTGCGACAGTACAACCCATCTTGCAAGACCCTATACTTCCAGAACGGAATCCGCCAATCCGCTTTCGAAAACAAATTCCAACATCCTGGCTCTCCATCGTTCTGAAAGAAGGAAAAAATAGACAAGTCCGAAAAATGACCGCCAAGGTTGGATATCCAACACTACGGCTGGTCAGATGGCGTATAGGTAGCTACACCCTCCAACACATGCAGGTAGGAGAGGTAGTTCGCCACAACAAGCCACTAACTTTCTAATCAGCAGCACAAATTATATGGGAAACCCTACTCTTATTTGGAATGTATCACACTCATATATTTCAGGAATTTTGTTCCTCTATATCTTTTTTCACTTTTCCCCTGATACATTTTCTCAAAACAAGGATTTGGATAGCCTGTGGAATGCTTATCATCAAGCAAGCAATGATTCTATTCGTCTGACCACCCTCAGCGAAATCAGCTGGAAATATCTACGTGTCAATCCATCCAGGGCAAGATCGGTTGCTGATCAGGTCATGCATGAAGGAGATAGCCTTGGGTATGACAAGCAGGAAGCGGTAGCCATGAATTATACGGCCTTGACCTACTATCTGGAAGGAAATAATGAGGCCGCAATAGATATGTTCGAAAAAAGTCATGAGCGGGCCATAGAATTAACAGATACAATCACCATCGCTGCAACGATCAACAATCTAGGATTGGTGTTTATCAAAATGGGAGCGTTTGAATTGGCCTTCGAAAATTTCCAAAAAGGAGTAGATCTGGCAGAAGAATATGGGGATGAAAAAAATCTGTGTACAGGCTGGTCCAATATGGGATCTACCCTCCAGTTAATGGAAGAGTATGAAAAGGCCATTCCATATTTCGAAAAGTCAATCGAATTGGGAAAAAAAATCAAGAACCTGGCCACTGTTTATAACAGTTACTTTCATTTGGGGGAGATCGCAGTAAAAAGAGGGAATCTTGACATCGCGAAGACATACTTTGAGGAATCCATGCAGGGATATATTGCTGAAGGAGATCCTTATGGCAAAGCCAATGCCTTCATTCATTTGGGACAAATTGCCAGATTGGAAAACAAGTTCTCTGTCGCCCATAGCCATCTGGACTCAGCACTGGCACTTACCCATTCCCTGAATTTCATCGAATCTATTGACAAAGCCTATAATGAAAAAGCTCATCTTCTCCTGGAAGAAGGAAATTATCAGGAAGCGATCAAGATTTGCCAACAAGTCCAAACCAACGAATCTATTTCCATCTCCAATCAATACCTCTTGGCTGACTTCTACTGGATTGAAGCTCAATGCCTTGCGCAGTTAGGCAATTATAAGAAAGCCTACGAGGTCTATGTCAATCACCACGCCCTGCACGACACCTTGTTCAATAAGGACAAACTCAAGATCATCAGCAATCTTGAAATCAGATACCAATCAGCCAAGAAGGAAATTGAGAACAAGCTTCTCAAGGATCAGCAAAGGAAAAATGAAATCGCCATTGTACAACGAAACATCATCATCGTTGGTACTGGAATCATTCTGATACTGTCCATGGTGCTGGCCTTCATTTTGTTCAACAACTATCAACAGAAAAAAGAAAACAACCGTCTTCTTGAGGAAGAAGTAGATAGGCGAACACAGGAATTACAGGAATCAAATGACAATCTGGCCAGATTCGCCTTCATTACCTCTCACGATTTGAAAGAACCTATCCGGAATATCACCAGTTTTACTCAATTGATCGAAAAAAGAGTTCAAACCCAGTATGGGGAGAATGAGGAGTTGCAGGAATTTGCAGAATATGTGGTTCGCAATGCCAAACAGATGTATACCCTTGTTGATGATGTCCAGACGTTTACTATGCTCGAAAAGCAATCAAAAGAATTGACATCTTTCCCATTGTCATCTGTCATTCGAAGAGTAGAAGATGCCCTCAATCAGAAAATCTTTCAAACAAAAACCCAAATCGTATACGAAGGAGATCTGGAACTAAATTCGAATGCTTCCCTGGTCTTTCTGGTTCTGAAAAACCTGATTGAAAATGCCATCAAATACAATGAATCTGATCCCCCAATTATACATATTGACCATCAGAAGACAGAACTGGGAAGCAGAATTACGATCAAGGACAATGGCATTGGAATTCCAGAGAAGTATCGAACTAAGGTCTTTGAGATGTTTTCACGACTTCATGATCGGAAGAAGTATTCTGGTTCGGGATTGGGTCTCTCTATTTGCAAAAAAATTGTGTCGCAACTGGGAGGAGAAATTTGGGTAGAAGGGGAAGAAGGCAAAGGAAGTACCTTTTATGTTTCCCTTCCTGAGAGTGGAGAACTGGTCTGACTTTTTTTGTGAAAATGTTTATCTTGGCCGCAGACTGACTACCCTACTATGAAACGGCATAGCTTGATATCCATCCTACTAGGAAGTGGACTATTGGTCCTGCTCCTGTCTATCTTTTTTCTTCGTACCGATCAGGTTGACTTTAATACAGAAATAAGACCTGTCCTGAATGCCCAATGTCTTGGTTGCCATGGCGGAGTCAAGCAGAGAGGAGGACTGAGCTTGCTGTTTCGGGAAGATGCCCTCCGCATAGGAGATTCCGGTCTACCAGCCATCATTCCAGGCCATCCAGAGAAGAGCGAATTGATGAAGCGCATTCGGCATCACGATCCAGAGGAACGCATGCCATTGGAAAAAGAACCATTAACAGAAGCGCAAATCAAGGCCTTTGAAACATGGATCAAGCAGGGTGCTAAGTGGGAGACCCATTGGGCATATCGAGCAGTGGAGAGACCTAGCGTGCCATCCATTCGGATTCACAATCCCCATTCCAACGAGATAGATCCATTTATTTCGCGCCAGTTAGGCCAACATGATCTAACACTCTCTCCTGAAGCATCGCCAGAGATCCTTGCCAGACGGCTCAGTCTGGATTTGACGGGACTGCCACCCACACCTGAAGAGATACACGCTTTTGTAGACAATCCCAGCCTGGAAGCCTATGAGCAATTGGTGGATCGCCTTTTGGCCTCCCCACACTTTGGCGAACACTGGGCCTCCATGTGGCTCGATCTTGCCAGATATGCTGATTCGCAGGGATATGAAAAAGATCCCTACCGTAGCATTTGGAAATATCGGGACTGGGTCATTCAGGCATTCAATGATGATATGCCCTATGATCAGTTTGCAAAAGAACAATTGGCAGCAGATCTTCTCCCCTCTCCAACAGAAGACCAACTCATCGCCACCGCCTTTCATCGAAATTCCATGACCAATACGGAAGGCGGAACAGAGGATGAAGAGTTTCGGTTGGCAGCTCTCATAGATCGGGTCAACACCACCTGGACGGTCTGGCAGAGTACCACCATGGAATGTGTACAGTGTCATTCGCATCCGTATGATCCTTTTCGGCAGGCAGATTACTATCGTTCGCTTGCCTTCTTCAACAATACACAAGATGCAGATCTGGATTCTGAAATTCCTTTTTTGCAACAATTTGCTCCCAAAGAAGACAGCATCTTTGACAACCTCATCGCCTGGATTCAACAACATCATCCAAGACAAGCCATCGAACTTGAGGCCCCTAATCATGTTCAGATCAGGCAAGCCCTCTTTCCAAGATTGATTCCCGGCTATGCGGATGACTTCAATGATGTCGAGTTGAGTGGAGGAGGAAGCGCTGACAATTGGGCTAGACTTCCAAATAACATTCCAGACAAACATTTCTATCTCGTATTCGAAGACATCGACTTGACAAACCTGACCGACATCACATGGTCGTATAAGGTTTCGGGAGATAAAGGACGGATAGAGGTTCGGATTGATCGGGAAAATGGTCAGCTTTTCCAGACAGTCGACCCTACTCCCGGTGGATGGCAAGAGGAGACGATTTCATCTGAGCAGAAGATTCAGGGCAAGCATGATGTATACATCCATTTGATCAATACGCATGCAGCTCACAGTGATCCAGATGGCAGAATCGATCTCCGGCAGATAGAGTTGCACTATGCTGATCGGCCTGATATTCCTGCTGATTTGAGAGACATGCAAGACAGCTTGATCAGATTGACATTTACTTCCATCAAAACCCCAATCCTGAAAGAACGAACAAGAGGAAATCGCCGTTCTACTCGTGTGTTTGAACGAGGGAACTGGATGGTGCAAAAGGACACCGTCTTCCCGAATGTTCCTGCCTCCTTACCTGCCATGCCAGATGAGGGTGAGCGAGACAGAATTGCTTTGGCAGATTGGCTGTTCGATCCTGGAAATCCGCTGACAGCACGGGTAGCAGTGAATCGATTCTGGGAGCAGATCTTTGGGATAGGCTTGGTGGAAACAACCGAGGATTTTGGCACCCAGGGCATGCGCCCCTCTCATCCGGAGTTGCTCGATTGGCTGGCGGCTCATTTTGCAGAAGACCTCAACTGGTCTGTCAAATCCCTTCTAAAAACCATCGTCATGTCTGCCACCTACCGCCAACAAACACATACGAGTCCGGAATTGCTGGCCGCAGATCCACAAAACAGGCTATACAGTCGAGGACCGCGAGTTCGCTTGACTGCTGAACAAATCAGGGATCAGGCATTGGCAGTTAGTGGACTATTGAGCCGAAAGATGTATGGAGAACCCGTCATGCCTCCTCAACCCGAAGGAATTTGGCAAGTGGTCTATAGTGGCATGACATGGACCGTCAGTGAAGGAGAAGATCGTTATCGTCGAGCCATCTATACCTATTGGCGACGCACAAGCCCCTACCCTTCTCTGATCAGCTTTGACAGCCCTAGTCGGGAATTCTGTGTTTCTCGTCGTATCCGCACCAACACTCCCCTACAGGCTTTGATTACTCTCAATGATCCTGTATTCGTCGAAGCAGCGGAGGCCCTGGCAAACAGAATGATCCGCGAAGGAGGCAATACCCTGGAAGATCAGTTGAGATATGGATATCAAGTTGCCTTGCTACGACCACCTTCAGATGCAGCCATGGAAGTGCTAATAGGTCTTCACCAGCAAGCCCTGACAGAAATCCCCACCTCCAGTTCCCAAGGCATTGGCCAAAAGGTGTCAGACATTTCTCCTTCTCCAAATCAACTCGCAGCATTGGCTGTGGTTGCCAACACAATTTTGAATCTGGATGGGTTTATCATGAAGGAGTAGGCTAGCAGTCCACTTATTATCAGCCATTTACAAGAATCTACGCCAACCTACCTTCCGTGGCAGGTAGACAGGCAGAAAGAAAGATCCCGGAATCTTTCGCTTCATATTGATGCAAAACATTCCGGGACTAAACGACCTTAGATTTCTGGAATAGGCCTAAATGATTTTCTGAGCCGGGAAAGACATACAGCTTTCCTTTCTTTATCCGCCCATCACATCATTGCCCTGCATGTTGATGTTGTTGTTCTTTCGTTTGAAGATAGAGGTATCTGGCTTCCCGAATCTGTAGGAGAAGTTCACACTGACAACCTGCGGGTTTCTGATCCGCCAACTGTCCTGAATGAAGAAGGTCGATTCTGTATAAGTTCCCGTTCGGCGGCTGGCAAACACATCCCTCATACTGACTGTCAGGCTGGCTTTTCTTTTGAACAGATCTTTCCGAACGGCAACATCCACAAACCAATAGGGAAGGGTGTATCCCTGAGCAGTATTGGTGATGCCTCTCCATCCGTGGAAGCGTCCTCCTCCGCTTGAAGGAGTAAAAGCAGCCTTGCTTTGATATTGACCATTTATTTGCAACCTGAATTGCGCAGGGAGTTTGATCACCAGATTTTCTTTGACAAACCAGGTAAACTGCTCATTCACCAATCCATCTTGCACATTGCTGGCATCCACTCTTGAATTATACAAATTCACATTGGAAGTCAGTTCTATGTTCTTGCTAAAAGTATTGCGCATGGTAAACTCAGCTCCATAGGCAATACTGTTGTTGGAATTCGCATAACTTGTCATCAGCACTTCCTTCCCACCGATCAATTCTGTTGTTTGGAAGGTCGTTATGAGATCCGTTGCCTGCTTAAAGTAAGCAGAGACCAGGATGTCATGTCCTTTGGTCAAAATATTCTGATAGGTTGCTTCAAACGAATTTGTGAATTCAGGCAGCAAATTCGGATTGCCTCTTTTGAGATTGAGGGAATCAGAAAAATCAGTAAAGGGCATGAGTCGGAAGAAACTCGGACGATTCACTCTTCGACTATAGGAGAATTGGAGATTATCCTGTTGGTCGAGTTTGCGCGTTACGAACACGCTCGGAAACAAGGAGAAAGGATAATCATTCTCAAACACATCGCCAGATTCGGGAAGTTCGCCTGTATACTGACTGCTTTCTACCCGCAAGCCTGCCATATATCCCCATTTGGGAAACTGATGTTTGAGGTTACCATAGGCAGCGTATACGGCATCTGTAAAGTCATACTCGTCTGCAAAATTGACTGCTCGTTTCCAATCTGCATCCTGATAATAGTAGCTGGCGTTGCTATTGGTATAGTTACGGATCGCCCCTCTGGCTCCCCATTCCAAAGTAATGTTTTTATTTACCGGCTCAACAAAGTCAGTCTGAAGGGTCACATACTGGCTACCTCCAGAAGATTCCTGTCGCTCACGTGTCATAAAGCTTGCATAGTCCGTCTCGAAGGTCCCGTCCCCATCAGAAGTTACTGCATTGTAACTAATATCTGCTGTCCATTCTCTACCTTCTTTCGGGAATAGATGCTTGAACAGGACAGATCCGCCCAGGTTCTGGAACTGTCGTCGAGAATCAGAGATTCGAAGGGCATCGCTGGCAGTTATTCCAGAAGCAAAAAGGGAATCTGTATGAATAGAAATTTGGTCATAAGGAGTGAACTTTCCTTGTGTCAAATTTCCAGAGAAAGTGATGGTATTTCTGTTGTCAATGAACCAGTCCATCCCGCCACGAAGACTTATGAATTGTCCTACAAATTGATTTTCGTTGGCTTGCAGAATATTGGTTCTGGGACTGCCTAACAAATTTTGTCTGAATGTTTCGCCTTCTCCTGTACTGGCTCGGCTATTGAGACTGGCACTCAAGAATACATTCACTTTTCCTTCCCGAATGTTGATATTCCCCCCGGCATTATAGCCCGATCTGGTGTCCAGTCCTCCCCGAATGCTGCCATTGTATCCAATCTTCCGTTCCTTCTTCAGGACTATGTTTACAATCCCTGCCTGTCCGCCAGAGGCATCATACTTGGCAGATGGATTGGTGATCACTTCGACAGATTCGATTTCATCAGCAGCGATCTGATCCAGAGTCAGGGTAGTTGGTCGGCCATCGATGAACAATTGAGGAGCGGCATTCCTCAATGTCAGGTTACCATCTATATCAATCGACAAGGAAGGGACATTGGCCAGGGCATCCTCTGCGGTTCCTCCTACAGATACAGAATTCTTATCGACCCGGAAGACTTTTTTGTCCAGAGCAAGAGTGACTGTGCTTCCTTCTCCTTCTATCACGACATCATCGAGCGCCATCACCTCTGTCGTCAGAGCGATGTTACCCAAATCTTTGTCAAATTTACCAGCCATGGCAGCCATTCCGCCCCCCCAGGAGCTTCTTCCCCCTCCCCCACTCCAGGATGGTGCGCCACCTCCTGAAGGTCTTCCTCCTTCTTGTCCTCCTCTGTTCAACCCAAAAGTTACTTCTTTCTCAAAATCGGCGTATCCCAACACTGAGACTTTCAAGGTAAAATTCCCGAATACAGGGAGCTTTTCCAGGCTAAAATCCCCATTATCAGCCGTGATTTGTCCAGCAATCAATTGTGGTTTTCGGCTTCTTGTAGTCGTGTCAAAGCTCATCTTTATCAGCTGAACAGAAGCATAACTGACGCCTTTGCCAGTCTCATCCACAATTTTTCCATAAAATCGACCCACCTTCATTTGTGCTCTGTTTCCTCCCCCTCCTTGTCCTCCCCAAGGCTGTGCACTGAGTTCCGTTATGGACCCTAAGGCCAGACAAAGAAAGCCGAGAAGGAGTCTTCGCATGTGGCTAAGGTCCAAGTTGATTTGATTCATGTAACTGTTGTTTTGAAATTATTGAGGGTATAGACTGAAGGTTGAGATCACATATTAGACAAACAACAAACCATTTTATTCCGACTTTGGTTTGAATTTTCAGACAAAAAGGATCTTTTCTGCAATTCTCCATCTCAGATGAAGCTCCTATTCTGATCATCTTTCAAGTAAATGGCAGTACGATCGCAAAAGTATCAAGCTTTTTTAGATTACAAAATGTTGTTTTCCTCGCATCCATCTCAATGGAAATGATAGAATTTTCTATCATATTTTCATTCATTCTTTTCTCCATTATGAGTAATTGCCCATAATTAGAGGAAAACCTTATATTCATCTCAGAAGCATGAGTCAAAGTAGGATGGATTTGCGTAGGTTTGTTTTTGGAAAACATCTAGCTTTAATTGCTAATTTTCTTGTTTGTATTGCCAACTGAGTCCTTTACATTTTGAAAAAACTTGAACGAACACTCTCTCTTCCTTACGTGGTTGCCATAGCTATTGGAGGCATGCTGGGATCAGGTATTTTTGTTTTACCTGGAATTGCAGCTGCCAAAACAGGTCCTTCCATCTGGATGGCGTATCTCCTCTCTGGGCTTTGCGTTCTCCCCGCAGCACTTTCCAAATCTGAATTGGCAACGGCCATGCCTACTTCAGGTGGTACCTATATCTATCTGGAACGAGTATTCGGGCCATTGTTTGGAACGATTTCTGGATTCGGATTATGGTTTTCTCTTTTATTAAAAAGCTCATTTGCTTTGGTAGGTGTCAGTGCATATTTATTTGTGCTAGCCAATGTGCCTCTCAAAGTGACCTCTCTGGTTCTTCTTTTCATCATCATTGGCCTCAATATCATGGGGGTAAAAAAAGTGGGACTTGCCCAATTGATCATTGTTAGCATAAGTCTATTGGGATTGATTGCTGTCTCCATCTTAGGTGTTTTCAGATTAGAGCCAGCGAATCTTGAGCCTGCGTTTACAGAGGGTATGAGTGGATTTATCGGCGCAATTGGCTTTGTCTTTGTCTCCTATGCAGGAGTAACCAAGGTAGCAGCAATCGCTGAGGAAGTCAAAAACCCTGGAAAAAACCTTCCTCGTGCCATTCTTCTCGCGCTTATCCTGATTGGAATTATCTATGGATCTGTGGTCTTTGTTTTGGTTGGGAACATCCCAATCGCGGAATTAAGTACCGATTTGAAACCGATTCATACCTTATTCCTTACATTAGGGGGACCCATTGCCGGGACTATTGCAGCCGTACTAGGCGTCATTACGCTGAGTTCAATGGCAAACTCAGGGGTGCTTTCAGCTTCCAGATTCCCATTTGCCATGAGCAGGGATCATCTTCTTCCTCCCGCATTTCACAAAGTAAGCAGCAAATTTCTTACCCCTTATGTGTGTATCCTGGTCACGGGAGCATTGATGGCTTGTATGATTCTGTTTCTGCCTATTGATCGAATTGTGAAGCTCGCCAGTGCCTTTATGATCATGATGTTTGTTGGGGTAAATGCATCTGTTATTCTTCTGAGAGAAACTGGAGTCGAATGGTATAAACCTGAGTACAGGGCACCCTTCTATCCCTGGATTCAAATTTTCGGCATTGTCTCCGGCGGTGTTTTAATTGCCGTTTTGGGAGGATTGGCCTTGATAGGCGCTGTGGTAATTACCCTGGCCGGAATATTGGTTTATCAATTTTATGGAAAAAAACACTCCAACAGGAAAGGAATTTGGCAACTCTACGGACTCCGCTCTATCCTTGGGTCCAATACCAAACGTAGGACCACCATGTCTGCAATGGAGTTGCAGGAGTTGGAGGAAAAATATCTTGGAGATACCGAGGATGAAGGAGAGGCAGCCATTGTTGTCCCGCTATTTGGGAATGAACGTTCTCCGGAAATGCTGACAGAGATTGCCTCTGCCCTCAAAGATGGAGAAAAGGTCCAGGTAGTACATTTGACAGAAGCTCCAGAGCAGACGATGCTCACAGCCATGATCGAGGACAATCTGCCCGTCCAGTCCCTCAATCGTCGGTTGTCTGCCATGGCTGAGGAAAAAAATATTCAAATAGAGTTTGACACTTCTGTTACACACGAATTGCTGGAAACAGTGCAAGCCATCAGTGAGCGGACAGATTGTCAATGGATGGTCATGGGCATCTCAGGCAGACTCGGGCATGGATCCTGGATCAGAAACCCTATCAAATGGCTGCTTGCACATCTGGATTGTAATCTGGGCTTGTTTAGGGATGCAGGGGTGAGATATATTCGGGAAATACTGGTCTACCCAGAACACAATGCCGATGATCTGTTGGTCACCAGCACTTCTGATCATCTGGCCTCCATCTACAATGCGCAACTGACCTTTGTTCGGGTTTTGCCATTGGAAGCATCTGAGCAAGAGATAGAAACAGAACAAGCGTATATCGAGCAACTGGGCAGAACCTGCGATTCACCCACCCATTTCAAAGTGATTCCGGCCAAAGATGAATCGGATACCATCATGGAAGTATCGGCTGGCTATGACCTGCTGGTGATGGGCATGCCGAAGGAAGTGCCTTTTTTCCAAATGATTCTGGGATCAAGAAAAGATGATTTGTTTGAAAAAGTAGCCTGTTCTGTCCTGGAATTGGCAACCCCTAAATCCGGGGACAACGAGACAAAAAAATAGACCTAACAGTTGTTTAGCTGTTAGGTCCATGAACAATAAGAGCGTAGCAGCCTCTTAGCGAGTCAGATACATATTCCGTTCATTGTAAGCCTTCACGAAGTAGGGGTCTTTCAAATCCTTGATGAAATGTATTTTCTCCCCTGTTGACTTCATTTCTGGCCCAAGATTCTTGTCTACATTCGGAAATTTGTTGAATGAAAAGACTGGGATCTTGATCGCATATCCCTTCAATTTGGGATGGAAGGTAAAATCCTTGAGTGTATGCGTCCCCAACATCAGTTTGGTGGCATAATTGACATACGGAATTTGGTGTGCCTTGGCGATGAAAGGAACAGTCCTGGAAGCACGAGGATTGGCCTCGATCACATATACCTTCTCGTCTTTGATGGCAAACTGGATATTGATCAATCCTTTGATTTTCATTGCAACAGCCAGTTTCTTTGTGATATCCCTCATATCCTTCAGGACCTGATCACTCAGGTCGAAGGGTGGCAAGACTGCCATGGAATCTCCTGAGTGAATGCCTGCTGGCTCTATATGCTCCATCATTCCGATGATGTGGGCATCTGTTCCATCACAGATTGCATCGACTTCTGCTTCGATTCCACCATCGAGAAAGTGGTCGATCAGAACTTTGTTGCCTGGGACTTCACTGAGAATTTTGATAACGTGCCGTGTGAGTTCTTCATCATTGATCACAATGCGCATGTTTTGACCTCCCAGGACATAAGAAGGACGAACCAGAACAGGGTATCCAACCTTTTTGGCTATGGCTATGGCTTCTTCTGCATTCTCTGCCACCCCAAAATCAGGGTAGGGAATTTCGAGGTCTCTCAACAAGGTAGAGAAGCGTCCTCGATCCTCAGCCATATCCATCATGTCAAAGCTGGTCCCCATGATGGCAATTCCATATCGATCCATCTTTTCGGCCAGTTTGAGCGCCGTTTGACCACCTAATTGAACAATGACGCCATCAGGCTTCTCATGTTGAATAATGTCATAAATGTGCTCCCAGAACACGGGTTCAAAATATAGTTTGTCAGAGATATTGAAATCTGTCGAAACAGTCTCAGGATTACAGTTGATCATCACAGTCTCATATCCCATCTCTCTGGCTGCAAGCACCCCATGCACACAGCAATAATCAAATTCTATTCCCTGACCGATTCGGTTGGGTCCAGAGCCAAAGACAACCACTTTTTTGTTATCTGTAACTTCTGATTCATTCTCTGTGCCAAATGTAGAATAATAATAAGGAGTCTCCGCACGAAACTCAGCCGCACAGGTATCCACCAGTTTGTATACCCGATCAATATGGAGTTCTTTTCTCTTCTGATGTGCCTCACTCTCCATACATCCCAACAAATGCGCGATTTGGCGATCCGCATAGCCATTTTTCTTGGCTTCCAATAGGACTGCTTTGGGGATGTTCTTGATGGTATACTGGGAGATTTCTTTTTCCAGCAAGACCAGATATTCAATTTCTCTCAGGTACCACTCATCGATTCGGGTGGCGTCATAAATCGCTTTGAGCGGGACGCCCAGATGCATAGCATCCTTAATATGGAAGATTCGATCACTGGAGGGATGGCGCAAGCTCTCCATAATATGTTCCAGGTCTCTCAATTCTCTTCCATCTGCTCCCATCCCATTTCGTTTGTTTTCGAGAGATTGACAGGCCTTTTGCAGCGCTTCATTGAAACTTCGTCCAATGCCCATCACTTCTCCTACCGCTTTCATTTGCAGACCGAGATGTGGATCTGCTCCCGGGAATTTGGCAAAATTCCATCGAGGGATCTTGACAATCACATAATCAAGCGTCGGCTCAAAAAAGGCAGAAGTATTTTTTGTGATTTGGTTGGCCAATTCATCCAACCGATATCCGACAGCCAGCTTTGCAGCAATTCTGGCAATCGGATAACCAGTCGCTTTGGAAGCAAGTGCAGAAGACCTGGATACCCTTGGATTGATCTCGATGATAATGATCTTTCCAGTCTTTGGGTCTACGGAGAACTGGACATTACATCCTCCAGCGAAATCTCCCAATTCATCCATGACAATAAATGCCATATTCCGCATTTCCTGATAGATGGTGTCTGGCAGGGTCATCGCAGGTGCCACGGTGATTGAGTCCCCGGTATGAATCCCCATGGGATCGAAATTCTCAATCGTACACACTACAATCTTATTCCCCGCATGATCCCGCATGACCTCCAATTCAAATTCTTTCCAACCAAAAATACTTTCCTCTACCAGCACCTCATGGATGGGGCTGGCTTCCAGACCTCGTTTGAGAAGGGTGTCATATTCCTGAGGGGTATTGACAAAAGCTCCGCCTGTTCCTCCAAGTGTATAGGAAGGACGAATCACCAGCGGAAAGCCGATCCGCTGTGCAATCTCCTTCCCTTTCAGGAAAGAATTGGCAGTTTCAGCTGTAGCTACCGGGATCTTGAGCTCATTCATCGTTTGTCGAAACACTTCTCTGTCCTCAGCTTTGTCAATCGCCGATATGTCAGAACCAAGAATCCTGACTCCAAACTTCTCCCAAATTCCTGCTTTCTGGCATTCAACAGCCAGATTCAGTCCAGTCTGTCCTCCCATAGTCGGCAAAACAGCGTCAATCTTTTGTTTGGAGAGAATGTGCTCAATCGAGGCAGGTTCCAAAGGAAGAAGGTAGACATCATCCGCAGTCACCGGATCTGTCATAATAGTAGCTGGATTAGAGTTGATCAGTGCGACTCTAATTCCCTCTTCTTTTAAGGCTAAAGACGCCTGGGAACCAGAATAATCAAACTCACAGGCCTGACCAATAATAATAGGTCCGCTACCGATAATCAGTACGGATTTAATGGAAGGATCTAACGGCATATAGTTCAAATTTCGCGCAAAGATAGAAAATCAATTCTGAGAATGGAAAATTGAAAGCGGAAATATGCTAGCTTTACAAACGATTTTTCAAAAGATCCTCTGATTTTGGTATTCACCCTTCTGATATGACGCATCAAGAAAAACTCTCCACCCTCCGGCAAGCCATGTCTTTTCATGGAATTCAAGCCTATTTCATTCCCAATAGTGATCCACATCAGAGTGAATATCTTCCGGAACACTGGCGCATCATGCCCTGGCTTACGGGTTTTAGTGGTTCCTCAGGAAATGTCGTGGTCACAGCCGATTTTGCGGGTGTCTGGACTGATTCAAGATATTTTATTCAGGCTGAACAACAACTGAGAGGAACGGGCTTTGAATTGGTGAAACTCACGATCCCCCATACTGCTGAATATATTGATTGGATGGTCGAACATTGTCCGGAAGGCAGTTCAGTCGGAATTGATGGAAATCTGTTGTCTCTTGCCAGTAAGCGAGCCATGGAAACTGCTTTCAGCGCCAAAAAACTCAAGATCAAAGATGTCGGAAATCTGATTGCTGGAATGTGGGAAGATCGTCCGGCCTTGCCTTTAGGAGAGATTTTTGCACATGAAGAACACTTTGCAGGCAAATCCAGAGTCGCCAAGCTGGAAGCCCTGCGTCAACTTATGGCAGAGCAAGGCATTCATTATCATCTCTGTACTGCTCTGGACGAAATTGCCTGGATATTCAATCTTCGTGGGACGGATGTCGAATACAATCCTGTGCCACTTGCATATGCCCTCATCGACCCTTGTGAGGTGAGCCTGTTTATTGATCGCGCAAAAGTCCCTGCTGCACTGGCAGAGGAATTGCAACAACAAGGAATCAAACTGGCTCCTTACACCCAGATTCAAGGTCGCTTGAAGCAGTTACAAGGGAATAAACCTATCTATTATGAAGCAGGAAAAACCAGCTTCCAATTGGCACAGTGTATCCCGGCGAATCTTCCAAAAATGGAGGGAATGCATCTCAGTACTCGCCTGAAGGCCATTAAGAATGCACGAGAGATCGAGCAAATCCGGGAAGTCATGGTCAAGGATGGAGTGGCCATGATCAGATTTCTGATGTGGTTGGAAGAGTCTGTCGGCAAGATCGACATTACAGAAGTATCTGCTGCCGACAAGCTGGAATCTTTTCGGGCCGAACAGGCGCATTTTGTGGGTCCAAGCTTCTCGACCATAGCAGGCTACCAAGGCAATGGCGCAATTGTACATTATCGCGCCGAACCCGAAACGGCAGCCAACCTTCATGCAGAAGGAATTTTCTTGCTGGATTCTGGCGGCCAATACCTGGATGGAACCACAGATATCACGCGCACAATCGCTTTGGGGCCTCCCTCAGAAGAAGCTATGCGGGATTTCACCCTGGTCTTGAAAGGGCATATTGCGATTGCGACTGCCATTTTCCCGGAAGGAACCAGAGGCTACCAAATAGAAGGCTTTGCCAGACGAGCGCTTTGGGCATATGGGATGAATTACGGCCATGGAACAGGGCATGGGGTTGGATTCTTCCTCAATGTACATGAAGGCCCCCAAACCCTGGGAACCGGGGCTAGCGGTCGCTCTGCCACGCCCTTTGAGCTGGGAATGTTGACCTCCAATGAACCGGGTGTCTATCATCAGGATCGCTACGGAATTCGGACTGAGAACCTTATTTTGTGTGTGGAACATTCAGAATCTGAAGCCTTTGGGAAATTTTTGGCTTTTGAGACAGTTACTCTTTGTCCGATTGATGTATCTCTCATCGACACATCACGCTTGTCCACTGAGGAACTTGACTGGCTTAATGCCTACCACGATGAGGTAAGAAAAAAATTGAGCCCACATTTGGCCGGGGAAGAAGTCTCATGGCTAGAGAAGAAAACTGCTCACATCTAACCATTGCTGTCTTTATTGCTTCAAGATTCTTTCGACATGATGCTTGCCATCCAGAGAGAATTGCAGAAAATATATCCCAGGAAGCAGGCTGGAAAGATCGAGTTTGAGGGATGGGCCATCTCTTCCGGGGATGAAGACTTTGGATATTCCTGTACTTTTCCCATGAATATCCAATAGACGTAGCTGGATTTCTTCGAACTTCGGCTGCTCAAACTCAATGGTTATGGCTGCCTCTGTTGGGTTTGGATACACCTCCAACTCCAGATCTTCCAAGCGATCAGCACTCCCAATATTCAAGAAGGCGATATCACAATACTTGTCTTGACACCCTTCTATATTGGTAGCTGTTAAGCAGACCAGATATTTGAATCCGCAATAATAAAAGTAAGAATGATCCGGGGGAGACTGCACATAAGCGGTGGTGCTGTCTCCAAAGTCCCACTCCCATAGTGTTTTACCAGAAAAAGTAGATTCGTTCATGAGCTGTATTCCCATTTCCTGACAGAATGAAACATCATATTCTATCAAGGAAAACTGGGCAAAGCAATCGATGGCGTCTATGGTGATGGTCTCACAATAGCGAATGGTATCCCGGGTGTAAATCCAGGCCTCATAGCAGACTTCATACGTTCCGGGACCAGGACAATGAAAAAAAACTGGAGGTGGCTCCTCAGAACTATAGGAAATCCCTGCCAAATAATTTCCATCAACATAATAAGCCCATTGCCAGAAAACGGGTGCTCCTGCTTGATAGATCGTTGAATCAGAAAACTCCAGAAAATATCCCGTTTGCTCATAGGAAAAATTTAGTTCGTATTGAGACAAAGCCGACCCCACCTCAATTTGTTGCCGAAGGGTATCTATACACATACTGTCAATACTCGTAACGATCAATTCAAGATCGTAAACGCCTGAAGAATCATATCTATGGCCCGGCATATAGGCTGTCGAATAGGTTCCGTCCCCAAAAGACCACCTGAACAGAAAATCATTGGGAATCCGCATATACCAAAATCGAACAGAATCCCCGTACATATTGATCTGGCATATTTCTCCCAAAACAGCAGGCAAAGAATCCAGACATGGATACCGAAAAAAGATATCTCTACAGACTGTATCCGTACAGCTTGCTGTGCTGACAATATGGCAAATGTGTTTCACTCCATCAGTTTGGAAGGCGTGGAATGGGTACCCCATGGTAGATGTATTTCCATCTCCAAAATCCCAAAAATGATTGGTGCCGGCTATTAGGCCTCCTGTTGGCTCAAACCGGGTATATTGGAGGGAAATACTATCCGTAACTGAAAAAGAGGCATCACATTGGGCTTGACAAATCAAATGAACGCCAAGAAGCAGCAAGAAGAGAAGCAGATGTTTCATGATGTGCATTGATAAATCCTTTATCGATGATACGGATTCTCTGTTCATTTTGCTGCATCAAGTAGCCCGATGGTCAACCAGGCCAATAAAAGGTCATTGAAGCTGGATGCTTGATTTCTTCCACCCGCCTGATCATTTCTTCAAAGCATATGAGCATCAATAATTCCATTCCTGGCTCTGTGGCATGTTCAGAGGTGATCGTAATCCTGCCTTTGAAGAAATCGCCTGTCACTACGACTAATCCTTGTTTATCTACATATTCCAGTCGGTTTCTGAACGCTTTTCTCTGCTTGAAAAAAGTTCTGCCTCCAATCTGAACCTCAGTCCTGTCAGGAGTGGTCAGGGCCAGGGCCTCTCCTTCCATCGTTTTGATATTGAGGGTTCTAGCCTTCGATTCAAGACGAAAGAATTGTCCATTTATTTGCCCTAGCTTGACTGCTGTTTTGTGCACCTTATCTTTAAAATTCCTGACAGGAAGCAGGAGTTGATCGTGCTCATTTTGACAGAGAAGTTGTGTCCCCTGTTCCCAATTATGGAAATTGATTTTTTCGGTTGTCAGGCTTTGACTCGAAGCCATAAGGATGAAATAAAACAGACAGATCATGCCTGTACATAGGTTTTTCATAGTACTGTAATCAAGGGTAAGTTAGAGAAGAAAGATTGGTAGCTACTAGGGAAATTCTGCCTTACATCATGCTTGATTGGATCACAGAATTGGCACTATCATCTGCTTCTTTCTGCAGCAAAATATTTTCAAAGCAAATGATCATGAGTAATCGAATTTCTTCCTGATCAGTCGTTGTTGGCGTAATGCGAATGATACGCTTATGCAGTGCCCCTGTCAGGATGGTGATTCCATCTTCATCCACATATTCAACTTGGTTTTTTAAGCCTCTTCTCTTTTTCCTGTAAAAGGTTTTCTTACCAATCTGAATTTCGGTTCTTTTTCGATTGGTCGAGACCAGCGTTGCGCCCTCAATCGTTTTCAGATAGAGAGCTCGTTTTTTGGTTTCCAGACGGAACGATTCTCCATCCAACTGTACCTGTTTGATTCTTGACTTATTGGCTTTGTCCTTTATGCTCCTGGCGGGAAGCACAAGTCGATGATCCTCATTCTGGCAGACGAGCTGCGTTCCTTTTTTCCACTTGTGAAATGTGAGTTTTTCAGTTGTTAAGCTTTGTCCCAATGCTGAGAAGGAAGCACAAAACATAAAAAGGACGAATACATATACATTTTTCATGGTAATGTAAATCAAGTGAGTAGTGAAAATGTAAAAAATCAGTCCTTGGTGGGTATGAAAAGTTACGTTTTTTCCTTGAAAACGAAAATGTCATGGTCGGATTTCAACGATCAATCATGGCGCCTGAGGTTTTGACAATAAAGATAGATCCTCATTGTCATGTCAGGAATCTATTTCGTATGTTTAGCAATAGGAGAATGGGACCTGTGGGACTGATGGAAGAAGACTCTAGGCTGTCAATTCTTTGAAAGGAGAGTGGGCGGTCGGGATGGAGGAAATTTTTCGCATATCATCCTATTGATTCGCATAAGTAGGGGGGCACATTTATTTGTGAGGGATATAGGGGGCATAAGGAAAAAAAGGGAGAAATCTTACCAATCTGGAGTTGCTATATTTACGTGGACAGTGAGTTTAGGGAAAAAATAATTTACAAAAAGAGATGTCAAGACCACGCAGAAAATTTAGTCGGGAGTTTAAACTCCAAGCCATCGAACAAAGTTACACATGTGAAAGTATTGCCG